>JAQYTG010000013.1 GCA_028724905.1 Actinomycetaceae bacterium | reverse complement strand
CAGCACAAAACCAGCCAGCCAGAACAAACACACCAACAACACAACCAACCAACACAAACAGCCAGCCAGCCATGCCATCAGAAAAAAATCACGTAAACAACTAGCACACTATTGAGACACCAAACAACACACCCACAACCGTTTTCGGAACTTTTCCTCTCAGGATTTTCTCTGATAGGAACCTTTTTCGTTCCAGCCTCCGGTGAGGCAACTCGTCTAGAGTAGACCGATTTTGCTGAAGGTGTCAAACTCGAACAACGGTGGCGCTCGTCACATACAGAAAATGGCTCCGTAGAGCCATTTTCTTTTCAGCACGTAGATCGCAACTGCGGCAGCTCACCAGGCGCTCAATAAGCGCAGCGCATCTGCTAACAGATCATCGCGCACCAGAGTCTGCGGCGAGAACCTGCACGCCTGCACCCTCTGCGAGGACGGTGAGCCCCACCCGTTACACAGGCAAACCCTCCAGCGACGCCTCAGCCTTGCACCCGCTCCATAATCAGCTCGCGCACCCGCTTCGCATCAGCTTTCCCTCCAGTAGCTTTCATAACAGCGCCAATAATGGCTCCGGCCGCCTGGAGTTTGCCGCCTTTGATCTTCTCGACAACGGCGGGGTTAGCCGCCAATGCATCGTCAATCGCTTTCTCCAAGGCACCGTCGTCACTCACAACTTCAAGTCCGCGTGCAGCCACAACGTCACCAGGGGTGCCCTCTCCTGCCAGCACACCCTCCAGAGCCTGCCGTGCGAGCTTGTCGGTGAGCTTGCCAGATTCGGTCAGTCCATCTAGCTCGGCCACATTTGCAGGCGTCACAGGCACGTCTGCAAGCTCAATCTCATGCTCCTTGGCATAGCGAGCCAGCTCACCCATCCACCATTTACGCGCCCCCGCCGCGCTAGCACCAGCCAAAACTGACTCTTCAATCAGAGTCAGCGCCCCCGCATTCACGACGTCACGCATCTCTTTGTCGGCCAGCCCCCACTCTTCTTTCAGACGCTTGCGCTTTGCAGCTGGAAGCTCCGGCAGCGACGAACGGATCTCCTCCACCCATTCACGGCTTGGCTGAATCGGCACCAGATCTGGCTCTGGAAAATAACGGTAGTCATCGGCGTCACTCTTCACGCGCCCAGGCGCAGTCGTACCGTCAGCCGATTGGAAGTGGCGCGTCTCTTGCAGCACCTCACCGCCGGCGTCAAGCAAAGCTGCCTGCCGCGAAATTTCAAAGCGGATGGTGCTATCCACCGCCGTGAAAGAATTGACGTTCTTGGTCTCCGAACGTACCCCCAGAGGATCGCTCGGCGCAGACCGAAGCGAAACGTTCACATCTGCACGTACATTTCCCCGCTCCATGCGGGCTTCGGAGACGCCAATCGCCCTGGCAATATCGCGCACCGTCTGCACATATTTCGCGGCCACTTCTGGAGCCCGCGCGCCAGCGCCTTCAATCGGCCGAGTGACGATCTCTACCAGCGGCACTCCTGCGCGGTTGTAATCGACGAGCGAATAGAGAGCCCCCTCAATACGGCCAGTAGCTCCGCCGACGTGGGTGTTCTTCCCCGCATCTTCCTCGACGTGTGCGCGCTCGATCGGCACTCGAAAAACGGCGCCATCATCGAGTTCAACATCGAGGTAGCCGTCGTAGCACAGCGGTTCATCCGATTGCGAGGTCTGGAAATTCTTGCACAGATCAGGATAAAAATAGTTTTTGCGCGCAAAGCGACAGCTGCTTGCAATTTTGCAGTTTAGCGCCAGCCCTAGCCGGATGGCATACTCGATGGCCGCGTGATTGACCACCGGCAGCGATCCTGGCATACCCAGCGATACCGGCGTGACGAGCGTGTTCGGATCCCCACCAAAAGCCACCGGAGCTGCATCAAACATCTTGGTGGCCGTGGAGAGCTCCACGTGTACCTCTAGACCAATCACCGGATCGTACTTTGTCACGGCATCGTCGTAGTCAAGCAGTTCTTCCATCAGCGATCCTCCTTTCCAGCGAGAGCCGAGAGTCTTTCAGCGGGCACCTGAGAAGCCGCTGGATCAGCCAGACTTTCCAGCGCTGCCGCATAGCGATAGAGACGAGCGTCTTCATGCGCCGGAGCCATCAGCTGCAACCCCACAGGCAGGCCCTCGCTCAAACCAGATGGAACCGAAATAGCCGGCACACCAGCCAGATTTGCAGGAATCGTGGCAATGTCGTTCATATACATCTCGATCGGATCGGCAATCTCGCCAAACTTAAATGCCACTCGTGGAGATGTCGGAGAGAGCAGCACGTCCACTTTCTCAAAAGCGGCAGCCAGATCGCGCTGTACCAGCGTGCGCACTTTCTGAGCCGAACCATAATAAGCGTCAAAGTAACCAGCCGAAAGCGCGTGCGTGCCCAAAATAATGCGGCGCTTTACCTCCGTGCCAAACCCAGCTTCACGGGTGGCGGCCATCATGGTTTCGACGGTGACGGGATCACTTTGCGGAAGCACCCGATTGCCGTAACGCACGCCGTCAAAACGCGCCAAATTCGAGGAAACTTCGGCCGGCATAATCAGATAATAGGCTCCGAGTGCATAGGCAAAACTCGGACAGCTCACTTCCACTATCTGCGCCCCACGTGCCTTGAAATCCTCAATGGCCTTTCGGAATATAGCCAACACACCCTCGCTATACCCCTCGCCCATCATTTCTTTGACGACGCCGATGCGCAGATTTGAAAAATCAGCGTTGGACGCACCCGATTCCGCATCGTCGGCTGCACCCGAGTTTGTACCAGGAGCGCCAGATTCAGCGATTGTAGCGGCTTCATCTCCAGACTCGCCAACACTGCCGGCGTAGAAAGCCTCAGCAGCGGCCAGCAGCCCCTCATTCCCGCTGCGCAAACTTGTGGAATCATGCGGGTCATAGCCCCCTACGATCTCCTGCAGGGCGGCGGCGTCGCGCACGTTCGTCGTCACCGGCCCAATCTGATCGAGAGAGCTGGCCATCGCCACAAGACCGTAGCGCGAAACGTTACCGTACGTAGGTTTGCCTCCCACTGTGCCAGTCACCGCCCCAGGCTGACGAATCGAACCACCTGTATCTGAGCCAAGCGCCCAAGGCACGAGATGTGCCGCCACAGCAGCAGCACTCCCTCCGCCTGAGCCACCAGGGATACGCTGAGGATCCCAAGGATTCAGCGTGGGACCAAAAGCCGAATTTTCAGTGGATGAGCCCATAGCAAATTCATCCATATTCGTGTGCCCCACAATCGGCAGACGCGCCTCACGGAGTTTGGTGACGACGGTGGCATCGTAGGGAGGTCTCCAACCTTCGAGCATTTTAGAAGCACACATGGTAGGAATTCCGCGCTGACAGATATTGTCTTTGATGGCGATGGGTACGCCAGCAAACTCGGGAAGCTCGACGCCCGCTGCGCGATCTTCATCTACGGCTTTTGCCTGCGCGAGCGCCCCCTCGGTATCGACGTAAAGAAACGCATTGAGTCTAGGGTTGAGCGCCTCGATCCGATCCAGGAAAAGCCTTGTGAGTTCTTGCGACGTAATCTGCCCTGCGCGGAGCATAGCTGCCAGTTCACGTGCCGTCTTGTTAAAAATCTCTGCCACGACACTCACTCCTCTCCCAAAATCTGCGGAACCTTGAATTTTCCATCTTCGCTCTCCGGCGCCATTGCAAGCACCTCGGCGCGATCCACGCTCGGCGGAGCCACCACGTCTTCACGCCACACATTAGCGAGCGGAATCGGATGAGACGTGGCCGGTACATCGGGCGAGGCCACCTCAGAAACTGCTGCTACAGCGTCAGAAATCACTGAAAGTTCGTCGGCGAACCGATCGATTTCCTCATCTGTGAGCGCAATACGTGCAAGAGCAGCCACTCGGGCTACCTCATCTCTATCAATTGAAGCCATGCAATCAGTGTAATGCCCGCACGCTAGGGCAGCTAACTGTGTCTCGTGACGGCGTGATTACCCAACCCAAGTTCCGTGACGCGCAAGCTCTGTGACGACGTACCCCGTGCCGACAGGCATACCATGCGGTGACGCCAACAATACCATTCGGTGACGAGCACCGGTGATGAGGCGCTATAGAAGACTCCTTGTGTGAACCTGTGTGCGAGGGGCAGAGAACGACACAGTGGATTTTCACTGCACTGCCGTTTTCCCGCTGCACTGTAAATTTTCACTGCACAAAACCGTTGAGCTGCATATAGACTGTGACCATGTGGAAACTGCGTAAGCCGACCCGAGAAGCAATTATTAGCACGGCGAAGTGGACTGGCGCCACTATTTTGAGCGCCCAGGCTTTCGCGATTTCCACCATCATAGCTATCGACGAAAATCGCAAACGGCGCAATCCTCCGAGCGGAGAATTTCCACATCATCAACCTCTCGATGCCACCGTTTTGCCGTCAGCAGTGCGGATCTACACCTATGGGGAAGATCTTTACCGCGACCAGTTAAAAGCCATTCGTGCAGCTCAAGATCATATTTTTTTCGAAATGTTTATTATGAAAGCTGATCGCACCGGCACGCTCTTTCGCGAAGAGCTCATTGCGGCAGCGCGGCGTGGCGTGCAGGTGTTCATCATTATCGACACGTTCGGCAATCTCAATCAGCCAATACGTTTCCGCCATTTCCCTGATTTGCCCACTCTACACGTGATCCGATTCCCACTGATACGCCCTGGCGTTCTCACCGGAAACGCCAGAAAAAAGGGACGCGATCACCGCAAAATTTTGTGTGTGGATTCGCACGTAGGATTCGTCGGCGGATACAACATCGGAGATCTGTATGCCCACCATTGGCGTGATACACATATGCGCATTGAGGGGCCGCAGGTGTGGGAGCTGGAAAATGCTTTCGTCGATATGTGGAATATGTACTACAACCACCGCAAACAGCCGGCGCTGCCAGACTTTGGATCCGGCTCGTGGGCATCTAATCTGCGAGCATCAGTGAACACTCCGGCGTATAACTCTTATCCTGTGCGAGCACTTTATCTTGAAGCAATTGATCGCGCCTCTGAGCGGGTGTGGATCACGATGGCCTACTTCATTCCTGACGACGGAATCAAACACGCCCTGATGAACGCCGCTCGGCGCGGAGTGGACGTGCGAGTGCTGCTGCCCCAGTATTCCAACCACATCGTAGCCGACTGGGTAGGACGACCTCACTACACAGAATTGCTTGACGCCGGAGTGCGCATCTTTTTGTATGAAGAGGCGATGGTACACGCCAAGACGATGACTGCGGACGGCGTATGGAGCACTGTGGGAACCACTAATATCGACCGCCTTTCTATGAAGGGAAATTTCGAGATCAACCTCGAAATTTACGATGCTGAAACTGCGAGAGCTTTTGAGAAAATTTTCGATATGGATCTCACCAATGCTCACGAACTCAAGCGCGACGTATGGGAGCGCCGCGGGCTTCTTCCTCGCATAGGCGAACGGCTCCTCAAGCCTTTTGGTCCGCTGCTATAAGGCCTGCTATCTACTCATGCACCCTTACTCATGCAGGGGATCCCCCACTAGTGAGGCAAGGCGCGCTGCTAGCGCACTGCTAATTCGTCGCTAGCTCAAAGCTCGCCAAGGCGAAGCCTGCGCCCCTCCAGTGCCCGAGCCTGCTGCGGAGCAAAGCCTGCTCGTGCATAGCTTGCATACTTCTTCTTCACATCTTTCTCACGTCTTTGTCGCCTCACGCTTCCTTTCATCAATTTGGCAAACAGCCCGCATCAGCTTGGAAAGTGACTCACATCAACTCGGTAAGTGCCCCGTTTCTAGCAACACCTCAAATTGAGATTCCGTGATCGTCGGGATTCCTAATTGCTCTGCTTTAGCGGCCTTGGATCCAGCATTTTCCCCCACGAGTACCGCCGTAGTCTTTTTGCTCACCGAACCGGCGGCTTTGCCACCGTGCGATTCAATTGCCTCTTTGACGCCAAGGCGCGTGTAGCCTACGAGTGTTCCCGTGGCCACAATCGTCATACCGGCGAGTGTTTGCTCCGGAGCTGTAGCGACTTGCTGAGCTGGCTCATCTGCAAAAGTAACACCCGCTCGTCGCCAGGAATCTACTATCTGGCGATGCCACGGCTCCTCAAACCATGAGATGAAACTCTGCGCGATCACATCGCCCACCCCTGGCACCTCAGCAAGCCCATCCACACCTGCGGCCAACATCGCATCCAGGGTACCAAAACGCACTGCCAAAGCTTTTGCCGCCTCTGGCCCAACGTGGCGGATATTGAGCGCCACAATCTGACGCCACAGCTCTTTCGTTTTTGCTTTCTCAATCTCATTGATGAGCGTGAGTAATGTTTTACTTGGCTCTGCCTTATTCCACAATGCCCGCGAGTAGCGATAGTCTCCCGCTTTCGCCGTCACCACCCTCTCCCCAGTGCGCGGATCAATACGTGAGGAATCATTGGGAATTTCATGCCACACATACAGATCGCGTAGCGCTTCAGCACTGAGGTCGAAAAGGCCAGCTTCACTGGCGAGAGCAGGCAGCTGCGGAGCAGGTATGCCAAGCTGATGCTGTATCTGGGCAGGAATGCGTTCATCTTGAAAGCAGAAAGCGCCTGAATCATCAATCAGCCCTAACTCCCGCGCGCGCTCAGCATCCAGCTCAATCACAATTGTCGCTTCTGGATCGCCATGAGCCTCACCGCCACGCCCAACCTCCAAGCCGTCACGATAGCTGCCACCGCCAGCGTCACTCCTCATCTCAGCACCAGGCACATCACCGCCAACGCTGCCGCTGCCGGCACTATCGCCACTGACGTCACCAGCATGCTCCCCACCGTCAGCATCACCCCCACTGGCGTCACCAACATCAGTAGCGCCGCCATCATCACCACCACTGGCGTCACCCCCTCCGGCGTTGCTACCTGCGGCATCACTGGCACCGCCAATAATTGCGGCGCCTTGAATTACAGCGGCATGAAGCTGGGAACCATCTGCACGCAGTGCAGCGGCATCAATACGCAGGCTGTGGCCCGTAAGCAGAGCCGTCAGCGCATCTGACCGCGCAGATTCAGGGTTTGTGAGTATTAAAGCAGTCTTCTCTCCCAAAGCCTCAATATCCAACCCTCCCCGTGAACCAATATGTGCCACTCGCTCAGAGAGCTGTGCAGGGCACGAGGCAGGGTTGGAACACCGCAGATCTGCATCCCCCTCTTTCACCGCAACGATAGCCGCTCCGCAGACTGGACAATTCTCAGGCATCACAAACGGGCGCTCATCCCCTGTGCGATCAGCCAAGACCGGCCCGACTACTTCAGGAATAATATCGCCAGCTTTGCGAATAATCACGGTATCTCCGATAAGCACGTTCTTTCGCAACACTTCGGAAGCGTTATGTAGCGTAGCCCGAGAGACGATCGAACCATCCACTTCTACTGGCTCCATGACGGCAAACGGCGTAACTCGACCAGTGCGCCCCACCTGCACCTGGATATCTAGAAGCGTGGTCTGTACTTCTTCTGGCGGAAATTTATACGCCACAGCCCACTTCGGCACTCGGCTTGTGTACCCGATCTGCTCTTGCAACGTACGGTCGTCGAGCTTGATCACCACACCGTCGAAATTAAAAGCCAGAGAATCACGCGAATGCTGGTATTTATCGAGGAAATTCTCCACCTCTTCCAGCGTGTGAGCCACCGCCGTCTCTGCGGAGATTGGTAATCCCCACGCGGCATACTGCTCATACACTCCACTCTGACGAGCGAGTTTGCGCTCCAACGTATCGGACGCCCCTTGTAGTTCCCCGATTGAGTGGGCAATAAAACTCAAAGAATGCAAAGCCAACGCTGCGGAATCTTCTTGGCGTAGCGAACCAGCAGCTGCATTGCGAGGGTTGGCAAATTCACGCAATTTTGGCTCTCTGCGCCGCTTAGCCAGTAGCGGCTCTTCCATGCCCGCTACAACCTGCGCGTTACGTTTACGAATCTCACGATTGCGCGCTTCGACGTGCCTGTTGTACTCGCCAATCTGCGCGTTACGCCGATCAATTTCGGCATTCCGAGCACTCACCTGTGCGTTGAACTGCTCAAAAGCCCGCCTTGGAAAATATATTTCTCCGCGCACTTCTACCAGATCGGGAATACCCTCTGGCTCGCCCGCTAAATGTGAAGGAATCACGGCGATAGCGCGGATATTTGCCGTCACATCCTCTCCAGTGACCCCGTCTCCACGAGTGGCAGCCCTGGTGAGCTCACCGTGTTCATAGGTGAGATTGAGGGCTAAGCCGTCCACTTTTACTTCTACAGTATAGAGGGAATCTGTAGGAGCCTGAGCTTCCATCCCCGCAAACCATTCTCGTAGTTCCTGGCGGGAAAAAACATCTTGGAGCGAATACATCCGCTGCACGTGCTGCACACTGGGCAGGCTCCCCCGAGCCACCTTGGCGCCTACTTTTGTGGTTGGAGAATCTGGGCGCCACAGCTGCGGGAATTTATCCTCCAGAGAGCGCATCTCGTGGATGAGCCGATCATACGTGGCATCGACCATAGTTGGCTCTGAGCCTGAATGGTATGCCTCCTGTGCTCGATACAGTTTCGGAGCCAGTTCATTCCAGCGCTGGCGCGCCACTGATTCATTCCGCGCCGCTGATTCATTCAATGCGTTCACTCTTCTATTGTGCAATGCGCCTGGGGGAAAATTTCAAAAAATTTTCTGCGAGCTTGCCCAGGAGCACACGCTTGCTCAGGAAGAAAGATGAGGAATGGCACTACTTGCTCGGGAGCCGATACTACTTAGTCAGAGGTTCGTCAGGGCTAATCAGAGCTGATGCCCTCACCCAGGCGAGCAAAAATTCGGCGAGGATCACATTTTTATCTCTTTACTCATCTCCATAAAGCTGCCAGAGTATTACGTATATTGAAAATTTAACGAATTGTGCTTTTGCAGGCGAGCTACTGGTTCGACGATCTACGAAGCGATCAACTGGTAGGCCTGCTAGCTAGCGCAATCAATCTCCGAGGAGACACGATGGATTGGCGGCACCGCGCGGCTTGCTTGAATGAAGACCCTGAACTCTTCTTTCCTATTGGGAGTTCCGGCCCTGCGATTGCGCAAGCCGAACGCGCTAAGGCAGTCTGCCGCACCTGCGACGTCATGTCTACGTGCCTCGATTGGGCGTTGAAGACCAACCAAGATGCCGGCGTCTGGGGCGGCATGGCTGAAGACGAGCGCCGCGCTATCCGCCGCCGCACCGTCCGCGCTGGCCAAACTGTGCGCTGAACTACCCATTCTAGCTGCTCCGTTGAACTGCCAAGCTATTAATCGAGATCGAGCCGTTCATCGAGCGAGCCGTTTTATCGAGCTGTCCCATCGAATCTCCTGAGCACCTGAGCCGTTTGGAGCATTTCGTGGCGTCATAACGTCTGCGACGCTGTGACGCCACAGTTTATTTTCTCTGCATCCAGTCGGCGTGATCTGTTGTCGTCGTGGTTGTCGTCGCGCTGCGTTTCATTGCAACCCATCTCGGCGTGCGACTAGTCGCACAGCACAGCCGCACGCCGTCCAGTGGCTCATGCCTACTCGGTAAAGTCATCTACTAGATAAAATCACTCACACTAGATAAAATCGCTCACACCCGTGCCAGCGGCTCACAGGCTTTCTACTGCATCATGTTGCGTGTCTAACGCCTCCAGATTCGCCTCAATACGTACGCGAGTGCCGTGCGGACGCACATCTGTCCAAGAGATTTTCCCATGTAAATCGCTGGCCACTAGGGTACGTACAATTTTGGTGCCCAGCCCCGAGCTCGCTCCATCTGCACTCGGCTCCAGGCTGGAAATACCTGGAGTAGGCGCTTTGCCATGCATACCCTCGCCGTTATCTTCTACTTCCACGACGAGCTTCGTTCCCTGACGCTGAGCGCGCACATAAATTTTCCCGCCTTTGCTCAGACCATGCTCGATTGCATTGGAAATAATCTCATTGAGCACCACCGCCAAAGCCGTCGCCTCATCAGCGCGCACCAGGCCGAACGACCCTACCACTGAGATCTCTACAGCAGCATCAGTGACGGCCACATCCCGCACAGTGCTCAGCAACGAACCAAAAACGTCGTCAAACGGCGTTACCTCGTCAATCGTCTGCGAGAGTTTCTCGTGCACAATTGCAATCATTTCCACCCGCCGCTGCGCCGCCGCCAAAGCCGAGCGTGTCTGCTCATTATTGGCACGCCGAGCCTGCATTCGCAGCAGCGCTGAGACTGTCTGCAAATTGTTTTTCACGCGGTGGTTGATCTCTTTGATGGTGGCATCTTTGCTCATAATTTCACGCTCAGACAGACGAGCGCGCGTAATGTCACGGCAGAGCAGCATCGCTCCTACCCGTTTTTTCTCCTCGATTAATGGCACTGCCCGCAGCGTAATCACAATGTCGCGTGACTCCAGCTCCACCAGCCACGCCGCTTTCCCCAGCAGCACCACGGGAAGCGTTTCATCTGGCACTACTGAAGTTTCAATATGATTGGCCACCAATTCGCCTAAGACGTTGCCCACAAGAGGCTCGTCAATACCATACGTGCGAAAGACGGACACGGCATTCGGGCTCGCATACTGCACTACGCCGTCACCATTCATAAACAAAACCCCATCGACGACTCTCGGGGCTCCATGACGATAGCTGGAGGGAGCGCCGTCAATCGGGAAAACGCCGTGCTCGATCATGTCTAGCAGCACAACAGTGGCACGATCGTAGCATTCATGGGAAGCGAGCGGCACCCGATCCGGCACCAGCGCCCGCGAAATGCGCATCACGGCCACCACTGAACCGTCGCAAGGCACTGGCACCCACGCATCGAGAGAATCGTCGCTCTGGGTGGCCAACTGCTCTCCCGTGAGCATCACGGCTTGAATAGTCTCCTCGAAATCTCGCTCAATTTTTTCTCCAATGAGATCCAGCTCATAGAGCGTGGCCGCCGTAGCCGGACGGGTTTGCGCTGCCACCACGTAATCATCTGCGCTGCGCACATACAACAGTGCATCTGAAAAAGCAATGTCGGCCACGATTTGCCAATCGCCAACAAGTTGCTGCAGCCATTCACGGGCGTGAGCTGAAAGCTGTGTATCTACTTCAAGGATTTTTGCTAAAGTTGCCACACTCCAAGAGTATGCATCTGCAATCTAAGGCACAATTAGATGCATGGATATCTCATTGCGAACCTCATATCATGCTCCGTTGCCGGACGTCTTAACGCTGCTGCTCAGCGAGGAACTGGCACACGCTCGCGCACAGGCTTTGCACGTAGCAAATTTTTCTTTCACACAGGAGCAGCCCGAACCTGCGGTGATCCAGAGCGTTATGCGCGCACGGGTACCGGCTAGTGAGTTACCTGCTAACGTACGCGGTTTCCTCAGTGGCGGGCTAGGCGCGGTGGTCACCAGCAGCTATCACCGCGAGCGCACTCCTGCCGTGATTGAGTACACTATACGCATCGACGGAGCGCCGGTAAATGGGGCTCTCACTCTCACGCTCACCCCTGCCGATGAACTTTCTACTGCCAGCGCTGCTGGCACCAGTATCGCTGCCACCGACGGCCAGATCGCTGGCAGTTTCTCCGTGAACGTGCCCTTTATTGGCGGGAAAATCGAGCGCACAGCAGCTGCCCACGCCAACACAGTACTCACAGCAGATACGGCACTCGTCAATTCCTTGCTGGCAAAGCACTAACAAAAACTGACAAAAAACCTTGATAAAAACTAACAAAAACGGCAAAAAGCGTCGCTGACGGCGGTCTGTGCCTGGCCGATGCCAGCAACCGGTGCTATCAGCAGTCTGTGAACGCGCTGCTAACAGGTCATCGAGGAGCTGAAGGGACTGAAGGCGGCACAACACAGTCGAACGAAGCCTACTGCTCTATCATACCTTGCCGTCACGGGTGGCGAATGGCTTTATGCGCAATGAGCTCAGTACACGTGCGCCGCAGCTGCACTGAGGTACACTGAGGGGCATGGCTATTATTAACCGGCAATACGAAGATCTTCTGGCAGATGTGCTCGCGCATGGCGCCAAGCGCAGCGATCGCACCGGCGTTGGTTCGCTTTCCGTCTTTGGCAGGCAGATGCGTTTCAATCTTGCTGAGGAAGGTTTCCCTCGTATCACCACGAAATTTGTGGCCATGAAAGCTGTGAAAGGCGAGCTGCTGTGGTTTTTACGCGGCGACACCAATGTGCACTGGCTCCATGAGCACGGCGTGACGATCTGGGATGAGTGGGCCGACGAGGACGGCAATCTCGGGCCGATCTACGGTTATCAGTGGCGCTCATGGCCGACTCCCAGCGGGCAGCACATTGATCAAATCCAACGGGTGATCGACACTTTGCGCACCGATCCTCACTCGCGCCGAATGATCGTCAGTGCCTGGAATGTGGCCGACCTTGACGACATGGCGCTCATGCCTTGCCACGCTTTTTTCCAGTTTTACGTGAGCGATGGCCGTCTCTCCTGCCAGCTCTATCAGCGCAGCGCCGATCTCTTCCTAGGGGTACCTTTCAACATAGCTTCATACTCGCTGCTCACACATATGATTGCTCAGCAATGCGATCTGGAGGTAGGAGATTTCGTCTGGACTGGAGGGGATTGCCATATCTACCTCAACCATATTGAGCAGGTGAAAGAACAGCTCTCCCGCGAGCCTTATCCTTTTCCGAGATTGCAGCTGCGCAAGGCGCCAAGTATTTTCGATTATCAGATGGACGACATTTTGGCTTCTGAGGGCTACCAGCACTACCCTGCCATTCATGCCCCCGTGGCAGTGTAGGAGTAGGCGATGTTGGCGATGATTTGGGCGCAGGCTCGCGGGCGGGCAATCGGAAAAAATGGGGTGTTGCCTTGGCGGGTGCCTGAGGACATGGCACTGTTTAAACGGCTCACGCTTGGCCATAGCATCATTATGGGACGCAAAACGTGGGATTCTCTCGACCCGCGGTGGAAACCTCTGCCTGGGCGCATAAACTTCGTCGTGAGCCGCACGGCGGGCGAGCTAGCAGGCAGGTCCGCCCTAGCAGCCACACGAACAAACATCTGCACGGCGGGAGAGATGAATAAAGTCGCCCCGACAGACACCGGAACAGCCATCCCAGCAGACACGTCAACCAGCATCCGCACGGCAGGCAAAACGGATAAAGGAAACCGAACAGCCACTCAATTAACCGCTCTTTCAGACACCCGTGCAGTGAGCGAGCTAGCAGGCAGATCAGCAGCCGAGATGGGGAGCAAGACGGTAGGAGAGACGGCTAGCGCACGCGCAGTTCCAGCGGTGGCTGCAGCATTTTCAGCAGCAGATCCGGCGGTGATCCCAGCACCTCCAGCGGCAGCCCTAACAGCACCTCCAGCGCCATCCCACACGGCGCATGATCGACAATCTCCGAATAAGCAGAAACCTCTCGATGCCCATGCTTATTTTTGTACTAGCTTGGAAGCTGCGTATGCACAGGCTCGCGCCAATGAGCCCGACACTCTCGTGTGGCTCATTGGCGGCGGGCAGCTCTTCGCCTATGCACTTGAGCAGAAGCTCGCAGATGGCGCCGTCGTCACAGATCTAGACTTTGATGTGCCTGATGCCGACGCTTTCGCACCCCTGCTGCCGAGCGATTGGAACGCTACACAGACACTACCAGCTAATGGATGGTTGCACTCTGCCACTGCCGGCGTCGATTATCGTTTCACGGCTTTTACCGCACCTGGGGCGAGCTTCACGCCGCCGCTACACGTCTGACACACCTGAGGTACTTCGCTCCGCCGCTGGATAGGCGGAGAAACTCTCACGATGCAGCAGCATACCCACAAGAATTGGTGACGACACATGGCTCGGTGTAGTGCCGCAGCACGCCCATGATACTTCGTGAGGTAACGCCGGAACGGTTTCGCAAAAACACAGTAGGTCTGAGAAACTTCGAGCCAGTGGACGATAATCATTGATGGTTTTGCGGTTTCTGTTGAGCCAGCGGACGAAAGTGGTTGCTAGTTTAGCGACTTTTCATTGCTGCAGTGGGGAAAAGTTGCTGTAAACTCGTTTCAACTCGAGTTTTTAGCTGCACAACAGCTATTAATATGACTGCCGTTTTTGCAGGCGTGACGGGAAAGTGGGGGGGGGAAAGTCAGTTTCGCACTTGTGAGTATGAGATCGAATAAGAAGCACCGCCCTGATTGTGAAGCGTCGATGCTGAAAATGGGAGAGACAAGTGTGGCATCAACGCTGGATGTACCGCTTGCACAGCTCCTCGCCCACGGACAAGAGTATGCACAAGCCTATGCAGAGCTGTACGCACAAGCCCACACAGCTCTGCATAGCAGCACACAGCAATGTGCAGGCATCGCCTCAGGCAAGCTGCACAAGGCGAGGGAGGCCCTCAGCGCATCTCAGCGGCATCTCAGAGGAGCTGATCAAAACTTTTAAAGTCTGGGTAAAGCTGTTCGGGCTCCAGTTTCAAAAGCTCGTCACTGCTCATTGAGCGGATGGCCTGCGCAGCTCGTACATCGCGGCCTTTGACTGGCGTTCGAGTAGGCGAAGCGATCCACTCGGGCGAGAGAGCACTGCCGCCTAATACCGTTCGGCCACCCTGGCGACCATCACCATCCGCAGCTTCTGCGCTGCTGCTCACTTTGCCGCCCATCTCACCATCTATATCGCCATCTATCTCGCCGATTGCACCGGCAGCTTCGGGATGCTCCGCCGGCGCCTGTGCCGTCTGTGCTGCCTCTACTGCTCGCGCCGCTGGCATTCCTGGCGCCGCTGGCATCGCTGGCGCCGTTGGTATCCCTGGCGCCGTTCGCGTCACCTGCGAAGAAGTGACCGCACGGGAAAGGTTCCCTGATGCCGTCACCACCTGGACGCCCGCAGCGTACCCCATGTACTGCACCAGCTCCTGAGCTGCCTGCCAGATGCGTCGATCCATACCGGCGCCTCCCACTTCCGAGAAGCCTGCCCGCAGGCCACGTCTAGCTGCAGCGCCTCCGACAGAACGATCCTCGGTTAAATCCTCCGTATGCAAGCTGCCCACGCCTGAGCTATCCACGTTTGAGCCGCCCACACCTAATCTACCTAGGCTTGAGCCTCCCACGCTTAAACCACTCACATCATCAGATTCTGAGCTCGACATCCCCCAATCTTGAGTGGCGACAAAAATTCCGGTGGGCACCACGTTTGCATGAAGAAACGCGAACAGCGGCCGCAGCGCATGATCGAGAATTAGTGAGTGACGCACAGAACCACCAGTAGCCCCAATAATCATTGGTTTTCCACGGAGCGTATCCGGATCGAGCACATCGAAAAACAGCTTGAACAGCCCCGAGTAGGAAGCGTTGTAGGCAGGAGTGAAAGCCAACACCGCATCTGCACCCTCCAACACCGCGAAAGCATCTTCGAGCTGATCGTCAGGAAAATGCGTGAGCAGAGCATTCACGATCGAATGAGCCAGATTTTTCAGCTCAACTGGCACCACCTGCACCGCTACCCCGATTTGATTGAACGCCGCAGATACGGCCTCGCCGGTTTTTCTGCCTAGACGCTCAGTAGCCGAACTCTCCGAGAGCGATGCACTTACCACCGCCACTGTGAGCATCCCAGCATCAGCAGGTGCCGGCACTCCCAACGAGATACCAGCAGATCCCACTCCCGACACCCGAGCCTGTGCCGCTAGCAGCACTCCGGCTTCCGCTCTCGCACCTGGGTTCCCATTATTTGATCGTTCCCCAGCCTTTGCCGCCGCATCCACGGATCCAGCTTTCGGCGTCGCAGGATCTCGGCGCTCATCGTTCATTGAAAAATCGCGCTTCACCGCACCTGCTCCTGCACCTCGTGCAACAAATCATCGGTAGCTTGCACATATTCCTCCTCGGAGTTGCGCTCCTGAAAAGCGGGAGAATTGACGCCGGTGACGTCGTCTCCCTCGCCATAGACGGTGACGTCATGTGCCCCTCCGGCTGCACGCACCAGACTCGCATGGGTTGGGGCTTCAGGGGCATCGGGATCTCGCATCGCATCAAATTCCGCCCGCAGCGTAGGCAAAATTTCCCCGAGATAGTCCATCTGCCTCAACACCGTTGCAAGTGGCAGGCCAGCGTGATCAATGAGGAACATCTGCCGCTGATAATCTCCGACGTATTCGCGGAAACTGAGAGTACGGTCGATCACTTCTTGAGGCGATCCAACGGTGAGCGGCGTCATCGAAGAGAATTCCTCCAGTGAGGGGCCGTGACCGTAGACCGGAGCATGATCGAAATACGGCCGGAACTCTCGCTTAGCAGTCTGCGAATCTTTCGCCATATAGAACTGCCCGCCCAGCCCCACAATGGCTGCTTTCGCGGGGCCGTGGCCGTAGTGTTCGAAACGCTGACGATAGAGAGCCACCATCCGCCGCACGTGCGAAGCCGGCCAGAAGATGTTGTTGTGGAAAAAGCCATCGCCGTAGTAGGCAGCTTGCTCTGCGATTTCGGGAGATCGAATCGAGCCGTGCCAGATGAACGGTGCCACGCCGTCGAGCGGACGCGGAGTGGCCGTGAAACCGCGCAGCGGGGTGCGGAATTTTCCTGCCCAATCCACGACATCTTCTCGCCACAAGCGGCGGAGCAGAGCATAATTCTCAATGGCGAGCTCAATTCCTTGGCGGATATCCTTGCCAAACCAGGGATAGACGGGGCCGGTATTTCCACGGCCAAGCATCAGATCTAGACGGCCATCAGCCACGTGTTGCAGCATCGAGTATTCTTCAGCTAGCCTCACCGGATCGTTGGTGGTGATGAGCGTGGTGGACGTCGAGAGAATGATATTCTCCGTCTGGCCTGCGATAGCGCCTAAAATCGTCGTGGGGCTAGAGCTCATAAACGGCGGATTATGATGCTCTCCAATTGCATAGACATCCAGTCCGATCTCTTCGGCTTTTTTCGCAATGGCGATTTCCGCCTTAATGCGCTCATGCTCCGTGGGAGTTTTCCCACTTATCGGGTCACGAGTGACGTCCGAGACGGACATGACGCCAAATTGCATATATTTCGACACTATCTCTCCTTCGTTCACTTTAGTTCACGTACACAGCAACAGCGATGGTCGGCGGCGATGTCGCCAGCAGCGGTGGGATATGCCCGTATGCGAGATGCGTACATACGCTATGCACCCGCCGCAGCTACACGTAGGCACACTCCGCTTTGCACATTGCCGCTCGCACAAGCCATACCCAACACAACCCGTTTTCGTGATGCCACACAAGCCATACCCACGTACAAACACCTCCACGCAGATCACCACAGCCCACACATCGCACACTCACGGCCTGTACGCTCACACCACACGGCTCACACCACGCAGCTCATGCAAGCACAACCTGCATCGCATAGACCACACCGTACAGCCACTCTCGCACGCACAGCCCATCACATTAGTTGAACATTAAACAATTTTGTGTGAGGAATTATTCCACCTGCTGCGCCTACACCCCTCTGTTGCGCCAGCACTCCTCTGTTGCGCCAGTACTTCTCTGTTGCGTCCGCGTATCTGCTGCGCCTGCGATCCTGCCAGCCCTCATGGAGTGCCCAGGCTGTGCGGCAAGACGAACACCCTCACATCCACCACGCCTGCGAGCTTCCCCCTGGTACGATGACGCAGAGCCATCGCCCTCACCATCGCACTGATCAGGGAGCCCTGCGATTCAACGGCGAACCCGCAGGCCAGCTACTACACCCCCACGGCTCCAGGAAAGGTCATCGACCTCAGCACTGGCGACGTTTACGCGCAATTGCCGCCACAGTCCCCGCGCCGAAGAATGCTCCCGATAGCCCCATCATAGAGCCGAGCGCCGTTCCCGTCTGCGCCAGCTGCGCCTGCGGCTTTTCAAAGCGCACCGTTTGCTGGGCGTCGTCCAGATCGTGATGACGGGCAATCACATTCCCATCTACGGCAATATCCTCAAAGACCACCACCGACCGGCCAGCTAGATCGCTAGCATCAAACGAAATCACCACACTAGCGCACTCATCGGAGCTTTTCGGCGTGAAATCCATAGAAGCTGCCACCGGCTTCCCCGCCTTATCTAATAGTGGTTGTGCGCTTGATTTATCTATCAGTGAACCAGTGATCTGGTACGTCACGCCAGGAACCAAAGCCCGATCTGGATCGCACACTTTATCTTCCACCACAGCATCCGCCGTGGCGAGGAGTACATGATCCCCATCAAGCTGATCCGTCGCTGTGGTGTGCAGCGCCGAGCGCACCCGAATCGTTTGGCGTTCGTCGTCAATGTCTGCATGAATCGCAACCTCGCGGCCATCATGGAGCAAACGCTCAAAGGCCACAAGCGTTTTACCTGCCAACGCTTCAGCATCGACCGTAAAAGATACCTCAGCTGTGCCATTCGGTTGCTTCGGAATAAACGACGTCGAAGAGACTATCGGTTTCTTCTGCACATCAGTCACTGGTTTACCCGTCTCTTTATTCATCAAGGTGCCAGTGAGTACATAGCTTTGGCCAGGAGTCAGATTCGTGTACGTCACCACATCTGTGAGCGTACGCGAGCCAAAATTCGGCACCGGCTCGCGGTTTTGCTCATACATCAGTGTGGTATGCACACTCGGCGAAGCTGGCACCACGAACTGTTCCGTCTTATCTTCTACACTCGTGGAAAGCGGCGCTGCGCGATCATCCCCAGCGAATTCACTCACAAACACGTACGTACCAGGCATGGCTCTACCTTGCTCATCCACTTTCAACAACCAGCTAGGATCTCCCACTGAGGGATAAAACCCATTCTTAGCTGGAATCTTCACCGTATCCCCAAGCTCGATTGCCTGCGACCTGTGCGCTTCAGTGACGGCAAGTGGGAACGGGAAGAACAACACCTTATGGGTGATTGTCTCAACGTCTGCCTTGAACTCCGCATTGCCGCGGAACAGCGGATGGTCAGAGGGAAAACCACTCACCCACACATCATCTACAAGATACTGGCCAGCCTGCGTCTGCCTCACCGACAACGCAGAATCAATCTGCCCTTTCCAGCGAATCGAGCTCTGTTCATGCGCAGCTCCATAATCATCAGCAAAACCAGCCTTAATATAAGGCCTAGATTCGTCTAACTGATCGGCCATATCCACACGCCACACCCACGCATAGAAACCAGCCGGCTGCGCTACTGGCGCCTTTACCACGAGCCGCTGCCCAGGAGCTGTCGCCGTTGCCGTCACACTCGCCACTTTCACAGCCTCCGCTGGCACAGAAGTCTCCCTAGCCGCCGGAGTAAGAGTAGGCACTCGATAGAGGTCTGCTCGATAGACCACACTCACCGGTTTACCATTCACCTGCATCCACTCACCATCGCCATAATCAGGATCGGCGTTGGCCACGAATGTATCGCAGAGAATTCCACCGCGCTCTATCACCCTGGCGTCCCCCACATTCGACACACCAGCTGGCTTAAAATCAAACACCACACGCCAGTTTCTGCCTGGCACATCGACTGTACGCGGCGCCGCACTCCAACGAATCGTATCTTGCGTAGATGTGCGCTCCAACCTATCGAGCTGACCACTCTCATCAACATACGCCCACCGATACGACACATCTCCATGTCCGGTGGCGTGCCACGTTTTCACAATCGGGCCGTTCGTGCTGGTAAAACCGATCGTGGCAGTATTCGTCTCGTCCCACACGGCAGGGCCAGAGAGAGTGGCCGTCACTCGCAATCCAGATATATAGGCGCCCGATCCGTTTTTGATGCCAAACCCAGTGACGCTACCGCTGCGTTTACCCTCTCCAGCCACCGTATTGGTGGTATAGCCTTTCACACCCGAGTTGATCGCTTCGGTAGCGAGTTTTTTCGCCAGCGCCGTGACGCCAGGAAGAGCCTGCTCCGCGCTCGTCACGTAATAGTGAGCCATCTCTTGGGCAGACGTCACACCAGAGAGAGCTGACGGATAGCCATCTCGATCAGGCTGCTCAAAATTTGCGTGCACCAACACCGAAAGCGCCGCTAAGGTATCAGGATCGTTTGAGACATTGTACTTATTGAGCAGCCACGCCATCTGAGAAGTCGTAACTTCATAGCCTGGCACTTTCACGGATGGAGCGGTGAGCGTGCCAGCCGAAACAAAACTATCCGAATCGGCGCGCGGCGGATTCCATTCCTCATTCACACAAAACTGCAATACCCCGCTAGGGAGACGGTATTGGCTGCCCGCCCAAAAATTCCACTCACCAGCAGGCAGAGAGCCACGGAATTTATACCCGATCCGCCCGAGACCATCTGGATCAGCTCCAGGGGTATCTGCCATAGCCGTTGGAGCTACCAGCACCCCGCTCAGCAAACCTACAATGGCCACACTGATACACGTGAGCAGCTTTTTCATGGGTGACGCCGATCCTTTAGCCGGTGACGCCAAACGTTTTTTCTGCTCCCTCACCATCAGTTGCTGGTCTACTAGCGGTTGATCGGCGCAGCGCCAATCTGAGCGGAGCCACGTCCGGCGGCTCAAATTTTGGCACCGCCACGTCCGGCCGCGCTCGCGCGTATGTGGCTCGCGCGTATATGGGCTGATATGCGTGTCGCTATGAGGGCTGCCGTGCGGACTAATCTCGGGGCTAATCTCGGGGCTACATCCGCCCGCCTGTGCCGCTCGCGTGTGCGGTCTCTTCACCGATGCCCGCCTCATCAACACCCGCCGCTGCGCAATTTGCCGCGAGCTCTGACCATTTCTCGTAAGAAAATCTCTTATATGAACCATTCGTTTCTCACCTCTCGTCACGTGGTTGCGCCCCATGCGCAACCACGGCTCCCTTTGAGCACACCAGAAACGAATAGCTCCAAGCCGAATCTGCAAAAAGCTGTGGATATGATGACCGCAACGTCCGCCTGTGCACATCGCAGTTATAACGGCAAATGGCCTGGCGACGAAGAGAACAAAGCAGGGCAATCCAAACGATAGATAACAGAGCAAACCAAACGGCTACGTGTGCACTGCGCTCGTGCGGTTCAGAGCGGACCAAATGGCAGATAGCAGAAAATGGCCGCAGCTAACCCGATCAAGGCGAGCATACCCTTATGCATACCCCTAGTGCGGCAGCCTTGCTCGCTCGCCAACCAGCCACATCCTAAGCGGAGCCGCCTACCAATATCGCCTCAATATCGCCAACCTGAGTGACGGCGAGCACCCACAATACAGGCACGCAGCGAATAATCAGGGGCATCTGTTCCCCCAACAAAACCAGCCAGTTGCAAGCCTGACCCATCAGCTGTATCACACACCCAATCAGGCAGCCTAAGCCTAGGCTGGACGCACGTGCGGAGCGCGCTCCCAGGTGAGACGCGGATCCCGAATCACCACATCCCCCAAGGCTTCGTCGATGGCCGCCATCACTGAATCGTCGAGCGTGATATCGGCGGCTTCTACGTTTTCAGCAATCTGCTCCGGCCGCGAAGCCCCAATAATCGGGGCTGCCACATTGGAATTGTGCAGCACCCACGCGAGCGCCAGTTGTGCCTGCGTAATCCCGAGATCGTAAGCAATCGGCTTGAGGCGCTGCACAGCTTCCAAAATAGGATCGGTGAGGAACGATCCCATCATGTTGCCGCCCACTTTGCTCGCCGCTCGTGAACCGTGCGGGACCGCCTCCCCTGGCACATACTTGCCGGTGAGTACTCCCTGAGCTAGTGGACTCCACACAATCTGGGAGATACCTAGCTCTTCAGACGTGGGGATCACTTCAGGCTCAATCACCCGCCAGAGCATCGAGTACTGCGGCTGGTTTGAAATCACTTGAAAACCCAGCTCTTTACTGAAATCGTGGGCAAAGCGGAGCTGCTGTGCGGTCCACTCGGATACGCCAATATAGAGGGCTTTCCCAGCTCGCACTACATCCGCAAAAGCCTGCATTGTCTCTTCAATCGGAGTTTCCACATCAAAGCGGTGCGCTTGATAGACATCCACATAGTCGGTACCAAGACGTTTGAGCGAGGCGTCGATGCTCTCCATAATGTGTTTACGAGAGAGGCCAACGTCGTTGTGCCCCTCTGGCCCCACTGGCCAATATACTTTGGTGAAGATTTCCAAAGACTCGCGGCGCATACCCTTAAGTGCCTTGCCCAATACCTTTTCAGCTTTGCCATTGGCATAAGCGTCGGCCGTATCAAAAGTGGTGATACCAGCGTCAAGAGCCGCATGAACGCACGAAATCGCCGTCTCTTTATCAATCTGCTGGCCGTGAGTAAGCCAGTTTCCTAAGATAACATTTGAAATTTTCAGGCCAGAGTGGCCGAGATATACATAATCCACCATGAGTAACCACCTTACTCAGCGCACACAGCGCCAGACGAGAAAACCAACAATTGGACAGACAGATATATAACCCTCCGCTGCAGCGCAGTCAGCCAGTTTTAGCGTGACGCCAAACGCACCGTAGCGAGAGCCAGTCGGACAACACCGATACCTCACGAACTCAACATCACAGGATGCACAACGCCAGAACTACACAACACCAGTACTAGAACGCTCGTCACGAGAGCTGCACAGCATGAGCGATACACGATAGCCGAAGAGCTGTCGTTAGGCGACAAAAGACAACGAGTTGATGCACCCCCGCTCGCGCCAGCACTCCCAGTTGGAAAGAGGTGCCACAGCCAACGCACGTGTATCACAGCCAACAAGCCGATCGCAACTAGCCGCCCCATAGCACCTCCTCCGCGCGGGCACAGACGTACGTTACGCCGTCACCCCCAGCCACTGCTCCACTTTTTCAGTGAGAGCCTCATCGAAAGCGTCGTCTGAATGATGCTCCCCTATCCAGCGTTGCAGCGAACCACCAGCACAAGCATCGAGCTCTTCACGGCACTTTTCGGTATCAACGACGGCACGCCAGAGCATCTTTTGCGCCTCTTCCTGGGTGCTGTAGAAAAACGGGTATTCCGGCGGCACCAATGCCCGCGCCCAGGGCAGATCAGGGAAAATCCCTACCACTCCGGCACCCAGAGCCTCCACATATTCAATACCGTAAGATTCTTCGCGGCAGGTAGCCAAGAATGCTGTGGTGCGCGAGAGCGCGTTCCAATATGAATCGCGCGTAGCCGTGAGCGGCCCTACCCACACCCAGTTTTTATGAGAGAACTTCATGGCCGCTTCACTCACTAGATGATTCTCGTGCAGACGCATCTCTACTCGAATAGGCGTACGTTTGTGCACCCATTCACACACGTCGCGGAAAAGCTCCGGACGCTTGACGGGAGAGAGATAGATAGCCGGATAGAGTACCACGGGCACCTCTGGCTCATGGCGTTCTTGTACGTGAGCCAGGCGGAAGCCAAGATTCACGTAGCTCAACTTCATTTTGTTGTGCAGCTGCGAGACCGTCCACCGCTCTGCCAGCTCCCGAATTTCCGAAGCGGTACGCTCCGAATTGGCAAACGTGGGGAAAAGCGCGGCCGACAGCGCAAAGGAAGCTAAGCCCTCCTCTGCAGCAAATCGGTTGGGAGAACGCCACATAAAATTCATAATTTTGGGGTGCTCAGCGCCGAGCGCATACATTTTTTGCCACACGCGCGGAGAATCAATCACGTCCATATTGAGCACGGCCGTCTCATTCGGATCCAGAAATTCTAGCGGTGCCACCTCGAAACCGTCACCTTTGCGCACTTGCGCACCGATCAGCGTAGATCCTGGGTAGAGGCGGAGAATACGGCGGAGAAGAGTATCCCCCGCAGAATGCCCAGCCACGTGTCCATCGGCATCGACGATGGCCTTATCTCGTTTGATTGCTAATTTCATCGCTCTGAACCTTCCCCTGTTGTTTGCTCGGTCTGCGCCATGCTGCCCTGCCCCGCAACGTTCTGGGCTGACGCCGTGTGCAAAGTCTCATCAGTATGCAGGTTGTCGTCACTGTGCATATCCGTATGCTGTGCAGCGGCGAATCCATCTTCTCCGATCGCCTCATCGCTTGAGCCGGTTTGAATGCGCATCCGATAGAACGAACTCCAGACGAAGAAGAAAGAGATCACGAAAAATACCCCTGCGAGCACGTGCACCAGCACGCCTAGCCCTTGAACCGTAAGTGAAACGGCTAGCTCCACGGCTAGCAAGCCAAAAAGGGTGGTGAATTTGATAATCGGATTCAGCGCCACGGAAGATGTATCTTTGAACGGATCGCCCACAGTATCACCCACGATGGAGGCATCGTGCAACGCCGTGCCTTTCATGTGCAGATCCACTTCCACTACTTTTTTAGCATTATCCCAAGCACCACCGGCATTTGCCATGAAAATTGCTTGATAGAGGCCGAAGATAGCAATAGAGATCAGATAGCCAATAAAGAAGTACGGCTCAATGAACGCAAATGAGAGCGTAGCGAAGAAAACGGCTAAGAAAATCAGCAGCATTCCTTGCTGCGCGTATTGCGTGCAGATATCTACCACGCGCCGACTATCTTCAGGATTGGCTTTCTCAGTGCTGGTGTCGAGGTGGATATTGTCTTTAATAAAGGCCACCGCACGGTTCGCGCCCGTCGTCACCGCTTGAATCGAAGCTCCCGAGAACCAGAAGATCACAGCGCCGCCGGTGATGAGCCCCAGCAGGAACGGAGCGTGCAACAGCGAGAGGCTCCCCACTGCCGTCTGATCCGTGAGCGAATTCGTCAGCGAAATAATGATCGAAAAAATCATGGTGGTGGCGCCCACCACCGCTGTGCCGATCAAGACTGGTTTTGCCGTAGCTTTGAAAGTGTTGCCCGCACCATCATTGTCTTCCAGCATCAGCTTTGCCACATCCCACTGCGGTTTGAGTGAAAACTCTTTAATGAGCTCTTCCTCCACCCCGTCTACCTGTTCGATTCGACTCAGCTCGTACACACTTTGGGCGTTATCGGTGACCGGCCCGTAGGAATCGACCGCGATCGTCACCGGCCCCATACCGAGGAAGCCAAAAGCCACCAAACCGAAGGCAAACACCGCTGGCGCGATCATAAAATCCCCAAGTCCGAGCAAACTCATCACGTACGCCACCGCCATCAGGCCGACAATCGCTATACCCAAGAAATAGCTTGAGAAATTCCCAGCTACTAGGCCGCTCAAGATGTTGAGCGAAGGGCCGCCCTCACGTGAACTCTTCACAGTTTCACGCACAAAACGGGAATTTGTAGACGTGAATACTTTCACTAGCTCAGGGATGAGCGCTCCGGCGAGAGTGCCGCAGGTGATAATGGTGGCCAGTTTCCACCACATACCTTCTCCGAGCTGCCCTAATACAAACGCAGATACAGCGTAAATCAACACGATGCAGATAACGGATGTGAGCCACACCAAGGTGGTGAGTGGCGTCTCGAAGTTCATTCTTTTCGCTGTGCCGAAGCGACTCTTGACCCATAGCCCATTGACGGCATAAGCTCCGGCAGCCCCGACAATCATCGCGGCGCGGACGACGAAAATCCACACCAGTAGCAACGCCTGCAGAGCCGGATCTTGAACGGCCAACATCACGAACGTCACGAGAGCCACTCCCGTCACGCCATACGTCTCAAAACCATCGGCGCTCGGCCCCACCGAATCGCCGGCATTGTCTCCAGTGCAGTCTGCAATCACACCCGGGTTGCGTGGATCGTCCTCGTCGATCTTGAACACGATCTTCATCAGGTCTGCCCCGATATCTGCAATTTTCGTGAAAATACCACCGGCAATTCGCAGCGCGGAAGCACCCAGAGATTCACCAATAGCGAAGCCAATAAAGCACGCTCCAGCCACATCTGAGGGCAGACACACCAGAATCACCAGCATCATAAAGAGCTCCAGTGAAATGAGCACTGTGCCAATACTCATGCCCGCCTGCAACGGAATTTTATGGACGTGATAAGGCAAACCTCGCAAAGAGGCGAACGCCGTGCGGGCATTGGCGAAAGTATTAACGCGAATACCAAACCACGCCACAGCGAACGAGCCACCCATCCCGAGTAGTGAAAAGAGCACCACGATGCCCACTTTCCCCCAGGAAAAGCCCACAAGTACCTTGTAGTACACCAAGATCACAGCCGTGATAAACGCCCACAGAATCAGGAGGAATTTTCCTTGCCGCGTGAGGTAGGCCTTGCAGGTGGAATAGATCAGCTCTGCCACCTCAAACATGGAGCGATGCACGGGGAGCCTACGCAACTGAAGAAATGTGACCACGCCGAATAGCAGACCTGCCACACAGATCACCATGCCGATCACCAGCAAGGCCACACCACTCATGCCATGCACATTAGCTAGGTTCAGATCCGGCAGCACCAGGTTGGCCTCACCGCCGCCCACTTCGCCATTCGCCATGAGCAAACCTCCGTGCGCACTACAATTCACAGACGCTAAGGCCGTGATAAAGCTCATCCGCTCCGCCCCCTCGATATATAGGTAGACTCCTGAGCGCTCACGGCGCCCAGTCCCTTCATCTGCGCGCAAATGTTGCCATCTGGGCACGCGATGCGCAGCGCACATCCATTGTGACGCCACACTCACTATCGTATGAGGTGAATCACAGGGAGGTGGCGGCCATTAGACCTATATTTCCAGTAAGGTATGGCGTCTCCCGTCACGAACATAGAGCACAGCCCCCCCCAGGTAGCCCTATCCAGATAAATACCCAGATAAACATCCAGGGATCGAGGGGGATTGAAACATCGAGGGAGATCGCCCGATAAGACCCGATAGCATCAATAAGGCCTGGTAAGCACGGATAAATCTAACCTCTAGCAACCCATTTTTTACGCACCGTTTCTGCGGATCGTTTCTATGAACCGTTTTTATAACCCACCTCGATTTTATAAACAACCTCGATGAACTGCGGCCGATCCAACGATCAGCCTTTTACGATTTTGATAAAATTGGTCTGACTAATTTTATCAATTGCGGTTGTGGCAACGGAACCATACCGCACCAATCAGACAAAGAGGATGTATGCTTGCACACTACATGGCCGGAGATCCGCGGGCTCCCCTCGTCGTACTCGTGCACGGCGTCACCGGATCTGCTACTACCTGGGCAGAGCTTATCGAGCATCTCGCTACTCGCTATTATGTAGCTGCCGTCGATATGCTCGGCCACGGCCTTTCTCCGCGCTACAGCGAATCTGAGCTCTTTTCCCCTGGTGACGCCGGCGCGGCAGCTTTCGAGGAAACTCTCGAATACCTGGTGCACACGCACAACGCCCAAGCATACGCTAGTCAAGAGCGCGATGTGCGGGGAGCCATAGCCGTAGGCTCAGAGCGTAGTCTCCATGAGGAGCCAGCAGGTCAAGGGAGCAGCACCCCCACACCCAGCTGCGACGCCCACGTGCACGCTCCAGAGTGCAGCATTCCCGAGCGCAGCAGTTGGGAGCGTGTCACTCCTGACATTCAAGCCCACAGGACAAAAGCCATACTTATCGGGCACTCGATGGGCGGCTCGGTCGTCGCAAGCGTGGCGAGCAGACGCCCCGACCTGGTGAGCGGCATCATTCTGGAAGATCCCGCGTGGAACAGCCCTGAACAAGAGGCCGAGTACCGCACTCATACTGATGAATACCTCTCGTATGCCAAACGCGTATGGCTGGGCAATCCGGTAGCGACTGTGACGCAAAACGTCGAAGAACGCGGCCTACGCACCCCCGATTTTGATCAGCCTGGCTCTGATGGATCGCACGGGTGGACGGCAGCAGATCATCACGGATGGGCTTTTGCAAAACCTCTCGTCGATCTGAACCTCATCGCCAGCGGCGTCACCTCCGTTTCGCAGCCGTGGCAAGAAATTGCGCAAGCACTAACCGTCCCCACAGTAGTGATAACGTCCAATGGCTCAGAAATCGTCGTAGGGAAGCGCGGCGCAGCAGAGATTGCCGCCCTGGGCAATCCGTATATTAGCGTGGAATTTATTGACGGCGTAGGGCACAATATACGCCACAGCGCACCTTCGGAATACGTAGCAATCGTGGATCGTTATTTGACGCAATGGCAGCCACAGTGACAGTCACTGACAACAGTGACGGTGTTGCGACGAGACGGGCGTGGAGCTCGTGACAGTAGCCGCAATGACGCATGACAATTAGCCGCAGTGACAATCGGAACAATGGCAATCAAGGAGGAACCATGACGCAGACATCCGCTAGCATCCCGACTCTCACCATGAGCGATGGTCGCCACATCCCACAGCTCGGTTTCGGTACCTACAAAATTGCGGGCGCCAAAACGCAGGCTATCATCGAGCAGGCTTTAGAGCTGGGATATCGACATATTGATACCGCCCAGATGTATGACAACGAAGCGGAAGTGGGCAGTGCTATCACCGCGAGCGGCATCCCCCGCGAAGAAATTTTCCTCACAACCAAGCTCAACAATGACCATCACGAGCCAGATTCCGCTCGCCGCTCTCTCGATGAATCACTCACTAAGCTGCAAACCGATCATGTAGATCTCTTTCTTATCCACTGGCCCATGCCCAAGGCATACGGAGGCTCCTATCCCGAGACGTGGCGGGTGATGCAAGAATTCGTAGCTGACGGGCGCGCCCGCACTGTGGGCGTTTCTAATTTCGACGTGCCACATCTCGAACGGCTCCTAGCTGAGGTAGGAGTGATGCCCGCCATCAATCAGATTGAAGCGCATCCGCTTTTCCGCAACGATACTCTGCGCGCCTGGACGAAAGAGCACGGCGGCATCGTGGAAGCCTGGCGACCCATCATTCGCGGGGAAATCTTCGACGATCCACAGTTGTCCGTCGCCGCTGAACGTTTAGGGCACACTCCCGCACAACTCGTATTGCGCTGGCACATCGAACGCGGCGACGTCGTCTTCCCTAAGAGCGTCCACCTTGAGCGGATGCGTGAGAATATGGGAATTTTCGATTTCTCGCTAGACGAGCACACTCGGGCAATCCTCGACGGAATGGATCGCGGGGAAGCTGGCCGCACCGGTCCGCACCCAAACGAGCTGAATGAGGTGATCTAAAGATCGCACTGTGTGGGTAATCGGAGTGACTCCAGCCGCTCAGGAAAGTTCGGGCTTCGCTACTCAGGGTGAGGAGGCTACTGCCAGTGGTGGGACGCTGCTACTGCTAGTAGTGGGACGTTCCAGACTTCCGCCGGAAAAGCGGCACAAGCAGCCCAGAGCCTTCCGCGCTATCTGAGCAGCTCAGACGGGATTTCACGCGGAAAGTCCGTCCAGTAGAGGTCTGCCACTTCGCGCACATCTGCTTGCAAAGAATCGCTGTGCGAGTCTGCAATGGCTACCGTGTGAAAGCCCTGCTCTTTTGCAATGGTGACGGCGTAGAGCGCGTCCTCGAAGACCCACGTATCACGCAACCTAGTTCCCATCCGTGCAGCTGCGCGTAACCACAGAGTAGGCTCACGCTTAGAGATCTTTTCGTTCGTGGCGGCGTAGATATGCACAAAGTAATCGAGGATTCCTAGTTTCCCAAATAGCTCCGTGATGAGACCAGCCTCCCCTGACGTCAGTACAGTCATAGGAACCCCAGCGGCCTTGAGCGCTTCTAGAAAATCTCGCACGTGGGGCTTCAAGCTCGCTCCGGAAAAATACAGCTCGCGGGCAATAGCAGCAACCTCCTCCACCAACGTCGTCACGCTTTGAGAAAGCCCATACTCGCGCTTGATATACTCCATGCCTTCACGCAGCGAAAGCGTAAAAATTGTGCTTCCAGCGCTCAGATCCGGCGTGACGTCATACCTGCGCGCAAAGCGCACAAACGCCTCTTCCCACACCCACATCGAATCCATGAGCGTGCCATCCACATCAAAAATTGCGCCGCGAATCATACCTCTCATACTAAAGAGAGACAGGCGTAAATTTCTTGAAAATAAATTTCCTAAAAGGAAGTTTAACTTCATTAAGAGAACGATATTTGGCCTCACTCAATCCTCAAGAGTTGCACAGGTTTGTTGGTACAGTTCTATAGGTGCAGTTTTGACAGTTCTATAGGTGCAGTTTTGTTCGTGCAGTTTTGGAAACCGTTTGATCGGTCGATTTTGGCAGCGTCAATTTTATCAACTTATCAACGCAGGTTTATTAGCGCTTATTAACGCGTTCAACCGACGCGGGTTGAGCGTTCCTACCAACCACTCCCCTGCCGTGCACTTGGTGCCACCTCGGCGAGAATGCTACCATGATTGGGCACGGGGCATTGGCGCAGTTGGTAGCGCGTTTCGTTCGCAATGAAAAGGTCAGGGGTTCGAATCCCCTATGCTCCACTCGAGTACGCAGGCTCGAACTCCGCTTCACGCGGAGACACTTCGTGCTTGACGTCGTTCTGGCGTGAGTCAGAGAAGAAAGGCACCGTCCATGAGGGCGGTGCCTTTCTTCGTGTCTGGGGTGTCTATTCGCTGTCCAAGTTGGGTACACCCCAGCTAGACAGTCTGATGCCCCTTCGGATCTGTCTAAATAAAGTCGGTTTTGGCTTATAGGCCAAATCGTGTTGCTGGGGGCTAGTAGGTTTCGTGCCATGTTCCGTCGTGGTGGAAGTCGGTCCAGTTCACGCCGGTGCCCCAGCGTTCGATTTCGGTTTGTGCTCTAGCTCGGTGGTTGGCTGTCTCGAA
>JAQYTG010000012.1 GCA_028724905.1 Actinomycetaceae bacterium | reverse complement strand
GCCGTAGCCCCGCTTCCCTTGAACTGGCACCTCCATGATGTCCTTATCGAATGGCCAAGCGTCGCCGAACGCCTGGCCGAAGCGCAAGCGCAAGGTGTAGGGGTTCGCCTTCGCGTCGTAGGTGGTGCCATTCTTGGAAATGACCGGATCGAATGAGCTGTACGTAGTATTGATTCGCTCGAACACCACCTCGTAGACCTCGCGGTCAAAGAACACGTTGTAGACGTTCTTCTCGGCGGCATTCAACGGGCGGACACCGGCGTCGTCGTGAGCGTTCTGCGCTTTCGTGTACTGCGCGTTCAGATGGTAGAGCTTCGCAAACAGCTCGGCATTGGAGGAGGTGGCCAGTTCAATATCCGGGAACTGGACGCCGCTCGGATCGACTGTCAGGAGGCCGGGTACATGCCCCTCGGCACCCGTGAAGTTCTTCAGGCCGATGTATTCATACTTATCGCCGATGGAGCCGACGTTGGCCTCATCGTAGTCGGCGCGCTCCGACCAGAATTGGACAGTGTATGGAATATCCTGAGGGGCTGCCTCATTGGGTGTAGCGTGAGCACCGCCAGGCAAAACAATCAACAGAAAACTAAACAAGGCCGCGAAAAGCAAGCGTGCCCTAGACGTGTTGCGCATGGTGGCTACCCCGGTTGTAGGCGAAATAGAATACATACGGTACTCTACCCGTCTCGACCCACAAAAGCTGAACTGTCCGCAGATTCTGCAACGCTCGCAACCGAAGCCGCACCCGCACCCGTCCCCACGCCCTATCGATACCCCTGCCAGCCAGTCCCAAACCAGCCACCACAAGACTTACAAACGCTTCAGGGTCGGAAAGAAAAAGGGGAGCTGGGTCGGAAAGAAAAGGGCTGCGGCGTAAACAGCTCACAAGTATGCGCGATCCAAAAGCGTGAACTCCGAGAGAGCAGCCTCGAAAACTAACTGGCGCCCAAGAGAAGTGAGTGCCTCACGAGAAGAGCGCGAGTGTCTCACGGGTGCGGGTGATCGAGAAGTACGGGTACCCTGAGAGTACGGGCAGCTTAATGGCCATTGTGTCGTTGCGCACCTCGAGCAGATGTGCCTTGATTTCAACTCTTGAGTGGGTCATACTAGATGAGTTGCTCGGAACGTCGAGCTATATACGTGGCTAGTTTGCAGCAGCAGACTGGCGCAAAATCAAGGTTTTATCAAAATTCGATAGTGGCGAGAGAGCGGTTCCCTCCGCGACACGCCCGAGTGCGGGTTTCGGTGAAGCCGAGGTAGAAGAGAGGGAGACGACGCCATGGCGGGACAAAAAATCCGCATCCGTCTGAAGTCTTATGACCACGAGGTCATCGACACTGCAGCGAAAAAGCTCGTCGACGAAGTTACCCGTACGGGAGCATCGGTAGTGGGGCCTGTGCCGTTGCCAACGGAGAAAAACGTATACACCGTGATCCGTTCGCCCCACAAGTACAAGGACAGCCGTGAGCAGTTTGAAATGCGCACGCACAAGCGTTTGATCGACATCGTTGATCCGACCCTGAAGACCATTGACACCTTGCGTCGCCTAGATTTGCCGGCCGATGTGAGTGTGGAGATCAAGCTCTGATCAGCTCGAAGGTATTGAGGTAACGATAATGGTAAAAAACATCCAAGCAGTGGAGCCGAAGCCTGTGAAAGCGCTTGTCGGCACCAAGCTCGGCATGACTCAAGTGTGGGATGAGAATTCAAATCTCGTGCCCGTCACCGTTGTGCGAGTTGGAAAGAATGTGGTCACTCAGGTGCGCACGCCTGAAGTTGATGGATATGAAGCGGTGCAGCTCGCTTCTGGAGAGCTGAAAGCCAAGAACGTGACGAAGCCTCTCGCTGGTCACTTTGCTAAAGCTGGAGTGACTCCTCGGCGTCACATCGCCGAGATCCGCACCAGCGACGCCGCTAGCTATACGCTGGGACAAGAGATCGGCGTGGAGACGTTTGAAGTTGGCGCCACGGTAGACGTGATCGGTAAGAGCAAGGGTAAAGGCTACGCCGGTGTGATGAAGCGCCACGGTTTCCAAGGTGTCTCAGCATCCCACGGCGCCCACCGCAACCACCGCAAGCCTGGTTCTATTGGAGCGTGCGCCACGCCGAGCCGTGTATTCCGTGGAATGCGCATGGCCGGACGTATGGGTAACGCCCGCGTGACGGTACAAAACCTCACGATTCAGGCGATTGATTCCGAACGCGATTTGCTGCTCGTCAAGGGTGCTATTCCTGGTGCTAAAGGTGGCGTCGTCGTGATTCGCTCAGCAGTGAAGGGAGCCTGAAACAATGGCAGACTTCAAAGTAGACGTCCTCGATTATGATGGCAAGAAGGCCGGAACGGCCACGCTTCCGGCAGAGCTTTTTGACCTCGATGCCAACGTTGCCTTGCTACACCAAGTAGTGACGGCACAGCTCGCCGCTGCTCGTCAGGGCACGCACTCCACGAAAACTCGCGGAGAGGTGCGCGGCGGTGGCGTCAAGCCTTTTAAACAGAAGGGTACGGGTCGCGCTCGTCAAGGCTCTATCCGCGCTCCGCATTTCACTGGTGGTGGCACGGTACATGGCCCCAAGCCACGTGATTATTCGCAGCGTACCCCTAAGAAAATGATTAAGGCTGCGCTGAAGCAAAGCCTGTCGAATCGCGCTCGCGGCGGTCGGATTTTCGTGGTGAAAGGTTTTGTGGATTCGCAAACTCCTAGCACCAAGACGGCTATCTCGCTGCTCGGCACTTTTTCAAGCGCAAAAAGGGTACTGGCAGTGCTCGGACGCGAAGCAGACACGGATGTGCTCTCCTTGCGCAATATCCCAGAAGTTCACACGCTCTACGTGGATCAGCTCAACGCATACGATGTGCTGATGGCTGACGACGTGGTGTTCACCGAGGACGCCCTGAATACCTGGGTGAATCTCAATGCCACTGCTAAGGAGGCCACGAAGTGACGGAACAGAAATTTTGGAATAAGGATCCGCACGATGTGATCCTGCGTCCAGTGGCCTCCGAGAAGGCTACCCGTCTTGAAGATGAAGGGAAGTACACTTTCTTCGTACATCCCGATGCAAACAAGACTGAAATCAAGATCGCTATTGAGAAGATTTTCGCAGTGAAAGTTGCCTCGGTGAATACGATCAATCGCGCGGGCAAAGCGGTGCGTACTCGCACTGGCTATGGCCGGCGTAAAGCCACGAAGCGTGCCATTGTAACGCTGCGTGAAGGTACGATCGACATCTATGGCGACATTGTTGGCTGATGCCAGCGGAGATTGAGGAAGTAACTCATGGGAATTCGTAAGTACAAGCCGACGACGCCTGGGCGCCGCGGAGCGAGCGTTTCCGATTTCGTTGAGATCACACGCTCCACTCCAGAGAAAAGCCTTGTGCGTCCGCTGCATAAGACTGGTGGCCGCAACAACAACGGTCGCATCACCACTCGTCACAAGGGCGGTGGGCACAAGCGCCAGTATCGTGTGATTGACTTCCGCCGCAACGACAAAGACGGCGTGAATGCACGGGTGGCGCACATTGAATACGATCCAAATCGTACGGCTCGAATTGCGCTACTTCACTATGTGGATGGCGCTAAGCGTTATATTCTCGCTCCTAATGGTCTCAAGCAGGGCATGATTGTGGAGAATGGTCCGAGCGCAGACATCAAGCCAGGCAATAACCTCCCGCTGCGTAATATCCCAGTAGGTACTGTGGTGCACGCTGTGGAGCTGCAGCCAGGTGGCGGTGCGAAAATCGCTCGCTCCGCTGGCAACTCGGTGCAGCTCGTGGCCAAGGAGGGCAAGTATGCTCAGCTGCGTATGCCATCTGGCGAGATCCGCAACGTCGACGCTCGTTGCCGCGCCACTGTAGGCGAAGTAGGTAACGCTGAGCAGTCCAATATCAACTGGGGTAAAGCTGGCCGTATGCGCTGGAAAGGCGTGCGCCCAACGGTGCGTGGCGTCGTTATGAACCCAGTAGACCATCCACATGGCGGTGGCGAAGGCAAGACCTCTGGTGGCCGCCATCCGGTGAGCCCGTGGGGCAAGCCTGAAGGTCGTACCCGTCATCCCAACAAGCCCAGCGACAAGCTCATTGTGCGCCGTCGCAAGACTGGCAAGAACCGCTGATAGGAGGAGTGAGCTATGCCGCGGAGTTTGAAGAAAGGCCCGTTCGTCGATGAGCATCTACTCAAGAAAGTGGATGAACAAAATGAAAAGGGCACGAAGAATGTGATTAAGACGTGGTCTCGCCGTTCGATGATTACGCCGGACTTCCTTGGACACACTTTTGCTGTGCACGATGGACGTAAACACGTGCCGGTGTTTATCACGGAGGCAATGGTGGGACACAAGCTCGGTGAGTTCGCCCCCACTCGTACCTTTAAGGGACACGAGAAAGACGACAAGAAGGGCCGTCGCCGCTGAGGCACGTGAGTAGGAAGAGATAGGCAGAAATATGGAAGCTAAGGCGCAAGCAAAGTATGTGCGCGTTACGCCCCAGAAGTCGCGCCGCGTAATCAACGAGATTCGCGGGAAGCGCGTTCTGGATGCCGTCGACGTGCTCACGTATGCTCCTCAGGCTGTGGCTCGTGATATCAAGGCTGTGCTGCTTTCGGCAGTGGCAAATGCTCGCTTTAAAGCTGATGAAGCTGGCGAACGTTTCGACGAAGAGGCTTTGAGAATCGTCGCAGCCTATGCAGATGAGGGGCCAACGATGAAGCGTATTCGCCCACGCGCCCGAGGGCGTGCAGCGCGGATTTTGAAGCGCACCAGCCACATCACGGTGGTGGTATCTGATGGCAAAAGCAACGAGAAGGAGGCCTGATCGTGGGGCAGAAAGTTAACCCAACAGGGTTCCGCTTGGGAATCACCACAGATCACCGCTCTAAGTGGTTTGCTGATTCCAAGAAAGAGGGGCAGCGCTATCGCGATTATCTAGGTGAAGACATCAAAATTCGCCGGATGATGGAGAAGAAGCTGGAGCGTGCGGGCATTTCCCGCGTCAGTATCGAGCGCCGTACCGAGCGCGTTGTCGTGGATATCCACACGGCTCGCCCAGGCATCGTGATTGGGCGCCGTGGCGCTGAGGCCGATCGGCTCCGCCAAGATCTGGAGAAGCTCACCGGTAAGAGTGTGCAGCTCAATATCCTCGAAGTGAAGAATCCTGAAGCCGATGCTCAGTTGGTAGCTCAAGGTGTGGCCGAGCAGTTGGCCGCACGTGTGAGCTTCCGACGTGCTATGCGTAAGGCTATTCAGAGCGCTCAGCGCGCTGGCGCCAAAGGTATCCGCGTGCAGTGCGCAGGCCGCCTCGGCGGCGCTGAAATGAGCCGCAGCGAATTCTATCGTGAGGGGCGCGTCCCGTTGCACACTCTGCGGGCGAATATCGACTACGGCTTCTACGAAGCTCGCACCACATTCGGTCGAATCGGTGTGAAAGTATGGATCTACCGTGGCGATATGACAGAGCAAGAGTATTTCCGTTCGCTGAGCGAAGGTGGCCGCTCCCGTGGTGGACGTGGTGATCGGCGCTCCAACCGTTCAAACCGTGGTAATCGTGGCCGCCGTGGTGCTGGCGCTGAGGCTCCGGCAACTGCTGAGGCGGGTGTCGTCACGGAACCTGCTGCATCTGAAGCTCCAGCAGCTTCTGCAGCCCCAACCCAGGAAACGGAGGCCTGAGATCAATGCTCATTCCCCGTCGTACAAAGTATCGTAAACAGCATCGGCCTGGCCGTTCCGGCATGAGCAAGGGCGGCACGAAGCTCGCTTTCGGTGATTACGGCATTCAGGCACTTGAGCCTGCATACGTCACCAACCGGCAGATTGAGGCTGCTCGTATCGCTATGACTCGTTACGTCAAGCGCGGTGGTAAGATCTGGATCAACATTTTCCCAGATCGCCCACTGACGAAGAAAGCCCTTGGCCTGCGTATGGGCTCAGGTAAAGGGCCAGTCGAAACGTGGGTAGCAAACGTGAAGCCAGGGCGCGTCATGTTTGAAATTGCTGGTGTGAGCGAAGAACTTGCGCGCGGCGCCATGCTGCGTGCCATGCACAAACTTCCGATGAAAACCCGTTTTGTGGCCCGTGAGGAAGGTGAATGATGGCTAAAGGCATCAGCACTGCGGAACTAGATAAACTCACTGATTCCGAACTCGCTGAAAAAGTGAAGGAATATAAAGAAGAACTCTTCAACCTGCGCTTCTCTGCGGTCACTCACCGTTTGGAAGATGCTGGGCGTTTGAAGGAAGTTCGGCGCGATATCGCGCGTGTCTACACGATTGCTCGGGAACGCGAGCTCGGTATTCGTACCGCTCCGGTGGCGCGCTCGGCTAAGAAGTGAGGTTTGAGGTGAGCGAAGAGAAGACTGAAAGCGTACAGCGCAACCACCGCAAGGTGCGCCGCGGGTACGTTGTATCAGACAAGATGGATAAGACGGTTGTAGTCGAGGTGGAGGATCGCCGTAAGCACGCGCTCTACGGTAAGGTGATGACTCGTACCAAGCGCTACAAGGCACATGATGAGCACAATGAGGCACACGTTGGTGATCTCGTTTCCATCATGGAGACCCGTCCACTATCTGCTACAAAGCATTTCCGTGTGGCAGAGATTATCGAGAAGGCGAAGTGAGTTTTCGGTGTGGCCGTGTGGCTGAGAAGCTACACGGCTGCGCCGATCAACCCATCCGTTCGGCAAGGCTCGCAAGGCGAGAACCAGCAGACGATAGGAGAAAATAAATGATCCAGCAGGAGTCGCGACTCAAGGTTGCCGACAACACCGGTGCCAAGGAAATTTTGTGCATCCGCGTGCTCGGTGGCTCTGGTAAGCGCTACGCCGGTATTGGCGACGTGATCGTCGCCACCGTGAAGGATGCAATTCCTGGCGGAAACGCAAAGAAAGGCGAAGTGGTGAAAGCTGTGGTGGTGCGCGCCAAGAAAGAAACGCGCCGCCCCGATGGCAGCTACATCAGCTTCGGAGAGAATGCAGCAGTGCTGCTTAAGAATGACACTGAGCCGCGTGGCACCCGTATTTTCGGGCCAGTTGCTCGTGAACTTCGTGAGAAGAAATTTATGCGTATTGTATCGCTTGCGCCGGAGGTGATCTGAGATGGCAGCCAAAATCAAGAAAGGCGACCTGGTTCAGGTGATTGCTGGCCGCGATAAGGGGATGCAAGGCCGCGTCTTGCGGGTGCTCACCAAAGAAGATCGCGTAATTGTGGAGGGCGTCCAGCGCGTCAAGAAGCACACGAAAGTAGGGCGTGACGCCCGCGGTGGTGCCACTGGCGGTATTGAGACGGTGGAAGCGCCTATTCACGTTTCCAACGTGATGCTCGTAGGGCCAGATAAAAAGCCAGTGCGTGTGGGCTTCCGTGATGTGGAAGTGGAGCGCAACGGCCGCAAGAAGCTCGTGCGTGAGCGCATTGGACGCAAAGCAGGAAAGGAGATCGAGCTGTGAGTGACGATAAAGTTATGCCCCGCTTGAAAGCCAAGTACCGCGAAGAGATTGCGCCTCAGCTGCAGAAAGAATTCCAGTATGGCAATCCCAACCAGATTGCTCGTCTGGAAAAGATCGTCGTCAACATGGGCGTGGGCGATGCCGCACATGATTCCAAAGTGATGGATGGTGCTATCAACGACATGACGCTCATCACTGGCCAGAAGCCGCAGGTGACGCGCGCTCGTAAGTCCATCGCACAGTTCAAGCTGCGTGCCGGCCAGGCAATCGGCTGCCACGCTACCCTGCGTGGCGATCGTATGTGGGAGTTTCTCGATCGGTTGCTCTCCACTGCGCTTCCTCGGATCCGTGATTTCCGCGGTCTGAGCCCGAAGCAGTTTGATGGTCGTGGCAACTACACGTTCGGCCTTACGGAGCAGTCTGTGTTCCACGAAATTGATCAAGACAAGATTGATCGCGTCCGAGGCATGGATATCACCGTCGTTACGACTGCTCAAACTGACGATGAGGGGCGTTCATTGCTGCGTCACCTCGGATTCCCATTCAAGGAAGAGGACTGAGATATGGCGAAAACCTCGCTCAAAGTGAAGGCAAATCGGAAACCGAAGTTTGCCGTGCGTGCCTATACGCGCTGCCAGCGCTGTGGTCGCCCGCACTCGGTCTACCGTAAGTTTGGCCTGTGCCGCGTCTGCTTGCGCGAAATGGCGCTTGCTGGCGAGCTGCCAGGCGTGAAGAAAGCAAGCTGGTAAAGAACTACGTGGCAGGTCCGAGGAGGAAACCGCTACGAGGAAGGGCATAGCCCAACATGACAATGACAGATCCAATCGCAGACATGCTGACGCGTCTGCGCAACGCCAATGCGGCGTACCACGAGACGGTGTCGATGCCGTTCTCGAAGATGAAAGGGAGAATTGCTGAAATTCTCCAGCGTGAAGGCTATATCGAAAAATATGAGATAGAGGATGCCCGAGTGGGTAAAACTCTCACTCTCACGTTGAAATACGGCCCAGCCCGTGAGCGTGCGCTCGCCGGTGTGCGTCGCATTTCGAAGCCAGGTTTGCGCGTCTACGCGAAATCAACCAAACTTCCTAAAGTGCTTGGTGGTCTCGGCATAGCTATTATTTCGAGCTCCAGCGGTCTGCTGACAGATCGTGAAGCGAAAGAGAAAGGCGTGGGTGGGGAAGTCCTCGCCTACGTCTGGTGAGAGGAGGATACTCAATGTCTCGTATTGGTAAACTCCCCATCACCATTCCTGCTGGTGTGGACGTAAAAATCGACGGTGACGTCGTGACGGTGAAAGGCCCAAAGGGTGAGCTTTCGCAAGCAATTCCACAGCCGATCACTGCAAAGCTTGAGGGAGATCAAATCGTTGTGACTCGCCCTGACGACGAGCGTACGTCCCGTTCGCTCCACGGCCTGGCACGTACCTTGGTGAACAACAACATCATTGGCGTCACCGAGGGCTACAAGAAAGATATGGAGATCGTTGGCACTGGTTATCGTGTGGTAGCTAAGGGCAAAGATCTTGAATTTTCACTCGGCTATTCACATACGATTTTTGTGCAAGCTCCCGAAGGAATTTCTTTCACTGTGGAGAGCCCCACGAAATTCTCCGTGAACGGCATTTCAAAGCAGCAGGTGGGCGAGGTTGCAGCTCAGATTCGTAAACTGCGCAAGCCTGAGCCATATAAGGGCAAGGGCGTGAAGTACGCCGACGAGCACATCCGCCGTAAGGCTGGAAAGGCTGGTAAGTGATGGTCGTTTCTATCAAAGGCAAAGGCAAATTCGTTTCGCGTGCACGCCGCCATCAGCGCGTGCGCAAGCAGGTACGGGGCACAGCCGAGCGGCCACGTTTGGTGGTGAGTCGTTCCAACCGGCATATGGTGGCTCAGGTGATCGACGACACCGTGGGGGCGACGTTGGTTTCTGCCTCCACTATGGAAGCCGACCTGCGGGCGAAAGCCGCCAACAAGGTAGAGAAAGCTCACGAGGTGGGACTTCTCGTTGGCAAACGCGCCCTCGACGCTGGCATCACCACTGTGGTGTTTGACCGCGGAGGCAATCAGTATCACGGACGGGTGGCTGCCGTTGCAGACGGCGCCCGCGAGGCAGGACTGGTGCTCTAATGGCAGATCGAGAGGAAACAGTGATGGTTGATCAGACTCAAGATCAAGCACAGGATCACACCGAACGTGTAGAAAACGCCGATAGCGGCCGCGAACGCGGTGGCCGTGGGCGCCGCAGCGAACGGCGTGGAGATCGCCGTGGAGATCGCCGCAGCGAAGAGAAAAACGCTTACGTCGAGCGTGTCGTGAGTATTAACCGCGTGGCGAAGACCGTTAAAGGCGGGCGCCGTATGAGCTTCACCGCTCTCGTCGTCGTTGGTGACGGCAATGGCACGCTTGGTGTCGGCTACGGCAAGGCGCACGAAGTGCCAGCGGCAATCGCTAAAGGGACTGAAGATGCCAAGAAGAATTTCTTCAAGGTGCCGCGTCTTGGCACGACGATTCCGCACATGGTGCAGGGCGAAGATGCCGCAGGCGTAGTGATGCTGCGTCCGGCTTCTCCTGGTACTGGCGTTATCGCTGGTGGCCCTGTGCGTGCCTTGATGGAAGCTGCGGGGATTCACGACGTGCTCTCGAAGAGCCTCGGTTCGTCGAATGCTATCAACATCGTGCGTGGCGCTGTGGCAGCTCTCAAGCAGCTTGAACCACCGGAAGCAGTGGCAGCGCGCCGTGGTCTTCCATTGGATCGGGTCGCTCCTGCCGCTATGCTTCGTGCACGCGCTGAAGCAGAAGCTAAAGCTCGTGAAGAAGAGAAAAATGCTGCGGCTGCGGCTGAGAATGCTGCCGCTGCTTCGGGGGTGAGTGCCTGATGGCAAAACTGAAAATTACGCAAGTAAAGGGTTTGGTTGGTGCCAAGCAAAATCAGAAAGATACGATTCTGACGCTCGGATTGCACAAGATCCATCAGAGCGTGGAGCGTGACGACACCCCAGCTGTGCGCGGCATGATTCGCACTGTGGCGCACCTTGTGGAAGTGGAGGAGGTGGCCTGATGGCTGAACACGAAGAACAAGCCGAAAAGTCGGCGATCATCAAAATTCACGACCTCAAGCCAGCTCGCGGCTCGAAGAAAGCACGTACTCGCGTAGGGCGTGGCGAAGGTAGTAAAGGTAAGACCGCTGGCCGTGGTACTAAAGGTACGAAGGCTCGCTATCAGGTATCTAGCGCCTTTGAAGGCGGACAGATGCCGATGCATATGCGTCTTCCGAAGCTGCGCGGGTTCAAGAATCCTGCTCGCATCGAATACCAAGTGGTGAATCTTGATCGCCTCACTGAGCTTTTCCCTGAGGGAGGGGCTGTGAGCGTGGAAGATCTCGTCGCTAAGGGAGCTGTGCGCGATCATGAGCTCGTGAAAGTGCTCGGCACTGGTGAGATCACTGTGAAGATTGATCTCACGGTGGATAAGTGGAGCGCTTCAGCTGCTCAGAAGATTGAGGCAGCTGGCGGTTCTCTGACGAAGCGCGAAGCCTGATACGATGAATTAGCACGTGTGATCGGTTCCTACATTTGTGGGGACCGATCACGCCGCTCTACTGAAAGAGGGTTCCCTTGCTGAAAGCATTAGCCTCGGCATTCCGTACGCCCGACTTGCGGAAGAAACTGTTGGTGACCATGCTCATCATGGCCATATATCGTTTGGGCACGTATGTGCCGGCGCCGTTTGTGTCCTATGTCAATGTGCAACAGTGTCTTATTAAGACGTCTGGCAAACTTGAACTGCTCACGATGATGAATATGTTTGCTGGCGGCGGTATGCTGCAGCTCTCGATCTTTGCTCTCGGTATCATGCCGTACATCACGGCATCTATTATTGTGCAGCTTATGAGAGTGGTGATTCCACGTTTCGAGGAGCTCCACAAAGAGGGGCAAACAGGCCAGGCAAAACTCACAGAGTACACCCGTTACGTGACGATTTTCCTCGCCATTTTGCAAAGTTCTGTGATCGCCTCAGTAGCGAACTCAGCGCTCTTCCCAGGTTGCACTGAGCACCCAATTCCCGATGACTCAGTACCTACGCTGCTACTGATCATCCTGGTTATGACGGCGGGTACCGGCTTGGTGATGTGGCTGGCGGAGATTATCACTGAGCGCGGCGTGGGCAACGGCATGAGCCTTTTGATCTTCACTGGTATTGCCGCGAACTTCCCAGCGCTCGTGGGTACGGTGGCAAAGGGTAACAACCCCGTCAAAGACGTGACCGTCGTCATTCTGATGTTCTTGGCGATCACCGTGGTGGTGGTGTTTGTGGAACAGAGCCAGCGCCGTATTCCAGTACAGTACGCAAAACGCGTGGTTGGGCGGCGCACCTATGGCGGTACCAGCACCTATATTCCGATTAAAGTGAATATGGCCAACGTGATTCCGGTGATCTTTGCTTCGTCGATTCTTTCGATTCCGCAAATGGTGGCCACCTTTGGTGATCCAACAAAGGGATGGGTGCAGTGGATCAATACCCACTTCACCTACTCCTCGCCGTGGTATCTCGCAGCTTATGCAATTCTGATTGTGTTTTTTGCATTCTTCTATACCTCTATTACTTTTAATCCCGAGGAGATTGCAGACAATATGAAGCGCTATGGCGGCTTCATCCCAGGGATTCGCGCCGGTGCGCCTACTGCAGAGTATCTGCGCTACGTCATTAACCGCATCAACTGGGTGGGAGCTATCTACCTCGCTATTGTGGCGATGATTCCGTACCTGGTGTTTAATTCACTGGGAATTCAGGGCATGGGCATTGGCGGCACCTCGATCATTATTCTGGTGGGCGTGGGCTTGCAGACTGTGAAAGATATCGACGCACAGCTACAGCAGCGGCACTACGAGGGATTCTTGCGCTGATCGAACGTATCGAGCGTTGATGTCAGTGGGGCTGCGTCGCAGTAATGTGCGATGCAGCCCCACTGTTGTAGTTTCTTGTTCATGGCCAGACGATGATGTTTCTGCGACTACGATGATTACTCATCTGCGATCAACAACTCTTGTCCGCTAGCTCTCAAATTGTGGCTACGGCTATTTCTAGAACTGCAGAAAAGAGCCTATAGAGCCTTAAGCACGATAGTGACGAGAACTACAGACTCAACTATTGCTTAACGTCACCGGCTAAAGTTACCGGCTAAAGCTACAGTAATACGTCAGAGCCTACAGCAGCAGACTAAAGTCGAAGTTTTCTGTTCCTGCGTCGAGCTAGGATAAAAGCATAAACTTCTTGCAATGGCGAAAGCTGATGCAGCGATGTGTGCACGTGTAGCAACGTGTAACAGTGTGAAGTTTTGGCCGCTAAGGCAGATGGTGCGAATGCAGCTGCGCGGTGTAATCGAGCTTTCCGCACGGATAGCACAGCCGCTCACGGATCGCAGCCGCCCGCAGATGGCTGTTTGACGTCACGAGATAGGAAGAGAGCGTGGATATGAAAGCACGGATGGTGATTGTCGGCCCGCCAGGGGCGGGGAAAGGCACTCAAGCGACGAGGATTGCGCAGGCAATGGGGATTCCAGAAATCTCCACTGGTGCTATTTTCCGAGCTAATATCGCTGACGGCACTGAGCTGGGGAAGCGAGCTCAGGGCTATATTGACGCCGGAAATCTGGTGCCGGATGAGGTGACGGACGCTATGGTGCGCGCCCGCCTCGGCCAGCCTGATGCCGCCGAAGGCTTTTTACTCGATGGCTATCCGCGCAACGTCCATCAGGTGACGCAGCTCGATCAGATTCTTGCCGATCTGGGAGTGCAGCTGGATGCAGTGATTGAACTCGTCATTCCTGATGATGCCATCGTGGCAAGACTGCTGCGTAGAGCTGAAATTGAGGGACGGGCTGACGACACTGAGCCCGTGATTCGCCGCCGTATTGAGGTCTATCACCAGCAGACGCAACCAGTGGTGGATGCCTATGCAGATCGAGACATTGTGTTGAAAATTGACGGAGTTGGTGAGATTGCCGAGGTACATGATCGGATTGTGAGCGCATTGAAAAAGAGGTTTGCACTCTAGGGGAGGGCGCTCTAGCCTGAGGAAAGGCAGTTGAAGAAAGGGCAGTTGCGATCGCGGTACAATGACGCAGCGGGGAAGAAGCCTCGGAGCGTTGCTGTTCTCGTGAGCGAGGAATAGATAATCAATGACGAACAACCGCAGAATGCTGGGTAGAGCAGGAGAGCCCTCGAAGAAAAAGGTGCTTTGTGCTGCCCTGATTGCGGTGCTGTTTATCGTTGCAGCCGTGTGTGCCCTCATCTACGGGATGCCGAAGGCTGGTGGTGGCTCGGGCAGCGGTGCACCAGGAGCAGATACTAAGCGGCAGGGCGCTGCCGGTGCAGATAATGGCGACGGGCAATTGATTGGACTGGAGATTGCAGGGGAGCCAATCACGGCTGGTGAATTCCGTTATGCTCTGCATGAGATCGCATCAGTGGTGGTAGCGAGCTGTGCAAGCGGTGAACAATCTATTGGCGCTGATTTTTGGCGTTCGAATACCACTGAATGTACGCCGGAAGTTTCTGCACAGCCGCGTTCTGAAGTCGAACGGGTGCAAGCGCAGCTCACGAGCGCTTATTCGCCAGCGAGTAAAAAACTCTGCGCCGCTGCCGCGCACCCGCTGGAATTCGCCCTGTGTAAAGGGGTTCGTCTTTTAGAACAGCAGCACGCCGCATACCAACAAGCAGTTGTAGCTGGCCATATGCACAGCGCTAGTTGGGCTGACGTCACTCAGAATATAGCAACTACGAATGCCGACCATGAACGTGCCCATTCAGAAGGTAAGGCCGTTTATGGTCTTGATAGCTACGATGTGCCAGTTTACCTATCCAGGTATCTATCGCAGCTGAAAGACACCTATATCAACGATGATACTGCTCCAGGAATGGCAGTCACAGACGCTCAGGTGAAGCAACATTACGCTGAGAATACCTGGGATTTTGGTCCAGAGATTGCCGCTATTGCCTCAGAATCAAAGAGGTGGGATATTATTGCCGCAAGTGTTAAGGGGGATCTACGCACCACTATTTACTATGACCTTTTAGCAGCTCGAGTGCAGGAGATGGATGTCACCATGAATCAAGAGAACCTGGTAGATTTTGCGGCATCTGCTCTCAGCTATTAGCTTGAAGCTGTCAATAACGTGATCACTGTCAATGGCATGATCAACAGACAATACATAGGGGATCTATGAAGATGAAGAAGTTCAGCAGTCTCATCAGCGCTGGCGCTGTGGCCTGCTTGATAGCGGCAGCGACGCCGTCACCAGCTTTGGCAGCTCCTACAGGAGAAGAATCGACATCCGGCGTCACCTACTACGTGAGTGCATCGGGTGACGACGCGAACGACGGGCGATCTGAGGCGAAACCGTTTCGGACCCTCGCTAAAGTCAATACTTTGACCTTACACGCTGGCGATAAGATACTGCTCAAGCGTGGAGATACGTTTAATAATCAGCATCTGTGTATCAGTGGAGATAGACAGTTCGCGTTTAATGATGGCACGTCCTGTGCTTTCCAAGAGAGTTTTGAGGGCGCCCCGCTGGTTATCTCCGCTTATGGTGAGGGAGAAGCGAAACCAGTCATTGCTGCTAATGGAGCTGGCCAATGGAAACTCGATTATGGTCTGACGCTCGCCCATGCTCAGCACTATTTTGCGCAAGACGCTGTTTCTTCTGCAGTGATGCTGAAAGATGTGCAAAACATTGAGCTGACAGATCTTGAGATCACGAATAGGCGTGTAGAAGATGCGGACGGCAGAGAAAATGGATGTCTTTACAATGATAAGTGTGCGTTAGACCGCACGGGTGTGGCTGGTATTGCCCAGAATAAGGGAACACTGGATCACGTCGTACTCAAAGATCTCTATGTGCACGACGTCCAAGGCAACGTCTACAACAAGCATTCTCTCAATGGCGCAATCTACTTTAGTGCTTTTATCGCCACTGAAAAGATGAAGCCCGCTGCTGAGCGCATGAGCTCAGGATTTATCCCAGCACTTGATGAGCCGACGACGGGATACCCACGTTTTAACGATCTGCAGATCGTTGATAACCGTGTGGAAGATTCTGGCCGGTGGGGTATTGCGGCGGTGTATAGCGCCTATGCCTCAGCAGCAGTTGATCACCTTGACCAGATTCCTGATGAGACCATCAAAAAGTACGGAATGACGGACATGGTGATAAGCCGTAACTTCATCAAGAACACTGGCGGGGACGCCATCACGGCAATATACGGCTACAAGCCGATCATCGAAAGCAATGTGGCCACTGAGATCGCAACGTGGATGAATACCACGGACTATCTTTTCAAGTATTCAGGCAATAACGGAGCCAACAACGGCAAAGTGATTCCTGGCAACGAAGATAAATTCGACAAGCAGGGCGGACGTGTGGCTGCCTCAATCTGGCCGTGGAAATCCAAGAATGCCGTTTTCCGTTTCAATGAGGGGCTCAATACTCGCGGTGCCGACAAGGGAAATGGTGACGGTATGCCCTGGGATGCCGATTCTGGAGATGGCACACTGTATGAGTACAACTATTCTGCCAACAACTCTGGCGGAACCGTCATGTTCTGCGGACACCAGGCGGCAAACTCTACGTTCCGATTCAACATTGCACAGAATGATGCGATGGGTGCATTGTCGCCGACATACTGGATTGCTGAGTATGCTGGCCTCTACCCGAATGCTCACGTTTACAACAATACGTTCTATCTGAAAGAGGGGGCCTCGATTTTGCATCCTGCCCAAGCTCAGCAGGGCACGATGAAAGTGGAGAATAATATCTTCTACAATGTGAGCCCTCAGCCCCGCCATGAGGATTGGCAGCCGCTCGGCCATATTACGTGGGATCCCAAGGATATTGATGGCAATGCAAAGGTGACGTATTCCAACAATCTCTATTACAACTACGCCAATTATCCGCAAAGCGATACGGCTGCCGTGAAAGTTGCTCAAGGGGAGACGGTGCTCGCCAATCCTGGCACTGCTCCGGAGTCTCCCGCTGCAGATATGAAAGCTCGGAAGCACTACTTCCCCAATATGAGCTTTGCGCAAGCGGATGCGATCACGACTGAGTTTGACGGATACAAGTTGGCGGACAATTCTCCAGCTATCGGCGCGGGTAAAGCCATCACTGACTGGAACGGTTTTGCTCTTGGCACGGATTTCTTTGGTCGAGAGGCACGGACTGCCGATATTGGCGCTGTCAGTACGGGTGACAACTCTACGGATTCTCCATCCGTTCCAGGTACCACTGATCCGGAGGATCCACAAGAACCAGGCTCACAAGAACCAAGTTCACAAGGATCTGGCTCGCAAGGATCTGGCGGTGCCGAGCCGCAGGATCAACCTCAGCATCAGCAGGGACAGGATGAGCAAGGCAAAGCTGAGCAGCCCACTGTCGATAAAGAGCAGCCTGCTGTTGAGGCAGAAAAGAGCAGCACCCTACCAAAGACCGGCATAGATGCACGTTCCCTGCTGGGAGCGGCAGTGCTCCTAGGCGGTGTTGGGGCGTTGCTGCTGGCGCGGCGCCGCAGAGCTGAATGACTCAGGGATGCGGGAGCTGACGCGGGGCTGATCAGCTCTCGCTGATGCACAAGCATATTGTGGTGGCGGATGTACGCAGATGCATCCGCCACCACAGCTATGTGCGCCCTGCCGCTGTGGGAGTGCTCTAGGCTGCTTCTACCGGCGTGATCGGGATCTAGCAGACAAAACTCTTTGTTCTAGGTTGATAGTCGTTGTAATAGAGCCCAGAGATCATCAACGTAGCAGAGCAAGGAGATTATCAACTTGAGTCGAGACGGCTTGCTACCGACTTTTCTCGCCGTGCCAATGAAAATCCCAAATCCCTCAGTGGGTATCGCCCCAAACTCGTCTGTGCTTATTGCCTACCAGCTCCGATTCACCGTGGACGTTCCATGCTCTGCGTGATTTCTGGCTGTCGGGTGTGAGGTGGCGTATGGTGTTGATATGCGCAGTCGTCAACGTATTGAACTCAAAACTGATCAGCAGATTCTCGCTATGCGTCAGAGTGCATTAGTAGTGGCAGACATTCACGAGGCTCTGCTGGCGGCAGCAGCCCCTGGCGTCACTACACAAGAGCTAGACGATGTGGCCTTGGGAGTGTTGAAAGCTCACGGCGCTGTCTCTAATTTTTATGGGTATGAGGGGTATCCGGCACAGACTTGTATCTCCGTCAATTCTACGGTGGTGCATGGCATCCCTGGCGAGGAAGTGCTGCGCCCTGGGGATATTGTGAGTTTTGACTGTGGAGCTTTGCTGGGAGGTTGGCACGCTGATGCCTGTGTCAGCACCGTGGTAGCTGGTGGAGACCCGCAGGTGATGGCTCGCCGTGAACGTCTGAGCGAGATCACGCGCGAGGCGATGTGGGCAGGCATCGCTGCGATGGCCAGCGGCACATACGTGGAAGATATTGGTGCGGCTGTGGAGCATTACGTTGATAGCGTGCCTCGTAGTGAACGCCCGTCGATTGTGCGTGAGTTTATCGGGCATGGTCTAGGTACGCAGATGCACATGGAACCCGAAGTGTACAACTTTAGATCTCGCAAGAAAGTGAAGCTCAAGCAGGGGATGGTGTTGTGCATTGAGCCAATTTTTGCCGCGGGATCACCGCGTAACAGGACGCTTGACGACGACTGGACCGTCAAGACTCTCGACGGCTCCGACGGTTGCCATTGGGAGCATGAGGTGGCACTGCATTCACGCGGAATTTGGGTACTTTCAGCGCGTGACGGCGGCGCTAGCGAACTAGCCCGCTTCGGCGTCACTCCAGTGCCACTTGGAGCCTGACAATTCTGCGTGGCTCCCACAATGAGCTGGCACAATAAGAGTTGCGCGTAATACGCACAATAAAAGCGAAGCTCTACCACTGCGGGAGCAGATGACAGACCTGGCGCGTGCTCAGACTGATGGGGAGGGGAGAGATACGCACGAGATCCAGTTATTGAGTTTTGAGACAGTGGGTGATGCGGATTTCCGGCTCAAGCTGGAGTGCTCAATGATGTGCACACAGATGTGCATACACGGTGGTGTGTATGCTTTGGGGTAATAGAGCACATAGCTCAGCTTGGCAAACCTCATGCGCTGGATGTGGTGTGCACGGACGTGACGACGGGGCGTGCAGCGCGTCAGCTGGGCTGGATGGCACTATGGTGATGGGCAGAGATGTACACGACGTGACTCATTGCACCACATTCGAGGTTTTCTCCACTAGTGCGAGCGCGTAGACTTGTTCATTGGTGTTCTGTGTCTGCGCAGCTTCGCTGCAGGCTCGGCTGTGTATCGGCAGCCGCGTTTAGCACAGAGCCCACAGCAAGAAGTAAAACAGTTAGCGGAGACTAATGGCGAAAAAAGAAGGCGTAATCGAAGTTGAGGGACGGGTAACTGAAGCCCTTCCCAATGCGATGTTTCGTGTGGAGCTGGAAAATGGGCACATCGTATTGGCTCATATCTCTGGCAAAATGCGCCAACATTACATCAAAATCCTTCCCGAAGACCGCGTGGTCGTAGAGCTGACGCCCTACGATCTCAGCCGCGGAAGAATCGTATATCGCTATAAGTAACTGCTCGATCAGCTGCCTCGCTCATTGTTATATGTGCGGCGGCGGCAGAGGAACAATAATGAAGGTCAAGCCAAGCGTGAAGCGGATTTGCGATCACTGCAAAGTCATTCGCCGTCATGGGCGTGTGATGGTGATTTGCGATGCCAATCCGCGGCACAAGCAGCGCCAGGGCTAAAAATCCTGGAGGGGAAGCCCACACAAGTGGAGTTGCCCCGAATCTGAGCCTCGTGGCTCTCAGGCTTTTGCCTGGCAGCATTCGATGGTGCAGATTGTAGTAAGTAGCACGGCTAGCTGGTGGAGAGCCAGCAACCCTCGGGCCGAAAGCCGAGGCTCCAGGTAAGAAGCGATATCGCTCTGGAGATAGCAGTGCCCCACACTTTCGGCAGAAAAGAATACAGGAGCCACAAGGAATGGCACGTCTTTCTGGCGTAGATCTCCCTCGTGAAAAGAGGGTGGAGATCGCGCTCACGTATATTTATGGCATTGGTCGCACGCGCGCGAATGAAACACTCGCAGCTACTGGAGTGAATCCAGATACCCGCGTGAAAGACCTCACTGAAGATGATCTCGTGAAGCTCAAGGCTCATATCGACGAGAACTACAAAGTGGAAGGCGATCTGCGCCGCGAAGTGCAAGCAGATATTCGCCGCAAGATCGAAATCGGCAGCTATCAGGGGCTGCGCCACCGCCGTGGACTTCCAGTGCACGGCCAGCGCACCAAGACGAATGCTCGTACCCGCAAAGGCCCCAAGCGCACCGTGGCCGGTAAGAAGAAGGCCAAGTAAGGCTAAATCGTAGCGTCGTGCCGCTGTGCTAGCGATCTGATCGCACTGGCGGGACGAGAGAATCATCAGGAGAAAATACTTATGGCACAAAAAACTCAGGCGCGCCGGCCGCGCCGCGCTGTGCGCAAGAACGTCACAGTGGGCCAAGCTCATATTAAGAGTACGTTTAACAACACAATCGTCTCTATTACCGATACCAATGGCGAAGTGATCGCCGCTGCTTCGAGCGGCATGGTGGGCTTCAAAGGTTCGCGTAAGAGCACGCCGTATGCTGCTCAGCTCGCCGCCGAGAACGCAGCTCGCCGCGCGATGGAACATGGCATGAAGAAAGTAGATGTGTTCGTGAAAGGCCCAGGTTCAGGGCGTGAAACGGCTATTCGTTCTCTCACAGCTTCCGGTCTGGAAGTGACGTCGATTTCTGACGTCACGCCACAGGCTCACAACGGTGTGCGTCCGCCAAAGCGCCGCCGTGTTTGATCCTTTTACACTCGCCAAAGCGCCGCATGAGCGCGAGAAACATTTGAGCGTCATATAGTGGGCGCCCACGAAAGGAAATAATAGTGATCATCGAACAGCGTCCAACGCTGACTGAAGAAAAGGTCTCTCAGACCCGTTCTCGCTTTACGCTCAACCCGCTTGAGCCTGGCTTTGGCTACACTTTGGGCAACTCACTGCGTCGCACGCTCTTGAGCTCTATCCCGGGTGCCGCCGTCACGTCGGTGCATATTGATGGTGTGCTCCACGAATTCTCCACCATCGACGGTGTGAAAGAGGACGTGGCAGAGATCATCCTCAATGTGAAAGATCTCGTCGTCACCTCTGAGCACGATGAGCCAGTGCAGATGTATCTGCGCAAGCAGGGCCCAGGTGTGGTGACTGCTGCAGATATTACGCCGCCATCTGGAGTAGAGATCTACAATCCGGAACTGGTGCTTGCCCATCTCAATGAGAAAGGCAAGATTGAACTTGATCTCACTGTGGAGCGTGGCCGCGGCTACGTGAGCGCAGTGCAGAATAAAGATCCTGATGCTGAGATTGGCCGTATCCCTGTAGACTCCATCTATTCGCCAGTGCTGAAAGTGAGCTACAAGGTGGAAGCTACCCGCGTGGGGCAGCGCACCGATTTCGACAAGCTGATCGTGGATGTAGAGACGAAACCGTCGGTACTACCCAGAGATGCTTTTGCCTCAGCTGGTAAGACTTTGGTGGAGCTCTTTGGCTTGACCACTGAGCTCAACGAAGAGGTGGAAGGCTTGGAGTTGAAAGAAGCTCCGGTGCCTGAACAGCAGAGCAGCGATCTGCAGCGACCTATCACGATTCTGAATCTGCCGGCTCGTTCGCAAAATTGTCTGCAACGCGAGGGCATCCACACCATCGGTGAGTTGGTACAGCGTTCAGAGGCTGATCTTCTTGATATTCGCAACTTTGGTGCTAAGAGCATCGAAGATGTGAAAGATGAGCTGGCCAAGCTGGAGCTCCATCTGAAAGATTCGCCTGCTGGTTTCAACCCGAATGCTAGCTTTAATGCTGACGATGCGTATTCAATGACGTTCAGCGACGATCTGCTGTGAGCCGTGATCTCAGCCAGATCTGATGAAAACTTTGAGGAGAAATAATGCCTAAACCAACGAAAGGCCCTCGCCTGGGTGGTTCCCCAGCACATGAGCGCCTGATTATCAACAACCTTTGCCGCGATCTCATCCATCATGAGCGTGTGGTGACGACAGAGGCGAAAGCTCGCCGCGTGCGTCCTTATATGGAGAAGCTGATTACGAAGGCCAAGAAAGGCGGCACCTACCGTCGGCGTTTGGTTTTGAAAGATCTGCGTGATCGTGAGACGGCCTATATCTTATTTGAAGAGCTGGCTCCGAAGTTCCACGATCGTGACGGCGGCTATACCCGCATCGTGAAACTGCCAAACCGTAAGGGCGACAACGCTCCTATGGCTGAGATTTCGCTGGTGCTGGAGCCGGTGGCGAAGAAGACTAAGCGCAAGGCAGCGGCTCCGGTAGTTGAGGCTCCGAAAGCTAATGAAGCTGAGGAAGCAAAACTCGATGCAAACGATGCAGCTGATGCGGAAGACGAAGCAGCTGAAACTGCCGAAGCGACCGAAACGGAAGAGACTGCTGTGACCGATGAGACGACGGATGCAGCAGCCGAAACCGATGAGGCGACTGACGAGAAATAATCTCGTTTGACTAGCTCCTAAGAGGCTGGGATGGGTGTGTATACCTTTCCCAGCCTCTTTGTATGCTGGCTGTAGCTGGCCGCTAGCATCGGAAAGGTGATGCTAGCGGCCAGCTACAGCCTATTTCGTGGCGTATAGGCCAAATCGTGTTGCTGGGGCGGGCATCTTTCGTTGATAGGAAGAGGTTTTGTGGCTAAAAAGTCGTTTTGACTCGACTTTTTGGTTGGCCAGTTCGTGTTGCTGCGGGGCGAGCTTTTCGTTGTGGGGATGGGGAAAAGTCGGGTTTCAAGTCGGCTTTGATTGAGGGATGGGAAATCCTCGATGCAAAATCTGCGGCAATGTGATGATCAAACACGGTATGACGGGTGCGGGCAGTCAGTTATTTTTTCGTGTGAGGTTATGCGGATTGATGCTATCGCTTAGACTAATTTTCTTAACTTGGGGCGCAGCCCGCGTTGATAATGTCACTCATGCTGATGAGTATCAACCCGCCGAGTGGCAAAACTTGCCTGACACTATCCGACCAGTTAGCTAGCTGGGTAGCTGCTCTCTTTGACCGCGTTCTCACGTGGATGGATGCGTTTGAGGTAGAGGCTCACACTGGAGACGTTAAAGAGCTCACCAGTGGCGAGGATACGTTGCTCGACGCGCCACACTTGTAGGCGGCCGGTGCTCTCAGGGGTAGCACGTGCCTCACACTCAGTGCCGAGTGGTACTGGGCGCAAGTGGTGGGCTTCCAAGCTGGTGCCAAGTGCTATAAATCCCTCGGGAGCCGCTTGCGCAGCTCCGATGCTGGCAGCCTGCTCGGCAATGGCACCAGAGATTCCGCCGTGAAGCACTCCGTGAATTTGGGTGAAAGCGGTATTGACGGTGTATCGGTATATAACGAGCTCAGGGCTTAGCTGGATGAGTTCTAGGCCGGCATCTTCGAGAATACTCATTGTCTATCTTTTCTGTAGTAGCTGCCCGTAGCGGTGCAGATCGGGAGGATAGGTGCTAATAGTTCTAGACGGAAGGATATGCGCTGCGCAATGTATTCTATAGCAGCGCAATGCATTCTATAGCAGCGCAATGCGTCATCACTTTGCGTATGGCTGCTATTACTACGCTACAACCACACTACAGCAAGAGTCAGGGCTCGGCGTCACGCTCTGATTGTTCTAAGAGCTTGAATTTCTGGATTTTCCCGATCGAGGTCTTAGGCAGCTGATCGAGCCAGATAAACCGCCGTGGCACTTTGTACCTCGCGAGATGTGCGCGCATAAATGCCGTGAGCTCGGCGTCACTGGGAAGGGCAATACGCGCTGGTCTATGTGCCGTTACCGCACCGCCTGCCGCCCTCAGACCGGCTGTATTGTGTGTCGGCACTGTATCGTGTGTCGGCACTGTATCGGGTGTCGGCACTGTATTGTGTGTCGGCACCGCTCTATCTGTTTCATCCGCACTATCCGTACTGTCCGCACTATCCGCATCGGTTACTATCTTTGTATCATCTGCCGTTTCCATATCGCTCCCGCTATCCCATGCTGCCACGAGGTATGCCCAGGGGACGTACCCCCATGTGGCATCTGGGTGTCCAACCACTGCCGCTTCGCGGATGGCACTGTGGCTCATCAAGACGTTTTCTACTTCAGCGGGGTAGATGTTCTCGCCTCCGGAGATAATGAGATCGGCTAGGCGGCTCTTCACATAGAGAAAGCCATCCTTATCTAACAGCCCGATATCGCCAGTTTTATACCAGCCGTCATCTGTGAATGCCGCCGCGTATGCCTCCGGCTTGTTGACGTAGCCGACACACAGTGCTGGCGATTTGATCTGGATCTCCCCGATTCTACCGGCGTTGTGGCTCTCTGAGGCGCGATCAGCATCGGCAATTAGTGCACTCACAGCGATTTTCTTATATGGCTCATTTTCTGATATTTCTGCGATTCCCGCAGTTCCGCCACTGGCATCTGTAGTCGAGGCGTTTGCGGACGTGAGGTGTGCAATCCGCAGCTGATTGGGCAGCAGCGGGAGTCCAGAGGAACCAGGCTTGTAGTAATCAGGGCGCAGAGGGGTTGCAATCACTTGAGAGCAGGTCTCACTCATGCCGAATGAACGGATCACAGGTACTCGTAGGCGAGCACAGCTCTCTAGCAAAGAGTCGGCGAAAAAACCGCCACCGAGCAGCATATAGCGAAACGAGGGCGGATAACTGTAGCCATGCTGCTCCAGATCGTCGATCAGCTTCGTGAGCATATAGGCCACCACCGAGACGATGGTAGCTTTACCCGCCAGCAAGACGGCGTTGATGGCTTGAGCATCAAACTTCTGGAAGAGATAAACGGGGATGCCATAGGCCAAGCCACGCACCAGGATGGAAAGGCCGGAGATGTGGAAAAGTGGCACTGCACATACCCAGGCATCGCTCGGCATGATTCCCGACGTGAGGACTCCCGCAATGCTGCTCCACAAGTGGTTTCCATAGCTTTGCATCACGCCTTTGGGCTGGCCGGTGGTGCCGGAGGTGTAGAGAATGCTCATCACCTCGTCCAGATCGAATTCGCGGCGGATATGGTACGGCGGCGCATCACTGGTATTGGTCGCGGTGACGGCATTGACGGCCGGCGAGGTTGTTAGAGGCGCGGTGACGGCAGGCGGAGTTAGGGGCGAGGGGACAGGTGCGGTGACGGCAGGCTGAGCTAGGGGCGAGGGGACGGCAGACCGGTTAGCCATAGATGAGCTGACGGCGGACGCCTTGAGCGCCGATAGCCCGCTGGAAGAGTTCGCCTGCACGTGTTCCCACAGTGGTTCGAGAGCGATGGCGTGTAACGGCTTTGAGTAAGGCTGCGAGTGCGCCAGCTCCTGGGCTTGTGTGCTGACGTCAGCGCTAAAGAATAGCTGCGTCACCTGCGCGTCATCTATCTGATAGCTCAGCTCTGCTACCGACAGACGAGTGTTGAGCAGCACCATCTGCACCCCGAGGTTCATAAGTGCCAAGATGAGTACATAGGAGGCATCCGAATTATTGCACAGCAATCCGACTCGCATAGGTGGCCTTGCCTCGTGCTCACCAGACTGAGACGAGACAACGCCGGCTTTCCGCACCGAGGAGGAGTCTTTGGAGGTGTCTTTGGGCGAGGTATCTTTGGAGGTATTTTTGGGGGCGCCGCGCCGGAGGGCATCTGCGAAAATTTCGGCTAGCGCGCTGCTCATCTCACAGCTGAGGGCAAAAAGCTCGCAGAACGTCCATTCTTTGCCCTCGTAGACGAGCGCGAGCTGCTCGGGCTGTGTAAGGGCGCGCTTGTATAGCCAATTCTCGACGATCATAGCGCGGCGAATCTCATGGGAACTTCGGGAACTGATCGAAATCGGGGGTGCGCTTTTCCAAGAATGCGTTCTTTCCTTCTTTGGCCTCATCTGTGGTGTAGTACAGCATGGTGGCATCGCTGGCAAACTGCTGGATGCCGGCCAGGCCATCGGTGTCGGCGTTCATTGCGGCTTTAATAAAGCGCAGTGCCGTCGGGCTCATCTCCAACATTCGATCGCACCATTCGAGCGTCACTTTCTCCACATCTTCCAGCGGTACCACGGTATTGACCCAGCCCATGCGGTAGGCTTCATCTGCAGTGTATTGCTTGCACAAAAACCACACTTCTTTGGCGCGCTTGTGCCCGATGACGCGTGCGAGATATCCGCTGCCGTAGCCGGCGTCAAAAGAGCCGACGTGCGGGCCGGTTTGGCCAAATTTTGCGTTCTCAGCTGCAATTGTCAGATCGCACACCAGCTGCAGAACGTTTCCTCCGCCGATAGACCATCCTTTCACCATTGCCACCACTGGTTTCGGGATAATGCGGATCAGGTGCTGCAGATCAATCACGTTCAAGCGGGGGATGCCATCGTGGCCTACATAGCCGCCATTGCCGCGCACGCTCTGATCGCCGCCAGAGCAGAAAGCCTTGTCTCCAGCGCCGGTAAGAATAATGACGCCGATAGTGGGATCATCGCGGCATAGGGTGAAAGCGTCAATCATTTCCGCCACGGTGAGTGGAGTGAAAGCATTGTGATGCCAGGGGCGATTGATTGTAATTTTGGCGATTTTCTCTGCACGCTCAAAAATAATCTCGTCGTATTCTCGGACGGTCTCCCAGATACGTTCCATAGTCTTCCTCGTTTCGCCAGGTGTTCTGCTCCGTGCTGCCATCAGGTACTGTTATCTTAACGGATAATGAGAAAATCGCTCAGACCATTTTTATCGACGTGGGGGGGGCATCGTCCGCACTGATATAAATAGTCTGACCGATTTTCCTAACGCTAGCTGGCAAAGGTGCCGATATCTCGGCGGTAGTAGAGATCCGATCCGGCCATCGCTTTGTCTAAGAGCGGTACCAGTGTGGCTCGGCACTCGTCGATATTTGCCCCTAGCGCCGTGACGATAGCCACCCGCCCTCCGTGTGCGTGCCACGAACTATCGGCAGCCGACCTGGATGCATTGCCGCCGTCAGCGTCCTTTTGAGTGCCCATGTGGATAATCGTGACGCCATCCGTGGCCTCGGCAGCCTCAAAAAGTGCTGCTGGAAGGGGTGGGTATGCCGTCACGGCTCCAGGATATCCTGGTGAACTGAGTACAATGCCTAGACACGTGCGATCAGTGACGGTGAGAGTGGGGGTTTCTCCAGCCAGCAGTGAGAGAGCTGCCTGGGCGACGTCCCCGCTGAGGCGTGGCAGAATGACCTCCGCTTCAGGATCTCCTAGGCGTGCGTTAAACTCGATCACTTTCACGCCCTCAGCGGTGGCAATGAGACCAGCGTAAAGGAAACCCGTGAACGGATTCCCCTGAGTAGCTAGCTGTGCCAACGTCGGCTCAATGACCTGTTCAATCGCCTGATGATAAAGTGCATCCGTCACCCGAGGTACTGGAGAGATAGCTCCCATACCGCCAGTATTTGGCCCGACGTTGCCCTCCCCGATAGGCTTGTGATCCTGGGCTAGCGGAAAAGCTACATAGTGTGTGCCAGCTGCCATCACGATGAGCGAAAATTCAAAGCCCTCCAAAAATTCTTCAACGAGCAGCGGCTGATCGGCATCGAGCTGGAGGCTCTCCACCACGGCCTGTGCCTGGTGAACGTCGGTGCAAATGGTGACGCCTTTTCCGGCTCGCAAACCATTTTCTTTGAGCACGCTTGGGTAGGTTGCCGCAGACGTGAGATACTCCAGAGCCTCGGCTTTGCTAGTAAAGAGCCGGTATTCGGCCGTGGGCACCCCCGCGCGAGCCATGATGTCTTTCGCATAGGCTTTCGACGTCTCAATCCTGGCGGCCTCCTGCGTAGGAGCAAAGATCGCTAATTGATGCTGTGCAAAGACGTCGGCGATGCCGGTGGCAAGCGGAGCTTCTGGCCCCACAATGGTGAGGTCGATCTTTAGCTGTGCTGCTGCGTCTGCCAATGTGTCCCAGCGGTCGGCGGGATCTGCGTCATCAGGAAGTGGCAGGGGAGTGGCGAGCTCAGCGATGGCATCACTCGCTCCGGCACACCACACGTCGTGGCCGCGCTCAACCTCATGTGCCACCAAGGCCATTTCGCGGCCGCCGCCGCCCACGATCAAAATTTTCATGGGATCCCTTTCTCCTGGATATCAGATCGGTTCGTATACCAGATCAGTTTATTCGTATGTCGGATCTGTCTGGATGTTAGGCTGGTTTATGCGTCAGATCAGTTCGTACATCAGATCAGTTTATGTGTTAGACCGGTTTCGCGTCAGACCTATAGTTTTGCTGAGCGGCTTCACACGCCGACCAGCTGCACACACCGGCAGTTATTGCCTGTTTAGGCTGGCGCTGGCGTCAAGCACTGGGTGAACGTCAGCTGGCTGCGTCGCGATTTTCTTGAGCTCGTTTGAGCCAATACGGGGTGCCTGGCGGGGGCGTGCGCTTGAGCGTGGCAGCAAACGTGGCAACCGTGGCCGGAAAGAGAGCGTGCTCGGCGCGATGCACGGCCGCTTCAAACTCAGCGAGCGAAGCAAAGTTTTCCACCGGTACGGATTGTTGAGCCAAAATCGGGCCGTGATCGAAGTGCTCATCGGCAATATGAACCGTGACGCCAGCAGCGGCGCGGGCTGCGGCGCTCAGTTGGGGATCGTCAGAGGTGGCATCATTCCAAATGCGCTCAATAGAATGCAAGCCTGGATAGGCGGGCAACAGTGCAGGATGAAGATTCACGATTTTCCCAGTGAAAGCGCCAAGTAAGGTAGAGCCAACCTTCCGCAGGTAGCCTGCGAGCGCGATAAAATCAATCTCGAAAGCGTGCACGACGCTCAAAATTTTCTCTTCCCATGCTTCGGGGGTATCAAAATCGCGCGGAGCAAATACGTATGCTGGAATCCCTTTGTCACGCGCAATATCCATCGCCCCGCACTCGCGGTTGCAAATCAGGAGCATGGGTTCTGCGCAGCCCAGATCTCCGCTGCGGGCTGCCTCGCACAAGGCTCGAAAGTTCGTACCCGTCCCTGAGGCAAAAACGGCCATATTGATCCGCTCTGGCAGCGCAGCTGGGGTGCCAAGAGCGCTGGGAAATAGTCGCTGTCGATCATTCATGCAGGTGTACTCCTTTTCCGGCGGTGCCATCGCTGACGGTACCGATCACGTAGCTCTCGCTGCCACCTGCCCGCAGTGCCGCCTGGGCAGCTGCCACGTCGCTCGGAGCGAGGGCAATCACGTATCCGATGCCCATGTTGAAAACGTTAAACATGGCGTCACGCTCCAGGCCGCTCAGCTGGCTCACACAGCCAAAGATCGGCAGGGATGGCCAGGAGCCAAGCTGGATGTCGTATCTCACATCAGCGTTCATTCTCGGGATATTCTCGAAAAAACCGCCGCCGGTGATATTGGCCATGCCATGCACAGCGATACCTGCTCGCAGCATGGAGAGCACTGGCTGTACGTAGAGTTGAGTAGGAGTGAGCAACACTTCGCCGAGCGTCATGGGAGTGCCGTCTGGGCGAGTGAGTTGAGCTAATTCGGGCAGCCGATCCTCAACGCTGTAGTGGTGATCTTTGAAGAAAATTTTGCGCAGCAACGAATATCCATTGGAGTGTGCCCCAGAGCTAGGGAGCCCGAGGAGGACGTCTCCAGGGGCAGTGTCAGCACCGGTAATGATGCCGTCACGTTCCACGGCAGCCACGCAGAACCCCGCGATATCATAGGTGCCCTCTTCGTAGAGGTCATTCATTTCAGCTGTTTCACCGCCCACGAGAGCGCAGCCTGATTCGGCGCAGGCGCTGGCAATGCCATGCACGATATCGGCTACAATCGCCGGATCAGCTTTCGGAATAGCCACGTAGTCGAGGAAGAATAGCGGCTCCGCACCTTGGGCGATCACGTCATTGACGCACATAGCTACTGCGTCAATTCCCACGGTGGTGTGAATGCCCGTTTGAAAAGCCAGAAAGAGCTTGGTGCCTACGCCGTCGGTGCCAGATACCAAAATCGGATCGCGGTATCCGGCAGCTTTGAGGTCAAACATACCGCCGAAACCTCCGATGCCGCCCATCATCCCGCGGCGTTTGGTCGCATCGACGCTGGAGCGAATACGGCGTACCACTTCGTAGCCGCGCTCGAGATCTACTCCCGCTTGCGCATAGGCATCTGCGGCCACAGATGACGGGGTGTGTGGCTGTGTTGGCTGCTGACTCATGGTTTCTCGTTCTTTCTGTTCGTGCGATGGTGCTGTGAGTATGTATGCATATATGCGCGGCGTTACGCCTGCGAGCGCGCTATCTGGTGTGACGTCACCGCTCAGCCTGCAACTGATCCCTAGCTGTGTTGCGGTGAGTGCGAAGCTGAGTGACGTGCACGTGTGCGGCAATACCAGACTGCATTGGCGAAAATACTCTGTTCGTCAACGTTCGGGATATTGCGCATTAGGCCTTGGCGATAGCGCTCCGGATGCCCCATCTTCCCTAAAATCTTGCCGTCGGGGGAGATGATTCCTTCAATGGCGAAGCTCGATCCGTTGGGATTTTCGGGAGCTGCCATTGTGGGAACTCCATCAGTATCCACGTACTGGAAAGCTACTTGCCCAGCTGCGAAGAGCTGGCGTGCTTCTTCTTCGCTGACGACGAAACGCCCCTCTCCGTGGGAGACGGGCACTTTGTGAATCTGCCCAGGAGTGAAACTGGAGAGCCAGGGGCTCTTGCTGGCCGCAGTGGCGACGCGAGTAGTGGCAATCCGAGAGACGTGGCGCAGCTGCCGGTTGTGCGCAAGGGTGGGCGAATTTTCCGTGAGCTTGCTTGGATCTCCGTAGGGGAGGAATCCGGATTTCACAAGAGCCTGGAATCCGTTGCAGATGCCGAGCACCAGCCCGCCCCTATCAGTAAAGGCGGTGACGGCGGATGCCACGGCAGGCGAGCGCAGGAAAGCAGCCATAAATTTAGCGCTGCCATCGGGCTCATCTCCGAGGGAAAAACCGCCAGAGAAAGCCAAAATCTGGGTATCCGGATCGGAGAGACGGGCGATAAACTGGGCGGTGTCTGCCGCTAGCATATCCGGTGTGAGGTTGCGGATCACGTGGAATTCAGTGCTAGCTCCTGCAGCCTGGAATGCCTCAGCCATGTCGTACTCGGAGTTCGTGCCGGGGAAGACCGGCAGCAACACGTGCACGGTGCTATCTTCCTCGCCAGTATCAGTAGGCGCGGTGGCGCCAGTATTAATGGGCGCGTCCTCGCCGGTATCGGTGGGCGCGGTGGCGTTGCTGAAACTGCTAGTGCCGCTAACGCTGTACACAGCGCGTTCGCTAACTCCGGCGCTGGCAACGTTGCCCGAGTCGCTGATGCTGGCAACGTTGTCTGAGTTGCTAGCACTGCCGGCCTGTCCGGCGCTGCCGACGTTGCCAGCGCATTCTTGGCTGGCGCATTTGTCGCTAGCGATGCGCACCGCGAAATCAGGCAGCGGCTCAGAAGAGCTATCAGTGCGATTAATGGGGTAGACCTGCGCGTAGCCGCGCTCACACACCTGTAGTGCCTGCTCTACGCTGAATGTCTCGAAACCTAGATCAATGATGTGGTTTTTGTCTGTGGTGGCGCCGAGGTAGATCACGCGAGGCCGTTCATGCGCGGATGAATCCCCGCCGGCAGCGTTATCGTCTGCTGTAGCGTCTGGTGTGGCGATAGTAAACAGTGGAGTGATATTCACTAGTGGATCGACGGCGAAGACGATGCCGCCTAAGGGATTGTGAGTGAGCTGTTCTACCTCGTGGCCGGCGGTGAGCCAGGTGCGTGCTGAGGTGCTGGAGGCAAAAAAGCCCACAGCGTTGCCCAGGCACATATTGACGACAGTGGCAGCCAAACTCCCCTCGCGGATCGCTGATGCGCTCACCACACCGCCGGCAGCAGCAAGTTGATGGTAGACGGCGAAGTTGGCACGCAGCTGTTCGTAATTCGGAGTTCCAGAAGCGAGTGGCGTATGCGGCAGATAATACAGATCGAGCTGTCTGCGCGGCAGGGTGGCACTCACGGCTTTTGTAGCCTCCACCGTACCCACAGCAAAGCTCACCACGGTAGGTGGTACGTGCAGTTCCTGGCCATCTTCAAGGGTGAAGCTGCCGCTCATAGAATCTTTACCGCCGATGGCAGCCACTTCAAAAGCATCTTGAGCTTCGAGTAAGCCGAGCAGTGCTTGGAGCACAGTGCCCCAGACGAGCGGATCAGAATCTGGGCGTTGGAAATACTCTTGTACCGTGAGCCACGCCTGCGTTGGATCGGATCCGGCGGCGCTGAGCGCGCTGAGCGCCTCGACCACGGAATACGCCCCCATCAGATAGGGGGAGTCGTCGGCTAGGTCGGGGCTGAACCCGTACGTCATGACGCTGGCAACGTCGGTGCCGCCAGGCACGGGCAGCGTTTGGATGCTTGCCATCTCTTTAGTTTTTTGCAGCAGCCCGCCGTACGGCATGAGTACTGTGGATCGCCCTACAGTGGAGTCGAACTGCTCCACCATGCCTTCTTGAGAGGCGGTGTTCGCCGCCGCGAGACTGGCGAGTACTGATGTGGGCGCCGAAGTTGCTCCGGCGGCGTTGTGGGCATTCGCACTGTGGCTTCCTACTTGCGGATCGCGCATATCGACCACTTGGCTGCGCGGCGCGCCGTTTGTCTCAATGAAAGCTCGCGAGAGATCCAGCACCAGGGTATCGCCGTCAAACATACGCATTCTGCCGCTTGCCGTCACCTCAGCAAGCTCCGTCGCCTCTAGGTTTTCTTCGGCGGCAGCTGCGATAAATGCAGCGGCATCTGCTGCTCGCACCACTACGGCCATGCGTTCTTGAGATTCGCTGATGGCAATTTCTTTAGCGTTGAGTCCCGCATACTTGAGCGGTACCCTGTCAAGGTGAATATCGAGGCCAGCAGCCAGCTCGCCCACAGCCACGGCCACTCCGCCGGCGCCAAAATCGTTGCAGCGCACAATCATCTGCGCTACGTCAGCGCGGCGGAATAGACGCTGAATTTTGCGCTCATTGACAGGATTGCCTTTTTGTACTTCAGCGCCGGAGCGGGCAAGAGATTCTTCGGTGTGGGCTTTGGAACTGCCAGTGGCTCCGCCGATGCCGTCACGGCCAGTGCGCCCGCCGAGGATGATGACGACGTCACCAGGCTGTGGTTCGAGCCGGCGCACATTGCCTTGGGGGGCAGCGGCCACCACAGCTCCCAGCTCCATTCGCTTGGCCACGTATCCGCTGTGGACGAATTCCTGTACGCCGGTGGTGGCTAAACCAATTTGGTTGCCATAGCTGGAATAGCCAGCGGTGGCGCGAGTGGAGATATCGGCTTGTGGCAATTTGCCCTCTAACGTGGCTGAGCGCGGCTCTGTGATATCGCCGGCGCCTGAGAGCCTCAGCGCCTGATACACCCAAGATCGGCCAGAGAGGGGATCACGGATAGCTCCGCCCAAGCAGGTGCTCGCACCGCCGAAAGGTTCAATCTCCGTGGGGTGATTGTGCGTCTCATTTTTAAACATCAGCAGCCACGGCTCGCCGTCCACCTCCACGTGCACCGAGCAGGCGTTGATCTCTTCGCTCACTTCCTGATTGGTCAGAACGCCTCGGCGGCGTAGATCTTTGCCCATGATCGTGCCTAGATCCATCAGCGTAGGAGTGTGCTGGGAACGGCCATTAGCCGCGCGTAGTTCGTGCCAGCGGGCTAGTGCACGCTCAAGCTGTTCATGGAAACGCTCAGAGTTGTTGGCAATCTCCGTCAGTCCAGTGTTGAACGTTGTGTGACGGCAATGGTCACTCCAATAGGTATCGAGCACCGCTAGTTCTACCTCGGTGGGAGTGCGTCCCTCAGAGCGGAAATACTCTTGAATACACGCCAAGTCGGCCACGCTCATGGCCATCCCCCGCTCAGCAACGAGCGCGGCCAGCCCAGCTTCGTCGCGGCTGAGGAAATCCTCGAATGTTACCAGCGGATCGGGCGTGCCCATATCCGGCTCTATCAACACCGAGAGGTCTTTCTCGCCGGCTTCTACAGGGTTAATGAGGTAATGGCGGATAGCGTCTAGCGCTTTTGCACTCAGAGCGGGAGAGAAGACATACAGCTCTGCCGAATAGATGCGGGCGTTCGTATCGGGGAGCAGCAGTTGGAGTGCCTGGCCAGCAGCGTCAGCACGCTGATCATACTGTCCGGGGAGAGGCTCGACGGCCAGCGCAGTGCTCTGGTTCGCGCGGGCGCTCTCCAGCATCTCGCGTAGCTCGTCTTCTCCCACAGCGGCATCAACGCGGGCATCGCACACCACGGAGCTAAGCAGTGCCTCGCGGTCGAGCCCGTCGTCATCAGCATGGAAAACGTCGTACAGATGAATGATGGCAACAGAGGTGAGATCCGTTACGCCGTCGAGGTGACGGAGCGTGGCGAGCAGGGCTCGCTCGTCGTCTCGACATGAGGGCTTTCTGCGAATAGCGAGCCGTATATTCATGGATTCTGTGCCTTTCACATCGTCGAATCGGGCGCCATGCCGGTGCGATTGATCGTTCGCTGCTGAGCTATTGAGTTATTGAACGGTTGAAGTGCTGAGCCGATGAGGTGCTAGGAGCAGTTCAACTGGAACTCTAAGTACCGCACTTCCTGATCGCTATCGTTTTCGGACGGCTCATTTCCGTGCGAAACAGTTACGTGCACCAGCTGTCCGCCAGCTAGCTAGCGGCGCTAGCTAATCACGCTCTGATCGAGTACTTTTTGTGTCTGCGCGGCACGGAAAGCGATGTATTTCTCGCGGATATCGGCGTCGCTCAGCGCGATCATAGCCACGGCCAGCAGCGCCGCATTGTAGGCACCGCCGCCGCCAGTAGCAGTGGTAGCCACCGGAATACCGCGAGGCATCTGCACCGTCGAGAGCAGAGAATCGAGCCCGCCAGCCATACTCGTGCGCATAGGTACACCAAATACGGGCAAATAGGTATGTGCGGCGCACACTCCCGCCAAATGGGCAGCTCCGCCCGCTCCGGCAATCACTCCGGCAAAGCCGCGATCAGCCAAACCGGAGATGTATTCTTGGACGGCAGCGGGAGTGCGGTGCGCAGACAGAGCCCGCATCTCATATTCGATGCCAAATTGCGCTAATACGTCAGCGGCTTCTTGCATGGCCTCCAGATCGGAGCGGGAGCCCATAATAATGGCAATTTTCAGATCAGTCATTGCCCGTCTCACTTCCATGTCTCGCCGGTTAGACGCTCGTAGGCTTCGCGGTAGCGCGCTGCGGTGTTGGCAATCACGTCTGCGGGAAGCTCTGGAGCCGGATACGTTTTATCCCAATCGAGCGTCTCCAGCCACTCGCGCAAATACTGCTTGTCGAAACTCGCCTGCGCATGGCCAGGCTCCCACGTCTCAGCATCCCAGAAACGGCTGGAATCAGGAGTAAAGGCTTCGTCGCCAAGGTGGAGTACGCCGTCACGATATCCAAACTCGAATTTTGTATCGGCGAGAATAATCCCTCGGCTTTCGGCGTAGGTGCTGGCCTCAGTAAAGAGTTTTAAGCTAGCTTCTTCGAGAGCTTGTGCGGTTTCGACGCCGATGCGGTTCTTGAGTTCAGCGACGGAGATGTTTTCGTCGTGGCCTGATTCAGCTTTCGTTGAGGGGGTGAAAATTGGCTCCGGAAGTTTATCTCCTTGGCGCAGCCCTGCTGGCATCTTCATGCCGTTGATCGTGCCGTCTGCACGGTAGCTCTTGAGAGCTGATCCCTCAAGATATCCACGGACGATGCACTCAGCTGGCACCATATCGAGTTTATTGACCAGCATCGAGCGCCGCGCGAGTTGATCGGGGTGCTCGTTAAAGGGGGCTGGATAGCTGGCTGGATCGGTGCTCACCATGTGGTTGGGAATGATGTGAGCTAGCTTGCGGAACCAAAAAGCGCTGATGCTATTGAGCACAGCGCCTTTATCTGGAATTAATTGATCGAAAACGACGTCAAACGCGGAGACGCGATCAGTGACGACGATGAGTAGCTGATCGCCGAGATCGTAGAGGTCTCGCACCTTGCCACTCGAAATAGGGGACATACCATCAATACGAACGTGCTTCATTTCAGCCATGCATCCAGTGTATGACTGCCGCAGAGCTCTAGCCCAGCATTTCACATCGCGGAACTGGAGCGTCTGCAATCTGAGAAAATTTGCAGCAACTGGCAGCGACTGACAGCAATTGGCGGCAACTGACAGCATCGTTTGCTGTGAGCCTTTCGCGCAGATCGCTCTCGGATAGGCCGCGTGTGGAGGTCTCGTGTGGAGCTGTTTTGTGTGGAGGCGTCGTGTGTGGAGTTGGTGCGCACGGGAGGAGTCGTGTGTGGAGCTGCTGTGCGCGGGAGGCGTCGCGCGGAGCTGTCTCGCTCCGCAGTGCTAGCTTTTTCGTAATGATAGCTCTTTCGCAGAGCTTATACGTCGCGTTGCTAGCTCTTCAATACGGCGTGCCTGGCAGGGTCGTGAAAATCGGCTATTCGTGTGTGATAAGAGTCAAAAGCGGCTTCCTCAAACGGAAGATGTGGGTGGTCTACTCCCAAACTCCGCATCAGCCATTTTGTGAACGGGGGATTGAGGATCAGCAGTGGGCCAGTCAGGTATGTGCCCATGAAATTGTGGATGCGTACGCCCTCGCCCCACGGCTTTGCTGTGCCGCTGCTCGGCGAGCGAAGATTCCCGAATTCTACTTCTGTGCCATCAAAATCCACACCGCGAACAGTGCGAAAAAGTGGTTTGAGCGTAAAACCAGAAGCTGCCTGTGGGGCAGTTCCATCGCTGCTGCGCGAATGTCCAAACTGGCTCTTAAACCCGACGATCTGTATGGTGTGGCCAGATCCATGATCGTCAGATACGTCGTTGCCACTTTCTGTGTAGTATCCACCATCGCCGAACCCGCCGGCTGCAGATTCGGGAGCATCTGCCCACTCGCCTAAGAAAAATGAGTTGTGGCGGTGCCACACATCCAGATGCGCCCGCGTGCGGATGAGCCCCAATCCCTCAAAGCCCCCTAGCTCTGCCGATATCATGCCGTCACTAAAAATTTCGACGGCATTTCCAGTGGCGAGGAAAAATTGCCCCGCCTTGATTCGGGCAAAAATCTGCTGCCGATATGGCTGTAGTGTGTCTGCCACCAGTCGTTGGGCATTTTCTGTCATGGATCCGAGATAGGCAAAATCTACATCGCCGCTGAGGAAGCGAGGAGTTTCATCGAGAGCGGTATAGAGCACGGTGACGTCAGTGCCAGATTCACGCATAGCACGAACGAGATATTCTGGGTTGGCTCCTTCACCGAAGAGGTTGGCAAATTCGGGATAGAGTACTTCGATAGTCAGGCTGCTCACGATGCGCTCCTCTCTGCGGCTTTCTGCTGGGCTAAATGTTGCGTCGCCGTCAGCACTTTTTCAGCGAGCACCGGTGAATCAACCTCATGGAGCACGAAGATGCGCTCTCCAGGGGTAAAATGCAGATGCTCAGGGGCATCTATCTCGCGCTGCACCCAGGTGATACGCTCATCTGGCACACCGGCGAGGAGCAGACGCAAACGGTAATCTTTGCCGCGCGGCCCCGTCACTACGATGTGCGTGATGCTCTCATCGGCGAGGTATTCAAAATCTGCATCATAGAGCCATGTGGGATTCTCGGAGTAGTTTTTCTCATCGCCGAGATCGCTCATCATTAAGATCAGTTCTTTATCGCCAGGAAGATGTGAGATGTAGTCAAAAGCGCGGGAACTTCCCACGCCGTTGAGTCCTTTGGCGAGCTGATTGCCCACGTAGACGTCGCCGAACTTCTCCTGTGAAAATCGGCTTTTGACGATAGAGATATTGCCTAGGGCGGTAGCGGCCACTTCAGCCGGCAGCCCAAACTCTCGCAGCGCTGCAAACGCCGTCACCACATTGTAGATATTGTGCACGCCGTCATTGAGCATCTTGAGCGTAGTGGCGGATCCGTCAGATTCGCGCACACTCAGCGAACTAGTGGTCGCCTGCACATCAGTACCGGTGTAATCGTAGCTAGGGGAGTGCCAGCCGCAATGTGTGCAGTGGGCTTTTCCGATGTGGTGGTAGCGCATATAGTCGTACGTGAGTGCGAGGTGGCAGCGTGGGCAGGTGCGGCCGTCGTTTACGATATTGTGCGTCTGAGAGACGTCGCTTTCCATCCGTTCGATACCGAAGAATGTACGTTTATTGTGTTCGCCCAACTGGCTAGAGGTGACGTCATCCGCGTTCAGTAGCAGCCTGGTATGCGCAGGGAGGCACTGATTAATCACCCAAAAAATGTAGCCAGAGTGGGCATTGCGCTTCGTGGAATCGCGGAAAAGGTTGGTGACGACGAGCAAATCCGGTGCCAGATACGGGAAAATTTTCGGGGTGGCGCGCTCGTCAAGCTCAAAAACAGCTACATCGTAGCGCGGCTTATTGAAAATGCTGGTGCCGGAGACGAGCGCCGACGCCACGCCGGTGTGCAAATTAGAGCCCATCTTATTGTTGAGAGCAGATATCCCCGCTGCCTGGAGGGAGTCGTTGATCAGGTTGACGACGGTGGTCTTTCCATTGGTGCCGGTGACGCCAAGGATTTTTTTAGGGTGAGCAATGCGTCCAAGAAAATCAGGGCAGATTCTAATAGCTAGCACGCCAGGGAGCTGGGTGCCGTTGTGGCGCGTCACTTTCAGAGCAAACATGGCGAGTTTGGCGGTGAGAAGAGCCGTAAAAAATCGAAGAGAATTCAATGCTTCACCGTTTCAAAGTAGCTGCGTTGTGTTCTATGCATACAGCATACCTGCCCATGAGCAGATGCGCGCATGGCCTGCGAATGTGTGTGAGGGAGAGTTTGCTAGTGTGTAACCGTGCTTCCAGTTGCGTATGTGGGGGCCTGCTGGTGTCTGTGAGAGTTCCCCTAATAGCGTGCGAGTCTGCTTGCGTGTGTAAGTGGCCTCTGCTAGCGCGCTGGCCGGCGGCAGTAGTCGCGGCTTTGCCGCATCGCCGGCCGGCGGGATTTCCTGGCTAGACTTGTTGCCATGAGGATTCGGCTGGATGTGGCTTACGACGGCGCAGCTTTTCACGGTCGGGCAGCGCAGCCTAGGAGCCTCTACTGTGCGCCCGCAGCAGAAATGGATTACATTTGGCCTAAAGACACATAGGAGAGCATCTGAACTATGACTACTTTTCCCCGCGTCGTGATTGACGACGATCGAATCGTTGCAAATGCCACTCGCATTACTCAACTGAGCGCTCAGCGCGGCGTAGATATTACAGCGGTGGTGAAAGGTGTTGCTGGCTATGCTCCGCTCATTGAGCGCATTGCGCAGGCTCCGGTGCAGGCATTGGCGGATGCCAGCTTGGAACACGTGCGTGCATACGCCGAGATTCCCAAAGAGAAGTGGTTTATTCGGATTCCTATGATGGGGGAGATCCCCCAGCTCGTAGAGCTCACAGATCTTGCTTTTATCTCTGATATTGCTACCGTGCAGCGGATCGAAGAATACTGTTCGACTCATGGTACGTCTTATTCGGTCGTGGTGATGGTCGAAGTAGGAGATTTGCGCGAGGGCGTCGAGGACGACGAATTAGTGCAGCTCACGCGGCGCATTGAGCAGCTGAAACACGTGCGGCTAGCAGGGATCGGCACCAATGTGAGTTGCTATGGCAACATCTTGCCTGGAGCTGACAACATGGCTGATCTAGCAGCCAAAGTGGATCTAGTGCAGCGCGCAATCGGACGGGAATTAGACATCGTGTCGGGAGGAAACTCCAGCTCACTTCGGATGCTCGAAGAGGGCACCTTACCCTCTGCCGTCACGAATTTGCGCTGTGGAGAGTCGATCCTGTTTGGCCGTCTCCCCTGCTATGAGGAAGACATTCCGTGGCTGGAGCGGCATCCATTCACTCTGGAAACGCAGATCGTCGAGCTGAAAGAGAAACCCTCACTGCCGTGGGGGGACGTAGGCAATGGTGCAGCCTTTGGAGAAAAACCACACTTCGTTGATAAGGGGCGGCGCAAACGGGCGCTCGTCGTGTTGGGGCGCCAAGCGATGTATATGGATGGCGTGACGGCGTGTGATCCTGGAGTCGAGATTCTCGGGGCTTCGAGTGATTACACGGTGTGTGACGTCACCGATAGCACCCAGGATTACCAGCTCGGCTCTACCATGAAGTTCTCGCTCGACTATTCAGCGGTGGCCAGCGCTTTCACTCACGGCGGTTTAGATATCTCTTTGCGTTCGCGCACTTCTGATGGCCGAACGCTCTGATAGCTGAGCCTACTGATCCCAGAAGCGCTATCTGAGTCCCGATGTGAGACGTAGCTGCAGTGCGCGCACTGCAGTATGCACCGCAGCTACGCTGGCTGCTTCATCCCATATACGTATCGTACCCAGTGTATGTATCAGATCCTGTTACATCCCGTGCACGTATGCGCGGATGGTAGGCATGATTCCTACTTTGGATGGATTTTGCCCAGGGAGCTGCCAGTAATCGTGAGCGCCGTAGTTGTTGCCTTCGATAATGGCAGGGCCATCTGGCGTCACGGCCACATCCCATCCCACATAGCGCGTTTGCGGCACCAGCTTCGCTGCGCGTAACACAAATTCTTTCGTCTCTTTGAACATCGGCGTGCGAAAACCCACGAGCGGTACTCCGGTATCAGGGTGTTCAGTGTAGGAAATCCCATCTTTAATGACGCCGTGACGAGCAGGGTAGAGAAACTCTCCAGTTTCCAGATCTACAGGGCCGTGGGCTCCATACACATCGACGAAACGGCCATTGATTCCGAATTTTTGCACAGCAAACAGCAGGTGTGGCTCTCCAGAATCGTCAATGAGGGTAATCATACGCAGAGTATTCAGCGAGCCATTGTAGACGGCAGCTAGATCGGGGTGGTTTTTCAGCACTTGCTCCACCACGCCGAAATTCTTCCCTTGAATATAGGCGGTGAACTGCGCGGCATCGGTGAAGTTTTCTTTTTTGAGTAGCTCCGCTCCGGCGCCAGCTTCTAAGCCGTCCATTTTGGCAAAGTACTCATCGTGAGCATTGAAGAAGCGCTCGAATTCTTCGTCGTCGGCGCTATCCACTTTCAGGAAGTCGCGGCGGAGAAAATCGCGGAAGACCTCATTGAAGAGTGACTTGCTATCGAATACCACCGAATAGTTTGGATCGTTCACTTTCGTGATGAGTTTCTTCGAGCGGAAGCGGGTTAAATACGTTTCGCGCTGGGCATCGGTGAGTTCAAAGAAATTGAAGTTGGAGTAATCGTAGTATCCGGCTCCATATTTGAAAAACGACCGAATCATATCTTTGGTGAGCTCCGGCTTAGAAATTCCAGAACGCTGATGCACCTCGTCGAGTACTGTGGAAAACTTCTTGAAGCTTGCGTTTTTCACGACCCGCATCCCGTAGGCAACTAGATTTCGCTTCATGCTCTCCCTTTGTTCCTTGTATGTGCGCGTGTATGCGCGCTATGAAAAATATATGCGCTACGCAAAACGGCGCATCGTCTATTCGAATAAGCACTAGTCTACATACGATTGTGGGCCGCTCGCAGCGCCCGCACATAAGGGATATCGCACACTGGTGACTGCAAGTGTGGCTGTGACCGACTGTCTGCAGCGTGGCTATGAGACCAGTTACTGTGTAGTGCAGCTGTGAGATTTTCCCTGGATGTGCGGATTCGTGGGCACTATATCCCGATCCAGCTCAACGTCCAGACGGCAAGTGCTACCGTCACCGGAGCTAGCACAGCTCCCCGCCTGACGAAACGCCACCAGTTAATGCCGCTCCTTTCAGCTATGAGTTGCTCATACCACAGGAGAGTGGCTAGCGATGCCCACGGAGTGATAATCGGGCCGGTATTGACGCCGATCAGCAGAGCAATGAGCGAGATAGGAGCTCCAGATGATGCTGGTTCAAGCATGAGATAGGCTGGCAGATTGTTGGCAGTATTAGCTAATCCCAACCCTGCAAAGGCGAGCGTATAGGGGTTCGTGCTATTGACGTTCGCAATCAAGTTTGTGCCAAGAGTTCCCACGACGTCCGTTGCGAAGAACAGCCCAACGACTAGCGTCATCATTGTGAGGGGAATGAGGCCTCGAGGCACAGATACTCCTGGGGTGGCTAGCGCAGAGATAGCCAATAATCCAGCTCCCACGCAGCCAGCCATCCACGGCGTTACCCCTGCTGCCAGGGCGATGCACAGCCCAGCAATCACAAATGTGGCACGAAGAAGCAGGCCACGATGACACACCTCGGGGTGAGTGGACTGCTTGCTTGGCTGGAGAAGTTCGGGCATGGCTGATATATCTTCGGGCGCTACGCTTGGAGGTGAAACTGGGGGAAAGTCTTGATGGGAGGTTGAATGGAAGCGCGGGTGAGGCTGTGAGTGAGGGCGTAGACGGAAACGTAAATGAGGGCGTGGGTGAAGGTGTGGCCGGCTCCTAAATTCATCGCGTTCAAGAATGAGAATCGCAATAATAGGGGTGAGCGTGCAGACGAGCCACGGAAGCCATGTGAGCTGAGTGAAACGCTGAATGCTGAGGGAGCTGCGCTGCATGGCAAGTAGATTGGTGAGATTAGAGATAGGCAAGAGCAAAGAGCTCATGTTGGCCAGCCAGATCACGGCATAGATGAGCGGGCGTTTGCCTTTTCCGAAGGATCTGGCCAAAGCTATCGCTGCAGGAGTGAGCATTACGGCAGCTGTGTCGAGCGAGAGGAAGACGGTGCACGTGACCGTCACGAAACAGAAAATCAGGAAGAGCGCTAAAAAATTTCCGCGAGACAAAACGTGCACGTAATGTGCACTCGCGTGGAAAAATCCGGCTTGGCGGGCGAAGCTTGCCACAACGCTCATGCTCAGAGCAAAGAGAAGCACTGGCCACATACGTGCCCACAGTATCCCCGCTTGCATGGGGGAGTAGAGGCCAGCCAGCATGGCCATTCCTGTGAGGGCAAGCAGCCCAATACCAATAGATCCCCGTGTGCTTATATGAATACCGTTATGAATACTGTGACGAAAGAAATGCTGGAAAGGATGGAGGGGAGAGAGAAAACGAGGGTGACGAAAGTGCCCTGCTTCGCTGGCGGTTTTACTGTGGATATCCTCGCCGTGGTCTGTGCTTACCGTGCTTTCTGTGCTGCGTCCCTTGCCGTGATGGGCTGCCCCACCCGTATGGAGCTTCTTATGCATATCCGTTGTTCTTCCCATATCTCCTGCTGCACCGCCATGTATATGCAGAGCTGCTGTGTAGAGTCTCTGTGCAGAGCCGTCCGTAGAGCTTCTGCGTAGTGCCTGTTTCTGAAGCCGTGTACGTGAAGTCTGTTCTCTAGCATCCGCGTTTATGTCTATGCAGAGCCTGTTCTCACCTCTAGCCCCGTGTCTATGTCTATGCAGAGCCTGTTCCCACTTCTCTAAGCTGATCTGCCTCAAGCAGATCAGCCTCAAGCAGATCTGCCCACACTTTAATCCCCTATATGCTGAGGTTAAAATTGCCCCATGAGAATTCGCCTGGATATTGCATACGCTGGTGCTGGATTTCACGGTTGGGCTGCCCAGCCGGCGCAGCGCACGGTGCAGGGAGAGTTGGAGGTGGCGCTCGCGGCAGTGCTGCGTGAGCCGGTGGCTCTCACGGTAGCGGGGCGCACTGATGCTGGCGTGCACGCCACAGGGCAGGTGGCGCACTGCGATCTGAGTGAGCAGGCGTGGACTGCACTACCAGGGAGATCTTCACGTGAGCCTGGAGTTGCTCTCGTGCGAGCCGTCAATGCCGTGCTGGCGCGCCGGCACTCGCTCTGGGAACGTGGGGCAGGCAATGGTGGCGATGTGCTGGGCAGTGGGGGTGGGCTGAGTGCATCAGAGGTTAGCGTTTCTGCGGCGGATTCGCCGAGTCTACAAGGGGTCTCAAGCTCCTCAAGTCCGTCAAGCCCATCAAGTCTGTCGGAGTTGCCAAGCCCGCCAAGCCTGCCAAGTCTGTTAGATTTGCCAAGTTTATCAAATCCATCAAGCCCCTCAAGCTCGTCGAGTCCGTCTAATTCGTCAAATTCTCTGGTATCTCCGCGTCCCTCACGTGACTCGATCTCCGCGAGAGCAGGGGCGTCGGCGTCACCTGCTGCTCATATGCTCCGTGTACACAGCCCACGCGGATATTCAGACGTCATCGTGCGCGCAGCCACAGCCGTGCCGGATAGTTTCGATGCCCGTTTTTCAGCTCTGTGGCGCCAATATAGCTACCAGATTGCAGATTCGGTGACGGTGTGGAATCCGCTGGCGCCCGACGCGCTCTGGCTCGATCAGGAGCTGGATGTAGAAGCTATGAACCGCAGCGGAGAAGCCCTGCTCGGGGAGCACGATTTTCTCAGCTTTTGCAAGCCGCGTCCACGCGCCAGCACTGTGCGGACTCTGCACCAGTTGAGCTGTGAGCGCCTCAGTGATGGCGGTATTAATGTGCGCGTGCGTGCGGATGCTTTCTGTCACTCGCAGGTGCGTTCACTCGTCGGGGCGCTCATTGAGGTGGGGCGCGGGGTGCGTCCAGAGAGCTGGCCGGCGCAATTACTCCGTGCGCCTAGTCGATTGCAGGCAGCTCCGGTGGCTCCGGCGCACCCGCTCACGCTCGAAGAGATCGGCTATCCGCCGCCAGGAGATTATGCAGCTCAGGCCGCTAGAGCGCGAGTGTATAGAGGCACAGATGAGCTGGCAGAGAGCCGCGGGATATAGAGACGATAAGCCAGAACTGACGTAGAGAGCGAAGAGCGGAGCGGGTAAGGCGTGTAGCGTGTAGGGAGAACAATAGATGGGAGGATTATTGTGCACGGCGAGATATCGTTGGTCTATCGCCATCCAGCACCCTGCGGATCTCTTGCCATGAATCGGCTCACAGGTGCCGGTTATTCTTTGACGTTACCGCACTAGGCAAGTAGAGTGAGTAAACGTTGTGTGAGCTGCGCGTAAGTATTAATCCCACTCATCTTCGCGAGTTGCACAAACATCGAGATTTTAGTCCATTGGGCTGGATTAGCACGTTGGCAATAAGCCATCGCTGACGCTGCTATCTCCCGCTCACGAACAAGAAACGAAGGCTACGCAAGTGCGCACGTATACACCGAAGCCAGGCGATGTGGAGAAGAAGTGGTACATCATTGATGCCACTGACGTCGTTCTTGGCCGTTTGGCAACTCATATTGCCACCCTGCTCCGTGGGAAGCATAAGCCCCAGTTTGCTCCGAATGCCGATACCGGCGATTACGTCATCGTGATTAACGCCGATAAAGTGGCTCTCACGGGTGCAAAACTCACGCAGAAAATGGCTTATCACCACTCTGGATATCCGGGCGGTTTGAAAGCTACCTCTTATGCAGAACTCCTAGCTACAAAGCCGGAAAGGGCTGTGATGAAAGCTGTGGCGGGTATGCTCCCGAAGAATTCTCTCGGGCGTGCTCAGCTCACCAAGCTCAAGGTCTATCGCGGCAGCGAACATCCACACGCCGGGCAAAACCCTGTGCCCTACGAGCTCACCAAAGCTACTCAATCGAAGTGACCAGCAGGCGCTCGCTTTCGCACTGAGGTAATGCGGAGCATAGTGCATTAATTTTAAGGAGAATCGTGGCTGAGACCACTACATTAGAAGAGCTGGAGCTTGAAGAAGCAGCTCCAAGCTCGTACACCACGGAGAGTGAAGCTCCGAAAGAAGAGAGCGCCGGCAAGGGCGCTTCCATTACTGCTCCTGGCCACGGCCTGGGACGACGCAAAGAAGCAGTTGCTCGCGTACGTCTGGTGCCTGGCTCTGGAGAGTGGAAGATCAACGGGCGGACGCTCGAAGATTACTTCCCCAATAAGATTCATCAGCAGCTTGTGCATTCGCCGTTTGTGTTGCTCGATCTAGAAGGTCGTTTCGACGTGATTGCTCGCATCAACGGCGGCGGCCCCTCGGGGCAGGCTGGCGCACTGCGGCTGGGCATCGCGCGGGCGCTCAACGAGATTGATCGTGAAGCAAACCGCCCAGCGCTCAAAAAGGCAGGATTCCTCACCCGCGATGCTCGTGCAGTGGAGCGGAAGAAGGCTGGCTTGAAGAAAGCCCGCAAGGCTTCGCAGTTCTCCAAGCGCTGATCTTCGCGAACTGCAGATACGTCAGATCTGTGTGCCAGGTGCGCCGAGCAGTGCACGGCGGCAGATAGTGTGTTATACAGATACGGCACGTGCGGCCTACGGCTGCGCGTGCCGTATTATTTTGTCGAGTTTCCTTGCGGAGGCTATGAGCCGTGGAGCGCTATACTGATGGCGGCGATTCCGTAGATGGATACAGCGGATAGAGAGGATCGGCTTATGCCCAGGCTTTTTGGCACCGATGGTGTACGTGGATTGGCAAATAAGGAACTAACTGCCGCGCTCGCGCTTGAATTGGGAGAAGCAGCGGCGAGAGTGCTAACACAAAACAATCTCGGCCATCGGCCGAAAGCGATCGTCGGGCAAGATACTCGCCAGAGTTCTAGTATGCTCGGCCAGGCTGTAGCTGCTGGTCTTGCCAGCGCAGGAGTAGACGTTGATCATGTAGGGGAAATCCCGACGCCAGGAGTGGCCTACCTCACGTCCGAGCAGGATTACGATCTTGGCGTGGTGATCTCCGCATCGCACAACCCGTTTTACGACAACGGCATCAAATTCATCAATGGGGATGGGTTCAAGCTGCCAGACTCCTCAGAAGACGAAATTGAAGCAGTTCTCGGCCAGGATTGGGAGCGTCCCACTGGCGAGGGCGTTGGTTTTATCGGCGAAAATGCGATGGTGAGCGACAAACTCTACATGGATCATCTGATTCGTTGCGGGCGCTCACTCAAAGGGCTACGCATTGCTCTCGACTGTGCAAACGGGGCATCCAGCGATGTGGCTCCGCGGGTCTTTCAGAAGCTCGGCGCCGATGTGGTGGTGATGAACGCTGCCCCCGACGGCAAAAACATCAACGACAAAGCTGGTTCCACTCACCCTGAGCAGCTGCAGGCTCTCACAGTAGCCACTGGCGCCGATTTTGGTTTTGCTTTTGATGGCGATGCTGACCGCTGCCTCGCCGTGGATCACGAGGGGAAACTCGTCAATGGCGACCAGATCATGGGGATGCTCGCCGTGGCTATGAAGAATGAGGGGCGCCTCAAGCGCAATACGCTCGTCGTCACGGTGATGAGCAACTTGGGCTTGCACCTGGCTATGCGGGCACAAGGAATCAAGACTGTGAGTACCAAAGTGGGAGATCGCTACGTGCTCGAAGAGATGCTGGCGCATGGCTACAACATCGGGGGTGAGCAGAGCGGACACGTGATCAATCTTGACCATGCCACGACGGGTGACGGTACCCTCACCGCTGTGCTGGTGGCGAGTGAAGTAGCTAAACAGGGGAAGAAGCTGGCAGAACTCGTGGAGTTCGTCAAAGAGCTGCCACAGACGCTTATCAACGTCGCTGGCGTCGATAAACAGCAGGTAGATCTCGTCGCTCCTGAGGTGGCTGAAGTGGAAGCCGAGCTAGGGGAGAAAGGCCGCGTGTTGCTGCGAGCTTCGGGCACCGAACCGCTTATTCGAGTGATGGTAGAAGCTGCCACTCAGGAGCAGGCCGACGAGTGTGCGCAGCGCCTAGCTGAGGTAGTGAAAACCAAACTGGCGCTCTGAGATTGAGGTGCTTTTCTGGATCTTCTAGCTTTTGCTCGTCTGGCTTTCGGCGATCCCTTTGCGCCAGAAAACCAAACAGATCAGCATATCGACGAAAAGAATAGCGGAAATCACCATAAAAGCGATGATCAACCCAAAGTGCCACTGGCCACCTGTGCCGTCTGGTTGCAGTGGCCCGCGGGCAGCGAAGAACACCGCCGTCACCAGCGCTATGCCAATTGCTGTGGACATACGTTGGCCAGTTTGCAAGACTCCGCCAGCCGTTCCTCCCGATGAGGCAGGCACATCGAGCATAGCTTGAGTCTGGTTGGCCGCTCCCATAGCTCCACTGCCTATACCCATGAGCAGCGTAGGAATCACATACCACCAGTAGTTCATTCCCTGCTCTGCCAGGAACGTCATACCGATGATGCCCAGCAGCCCGACGAGGTACATCAGGACGCTCCAAAATTGGATAGAGCGGCCGCGTTCCACGGCGTACTTTCCTGCCCACAGTGAGGCTACGGCCGAGAGTATAGAGTTTGGAACTGAGAAAAGCCCCAGCTCAAAAGGCGTGGCTCCCATAGCGTTCTGCAGGAAAATTAAGAAGATAGCCCAGATTGACGTCATCCCGAGGAAGAAGATAGACACGATGGCAGTGCCATAACGGAACGTGGTGATCTTAAAGAGATCCAGATCGACCATTGGGAACCCCCCGCGCTCCTTGTACCGCTTTTCCCAGAGTATCCACACGGCCATGAGCGCCATGCCGGCCAGTACAATCGTATAGAACCACGGACGGTCTTTGACCATAAACGGCAGCATAATAGCGAGCACGGCCACGGCGAGCAGCACCATTCCGCAAGGATCGAGATCTATTTTAGTTTGGGGATTGCGGCGTACCGGACGGTTGCCCTTAGCGATTTCTGCAGCTTCGTATTCGGCTTCGACTGCATCTTTGCGCGGGCCAATGGTGCGCCGTTCTTTGCCGAACGGCAGCCAGAAAAACGCCAATAGGATGCCGATAATGCCAATGGGGAAATTCAAAATAAAGCTGGCGCGCCAGCCAATTTCAGGCCCGAGGATCTGGATGAGTCCTCCTGAAAGTACCGGCCCAGCAGCTACAGATGCTGAGACGACGAGCCCAAAGTATCCGAACGCGCGGGCGCGATCTCGGCCTTGAAAATACTGCTGGATGAGGCCAGTGGTCTGCGGGGAAAGGACGCCTGAGCCGAATCCTTGTGCTAAGCGCAGCAGGTTGAGATGGAGCGGATCGTTGGATAATCCGATCAGCAGCGAGGCGATAGAAAAAATGGCCAAACCCGTGACGAAAGCTCCCGAGCGTCCGAAAATATCTCCTAGTCTCCCTGAGGGCACCAGCACGATCCCGATGGCGAGTGCATATCCTGAAATCATCCACTGGATATCGCTATCGCTGGCAGAGAGCGAATGCTGGATCGTCGTCAGCGCAGTATTGATAGAGCTCACTTGCATCAAGCTCATCATCAAGGGCACGAGCAAGACGATCAGAAGTTTGTTGCGGTTGTAAATTCGTTGTGAACCAGGCACGCGAATCACATTGGAGTTTTCACTCACGAAGCATTGTCCTTCCTGTGTGTTTTAAGCTAGGCACGCCTGCAAAAATCCGCAAGTGGCTCCACTGAGTTCCTCTAGGAACATATTGAGTGTAATCCGTAGTAGTGCAGACACATTCCAGCGTGGAGCTGTGCATTCCATCGCACTTTTCTTCTAAGATAGGAGACATGGAAAATATGAGCGAGGGTGAAGTATCCCGCAGGCGAGTTTTGTTGAAACTTTCAGGTGAAGTGTTTGGCGGTGGAGCAGTGGGGCTAGACACCGGCGTACTCACCCGTGTAGCTCGTGAAATTGCGGCGGCCGTGAGCAAGGGTGTGCAGGTGGGCATCGTCGTGGGCGGCGGCAATTTCTTCCGTGGAGTGGAGTTGCAAGAGAACGGTATGGATCGTGCCCGTGCAGATTACATGGGGATGCTCGGCACCGTTATCAATGCTGTGGCGCTGCAGGATTTTCTGGAACAGGCCGGCGTGCCCACGCGGGTGCAGAGTGCTATTACGATGACGCAGGTAGCCGAGCCCTACATTCCTCTGCGGGCTATTCGCCACTTGGAAAAAGGTCGGGCGGTAGTTTTTGGCGCGGGAGCTGGAATGCCGTTCTTCTCCACTGATACCGTGGCTGCTCAGCGGGCTTTGGAGCTGCGCTGCGATGAGCTATTGGTAGGGAAAAATGGAGTGGATGGCATCTACACTGCAGATCCGCGCCTCGATCCAACAGCAGCTAAACTCGATCATCTCACTTATGATGATGCCCTGCGCCAAGGCTTAAAAGTGGTAGATGCTGCCGCATTTTCGCTGTGCAAAGACAACGGTTTAACGATGAGGGTCTTTGGGATGCAGGGGAGTGGCAACGTGACTAGTGCTCTGCTGGGAGACGAGATCGGTACGCTAGTGACGGGGTGAGCTGGCATTGATCTGTGGGTAGATGGGTGGAGGCTAGCGCATGATCGGCCAGTGGCGGCTATGGCCGCTGCACACAGCCTCATGGCTGCTCGATCGGGCAGCCAGCTCGACACCGTATAACCGTATATATTTATCAAGACAACGGACAACAATTTAGCGAGAAAGTGCGGATACCATGATTGACGACGTATTGCTTGAGGCCGAAGAGAAGATGACGAAAGCACTGGAGGTGGCACGTGCAGACTTCCAGAAGATTCGCTCGGGGCGAGCCAATCCGGAGATGTTTACCTCGCTCCTCGTGGACTATTACGGTGCCCCTACGCCGCTGCAGCAGCTGGCGACAGTGAGTATTCCTGAAGCCCGTACCGTGCTCATCACTCCCTATGACCGTTCAGCTATGAAAGACATTGAAAAAGCGATTGCCGAATCAGATTTGGGAGTGAATCCTACCGACGATGGGCAGTTGCTGCGTATCAATATGCCGCCGCTCACCGAAGAACGGCGTAAAGATTACGTCAAGTTGGCTAAAAATAAGGCTGAAGAGGCGCGCGTGAGTGTGCGTTCAGTGCGTCGCAAAGCTAAGGATGAGCTCGACAAAATTAAGAAAGATGGCGAAGCTGGCGAAGATGACGTCGCCCGCGCTGAAAAAGAACTCGATGCCGTCACCAAAAAATACACAGATCAGATAGACAGCCTCTTAGACGGCAAAGAGAAAGAACTCATGGAAATCTAATGTGGGCGTGAATTCTTTCTTGGCGGCCGTTGCTCCGCACCCTCCTAAATCTCCGCACGAGCAGCACAGCAAATCAGGGCGGGATATGCCTGCTGCCGTTGTGACGGCTCTTGTGCTGGTAGCAATTGTGGCAGTCTCGGTGGCGTTCCACCCGATATGGTTTGTGGTGCTGGCCGTTGTGGGCTTTGCTATCGGGCTGTGGGAAGCCGCAGGAGCTTTTATCGTTCGTGATATTCACGCTCCGGTGACGCCGATGATTCTCGGTGTGCTGCTGATGGCTATTGCCACATACTCTGAGGGGATCGCTGCGGGTTTCCTCACTTTTTGCTTTTCCGCACTGTTCGTGATGGCGTGGGCTATTTTCAGCCGACGCCAACCGGCAGTGATGAACGCTCTAGCTGGAGTATTCGCGCTCGGCTGGATTGGGATGAGCGGTATGTTTGCGGTGGCGATGACGGCGTTGCCAAACGCTGCGTGGTGCATCGTGACGCTCGTTTTGCTCCCCGCAGCGTCAGATACGGGAGGTCTGGCTCTAGGTGTCGTTTTAGGAAAACACCCCATAGCTCCCTCAATATCCCCGAAAAAATCCTGGGAGGGATTTGCCGGTTCGGTGCTTTTCTCGTTCATCGCAGCCTGGCTCTTTATTCGTCTCGCCTTAGGTTTGAACTGGTGGTGGGTACTGACTTTTACCTTAATCACTCCGGTACTTGCCACCGTGGGGGATTTTGCAGAATCACTGCTGAAGCGGGATATGAAGATCAAAGATATGGGGACGATTTTTCCTGGCCATGGTGGAATGCTCGACAGAATTGATGCGGTGCTTTTCTGTGCTCCGAGTTTCTATCTTCTCTACCTGCTAGCTCTGGGAGCGCCAGCAGCGGTAAGCTGAACGATCTCAACAGCGGTGTAGATGGAACTGTGATGAGACTGTGATAGAGATGCTGTGTGATGCTGCGCTTGCCAGCGCGGCGATCCCCACGTGTCGTCACCATCCCATGTGCCGTACCATCCCATGTGCCGTCACCAGCGAGGCAAATATCGAGAATGTGAAAGTAACTTAATCCTATGAAAGACAACGAGCAGCAGGCCCCCGCGCGGCAGGTGAGCCCGCGAATGAGCAATCGTCAGCCACCGTCGCTGAGCTTTACCGAACAGCGATCTGGCAAACCCCCGCAGCATCTGGCTGATTTATCGGGCAGTGAACGCCGGCAAGCAGTTAAGGAACTAGGCTATCCGGCGTTTCGGGCAGACCAGCTTTCGCTCCATTATTTTGAGCATCTCAGCGCAGATCCGCAGCAGATGAGCGATATACCAGCCGCTCAGCGCTCCGAGCTTGTAAAGAAAGTGTTCCCGCCGCTGCTCAGCGAAGTTTCTCGTCAGGTGGCTGACGCCGGTGCCACGGTGAAATCGCTGTGGCGGCTCTTTGATGGGGCGGTGATTGAAAGCGTGCTCATGGCCTACCCTGATCGCACGACGCTGTGCATATCGTCTCAAGCTGGGTGTGGGATGGCGTGTCCATTCTGTGCCACAGGGCAGGGCGGGTTGGTTCGTAATCTCACGGCAGCTGAGATCGTGGAACAGGTGCGCCTGAATATGATCGCTGCCCGTGAAGGTGCCGTCACGATTCCCGCTGCCGGTGCCCGCCGTCACAATAAAGAGAGTATGGCGGATCATCGCCAAACTCCCCATGTTCATCAGCTAGCAGCAGATTCTCGCCGCATCACCAATATCGTGTTGATGGGAATGGGAGAGCCGCTATCCAACTACAAAGCCGTGACGGGCGCTCTTCGGCGTCTCACAGCTCCGGCTCCCGAAGGCTTTGGAATATCAGCTCGCAATATTACCGTTTCGACGGTGGGAATCGTCCCAGGGATATATAAACTGGCGGAGCTGGGGCTACCGCTCACGCTCGCCGTCTCGCTCCACGCCCCTGACGACGATCTGCGCGACGACCTTATTCCGATCAACTCCCGCTATAAAGTGAGCCAACTGTTAGACGCGGCGCGGCATTATTTTGTGCGTACTGGGCGGCGCGTGAGTATTGAATACGCCCTCATCAAGGATATGAACGATCACGTGTGGCGTGCTCAGCTGCTCGCACAGGAGCTCAACAGCCGTGGCAAAGGTTGGGTGCACGTCAATCCGATTCCGCTCAACCCCACCCCTGGCAGTATTTGGACGGCCTCTACCCGCCGCGCTCAAGAGGCGTTTATTCATACGCTGACGGCAACGGGAATTCCTACCACTATACGCGATACTCGCGGGGCAGATATCGACGGGGCGTGCGGGCAGCTTGCAGCGAAAGTGATTGATCCTGAGCACATCGCTGCACGGGCGGCGAAAGCACAACGGGCAGTGTATGAACGCTTGCGTCGAGAAGCGGCAAGCAGCTCGGCGTCACGACGTGGAGTCTGCACCTAGATTGAGCCTCTATGGTAAGCGTCTATAGTAAGCAAGAGGGCATTGCGTGACGCCGGTAGGAAAGCGATACCGGCAGCACGCCAATAAGGAGGGCAGCGATGAATAAGACGTTCACACGAGTAAAGCGGCGTATGCTCGGATATGACGTCCAGCGAGTGGATCAGTTTCTTGCGCGGGCGAAAAGAAGCTATGCGGCTTTAGCGTCTGAAAATCCTGGGTTGGCTGAGGGTTCTGAGTTGGCTGAGGGTTCGGGGCTCCTTGAAACTCCGGTGCCTTCTGATCGTTCTATGCTCTCTGAGAGTTCGGTACGTTCCGAGCGTTTGGCTAGCAGCGGCGAAGTGAGAGAAATGATAGACGCAGCCAGTGTGGCCAACGTGGCGTTCCCTATGGTCCGCGGCGGGTACCTGCCAGCAGCAGTGGATGCGGCGCTCGACAGGTTACAGACGGCATTTATACACCGCCAGCGGGCGGCAGTATTGGCACAGAGCGGGGAGAACGTCTGGCTCGATTCCACCTACGAGCTGGCCCGCAAACTCTATCCGCGTCTGCGGCGCTCGAGGCGAGCAAGGTTTGCAGATGCGCAGGGGGTTGGTTATTCCAAAGCGGCAGTGGATCGGTTTCTGGATCGGGTGAGTGCCTATTTTGCGGGGAAGTCCGAGCTGACGGTGAGCGATGTGCGCATGGTGGCTTTCCCTAGTGCGAAGAAAAATGACGCATATAACGAAGCAGTGGTAGACGTGTATCTAGACGAACTAGCGAAAGTACTACTGGCGGTGGAATAGTACAAGTGCGCTGCGAGGACGCTGAGTGAAGACACGAGGGAACGAGGATACTGTCTGGCGAGGGCACAAGGCACGGAGATGTGACGCGACACGTGCTGACGATAGGTGCTGACGGCAGGTCTGACGATAAGACGCGCAAAGAACGCACAGCGTGGAAAACATAGACGTGTAAAAGATATGGCGTGAAGAAAACAGTAGGTGAATGATGCGAAACGTATGGATACTCGGCTCAACGGGTTCAATCGGCACTCAGGCGTTGGAAGTGATCGCTCGCAATCGAACGCTCTACAGAGTGGCTGGTCTTGGTGCTGGCGGAGCACACGTGGAGTTACTCGCCCAGCAAGCTAGAGATTTCGAGGTACCCGTCGTCGCCATCGCTGATGTAGAAGCTCTGGAGGCCTTTCGAGCTGCATGGGTGGCTATTGGAGGAGAGCGCAAAGAACCAGACATTCTTGTGGGATCTGAGGCGATGGCTCAGCTGGCTTCGAGCAGCGCCAATCATGACGACGTGGTGCTCAATGGTATCACTGGTTCTGTAGGGCTTGCTCCCACGCTTGCGGCCTTACGTACGGGAGCAACGCTGGCGCTGGCCAACAAAGAATCGCTGGTGGCCGGTGGGGCATTGGTGGCTGAGGCAATGGTGCGCCCAGGGCAGATCGTGCCAGTGGATTCTGAGCACTCGGCCATTTTCCAAGCGCTGCAGTCTGGAGTGCACCACCGTGGGCTCACGAGCGCCAATACCGATGATGGGGTATCGAATGTGCGGCGTGTGATTGTGACGGCGAGCGGCGGGCCATTTCGCGGGCGCACTCGGGCGCAGCTCTCCGCTGTGAGCGTACGCGAGGCTCTGCGCCACCCCACATGGACGATGGGGCCAGTGGTGACGATCAATTCTGCCACGCTGATGAACAAAGGCTTGGAGCTGATTGAGGCAGCTTACCTCTTTGATATTCCGCCGCAGCAGATTCTGCCGGTGGTGCATCCGCAGTCGGTGGTACATTCAATGGTGGAATTTTCCGATGGCTCTACTCTGGCTCAGCTCTCTCCGCCAGATATGCGCCTGCCGATTGCACTGGGTTTGAGTTGGCCAGAGAGATTAGTGGAGGTCGCTCCGGCGTGTGATTGGACGCAGGCGGCGAACTGGAGTTTTGAGCCGCTCGATAACGATGCTTTTCCGGCTGTGCAGTTGGCTCGGGAGGCGCTCGCGGCAGGGGCACTCTATCCAGCTGTGATGAACGCTGCCAACGAGCAGGCCGTGGCGGCGTTTGTACACGAAAATCTGAGCTTTCTCGGGATCACGGATGTGGTGGCGCGTACGCTCGACGATTTTGCGCACAGCTCCTTTACAAGTGGCGCAGCAGATCTGGCTCTCACCCTGGAAACTGTGCAGGCCGCTGAAGCCTGGGCGCGTGCACAGGCGGATATTCTCATAGCGCAGAGCTGAGAGCGAGGGAGGCGTGACGTCATTGCTAACGATGCTGGGGATTGTGCTGTTCGTTGTCGGGCTGCTGGTGACGGTAGGTCTGCACGAGCTTGGCCACCTACTGCCGGCTAAAAAGTTCGGCGTGAAAGTGCCCAAGTATTTCATCGGATTTGGCCCAACTCTGTGGAGTGTGCGCCGCGGAGGCACCGAATACGGCGTCAAAGCTATTCCGCTCGGCGGTTTCGTTGAGCTTGCGGGTATGCTGGCTCCGGCGCCGGCAGGGGTGCGAGTGAGGAAAGCTGACGGCGAGCCTACCGCTGCTGAACAGGCGCGGCTCGCTTCTGCTGCCCAGCTAGAACCAGGCGAGGAGCATCGTGCTTTTTGGCGTTTGCCTGCACGCAAAAAGCTCATTGTGATGTTTGGCGGGCCGTGTGTGAATGCGGTGCTCGCCGTTGTGCTGACGGTGGGAGTGCTGTGTGGAATCGGCGCAGGAGTCTACGGGACGAAATTAGCAAGCGTGCAGCAGTGCGTCGGCGGGGCGGCCACGTGCGCTGCTCAGAAGACTTCTCCAGCTGCGCTCGCAGGGCTGCGTGAGGGAGATCAGATTCTCGCCTGGGGCAATACGGACGTCGATTCGTGGGAAGATGTGCAGGCGGCTATCGCACGTGGCGGTACGGCGCCAGTCTCCGTGCAGGTACGTCGCCCTGGTGATGATGACTTACTCACGCTGACGCTCTCCCCGATATTGACCGAGCGTCCAGTGCTCGAAGGCGATGGCCGGCCAGCCATCGACCCAACTACCGGTCAAGAACGCACTGAGCTCAAGCCGTATGTAGGTATCTCGCCGCAGTTGGAGATGCGCAGACAGTCTTTGGGGGTGGCTCTGCTGCAGGTGGGTAAACTGGCGGTAGGCACGATTCAGATTGTGGCACTGCTGCCGGTCAAGCTCTGGGATACGGCAGTGCAACTTTTCTCAGGAGCCCCTCGGGATGCAAATTCGGTGGTGGGTATTGTGGGGATAGCCGACATGGCTGGCACGATTACCAGTGCCCAGGTGTCTTGGTATGGGTTTGCTCAGCGAACCGCAGATTTTCTGATGCTCATGGCCTCGCTGAATATGAGCCTTTTCGTCTTCAACCTCATTCCGTTGCTGCCACTCGATGGTGGCCATATTCTCGGAGCGCTCATTGAGGGCGTGCGCCGCACATGGGCGCGCTGGCGGGGGCGGCCTGATCCAGGCGCATTCGACACAGCTCGCTTGCTGCCGTTGAGCTACGCCGTGATCGCATTTTTCGTGGTGATGACGCTGCTACTAGTGGTGGCTGATATCGTCAATCCGGTGATTTAGCTGCGGTCGATCCTGCGGTGTGCGTGACGGCGTGCATAGGCCATAGGGTAGCGGTTGCTTATATAAGGTAGTGGCGTGCATAGGCCATAAACAGACTCATAAGGTAGCGGTGTGGGCTGCAGTGCTCAAGTGGGGATCGCCAGAGGCGCGACGTCACGCATCGTTCTTGCTGGCGTCACGCATCGGTAGGCATACAGTCTCAAGCATGATCGTTAGGCACAGTCACTTCTGGTAGCCGTATACATCCGCGCGTCGTGTGTTTTCCGATTTCGGTTGTCGTTACGGTGCACATACGAGGCGTAGGTGCACTAAAATAACGCGCGTGGACAACGAACAAAATCTTCTGCATGGCGATGGCGCCGCATCAGCGCAACAACAGCCACTAGTTTTAGCACCGCGTCGGCCTACCCGCCAGATTTACGTGGGCGGGGTGGCAGTAGGGGGAGATGCCCCGATCTCTGTGCAGTCAATGACTACCACGAAAACGTGGGATGTGGATGCCACACTGCAGCAGATTGCAGCGCTCACTGCTGCTGGTTGCGATATTGTACGGGTGGCTTGCCCGACGGATAAAGATGCCGCTGCGCTGGCCACGATCACTCAACGTAGTGCCATCCCCGTGGTGGCCGATATTCACTTCCAGCCGCGTTACGTGTTTGCAGCTATCGAGGCAGGCTGCGGGGTGCGCGTCAATCCTGGCAATATCAAGAAATTTGATGACGTCATTCCCGAAATTGCAGCGGCAGCACACGCGAATGGTACCTCGATGCGGATCGGTATCAATGCGGGGAGCCTCGACCGGCGTCTGTTAGAAAAATATGGCCGTGCAACGCCAGAGGCGCTGGTGGAATCGGCAGTCAATGAAGCACGGCTCTTTGAAGATGCTGGCTTTTACGATTTTGCTATCTCAGTGAAGCATCACGATCCGGTGACGGTGGTGCGAGCGTACGAGCTGTTGAGTGAAGCAGGAGATTGGCCGTTGCACCTTGGCGTCACGGAAGCAGGCCCCGCATTCCAGGGCTCAATCAAGTCGGCAGTAGCGTTTGGTGCGCTCTTGGCTGAGGGCATTGGAGATACGATCCGCGTTTCCCTCTCGGATGATCCTGTGGAAGAAGTGCGCGTGGGAGAGCAAATTTTGCGTTCGCTCAATTTGCGCCCCAAAACTTTGGAAATTGTGAGTTGCCCTGGATGCGGACGTGCTCAAGTGGATATTTGGGCGCTCGCCAATGAGGTGGAAAAGGGTCTGAAAGGGATCACTTACCCGCTGCGGGTGGCCGTGATGGGGTGTATCGTCAATGGGCCAGGGGAAGCGCGTGAAGCTGATCTTGGCGTGGCGAGCGGCAACGGCAAAGGCCAGATTTTCATCGGTGGAAAAGTGGTGAAAAGAGTGCCGGAAAGCGAGATTGTGCGGACTCTGGTGGAGTTGGCTCCTCAGGTTGCCGTCCAGCGTGGACTGGTGGCGCAGACCGACGCGCATTCGAGGTGATAGCGTGAAGCTGCTGCGCGCTCGAATACCCAGATGGAGAGCTCAGATGGCTATGCGTCGGGTAGATATCCGTTGGGCTGCCATGCAAGCACGCCGCCGCATGGCCAGGGAAAGTGTGGCGTAATGCGCTTTCCGTGGCAGGTATCTATCTTGCCAGTACGCAAACTTGGGCGTGCAGACTATCCGGCGGCAGCGGAACTGATGAGGCACGCTCCGGTGGAGACGGTGCTGATGCGGGGCTGGCTTGATCAGCCAGCCCCTAGTGGGCAATACTTCCTTGGTTATTTTGCTGATAACGGCGATTTACAGGCGGTGTGTTGGAACGGCGCCAACATTATTCCCTGGGGTTTTGACGCCGAGAGCCTCGCTGAACTGGCGGGATATCTTGCTGGTTCACGGATATTCGCTAATTCTCTGGTGGGGGCTGCTCAGCAGGTGATGCCACTGTGGGAGCTCTTACGTCCCACTTTTGCTGCCCCACGTGAGGTGCGTGCCCATCAGCTGTCGATGCTGTGGCAGGGGGAGCGAGCGAGCGTCGTCGCAGCTGATTCTCGGGTGCGTGCAGCAACTCGCAGCGAGTTTGGCCTCGTGTTTCCGGCCTCAGTGGCGATGTTTGTGGAAGAAGTGGGCTACGATCCGAGTGCCAAAGGTAATTTTTATGCCAAGCGAGTGCGCAGTCTTATTGAGCAGGGGTGGACGTTTGTGCGCATGGGGTACGACTATTACGGGCGGCAGCGTGTGGAGTTCAAAGCAGACATCGGGGCTTTTGCTGGTGGTGTGGCGCAAGTGCAAGGGGTGTGGGTTGCTCCTGATCTGCGTGGGCGAGGGCTGGCGGCTCCGGCAATGGTGGCGGTGGCGCAGCAGATGCGCCAGCGTTTTGGCGTCAGCGTGCATTTATATGTGAATGATTTTAATGTGCCGGCTGTGCGTACGTACGAAAAGGCGGGTTTTACTGTGGTGGGTGAGTATGCCACAGTGCTGCTGTAATGTGTGCTGCTAGAGCTGTCTGTGTTTCTGCTAAAAATTTAGGGTGATATGCGATGTGCACAAGAAAACGAGAGAAATAAATATCAGTGCTACAAGGGCTGGAATATACTTACGCGGATGTTTGAGTATGGGGATTCTGAGCACTGCTGCAACTGTTCGTGAAATACCACGTTGGCTGGACAGGGCTTACTGTGTTCGCATACGGTTGTGCAACCTTTTGTCGCCGATATCGGCGTATGGCGGGTGTTTTCACGTGGATCTAGAGCAGAAGTAGTGCATTGGCGCACCTTGCTATCGCGTACTTTGGTATCGCGCGCCCTGCTTGGCTAAACGTGAATCAAACGTGAATCGGAACGACGTTCTAGTCATTTTCCCCGACGGATAATGAGGCATCTAGAAACTGGCAGGCATCACCCCTATAGCTCATGGATGATGCCTGCCAAGTAGCGTCTCAGTGAATCGACATATTCGGCAGGCTTTAGCGCCCAACCAACCTCTAGCGCCCAACGCTGTAACGACTCTGATTACTTGTCGGGGGTGGGTTGTTCTTCTGGGCTAGCTAACACCGCTACTCGAAAGTCGCCGCTGCTCCATATTTTCAAGGGCGGTTTGTACTTATCTACGTCCACTTTTATATGTGCCGTTACTCCACAGGCAGACATAAGTAAATACGCCTCGTCTTGTGACTCGTCAAACAGTCTATACCCGCCTTTGCCGGAGCAGACAGCAGAGAAAATGAGACTTTTCGTTCCCTCTGGAAGCGGGCCAAGTTGAAACTCTCCTGCCTCATTTTCCTGCTCATCAAGCACCCTGGTGAAAGATTTTCCTTGAGCGACGAGATCGGCAAACGGATCTTCAAGCGGATCGGAAAGTGTGGCGCCAGATCCCGAAGAGGAGTGGTTTTGCGGTTGCGTAGTCCCCGCGCTACCAGTGGGAGATTGCGCTCCGCATCCTGCCATACTCAGCCCTAAGAGCACGATAAAGAATGAGAACCAGCTATATCGAAAATATGCGTAGCGAGATTTTCTGGGGTTTGCCTTACTTATCTTCATTCCATTTCCTCCAATCTGTATTTACTCGTTCCATACTATGAATGGGTAAAACGAATATTTGGAGTTGAACCAGTGATAGTATCTCGCTTCAGTAGCTTGTACGTGCACGGGCTAACGTAGGTGTATTTTTCATACTTAGGTTCGATAGGGCAGGAGCGCCGTATGCGCTAGTGGAACCTGCAAGAAGTGTAGTGGCTAGTATCGCGGTTATTGCTGCTGTCTTTTGCTAAACAGGGGATCCCCAATTCTCTCAGACAGATTCAATTTTGTAAGTTTTTCGAGATTTTGAAAAAAACTTACATACTTAACTTTATATTGTATTTTGCGCTTTTATGGGGTTTTTGAATTTTGAGGGATCTGGGTTTCTTCCGTTTAGGGTTTGGAAAGATGCAATATAGCGTTTTAGGTACTCGTCCTGGTATCTGCACCTAAGATCTGTTTCGTCACTGTCACTGTCGCTTTCGCCGCAGCTATTGTGCTGTGAATATCAGCTGCTGAGTAGCATCCGCTGCACGGCGGTAATTCGGCTCCGTTGCGTGAGGGGCGTTAAAATAGTGACCATGCTGAAAATGTCGAAACTCTTCCTGCGCACTCTGCGCGACGATCCGGCCGATGCTGAAGTGGATTCCCACAAATTACTTGTGCGGGCGGGCTATGTGCGCCGCGTTTCCCCTGGAATTTACACCTGGCTCCCGCTGGGGCTCAAAGTGCTGCGGCGGGTGGAAGAAATTGTGCGCACGGAGATGGATGCTGCTGGAGCTCAAGAGCTGCTCTTTCCTGCCTTGCTTCCACGTGAGCCGTATGAGGCCACGAACCGCTGGGAAGAATACGGTGCCAACCTCTTTCGTCTCAAAGATCGCCGCGATAGTGATTATCTGCTTGCGCCCACGCATGAAGAGATGTTCACCCTCGCGGTGAAAGATATGTACAGCTCCTATAAAGATCTGCCAGCGGTGCTCTACCAGATCCAGACGAAGTATCGTGATGAAGCTCGGCCGCGCGCTGGAATTTTGCGTACTCGCGAATTCGTGATGAAAGATGCCTATAGCTTTGATATTGATGACGACGGGCTCGACGCTAGCTACGACGCGATGCGGCAGGCATATCAGCGAATCTTTACTCGCCTGGGCTTGCCGTTTGTGATCTGTTCGGCGCAAAGCGGTGCTATGGGAGGATCACGCTCGGAGGAGTTCCTCTTCCCGTGCTCTATTGGCGAAGATACTTTTGTGCGCAGTGCGGGCGGCTATGCAGCCAACACTGAGGCCGTTACCACTCCGGCACAGCCAGATCAGGATTTCACGGATGTGCCTGAGCCGCTCGTGGTGGATACCCCGCAGGCCAAGACTATCGAGGCGCTCGTCGATGTGTTTAACGATCTCCATCCGCGCGCAGATCGCCCGTGGCAGGCGAGTGACACCCTAAAAAATGTGGTACTCGTGGGGATTCACCCCGATGGACAGCGTGAGCTTTTCGTAGTAGGTGTGCCAGGGGATCGTGAGGTGGATCTTGGCCGTGTAGAAGCTAATCTCAGTCCGCTGGAAGTAGAGATGGCTACGCCCGAAGATTTAGAGAACTTCCCGCAGCTCGTGCCAGGGTATATTGGCCCGACGGTGATCGGCCCACAGAGTGCTGGGCGTACCACGGATGCTGATGGGACTCAGGTGGGTGGCGTTAAATATCTGCTCGATGCCCATATTGCGCGTGGATCCGCATGGATTTCAGGCGCGAATGAAGCTGAAAAACACGCCATGAATGTGGTCTATGGCCGTGATTTTGAAGCTGACGGCACGATTGAAGCGGTGCAGGTGCGCGCTGGAGATGAAGCCCCTGACGGATCAGGGCCGCTCAGCATCGAACGTGGCATTGAAATTGGGCACATCTTCGCCCTTGGGCGTAAATACGCGAAAGCCTTGGATCTTACGGTGCTCGATCAAAATGGTAAAGCTACTGTGGTGACGATGGGTTCTTACGGTATTGGAGTGAGCCGTTTAGTGGCAGCTCTCGTCGAGCAAAATCACGATGAGAAAGGGCTGATATGGCCGCTAGAGGTGGCTCCAGTGCATGTGCACGTGGTGGCTACTGGCAAAGGTGATGAGCTTTTCGCAGCTGCCGAAAAAATTGCAGCTGACGTCGAAGCGGCAGGGTTGAGCGTACTCGTCGATGATCGCACAAAAGTGAGCGCTGGCGTGAAATTTGCAGACTATGAGCTGATCGGTGCGCCCTATGCAATCGTCGTGGGGCGCGGTTTCAAAGATGGAGTGGTTGAGCTGCGCAATCGCCGCACCGAGGAATCGAAAGAGGTGCCCGTGAGTAGCGCAGTTGCTGAGTTGCTGAAGTTGATCGGCTAGCACGAGAGAGCTGATCGGCTAGCATGAGAGCACTCTGATACCGAGAAGCTGGTCATAAGAAAAGCTAGGGCGGAGGAGTGAGTGCGCCTGAGCTGTTGCCCGTCTAGCTGCTAGCCATCTGAGCTGCCCAGCGGCACCTTGCCGTGCGCTCGCCTGATCTGCTGCATAGATGCTGGCCGTATTTTCTGCTTGCGGCTTGTATTTGGCACAATGGGGGTATGGCGGATATGCGGCGCATTCAATATACGGTGGTAATTATCGGGGGCGGCCCAGGAGGATATGAGGCAGCGCTACAGGCGCGGGCTCATGGGGCGCGCACGATATTGATTGAGGAGCAGGGAGCAGGCGGATCGGCGGTACTCACGGATGTAATTCCGTCGAAGACGTTGGTTGCTTCGGCGGCGTGGATGGACAATATCCGGCGTGCAGGCAAGCTGAAAATTGCCGAAGAGGGCGACGGGGAATATAAAGCAGACGTCTTGGGTATCTTTGAGCGCGTCTCGCGGCTCGCCGCTAGCCAGAGCGCCGAAATTAGCAATAGACTGCTGGACGCCGGCGTGGAGATCGTGGCTGGACGCGGAATGATTGCCCCTGAGACGGGCACAAATGGACGCCGGATCGTGCGCTCTGGATCGCGTACGTTTGAAGCGGACGTCGTGCTCGTAGCTACTGGAGCCCGCCCGCGCAAATTAGCTGCAGCTATGCCTGACGGCAAACGAATCCTTACATGGAAGCAGATCTATTCGCTCACGGAAGTGCCAGAGCATCTCATCGTGGTGGGTTCTGGCGTCACCGGCGCAGAGTTTGCGGCGGCGTTTAACTCTGTGGGGGTAAAAGTTACCCTCGTGAGCTCGCGCGATCGGGTACTCCCTGGCAACGATCCAGATGCAGCAGAGCTGATACAGGACGTCTTTGAACGTAACGGCGTCAATATCAAGAGCAAAGCGCGCGCTCAGGCGGCGCGCGTAGTGGGGGATCGAGTCTTCGTCTCCCTCGCAGATGGCTCAGAAATCGAGGGATCGCACGTGCTCATGGCTGTGGGGGCGATCCCCAATACCGATGGCATCGGCCTTGAAGAAGCAGGAGTGGAGCTTGACGAGCGCGGTTTTATCGTGACGGATCAGGTCTCGCGCACGAGTGGCAACCGCATCTATGCTGCAGGGGACTGTACAGGTGTGTTTCTGCTCGCTTCTGTGGCTGCGGCTCAAGGGAGAATTGCGATGGCTCATGCGCTAGGAGATGCCGTGGAGCCGCTGCGTCTCGATCAAATTTCAAGCAATATCTTCACGAACCCTGAGATTGCCTCGGTGGGGGTCACGCAGGCTGAGGTGGATTCTGGCGATGTGGACTGTGTGCAGTTTATGCTGCCAGTGAGCCGTAATGCCCGTGCTAAAATGCGCGGAATTGACGAGGGTTTTGTGAAAATTTTTGCGCGGCGCAATACCCGTACGATTGCCGGAGCAGTACTGTGCTTGCAGTATGCAGGAGAGTTTATTTTCCCGCTCACGATGGCTGTGAAAAACCGTCTCACGGTAGATGAGTTTTCGCAGACGTTCACGGTCTATCCGTCAATTTCTGGAACGATCACGGAGACGGCGCGCGCCCTACACAAAATTGCGCAGATGTAGCGTCTTTCCGCTGCTGCCTGCCAGCGCTGTACCGTTAGTGACGTGCTAGTGCGCAACAGTTGCGCACTAGCGGGCAATGCCATTGATAGGCTTTGGGCTTTTCGTGGGTGTGCTGGGGAAAGTCGGTGGGGAGTCGCTTCGGCTGGAGGTTCGGCTGGAGGTTCGGCTGGAGGTTTGGCTGGACGCGCTAGCTATTGATTCTGGTTAGTGTTTTTCATGGCTGCGGCTTGAGCGATTTTAGATGAAAGTCGGTTTCGTGCTGGTGGGTATGATATTGATAGAGATTTATATTTTTTAATGCGCGATGTGAGGAGCGAGCAACGTGACCGGTAGATTCTTTATGCAAATGAGAACAAATTTTATCCGATTTCTATGTTTTTACACAGTATAGTGCGGTACGATCGACATATCAGAGCGGCATTTTCTATCAAAGGAGATGAAATGTTTACTAGCAGACATAAAAGTACAGCGGTTGTGTCGGCGTTATTTGTTTTTTGTGCGGTGGCAGTTAGCTCTCCGTTAGCGCAGGCATCTCCACCGTTGTTAGGAGGTAGTTCCTCCACTGCTCATGTGGAGAGTGGATCAGATCTGCAACCTCAAGGGGAACGTCAGTGGTATGGCGAAACTCCGGAAGATGTAGATATGCTAGCGCAGCAGCTCGGAGATATAGTGGACAGACATCGGGAGGAATTTGCTGGTTTGGCACTTGCTTTTGATCGACAGAGTGTCAATATCTATGCAGTCTCAGAGACATATATGCGAGACATTCCCGAATTGGCAGAGATACTTAAAACCCATTCAGATCGTGTCCAGATGATTCCTGCCAAGCATTCCTACGCTGATTTGCTTGAGATACAAGAGCTTTATGCTGATGAGTTAGAAGGTAAAGGACTAGTATCTGCGGCTGTCGATATTGTCAATAATGGGATAACGCTTGTTGTTGAAGACGGAAGTAGCGCCGAGACCCTCGCACATTCCCAACTGCGCTCTCTGGGTGACGACATTAAAATTTCGGTGGAGTCAGCGCAACCTGCAATGGATGCCGCGGGGCGTTACAGTGATTCCCAAAGTTCTACATGGGCGGAGAAATCGTTGGCAATAGTAAGTGTTCCCTTGGAATTCCGGTAATGGTCAATGGTATTTCTGGAGTCCTGACTGCGGGTCACTGCAGTGGGACTAGGTTTACCACGCCAACGGGGAGATTTGTTGGCTCTCAGTACACCACAGCGTATCCAGGAAATGGGAAAATTTATGGTGACTGGAAAATTTTATATAAAGGTAGCTATGCCCCTCATATCTTCAATGGGGCAGCGAATTCAAACTCCACCTCAAATCTTAAAATTTCAGGAGCTACAAAACGTTGGCCAGGGCAAGAAGTGTGTCATAGCGGTATAACTACGGGACAAATATGTCGTTATGTAGTGAGTAGCGTGGATACTTCTTTTACTGTTGAGAATGTTAAATCAACTCATCAGACGGCTCTTTACCATGATTCGAATCGTGATGGAAAGAGTGATTGCAGCGGCTGGGGTCGTGGGGACTCGGGCGGTCCAGTGTACTCGACTAGTTCTAAAGGTGACGGTTCTGTGAATGTGCATGGAATTGTCAAAGGCTATTGGAGGAACGCTAGCGGCAAATGCGGATATAGCTTCACGCAGTTGAGCGGAGTCTATGCGTGGAACGCGAATACCCAGGTGCAACACTATTAAACATTGTTCATCTGCCGATGGGCTAAAACTGTGAAAGTAGGTGTTTAATAAATGGAAAAACGCCGGTTGTTTGCCTGCCTATGTGCCGCGTGCGTCGCTCTGCCATTGGCTGCCTGCGCCGACTCTGGGCAAAAGGTAGCACCCTCTGGGCAGAAGGCGGTGCCACAACCACCATCTGAGCCATCAACCTCTGCGCGGCCACAAGCGCCGCAGCTTCCACCCGCCCCTGCTCTCAACTCTGTCGCTATACAGTACAAAGCGAAGAAAATCATGGTTGTTGGCAACGACGTATGCGTTTTTGACGATGATGATAAATTGATCGTTTTCAGCGAATCAGTGGGGGTCTCTGACGATCACAAAACCCTAGTTGCCGAGGGTGCCTCGATTCCCGAAGGAAGTGATTTCTTGGGGTCAGATAAGAGAGATATTCAAGGTGGTTTCATGTGCGGAGGTAAAAATTATCCTGCGACGCACATTTTAGGTACAGGCTTGCAATTCCAAAGTGGGATAATCCCAGGTGCCGAAGGATCATAAAAGAGCGTCATATACTAGCTTAACGATACGCCCTGAGCCGAGTTTTACATTCTTTTAACCTGCGCTCTATCAGAGTACCCAGGGCAGCTAGTAAACTCTTGGAGTATGACGACATCGCACACATCATCAAAGGTGACGTATCAGCGTGGGCCTGTGACGCTGCGCTCTGACAGTATTCCGCTTTCCACTACAGATGCGCGGCTGCTTGCACCGAATGAAGACGCCAGTTTTATCCACTCCGATGCTTGGCGTATCTTGCGTATCCAATCGGAACTCGTCGATGGTTTTGGCGCGCTCGCTGGGCTGGGGCCTGCTGTCAGTATCTTCGGCTCGGCCAGAATGAAGCCTGATAATCCGTACTATGCTGTGGGTACCCAGATCGCACACGATCTTGCTCAGCGAGGATTCGCCGTCATCACTGGTGGTGGGCCTGGCGCGATGGAAGCTGCAAACAAAGGCGCGGCGCTCGCCGGTGGTACATCTGTAGGGCTCGGTATTGAGCTGCCGTTTGAGCAAGGCACAAATGAACACCTCACAATGGAAGTGCATTTTCGCTATTTCTTTGTGCGCAAGTTGATGTTCATTAAATATGCGCAGGCGTTTGTGGTGCTTCCAGGAGGTTTTGGCACGATGGATGAGCTTTTTGAAGCCATCACGCTGCGCCAGACCCACAAAATTTCAAGTTTCCCCATCGTGCTGGTGGGGAGCCATTATTGGGGCGGGCTAGTGGAATGGATCCGCGCCCGTATGCTGGCGGACGGCATGATAGATGAGGCTGATCTTGCTCAGCTCACGCTGGTAGATTCGGCGCCCGAGGCAGTGGATGCCGTCACAAATGCCGTTCATAAACTGGCGCAAGCTCAGCGCGAGGGAGGCGCGGAAAGCTAATACACCCAGGAAATATCTCTAAGAAATATGCCCAGGAGAATGGATGTACAGCGGAAAGCTGAGCCTGTACTGAGTTTGCGCCGATTCGGTGCCGCGTACGTAAGAAGTCGGTGTAGAGTGGTGCGTAGGAATGTGCGTATGGCGCTTGGGTATGCCGTATGAGTGAGGAGTAGTAAAGCAATGGCAGCGATGAAACCCCGTACGGGAGACGGCCCGCTTGAGGCGGAGCACAATAATCACGGCATCACGCTCCGCATTCCCCTTGAGGGAGGCGGGCGTATGGTATTAGAAATGCGTGACGACGAAGTGAGCGAGCTTCATACCGTACTTAGCAAAGTGCTTGCGCTAAAAAGTAAGTGAAAAGTAAGTGAGGCGTTTAAGACTTTTTCACAGCCATGAGTACACCGTCGCTCAATGGCAATAGGCTGGCAACCACAGTTTCCTGTGCGAGCAGCTCATGGCCAAGGTCGCGCAGGGCTACAGTAACGGCGTCACGCCGCACCGGATCGGCCACTAAATCATGATTTAAGGCGTGCGTGACGATCAAGATCCCACCAATCTTGAGCATTCGCAGCGCTTCTTCGACGTCTCCAGCAGCTTCAAGGGGATCGCCGTCAAGCACGACTAGATCGTACGAGTTGGATGCCAGGCGGGGGAGCAGATCGGCACTGCGGCCATTGATGAGGCGAAAACGCGCCGAACGTATGCCTTGAGCGGTAAAAGCCTCACGGGCATAATTTTGAGCCACTGGCTCCATGTCGATGGAAGTCAAGGTAGAATCTGAGGCTCCGGCGAGCAATGCCAATCCGCTCACGCCGGTGCCGGTTCCCACCTCTGCAATAGCGTGCACAGAGGGGAGCGAAGCGAGGGTTGTGAGAAATGCACAGGTAGCTACGCTGAGTGGTTCGATGCCAAGTTCTGCGGCGTACTCGCGCGCGCTACGGGCGATCTCTTGATCGAGTACCGCCTCTTCTGCGTACAGCCAGGAAGCGGCTTTTTCATGTGCCTGTGCCATCTGTGCTCCTTTACCCTCGTCTACGTAGTCTACCTGAGGCCACCGACTTGAGCGCTACCTCGCCGTATCAGTTTCATGTATAAGGTGGATTGAGAAAATCGTTCTGCTCAATCTTCTCAATCCACCTCAGCACGTGTTCTTCGCTCGTTCTGCCGACTTTTGTCTGTGCCGCGCTTTACGCCGCCGAGGCTAGACGCATTTTGGGCTTCGACGGCGTTTAGCTTTGCTCAGATATTGGCGTCACAGCGAGTTTGCGGCCAGCCAGACCGCGAGCTCGATGGGCGAGCAACGCAGCAGCTGCGCGCATCTCTCGAGCAGCCGTAGAATCGCCCTCTTGGATGGCGAGCGGTGTGCCGTGGTCTCCGCCCTCGCGCAACTTTTGCTCAAGCGGCACGTGTGCGAGCACGGGGATGGAGTAGCCCAACATCTGCCCAAGCTGGCCAGCTACCACTTCGCCACCGCCGGTGCCAAAGAGCGGCATCTGTGAGCCGTCGGGCATCTCCAGGTAGCTCATGTTCTCAATCACGCCCACCACGTGCTGTTTCGTCTGCTTGGCCATCATGCCGGCGCGCTCGGCCACCTCAGCGGCAGCTGCCTGCGGCGTCGTCACCACCACTAGTTCGGCATTGGGAATGAGCTGAGCCACGGAGATGGCGATATCGCCGGTGCCAGGGGGGAGATCAATCAGGAGTGCATCCAGATCTCCCCAATAGACGTCTGCAAAGAATTGCTCCAGGGCGCGGTGCAACATCGGGCCACGCCAAACAACGGGCGTATTCTCTTGCATAAACATACCAATGGAGATGACTTTTACGCCGTGCGCCACCGGCGGGATGATCATGTTATCAACCACTTGTGGAGCCGTGGTGACACCGAGCATCTGCGGGATAGAGAAACCGTAGATGTCCGCATCGACAATTCCCACACTCAGCCCCTGCGCCGCCATTGACGTGGCTAAATTGACCGTCATAGAGCTCTTGCCGACCCCGCCTTTGCCACTTGAAATTGCGTACACACGGGTGAGTGAACCACTTTGAGCAAAAGGAATCACAGGCTCTTGGGCACCGCGCAACTTCTCGCGCAGCTGTTTCTGCTCTTCAGGGGTCATAGCATCGGTGACGACGCTGACGGCACTCACCCCATCCAGCTTTGCTACAGCCGCTTTCACATCCGCTTCAATAGTGGCGGCCATTGGGCACCCAGCTACCGTGAGCCGAATCCCTACCTCTACAGTGCCATCGGCGCTGATCTGCACTGAACGCACCATATTGAGATCGGTGATCGGACGCCGAATTTCTGGATCCATGACGTGTGTGAGTGCTTCGCGCACCTGTTCTTCTGTTACAGACATGGCTAACATTCTATAAGTCCTCGGCAGTGGCTGCGAGTTGGTATGGCAGTTGTTGCTGCCGTGCGCACTAGATCTGTATGCTCAGCAGATCATTGTGCGCAGCAGGTTTTTGTGCGAGTAAGTTTTGTGCGAGTAAGTTCTGTGCAAATAGATCTCCGCGCGTCAGACCTCTGCGCGAACAGGTTCCTGAGTGAACAGGTTTCTGTTGGAGCAGAGGTACGGGCAGGTTTCTAGGTGAACAGATTTCTGCGGAAGTAGATGTGCGAGCAGATGTGCGGCTCCCGCAGAAATCCAGATCAGCCACCCAAAAGAGTCGCATCACTCACCTAGAGAAGCCATACCATCCACGTCGTACTGGCATCCACAAGCCGCACTAGCTACTAGCTTTCTGTGCTAACTGTTAGTTTTTTACTCCAGCTACTAGCTTTCTGTTCCGGCTGTGCCTAGCTGATCAGCTCCATCGCTTCGCGGGCAATAGCCAACTCTTCATTGGTGGGCACCACCATGACCCGCACCGAGGAATCGGGAGCAGAGATCGTGGTGGGTTCCTTCGTGTGTGGCTGATTGGCTTGAGCGTCCACTTTCACGCCGAACGCGCGGAGGCGCTCTAGGACTTTCGCTCGCAGGCGGGCGTCGTTTTCTCCCACACCAGCGGTGAAAGTAATCACGTCTACTCCGCCCATTTCCGCTGTGTAAGCACCGATATAGTGCACGATGCGGTGGACGTAAATCTCCAGTGCTTCCTGGGCGTGGTGATCGCCAGCTTCGGCCATCGTCCACACCGAGCGCATATCGTTGTTGCCGGTGAGTCCTTTGAGGCCACTGCGTTTGTTGAAGAGCTCATCGACGTCGTCTACGCTCATGCCAGCCACACGCTGCAAATGGAAGACCGCTGCCGGATCAATGTCTCCAGTGCGCCCACCCATCACGAGCCCTTCCAGGGGAGTGAGTCCCATCGAGGTATCCACAGCGTGTCCAGCTACCACAGCGGACGCCGAAGCCCCATTGCCCAAATGCAAAACGATCTGTTTCAGATCGTCGCGGCCAAGAATCTCACTCACCTGCGAACTCACAAATTTGTGCGACGTGCCGTGGGCTCCATACCGGCGAATCTCGTATTTCTCGGCCACGTCGCGGTCGAGAGCATACAGGGCGGCCTCGGCAGGTAGATCTTGGAAGAAGGCGGTGTCGAATACCGCCACGTTGGGGATGTCTGCGAAGAGTTCGCGCGCCACCTCGATACCCTTGAGATGGGCTGGATTATGCAGTGGGCCAAGCGGGATGAGCTGGCGGATGCGATCCACGACGGCGTCGTCAATAAGTGCGGCGTGGCTGAAGTACTTCCCGCCTTGTACCACTCGGTGCCCGATCGCTTTGATGCCGGCACTATCGAGATTCGGGCCTGCGGTGTTGAAAATCTCTAGCACTTTTCGCAAGCCAGCTCCATGATCTGGCACCGGTTCCTCAATATCGGTGGTTGTGCCGTCATACTTATGCTCGTAGTGGCCGATGTCCTCCCCGATACGCTCGACTAGGCCACTGGCGATACTCCGCCCATCTATAGGATCGACGAGCTGGTACTTGATCGAGCTGGATCCGGAATTAATCACGAGAACCGACATATTTTCTCCTTTTGAACGTCGTCATGGTGCCTGCCGCGCTGCGGTTTCTAGGCTATGCTAGTGAACTCTTTAGATCGTAAACGATCTACGCTCAAGATCGAACTTCCCAGGGCTGCATTTCTCATCCGTGTCTGCCCGTAGGTCAGATAGGTAGGCCAGACTCCGTATGCCACCCCTGCAAGCTAGACTCTCCATAGGCTAGAGCTGTAGGCCACCCCCGTAGTTCAGACCCCGTAGCCTAGAGCCGGCGTGGGTCAGAACTCTCGTAAGTCAGACTCACGTGAGCCCAGATCTACGAAGCTAGACCATGTAGGCTTCAGCCGTCGAGCCTCAGACCGTTCTCTAAGCCTGGGCTTGGGCAGTGATCTGGGCTTGGATCGCCGTGATAGCCACAGTATTGACGATGTCTTCCACCAAAGCTCCGCGAGAGAGATCATTCACGGGTTTGTTGAGTCCTTGCAATACTGGCCCGACGGCCACGGCTCCGCTGGAACGTTGCACTGCCTTGTAGCCGATATTGCCGGCGTTGAGGTCAGGGAAGACGAACACTGTGGCTTTTCCTGCTACCGGCGAGTCGGGCATCTTCTTCTGTGCCACAGCGGGATTGACGGCAGCATCGTATTGAATGGGACCCTCAATCAGCAGATCTGGACGGCGCTCTTTGGCGATCTTCGTCGCTTCTATCACAGCATCCACGCTCGGGCCTTTACCAGATGTGCCGGTGGAATAGGAGAGCATAGCGATTCGCGGCTCGACGCCAAAGGCCTGTGCACTCTCGGCGGAGCTGATAGCGATGGACGCGAGTTCGGCGGGAGTGGGGTTTGGCGTCACCGCACAATCCGCATACACGTACACGCGGTCTTCCATCAGCATTAGGAAGCAGGAACTCACTAAATCCACATCGGGTTTGGTCTTAATCGTTTGGAAACTAGGGACGATAGTGTGGGCAGTGGTGTGGGCGGCTCCAGAGACCATGCCGTCGGCGTCACCCATATACACCATCATGGTGCCGAAATAGGAAATATCTTTCACTTTCTCCAGTGCTTGCTCGTAGCTGAGGCCTTTCTTTGCGCGCAGCTGGGCAAACTTCGTGGCGTACTTCTCCAGCAGTTCAGGGTCTTCCGGAGATATAACCGTGGCCTTACTCAGATCCAGCCCCAGTTCGTCGGCTCGGCGAGCTACGTCGCTCGCATCTCCCAGCAGGATAATGTCGGCCACTTCGCGCTGGAGTAGTTCGGCTGCTGCGGTGAGTACTCGATCGTCGGTGCTTTCCGGAAGTACGATGCGTTGTCTGTCTGCGCGGGCTCTCTCGATGAGCCCTGCTGTGAAGCTCAGCGGAGTGACGACGTGTGATTCTTGCTCCATAGCAGCCACGAGTACTTCAGTGCTTGCGGGGGATAGTTCTCGTTGCACGCCCTCGGCAAAAGCGATAATAGCGCCGCGGTGGTGTTCGTCGCTCAGCGGGGCTTGAACGAGTTCGGCAGGGGCATCACTGACGATGAGTGCACCCACGGGTGCGTGCTCCTGGCTGATCTCTTTGACGGTGAGGTGAGCGGCGGTAGACACCTCAGCCATACTGCGCAGCGAACCGGAAATCACCGGCACAACGGTGGTGCCCAAGTTTGCCACGGCGCGGCCAGTGCGGGCGAGTATTCCTGGATAGATGGGGTCGGAATCGAGCAGCCCGACGATAAAAATGGCGTCGTGCTTGGCTGCGTAATCTGTGTAGCGCTTGACGAGCTCTATCATGGCGGTCTCTTCGTTGGCTACGTAGGCTTGGCGCGTGGTGCCCCAAGCGATGTCGCGCTCTGCGGAGAGGCCGACGCCCTCTAAGAGGGATAGGAAAGGCTCGTCTGCCTCAATGGATCCGTTCGTGAAAGCTCGGAAAACTCCCAGATTCGGATATCGCTCAAGCAGCTTCTCGATGCAGGTCTGCGCGATAGCACGAGTGCCCACGCCCGTCTCGGCCGCTGTGAAATATAGACTCTTCGCCACGGAAATCCCTCTCTTTTCAGTTGTTTTCAGCTGTTCACGTCATCTGTAGCTGTGCGTCTGCTGTGCGTCCTCTCTAGTGTCTCACTTTCAGGCAGCATTGTGGGGCTTTGTGCACACATTTCTTTCAGTTCGCAGATATCTGCTGCGATATCTGCGCAGGTGTTTCTCTCCTCGCATCCGACGCGGAGCATTCACCGTTGCATCGTTGCATCTGCCGCAGAGCATACCGCTGTATCTGCCGCTGTATCCACCGCCGAATATGTGCGCCTACATCCGCCGCTGCATTCGCTGCCGAATATTAGCATCTGTATTTGTTGCAGAACATTCGCCGCTACATTCACCGCAGAACATTTATCTGTGCGGCTACTGCAGCCTCCCTCTCCGTGCAGCCGAGAATGTCGGTTGGGTCGAAAACATCGGTCAAACTGAGAACATCGGTCAGGCCAATTTTCCAATAGTTTTCTCAATCGCGAGGGCTGCCGTAGGTCTTCTTTTGCTAGGCTGATGCAGATGAGTGGAAAGCGTGCGAGCCGTTCAGTGCGGCGCAGTGAGAAGCGGCGACGAGTGCAGCCCCCGCTTCGTCAGGGGATTAATGCGGCTCCGTTGCGTTTGCCGGAAGGGCCGTGGGCGACGCTTGGGGAGTGGTTTGAGCACCGTTTTGGCTCTGAGGGTTTAGAGCTGCTCAATCGAGGGGATGTGTTGGCAGGGCACAATGTGGTGGCAAGTGCCCGCGATGTGTATCGCGCAGGGGAGCGGGTATGGGTGTTTCGCCCTGTTCTCGATGAGCCGGTGCACCCGCTAGAACTTCCAGTGATCGCTGAGAATGAGCGATTTGTGGTGGTGGATAAGCCACACGGTATGGCGAGTGTGCCTAAGGGATCGCACGTAGCTCAGAGTGCTTTGGTGACGGCGCGCCGGCAGTTTCACAACGATCTACTCACTCCTGCCCACCGGCTCGATCTGGAGACGGCAGGGCTGCTGCTTTTTGTGAAGTCTCCGCAGTGGCGAGGGGCGTATCAGTTACTTTTTGAGCGCCGCCGCATCCGCAAGGTATATCGAGCAGTAGCCCCACTAGTGCCGCCGTCTCAGGGTGAGATCTGCTATGCCGGATCGACGTGGCATAGCGAGCTCACCTTGCATAAGGTAGAGGGCCACTTGCGGGTGCAGGTGATAACGCCAGATTCGCAGGATTTTCCTAGCTTCTCGGGGGATCTTCCAAGGTCTGAGGGAGCGGCAGTGGAGCCTGACTGCACGCATGGAGCTGTGCTGGGAGTCAGTCACAACGGCGGTCATAATGGCGGTTACAACGACGGTCACAATGGCAGCTACAACGGCGAGCACAATGATGGCGCACATTCTAGCGAGCACGATGACAGCTCGCATTCCGGCGAGCGCAATGTCGAGCACTGTGATGGCTCACATTCCGGCGAATATGATAGTGGCTCGTACTATGGCGAGCATCGGCGCCCATTGTCGCGCACGCAAGCGAATGCCGTCACGGATATTGAACTCACTCGTGAACTCGGCGGTGGCTTGGGGCTGTATACGTTGTACCCGCACACAGGATTTACCCATCAGCTGCGAGTGGCTATGAACGAGCTCGGCGCTCCGATCTGCGGCGATCCGGTGTATCCGCAGCTACTGACGCTGGAGCAGGTGGCCGCTCGCCAGTATCCACTCCAACTATTAGCTGCGCAACTCGCTTTTGACGATCCGGTGACGGGTGAGCACGTGCGGTGTGAATCCGCCAGGAGGCTAGCGCTGGAGGGATAAAGCACTGGAGAGATAAAACGGAGTGAAAAGGTTCAGCAGAGATAGACGGAGTGAAAGAGCCCAGCAGAGCGGATGGGGTGAAGAGACGTAGCAGGACAAGACGTAGTGGGTAAACCGAGTGAAGAGATGATCGGGCGAACAAAATGACGCGAACGGTGCCTCATCCGCTAGGCTTAGTGCTATGGCAGAGAATCATCGTGATGTTGAGGGAACGTCTGCGGCGCCTGCAGTACCTGCGCCGTCTGCGGCATCTGTAGCTTCGGAAGTTCGCAGCGCGCCTCGCCCTGTGATTGTGGTGGATAACGGCGCTCAGTATGCCCAGCTCATTGCTCGGCGGGTGCGCGATGTGGGCTACTATTCGGAGCTCGTGCCGCATTCGTGGAGCGTGGAGAAAATTTTGGCGAAAGACCCTGTGGCCATCATTCTCTCGGGAGGCCCCGCTTCGGTGTACGTGCCAGGATCACCTGCTCTGGATCGTGCGCTGCTGGAAGCTGGTGTGCCGGTGCTGGGCATCTGCTATGGCTTTCAGCAGATGGCGCAGGAGCTTGGCGGTACGGTGGCAGAAACCGGAACGAGTGAATATGGCGCCACGGTGGCGCAGCTCAATCCGGCCAGCGATGCGTGTGCCGTGCTTACCGGTGGCGAGAGCGGCGAAAAATCCGTGTGGATGAGCCACGGAGATGCCGTAACTCAAGCTCCTCAGGGTTTTACGGTAACGGCGAGCACGCCAGGAGCGCCAGTGGCAGCATTCGAGAATCGCGAGCGGCGGCTCTACGGGGTTCAGTGGCATCCAGAGGCACGCAACAGCGAACATGGCAATGAGCTTTTCCGCAAATTTCTGCGCGACGGCGCTGGCCTAGAGCCCAACTGGGAGCCGGATTCGATTATCGAGGATCAGGTGCGTGCCATTCGAGAAAAGGTGGGCGATGCCTGGGTCATCTGCGGTTTGAGCGGGGGAGTGGATTCTTCGGTGGCGGCGGCGTTAGTGCATCGCGCTATTGGTGATCAGCTCACGTGTGTGTTTGTCGATCATGGCTTACTGCGCGAGGGTGAGCGCGAACAAGTGATGAACGATTACGCGGCAGCGCGCGGCATGAAGATTATGGCTGTGGACGAGAGCGAGCGCTTCCTGGGAGCCCTTGCAGGGGTGAGTGAACCGGAGCAGAAGCGTAAGATCATCGGCCGCGAATTTATTCGCAGTTTTGAGGCTGCCCAACGCGAAATTGTGAAGCAGGCAGGGGCGAGCGGCCACGAAGTGAAATTCTTGGTACAAGGCACGCTTTATCCAGATGTGGTGGAAAGTGGCGGCGGCGATGGCACGGCCAACATCAAATCGCATCACAACGTGGGCGGACTTCCAGATGATCTTGATTTTGAGTTAATTGAACCGCTGCGCTCGCTATTTAAGGATGAAGTGCGGGCGATCGGCACGGAGCTTGGCCTGCCTGCTAATTTGGTCTGGCGTCAGCCGTTCCCTGGCCCAGGCTTGGCGATTCGCATCATTGGTGAAGTGACGCCAGAACGGCTGCGCATTTTGCGCGCCGCTGATGCGATCGTGCGTGAGGAGCTGACGCAGGCGGGGCTAGATCGTGAGATCTGGCAGTGCCCAGTGGTGTTGCTGGCGGATGTGCGTTCTGTGGGGGTGCAAGGCGATGGGCGTACCTATGGGCATCCAATAGTGCTGCGACCGGTGAGCAGCGAGGACGCTATGAGCGCTGACTGGAGCCGTTTGCCCTATGATGTGCTCAGCAAAATTTCCAACCGGATCACTAATGAGGTGCGTGAGATCAACCGCGTGGTACTTGACGTCACTTCAAAGCCCCCAGGGACGATTGAGTGGGAATAACTGACAAAACCCGCAAAGCCTTGAAAACACTGGGGTCTTAAAGCGGAAACGGGGCATTTGATAGCAAATTGATAGCAGATACCAAAACCGGATTTACTTTGTTCACTCCCGTATAACGGG
>JAQYTG010000011.1 GCA_028724905.1 Actinomycetaceae bacterium | reverse complement strand
CGAATCAACACTCTACGACGACCTGTTCATAGAAGATTCCGTCACGGGCAACGCCTCAGGCTCCTACACATTCAACAGGAACACTGCCCGCGATTACGTCACCGACAACATCGACCTGCTGGAAGAGGCGTGCGGCGAACTTGAAACAGACGACGCCACCATAGGCCGCTGGTTTCTGAATCAGGACTTTGAATCCATGGACGTCACCATCCGCTGCCACCTGCTATCCGAGTGCCTCCACGACGTCGTGGAGGCCATCACGGTCTAAAGAAAAATGCGAGAACGCCTACCCGGTGCTCTCGCATATTCTTTTCAACACATCCATAGAGGGCACTAAGCACAAAAATGCCTTGGACGGTTAACCATCCAAGGCACTATACATCCGTGGTCAATAGCCATCCACGAACCTATATACAAGCGCCAACTCATTCCTCACGAAATAGAGTTCAACGCTTCCTACTCTGGTGGAGCTAGGGGGACTCGAACCCCCGACCCTCTGCTTGCAAAGCAGATGCGCTACCAGCTGCGCTATAGCCCCCTGTTATGTAGTTATCTATGTAGCTATCGCTGCCACGAACTGCACCCGAGAACGAAAATCCCCCGAAGCTGAGAGCCCCCAGGATCTTCACCACTCACGTGAGTGGATCGGCCACTGAATGCCACGTACCCTGGCGCTGCGCCGTCTCAGAAATTTTCAAGAAAGCCAGGTATCCCGCCACTATCGAAGCAACGATAACAAATGCTTTCTTCATTAATTTCCTCTCTGGCACTACGCTCGCGTTAATTTTGATCTCGAAAGCGTGCCTTCGAATCAATCTGGCGCATCAGCAAAACGCGAACGCTTTTGCACACGGTTTCGTCAATTTTTGCTCTCAAACACCTGCACTCACACACACACTTGAGATCAAGACCCCACCGTGCTCTCAAAAATCACTGCGCAATTTTTGAGCACACCTTCGTCGATTTTTAATCCGAAAGCGTGCCTTCAGATTAAAAACCTCCTCGGCGTGGGCCTAGATGGACTCGAACCATCGACCTCCACATTATCAGTGTGGCGCTCTAACCAACTGAGCTATAGGCCCAAAACCTTTGCGCTTCTCCGATGAGCACTCATGCGCACTCACGCCTGAAGCACTCCCCTAGGTTAATTCACCTGTTGGCAATTTTCCAAATCCACACCCGAGAAAACTTGGCGCAGCCATGCTATTTAGCTCACTCGTGACTGCAAGCCCGACGATAGAGCGAAACTCAACCACACAACAAAATCTCTAACTTGAGATTAGGGTTGTCGATTCTCTTAGTGCCGTTAAGGACGTTTTCTGGAAAGGCTTGCCGATATTTGTTTGCCAGTATACGGTAAGCCTCCGAGCATACAGCAAAACCGCACTCACAGCACGAGTACGAAACTCCTGTGAATAACTCCTAGGCATACAAACCCCCTCGAAAACCTAGGAACAATACCAGAGACACTTTAACTTCACATCAGCGCAGACGAATGCGCACCACTACCTAAATTACTATCAGCCAACTCAAAGCTACTGCCCAAAATGTGCCAAGCTGACCTAAACATCTCCGAGCTACTAGTCAAAACTACTCTGACCACTGCCCAGATTTAGCACGAGTCCTGTTCACCGCAGTTTGAGCCGTGCCGAACTCAAGCAAAGCTGCCCCACGCCACTGATCAAATCCCTCCACGCCGACTCGCGCTGCTTCAAGCCACCCAAAGATCTCCACGCTGCTTCAAAGAGCTGCCCAAGTTGCGGCCGAACTGACTCAATCTGTGGCGCCCATATGTCATGCCCATATTTCACAGTATTGCAGCAGCAAATTCGCGTTCATACGTCACCTCGACACCCCTCAACCTGTAGCATCGCCGCATTTGCGCATTGCTTTCGCCACCGCCCAAGCTACCAAAAGCGGCTGCATCGCAGTGGCGATCAGGAGATCACTCGTCTGTCACGGTGATATGCACACCGCCCACAAGCATGGCAATCACGTTGAAAATCAAAGCCATCACCGTACCCAACGCCGTCATTAACACAACTTCCACTACGGCCACCACCACAGAAAATGGAATAATCCGACCAAACTGTAAAAATTGCCCGAGCTTCAAGAGCTGTTCATTGTTCAGCGTCACCAAGAGATCGTCGATCCCGCTCCACACGTGCATGGCATCAAAGAGCAGCCACAGCACAACTGACGCCACCACGATCATAATGCCGAGCGCCACTGAAACGAGGAAAGAAACTTTCAAAGCACTCCACGGATCCACCCGTGAAATGGTCATTTTCACGCGCCGAATACCCATTGAGCGCTTTGCTTTTGCCGCTGGTTTCTTTTCTTGAGAAGCCATGGATGTTCTCCAGTCCTTTCAGCAGATGCCACCGCATGAGCATCCGCGCGATCAATAATCTGAGACTACCCTTTTTTCGCTGCTAGCTGCACTATTCTTCGCCCTCATTTTCCGTATCATCGGCCGCACGCCTATTCGCATCCGCCCTATCACTCACAGCACTTTCACGGCCAGCGCCCAGGCTAGTGCTTTCACTGACCCCACCATGATCACCGCTAGCATCGTTACCATCGCCATCACTCACAGCACTGCCGTCGCTACTAATGGCTCTGCCGCTATCATCAATGCTGCTACTGCTCTCATGCCCATTGCCATCACCTGCACTAGCAATCTCCGCAGCATCTGCCGTGTCCTCAGCATCTCCAGCATCTGCAGCACTTTCCGTCTCCAGATTCAGTGCAATAGAGATCACTCGATCCGAGCTATCCGGCCGTGCAAACGTGACACCTTGTGTATTGCGTCCAGTGAGATTCACCTCATCGACGCCTGAACGCACCACTTTTCCACTCTCCATGATCACCAGAATTTCATCTCCTGGCTGAGTAATAAGCGCTCCGACCAGTTCCCCGCGAGCTGCCACAAGATTCGCCACCTTGATACCAAAACCCCCGCGGCCTTGCACACGGTATTGATCCTCGCTAGTGCGCTTAGCAAAACCACCATCCGTGACGACAAACACTTCCGTTCCTGGGCGCACCACATCCATGGTGAGCAGCGAATCTCCCTGACGGAATTTCATACCGGTGACGCCACTAGTGTTGCGTCCCATAGGCCGCAATGCTTCGTTTGTGGCCGTGAAACGCACACTCATGCCCTGGCGAGAAACCAAAATAAGATCGTCGCCTTCATTCGCCAAACGCGCCGACACCACTTGATCGAGTTCGCCCTTATCGTTCTCTTTCAAATTGATGGCGATCAAGCCGGCTGTCCGCGCAGAATCGTAATCCGAGAGACGAGTCTTCTTCACATAGCCAAACTTCGTGGCGAGCACTAAATACTCGGCCTGTTCATAATCACGCAGCGAGATTGCCGAAGCAATCCGTTCCTCAGGCTGGAAAGCCAACAGGTTTGCAATGTGCTGACCTTTCGACTCTCGAGATCCCTCAGGCAGTTCATATCCTTTCACGCGATACACTCGGCCTTGATTGGTGAAGAACAGGTGCCAATCATGGGTGGATCCCACACCGAAATGCTCCACCACGTCGTCACCGCGCAGCGTCGTGCCCTTGATGCCTTTGCCACCACGATGCTGAGCCCGATATTCGCTCACTTTCGTGCGCTTGACGAAGCCAGAATGAGTGATCGTCAACACTACATCTTCCTCAGGAATAAGGTCTTCTACCGTCATCTCGCCGTCAAATGGCACAATCACAGTGCGTCGATCATCACCATACTTATCCACAATTTCTTGCAGCTCCGTACCAATGATCTCACGCTGGCGCTCAGGCTTGGCCAGAATGTCTTTATAGTCTTCGCGCTGGGCTTCTTTCTCTTCTTTTTCTTGCAAAATTTTCAGGCGTTCCAAAGCTGCCAGCCGGCGCAGCTGCATCGCCAGAATGTGATCGGCCTGCATCTCATTAATATCGAGCAAATCCATGAGGCCGGTGCGAGCTTCAGCAGGGGTCTGCGAGCGCCGGATGAGCGCAATCACGGCGTCGAGAGCGTCGAGAGCGCGCGTCAACCCCTCTAAAATCATCAGCCGCTCTTCAATTTTCTTGAGCCGAAAAATCGTGCGCCGCCGAATCACGTCTGTCTGGTGATTCACCCAGTGATAAATAAACCCATCCAGGCTGAGCGTGCGCGGCACGCCATCGACCAATGCGAGCATATTCGCCGGAAAATTGTTTTGCAGCGGCGTGTGCTTATAGAGGTTGTTGAGCACAACTTTTGCTACGGCGTCACGCTTGAGTACGATCACAATACGCTGGCCGGCGCGCCCTGAGCTCTCGTCACGAATATCTGCAATCCCAGGGAGCCTGCCATCTTTGATACCCTCCACCATCTTTTCAAGCAACCGATCAGGATTCACTTGATAGGGAAGATCGGTGACGACGATGCACTGGCGCCCATTGATTTCTTCAATCTCCACCACGGCTCGCTGCGTGATAGATCCGTGGCCGGTGCGGTACATCTGCTCGATGCCTTTACGCCCCAAGATCGTTGCTCCCGTGGGGAAATCAGGGCCTTTGATGCGCTGCATCAGAGCGGTGAGCAGCTCGTCACGCGACACTTCAGGATGGCGTAGATACCACTGCACGCCGTCATTGACTTCACGCAGATTGTGCGGCGGAATGCGGGTGGCCATACCTACGGCGATGCCTTCAGAGCCGTTGATGAGCAAATTGGGGATGCGCGATGTGAGCACCGTGGGTTCTTGCACTGAGCCGTCGAAGTTTGGCTCAAAATCCACCGTCTCTTCGGCAATATCTCGCACCATCTCCATTGCCAGTGGAGCCATGCGCGCCTCAGTGTACCTCGGAGCAGCTGCGCCGAGATCACCAGCGGTGCCGAAATTTCCCTGCCCAGAAATCAACGGGTAGCGCATACTCCACGGCTGCACTAGGCGTACCATCGTGTCGTAAATAGCGGCGTCACCATGTGGATGGTACTGCCCCATCACTTCGCCCACGATTTTCACCGATTTAGAGAAACTAGCATCGGGGCGGAATCCGCCATTCCACATTGCATAAATCACGCGCCGATGCACCGGCTTCATGCCGTCACGCACATCTGGCAGAGCACGACCCACAATCACGCTCATGGCGTAATCGAGATAACTGGTCTCCATCTCGCGCTGCAAATCAACTTCTTTAATAGCACCGTGCTTGTAGGTGCTCTCTTCAACTTCTTGTAGATCGTCGTTCTCGCTCACGGTTCTCACTTTGTTGTACTCGTTGATGTAAATGAATGGCATGGGTGACGGCGGCGCCCTCGTGGCTGGGATGCCCTCGTGACGCAGTGCCCACGTGGGCAGCCCCTAGAATCCCTGACTATCGAAGTTAGATATCTAGGAACCTCACGTCGTGTGCGTTGCGTTGAATGAAAGCACGCCGAGAGCTCACATCTTCTCCCATGAGCAGTGAGAACGTCTCGTCCGTTTCCGCAGCTTCGCCGATATTGACTTGCTTCAAGGTGCGGGTATCAGGATCCATCGTGGTCTCCCACAGCTCTTCAGCGTTCATTTCTCCCAAACCTTTGTAGCGTTGGATACCTTGCCCCTCCGCTTTAGGGAGCGTCTTGCCCGCTTCAAGGCCAGCTGCGAGCACGTCGTCACGCTCTCTATCGGAGAAAACGTAATCGTGAGGGGCATTCGTCCACTTAATGCGATACAACGGCGGCATTGCAATATAGATATGTCCATTTTCAATGAGTGGACGCATATAGCGATAGACCAACGTAAGCAGCAGCGTAGCAATATGCTGGCCATCTACATCTGCATCAGCCATAAACACGATCTTGTGATATCGGAGTTTCGCCAGATCGAAATCGTCTCCCACGCCAGTACCAAAAGCTGTAATCAAGCCTTGAATTGTATCTGAGCCGAGCGCCTTATCCAGACGAGCTTTTTCTACATTGAGGATTTTCCCACGAATCGGCATGATTGCCTGATGTTTCGGATCGCGTCCATTCACGGCTGAGCCGCCAGCAGAATCCCCCTCAACGATGAAAATTTCACATTCTTCGGGCTTACGCGAGGTGCAATCTTTGAGTTTTCCAGGCATAGATGCCGATTCCAACACGCTCTTGCGGCGTGTGGCCTCACGCGCTTTACGAGCCGCAAGCCGAGCTGAAAATGCTTGCGTGGCTTTGCGAATAATGTCGCGCCCATCGCCAGGGTGCATATCTAACCAGTCGGTGAGATATGCGTATGTTTGCTGCTGCACAAACGTCTTCACTTCAGTGTTGCCCAGCTTGGTTTTGGTCTGCCCTTCAAACTGAGGCTCGGCAATTTTCACCGAAATGACGGCAGTAAGCCCTTCGCGGATATCCTCGCCAGAAAGGTTGGGATCTTTGTCTTTCAGCAGGCCTTTATCTCGGGCGTACTTGTTGATCACCGACGTGAGTGCCGTGCGGAATCCCTCTTCGTGAGTGCCACCCTCAGTGGTATTGATCGTATTAGCGAACGTATGCAGAGATTCACTGTAGGCACTCGTCCACTGCATAGCGATCTCTACATCAATTTTCTTATCGGTATCTTCTGCCTCAAAGTAGATCGGTTCCGGATGCACCCGCTCCACTTTCTTGGTATGTACCAGGAAATTTACATAGTCGAGTAGCCCGCCGTCATACTTGTAGCTCACTTCAGAGTGGCCAGCACGCGGATTATCTGCTTCGCCCAGCGCATCGCCAGTGACTTCATCGCCCTCAGCCACCGCCGAAGCGCGCTCATCTATCAAAGTGATGCGCAAACCTTTGTTGAGGAAACTCATCTGATGAAAACGCTTGCGCAGCGTCTCAAAATCAAATTCAGTCGTCTCAAAAATTTCGGGATTTGGCCAGAAAGTTTGCGTGGTACCAGTCTTATCTGTTGGTTCTCCTTTTTCGAGTGGCGCGAGTGGCACCCCATCTTTGTATGAAATTCTCCACACGTAGCCGTCTCTGCACACCTGAGTCTCCATACGAGTTGAGAGCGCATTGACTACCGAGATGCCCACGCCATGCAGGCCGCCAGATACTGCATAGGAGCCGTTGCCAAATTTTCCGCCGGCGTGCAGCACCGTCATTACCACTTGCACTGCGCTGACACCCTCAGTGGGGTGAATATCCACAGGAATGCCACGGCCGTTATCTTCTACGCGCACTCCACCATCTTCTTGGAGCGTGACTCTGATGTGATCGCAATATCCAGCGAGAGCTTCATCGACGGAATTATCGACCACTTCATAGACGAGGTGATGTAACCCACGTTCACCTGTGGAACCGATATACATACCAGGACGTTTACGTACTGCCTCAAGCCCCTCAAGCACGGTAATATCGCCAGCATTGTAATGAGTGTTTGGTTCGGGAATGTGATTTGCGCTTGTATCGCTCACGCCACTTTTCTCCTTTGCGTTTGCGCAATATCTGCAGTATGGACAGCTCTCAGCATCTAAAATGTGCTATATATCTCAATCTTGCACATATTAGCCGCTGGCGAGTTTACTCTGCGTCTCGGTAGGGGACTACCTAAACGCCACCTCGAACCATTATAGCGTGTTTGACAGCTCTTTTCGGCACCGATACCGATATTCGCCACCTGCGTCAAGGAATCGCGCGAAAGAACAATCAAAAGCACTGTGTGAAAAAATCTGCCACACCGATGCACGGGAACAAATATCAGCGTAAAAAGTATGAACAAGAAAATTTACAAGAAACATTTAATCGTAGGTATCTCGCGGGCCGCGCCCAGGCACAGAATACTTTCCATGTTTCCATGAACGCAGCTGCGGGCCTTTGATAATGACCTCTTTCACCACTCCTTCGCCAAGCACCTGTGCCAAACGTTGATCCAGAACGGCGCTTAGTGCTCTGAGCTGAGTTTCCCAGGCCACTGAATGCGCTTGAATCGTCAATACTCCGCTATCAGTAAATTCTTCAACGTGTGAATGCTCTGCTATGTGCGGGCCAGCTACTTCCGCCCAGCGACTCGCCATCGCTGCCACATCTAATGCCATGATCCATCCGCGTTCTCTTAAAGTTGCATCTACCATCGCACCAATAGAATGCGGATCGCGCCACGAGGGACGAGCACCAGAGCCGACTTCTTGCCCTGGTACCGGTACAAAGACGTCTTCTCCGAGCTGACTAGCTCCCGCCTGCATATCCGAAAGCACCACACGTGTTTCTTTACGTCGGCGCACCCAACCATGCTGCTCGGCCATAATGCGCGCCCGCTGCAACATTTGCATCGGAAGTACATCACCAAATTTCTTCGCCGCTTCATCACGCGCCCGCTGTACATTACCCATAACTATCACCACTATTCATAGGCTTCATAGGCGTCGTCACCATCGGATCCATCACCATCCGCACGTGTTTGTGGAGATGTTTGTACAGCTACTTTGGGTGATATTTGGGAAACTATCTGCGTGACGTCATTCATCGCCTGCGTCGTCTGAGATTGAATTTTCGTCACTGTGCCAGCTTGTACCATATAGCGAGTAGCGTGAAGTTGCTCAGGTACGTCATCACCCACAGCCGCCGTGATAAAAACCTGTTGAGCTTCGTTAATCAGCGCTGCTAGCCGTTCCCGCCGATGCATATCCAACTCTGCAAATACGTCGTCAAGAATCAAAATCGGCTCTTCACCCTCATCCCACATCCCCCAGGTTTCCGAGCGTAAAAGCTGCCAGCAGGCAAGTTTTAAAGCCAGCGCATAGCTCCAGCTCTCCCCATGTGAGGCGTATCCTTTTGCCGGTAAGGAGCCTAAGCCTAAACGAAGATCATCACGGTGTGGCCCGACGAGATTGATTCCTGCCTCTATCTCCCGCTCTCTCTTTTCTTTGAGAGCCACAGCTAATGCCGTTTCTATTGCCGTGCGCTCACTCATCCATATCTCGCGCTCAGCAATTTCTCTCTCTGCTCGCTCTATTTGATCCTGAAGCTGATTCCGAGACTTATCCAGAGGTTGATCGAGAGGCGACAATTTCTCAGTGCCAGTGCCACTAGGAGCGCCGTTGGCAGCGTTTTGAGCGCGTTGAGTATCAGTGAGGTGAGTGAGATCGGGAAGCTGCCAGGAGCTAACGTGATTGATGTTGGCATCATAATCAATGCGTGCCCGTGCTTGCTCTTGCCCTGAGACGTCTCGATAATACCGTGCTACTGGATCACGTAGCTGGGAAATAATGTCTGATCTCACCTGAATAATCTGTGCGCCCAAGGTTATCAGCTGTTGATCCCACACATCGAGGGCAGCGGTATCAAAATTCCCACCGCGGCGACGTATTTTTCCAGCGCTTTTGAGCAGTGCTGCGCGCTGCTTCAACACTTTTTCATAATCACCTTTCACCGCCCGCATCCGAGGATATTTTTGCACCATGAGGCTATCGAGAAAACGCCGCCGAACGCTCGGATCTGCAGAGACGAGTGCCAAATCTTCTGGAGCAAACACTACTGTGCGCACCATCCCCAACATCTGTGCTGGCCGCACAGATCCGCGGTTAATCCGCGCCCGATTGGCTTTGCCAGAAAGAATTTCTAATTCCAGCAGATTCGAGCGCTGATCGGTGTGCACACGCGCCCGCACCACCGCTGCCGAAGCACCTTGGCGCACCAGTGCCGTATCGGCAGCTACTCGATGAGAGCTAAATGTGGACAGATACTCCACTGCTTCGACAAGATTTGTTTTCCCTTGCCCGTTTGCTCCAATAAGAGCAATCACACCAGGGTCAAAGTTCACCACAACTTCCTGATATGAACGAAAATCGTTGAGCGAAAAATCAGAAATATACACCCTTATAAGACACCTTAAGCGAGATTACGAGCAACTCATAATTTCACACTTACATTTATGTTTGTACATTTTCGCGTACGTCACTGCTTGTGCGAAACACATATACATTAGCCACCACAGCTAGATTGCCGTAGCTAGCGAGATCCATAGGTACGAATCGGCATCAACAAAAGTCTGAAACTCTCATCGACGACGCCTTCATCATCTTGTCCGGTGAGCACCGCAGGTTTAGTTTCTTGTGTATACGATAGTCGCACCGATTGCTCATTGATCACAGATAATCCCTCTTGTAAAAATACCGGATTAAACGCCATAGTGATGTCTTTACCGTCTACACTCGCTGCGATGGCTTCGGATGCTTGGGCTACATCTTGGCCAGCATCGAGCACCAATTCTTCTGATGAAAAGGCCAACCGCACGGCGGAATTCTTTTCCACCACCAAACGGGCACGCTTAATAGCTTCAGAAAGTTCACTGCGATTCATCACCGCAAATCCCGCTATTTCTTCCGGAAAAAGTGAGAGTACTTGCGGATAATCACCATCAATGAGCTGTACGGTGTTTTGCCTGCCCGCAGCTGCAAACCCAATGAGCGTTGGCATCTGCACATCATTGAGGGAAATATCAACGGGCCCAGCCGAACCTAGTGCCTTAGCGATGTCGAGCAGCCGTGCAGCACGTACCAAAATCCGCACTGATATATCGGGATCTTCAGGTTTCCAAGAAATTTCCTTGACGGCGAGCCGATAGCGATCAGTGGCCATCAACATAATTGAGTCACCATGAATTTCTATGCACACCGAGACGAGCATTGGCAAGGTGTCATCATTAGAAGCGGCAATTGTCACCTGTTGCACAGCTTCTTGCCACTGTGCACCATCCACTGTTCCCGCTACTGGCGGCATATCGTGCAGCTCGGCGTAATCGTCCATCGTCATCACTTTCATAGAGAAGCGAGCCGAACCACATTCAATATCAACTTTGCGCCCGTCAGTGGAAAAAATAATGGGTTGAGATGGTAATGCACGGCAAATGTCTGCCAATAATTTACCGTTGACGAGAATTTCTCCGGGCTCGATTACATCCGCTTCAATATCAACGTGAGAAGTAATATCTGAATCTCGTGAACTGAGCGAGATATGCCCATCGCCATCTGCCACAATTCTCATGCCCGCTAGCACTGGCACAGCCGGACGATGTGGAATTGTACGAGCTACCCATCCTACTGCGTCAGTAAAAAGATCTTTTTCAACTTGAAGCCTCATAATTCCTACTTTCTTTCTATCTGTCTCTAGTTTACGCGAGAAGGGGGTGCTTCTCACGATTCCTGAGGATGAAAATACAAATGTTTGTGGGCATCGGTGGTGAAGAATCTATTTTAAATTTTATATGTAGTAGTTGTAGTAGGGTTTGTGGGATGTGTGGATAAGTAGCTTTTGGCTTGCTACAGTGCTGAACGACATTCTTGTGATTCTGTGGATAAAACCTGTGGATAAATGATTTATTTTGTGAGTGAGGCATTTTACAGTGCAATATGCTCGCAAAGATTTGATAGTTATCCACAAGATAGTGGCACAATCATCGCTATTTAGTCGCGGTGCCGTGCATTCTCTGCAGCCGAGTGTTTAATTCTGGTGGTCAGCTCCGTTACTTGATTGTAAATACTCTGGTTAGCCGCCATCTTATTCTCTACGTTGCGAACGGCATTGATCACGGTGGTGTGGTCACGGCGATGAAAGATTTCCGCAATTTTTGGCAGCGAGAGATCCGTCATTTCTCGGCACAGGTACATCGCTATGTGTCGCGGCATAGTGACGGAACGGCTGCGAGTGGGAGAGGTGAGACTATCCATGCTGATCTCATAGTAGGCAGCAGTTTGAGCCATGATGATGCTCGCAGTAATTTTTAACGATGATGGGTCAGCGATCATGTCTTTGAGCACGAGTTGCGCCATATCGAGAGAAATAGCTTGGCGGGCGAGGTCTGCATACGCCGTCACCCGCCGTAGTGCCCCTTCCATTTCGCGCACGTTTGACGTCATGTGAGTGGCAATATATTCCACAACTTCTCTGGGCACAGCCATATTTTCAGCGGCAGCTTTTTTATCCAAAATAGCGATACGAGTCTCTAAGTTTGGCAAGTCGATACTCGCCGTGATGCCAGATGCAAAGCGTGAAATCATTCGATCTTCAAAGCCGGTAAGTAATTTTGGAGCCACATCGGAGGTGATCACTATTTGCTTGTTGGCATTCGATAGCGCATTAAAGGTGTGGAAAAATTCGTCGAGTGTTTGATCTTTGTTGGAAATGAACTGAATATCGTCGATGAGCAGCACATCTACATTGCGGAATTGGTCTTTAAATGTATGTACTTGCTGATCCCTTAGAGCGTTGATAAACCAATTTGTAAATTCTTCGCTGGAAATATAAAGCACCTTTTTATTAGGAAAAAGCGTGAGAGTGTAATTTCCAATGGCGTGCAATAAATGTGTTTTCCCCATTCCAGAATCAGAGTAGAGGAACAGCGGATTGTAAGTACTTCCAGGAGATTCGGCTACTGCCAGCGCTGTGGCGTGTGCAAAGCGGTTAGATTCGCCGATCACGAAAGAGTCGAACGTATATCGTGGATTGAGGCGAGCCTGAGCTTGTAATTGAGTGATAGAAATTCGATGCACATCGCTATTTATGCGTTGGTTTTCATCGAATTCATCACCGTATGTCTGCTCATAGGCAGGAATATCAATGTGTTCCGGAAGTGACAGTGGCTCAGTGGGATAATGCGGTCCGTCGTCAGCTGGAAGATCTTGGCGCGCCGCCGATGTATGAGGAACGACTGGTGTGTGGGGAATAGGTGACGTCGGTGTCACAGTTTCGTGAGATGTAGGCGCCCACATGGGGTTAGTTGATGTTGGAGCAGCGGGAGTAGGTTGCTCTGCTAGGGTTGCGTCTACCGATATTTTAAGGTGCACGCTCCGGCCGAGAATTTGGCTCAGTTGATCTGTCATCACGTCGCCCACGTGTTTGATGATCCAGTCTTTGACGAAATCTGAGCCAACTCCGATCACAAAAATATCTTCCACAGCTACAAGTGGTTGTGCCATGCGCACAAATGCCATTTGCGAATCGGATAATTTGCCTTCTTCTTTGAGCAATTCAGCAGCAGCCCACCATGCATCGCGTGCGGCAAATGAATCGGCCATGCTACCCCTCTGTGGATAAAATGTGAAATTTTGTTGATAAAAGTGACTTTCACCCGTGAACGAGCGTTGTTGCTCCATCATAAAACAAAAAAATCAAGCATAGAAACCGAGTTATCCACAGCTTTGTTCACAGATGTGGATATTACATCGTTGTAATTACGTCGTTTGAATGGCGTTGTGCCACACAAAAGTATATTCACTGTGGAAAATTCACAGCTGTGGGCAACGCTTGAAAATTAATAAATTTCAATTTTTTAGCTGAAATGTTGATGAGACTTCAATCACCACAGCGGCACAATTAATTGACGTTGCGGCGTCTTGGCACATAAAGTCGATAGGTCATAGGTGGATATTCACTCTGTGTTTGGCCTCGCTGGGCACAGACGCAAACAATCCGGAGAGTTAATCATGTCTACGAAGCGTACGTTCCAACCGAACAACCGTCGTCGTCACAAGGTACACGGGTTTCGTCATCGCATGAGCACACGTGCTGGCCGCGCTGTGCTCGCCGCCCGTCGCCGTAAGGGGCGCGCAAAACTCACCGTTTGATCTCTGATGCTTCCTGCGCAGTATCGAATGCGTGCCAGTGGCGATTTTGCCACTGCAATGAGGCGTGGAAAACGCCGTAAAACTCATACCGCGGTGGTATACGTGTGGTATTTGCCGCGACATACGAAAGCCGACCTGACGAAGGTCGGCTTCGTTGTGAGTAAGAAAGTGGGAAACTCGGTAGTTCGCCACCGCGTAGTGCGCCAGTTGCGTCATATTGTGTGCGCGACACTCCCCTTTGTGTGTCCTGCGCTGGTCGTGGTGCGCGCTCATCCTAGCGCGGCATCGGCGTCATTCCAGCGCCTTGAAACTGATCTGCGCACAGCGCTGGAGCAGTTAGGCGTTATCTCTCATGCGTCTGCTCCGGCGGGTGTTATAGGCGGCGATGCGGCAATCTCGACTCTAGATAGCATAGAGGTGCGCGATGCAGTAGCCCGCGATGCAAAAATGCGCGGCGTAAACGGATATGGTGCTGAAGCCTGCAGCGCAAAAGAGGCTTACAGGGCAGACGAGCATGGAGTGGAAATGTGCGGCGTCGAAACGAATGAGGCAAAACTCTGCGCCACGAAACACAGTGCTATAAAAATCGGTGGCACACAATGTGGCAACACCGTGGCTCAGGAATATAGTCCATGATTAGAAGGTGCTCTGTGTGAGATGTCTATGAGAATTGTCTCAAAAGTGATGCGAGCGGCAATTCGCTGGTATCAACGCACTATTTCTGCTGGTCGTGGGCGTGTGTGTCGGTATCAGCCGACGTGTTCGGCTTATTCGCTTGAAGCGATTGAGGTTCACGGGGTATTCAAAGGTACACTTTTAGCTAGTTGGCGCATTCTCAGATGCAACCCGTGGAGTAAAGGTGGGGTGGATTGGGTTCCCCCTCACGGCAAATGGCCGAAGAAACCTTTGAACTACGAAGAACTGCTGGAGTATCGCCGGCTACACGATCATGAGAGCCAAGAAGCTGAGTGAGATCACGGTGATCATGGCAGCTCAGCAGAAGAATTGACAGTGAGTGGCGAAAGCGTGAGAGCGAGAGAAGAACAGTGGATACTATCCTCTTCCCTTTGATGTGGGTGATCGGGTGGATCATCGTAGGAGTACATAAGGTACTCACCCTAATTGGCATGGCGCACGGCCCAGGTTTGGCGTGGGTGCTGGCAATCGTCGGTATGACGATCATTGTGCGCGCTTTGATGATCCCGCTTTTTAATAAGCAGATTCGCTCGCAGCGCGTGATGCAGCGCTTGACCCCTGAAATTCAGAAGATCCAGAAGAAATACAAGGGCAAGAAAGATCAGATCTCGCAGCAGCGCCAGCAGGAAGAATTGATGGCGCTGTATAAGAGCCACGGCAGTTCACCGTTCGCTTCCTGTTTGCCGATGTTTATTCAGATGCCGATTTTCTTCGCGCTCTATCGGGTGCTGTGGAATATCGGGCCGCTCTCAGAGGGCACATACACTCGTCCCCTTGGCGGTATTGATCAAGCTCGTGCCGCAGAGCTAGCGGGCTCCACAGTGTTTGGTGCCCCACTCACCAGTTCTATCGGCTCCGCAGGGCAATATGACGATCCCACGCGCGTTATTATAGTGGCAGTAGTGCTGATTGCGCTGATGATCATCACGCTGTTTATCACCCAAAAACAGGTGATGACTAAGAATATGCCAGTCAATGAGGATCCTAATAATCCCGCGGCAAAGATGACCAAATATATGCTCTACGGTATGCCGCTGATCTACGTGTTCACCGGATATGCTTTCCAGGTGGGCGTGCTGGTGTACTGGTTGGCGAGCAATATATGGAATATGGGGCAGCAGACCTGGCTTATTAATACGAATCCCTCCCCTGGCTCCCCTGCCTATAAAGCTCGCCAAGAAAAATTGCGGGCGAAGCGTATTGCTAAGGGCTTGCCTCCTGAAGAGGATGAGGGTGGTGAGGATCTTCCAGAGCGCAGCACTGGCCAGCGTGCACAACCAATGAGCGCAAAGCGGCAGAAGAAAAAAGGCAAGAAGTACGATCCTTTGGCACATGGGCCGTCTGATCTTTCTCACGAATTCAGGCAAGGCGCCTCCGCTGAGGATAGCAATCAAGATGCGGTGACGTCACGGGCTACTGATCGTGACGACGATAAAGAACCCGTTGGGAAAGATGGGCTCACGGATGCGCAACGCGCGCAGAAGCGATACGAACGCAGGCTTGCTGAGCGTCAGCGTTCGCGGGAAAAGGCGCAGAAGCGCGCTAAACGCCAACAGCAAAATAAGAAACAGCGAAATTTCTAAAGCGGCAATTTATTAGGTTTCCTCCTGAGGCAACGAAATAAGGGGTACATCATGAGTGCGGAAGAACTCGACGAAATAAGCGAGACCGATCTGAGACAGAACTTAGAAGATGAGGGCGATCTCGCTGCAGATTATTTAGAGGATTTGCTGGATATTGCGCAGCTTGATGGAGATATTGAGATTTCCGTCGAGGCAGATCGTGCTGCGGTGGCTATCGTCATGGATGATGGTTCGGATCGGCGTTTGAAGCGGCTTATTGGCAGGCATGGGGAGACCCTCGACGCTCTGCAAGAGCTAACTCGTCTAGCTGTGCAGTGTAAGACGAATGAGCGTTCGCGTTTGATGCTAGACATTCTGGGTTATCGCGAGGGGCGCCGCAAAGCAATTCAGGCTATTGCCCGTGAAGCGGTAGCTCATGTGCAGGAAACGGGTGAGGATTATGCACTGAAGCCGATGAATCCGTTTGAGCGCAAGGTGGTACACGATGTGGTGGCTGAGGCAGGGCTCTATTCTGACTCGTCAGGTATTGGTCCAAATCGGCACGTGGTGGTGATGCTTCCGCTCGACGATGATAGCGACGATCTCGATGTCGAGATGGGCGAGAGTCTTGAAAGCGACGGCTTTGAGAGTGCAGATGATGCCGATTCCCTGAGTGAGTCTCGTGCACATGAGTTCGACGACGGCGACGATATTGTGGATGAGGATTGACGGTGGCATTAGCTGATGCTGAGGTAGAGGCTCCGCCAGCTGGTGGAGCCTCTCATTTTGGTGACGACGCATGGGAACGGCTTGAACTTTTTGCCCAATCGCTTGTGAGCGAGGGGGATATCCGCGGGTTGATTGGCCCACGGGAGTTGGAACGGCTGTGGAGCCGGCATATTCTGAATTGCACTGCAGTAGTGAGTTATTTGCCTGAAAAAGGGTATATAGCTGATATCGGTTCTGGGGCTGGCTTTCCAGGTATTGTGGCGGCGATTTTGCGCCCCCACGCGAAAGTTTCATTGATAGAGACGATGGAACGCCGCTCAGATTGGCTCAATGAATTAGTTGTGAAACTTGATCTACCTCATGTGCAGGTCATCAATGAACGCGCAGAAACTCTTATTGGTAAGCAGACATTTGATAGCGTGACGGCGCGTGCAGTGGCTCCGCTAAAAAAGCTCGTGCCGTGGACTCTTCCACTATTGAAAAGCGGTGGGGAACTTTTAGCTCTAAAAGGTGCCCGTGCTGAACAAGAAGTGGAAGCGGCTCGCACAGTATTAAAGAAGTACAAGGCGGCGAGCACGTTTATTGATGATGTGAAAGTTTGGGGAACTGATGAGCCAACACGTATTGTTCGGGTAAGTGTTCGCTAAGTAAATGTTTCACGTGAAACATTTGAGTGTTCGTGTTTCATGTTCATATTGCATATTCGTGCAGGTTTATCTGTGTATGTGACAGCGGTATGTATGAAGAGCGTGAGAGAGAATAGAATACTACCAGGCATTGACGCATGAACGATTTCTAGAAGTATCGCCGACGTTATGACGCGAGAAAGTATGTGAGGTAATCCAATGGCAAGTCTCAAAGACCGTATTCAAGCTGAATTTGGCGTTGGAGTATCACAGCCAGAGGATCCTCATACTGGAAGTGACTTTTTTGAGGGCACCGCCGTCGATTCTGCTATCACCGCTGAGGTAGATTTTCAGGGGAATAAAGAGCCCGATAGTGCTGCAGATGACTCATCAATGTTTGCGCAAATGATGCGCAGTATGGCTACTAAAGCAGAATTCTTTGCTCAGCCATTGCCGCAACCAGCAGTTCCTCGAATTATAGCGGTGTCGAACCAAAAAGGTGGGGTTGGTAAAACCACCACAGCCGTCAATATAGCGGCAGCTTTGGCTGCGGGCGGATTGAGTGTGCTGGTTATTGATGCCGATCCACAGGCGAATGCTTCAACGGCACTTGGCGGAAAACCAATGCCTGGTGAACCATCCATGTATCACGTGCTCAATAACACGAAAACTTTGGCTGACATTATTGTGCCAGTGCCAGACGTCGCAAATTTGTGTATAGCACCAGCAACGATGGATCTCTCGCTAGCAGAAATTGAGCTGGTACAAGCAGATCGTAGAGAGTATTGCCTGCGCGATGCACTGTATGCATACATCGAAAAAACGAGTAGCGATGACGCCGTGTATTTTGATTACATTTTTATTGACTCGCCACCCTCACTGGGAATGCTGACAATGAATGCTTTAGTTGCTGCACGTGAAGTACTCATTCCGATACAGGCTGAATACTACGCTTTGGAGGGACTCACGCAATTAATGAGCACGATCAGCACAATTCGAGAAGCCTATAATCCACAGTTACGAATATCGACAATCATTTTGACGATGTTTGATAAGCGCACAAATCTTGCTAACGATGTGGCAGCCGATGTACACACCTATTTCCCCAATGAATTGCTTGAGACAAAAATTCCCCGCAATGTTCGTATTTCAGAGGCACCTAGTTTTGGCCAGACGGTCATTTCTTATGATTCACGCTCAGCTGGAGCTGCAGCATATTTTATGGCAGCAAAGGAATTAGCACAGCGCGGTGTATAGCGTGCCGCAGCTCAAGTTTTAAATTGAATTTATGCTGGTGGTGCCGTAACGTTAGTGCGGATGCGCAGCTAGTGCGAGCATGAGTGCAGCGAATGCAATATCGCATTCATGGGATGTACGAGTGGGATAAGTGAGATATCAGTGCGACTCCTCGTGATACGTGACGTCAGTCTGTGTGCGTCACCTATGAACGAGTACAGTCCGCAAAAAAGTAAAAGGCGCGCATTAGCGAGCACAATATCTGTATCTTAGTAGTCGTGATGACAGGCAGGAATGCAGAGCGATTCAGATATTCAGCGTGTGTGGGGTAGCGCATATATTATGCGGTTTATCGTGCACACTATGTTGCTCGATGCCGGTATGCTCAATGCGTTTACTGTATTTAAGATGTTCAGCGCGACGCAGCACAATGTTTCACGTGAAACATGACGCTTAATGGGCCGTTTAAGATGGCCATCGAAGACGATAGAATTTGACTAACGCATATAGCTAGAACGTATCGGGTGGTACGTCGTCACTTTTAAGGAGACACAATGGCGGAGAAAAGGCGCGGCCTTGGCCGTGGGATTGGCGCTCTTATTCCGAAAGATCAAGAAGAGAAAGGTAAGCGCCCTATTGATGTTTTCTTTTCCTCTCCACAACCAACTAGCCCAAAGGCAGAGAGCGACGAAACTAAGACGACGTATACCACAGCCACAGTAAGAGGAAATGTAGCAGATCGCTCATCCGCAAAGGCGAGTAGCGCTCCTCGCAAGAAAACGCAACAAACGAAGCGCGCTGAGAGCGCAATTGCCGATACATCCGAGAGCGCAATTGCCAAGACGAGCGAAAGCACGGTAGTAAAAACGAAAAATGACAAACTGCCACGCACTGAGACAGGTACTTTAGAATTAGTACCAGTACCAGGGGCTACTTTTGGCGAATTAGAGATTGCTAGTATCGTTCCGAATACTAAGCAGCCACGGCAAGTTTTTGATGAAGACGAACTACAAGAATTGGCGGACTCGATAAAAGAGGTTGGAGTATTACAGCCAATCGTTGTGCGTCCACTGACTGCCCCACTTCCAGAGCATCCTGAAGCGCGCTACGAACTCATCATGGGTGAACGCCGGTGGAGAGCAACGAAGCGGGCGGGATTAGAGAAAATTCCAGCAATTGTGCGGCATACTGAAGATTCTGATTTACTTCGGGATGCACTTCTTGAAAACTTACATCGTACACAGCTCAATCCTCTCGAAGAGGCAGCCGCCTATCAACAGCTTCTCGATGATTTTCAGATCACTCACGAACAGCTCTCAAAGAAAATTGCGCGTTCACGCCCGCAGATATCGAATACTTTGAGACTGCTCAAACTCCCTCCATTAGTGCAACGCCGAGTGGCCGCAGGAGTACTTTCTGCAGGGCACGCTCGGGCGTTGCTGAGCTTGAACGATCCTGCTCACATGGAACAATTAGCGCAACGTATTGTGGCTGAGGGTCTGTCTGTGCGAGCGGTAGAAGAGATCGTCTCTCTTGGTGTAACGGCCAAACCAAACCGCACCCGCGCTCAGCGCACCTCACAATATCACGAGGAGTTAATGGCGCTGGCGCAGCAGCTGGAAGATCGACTCAACACCCGCGTAAAAATTCAGATGGGAGCACACAAGGGCAAGATTAGTGTGGAGTTTGCCAGCATTGATGACCTCAACCGTATCCTAGATGAGATCGGGGTTGAAGGTATCTGACTATTGGGCGGTGATACTATCAGCCGGCTAGTTTATCAAATTGGGCGCAGCCTAAATTGGGGTTAGCGGACAAAAGTTATTGATTTTGGGTTAGTAGTCGTTGCGGTAGGGTGTGTTGGTGTAGAGTTCGTTCCAGTCTAATGCTGTGTCCCAGCGTTGGTGGTTACAGTCAGCTTTACGTATGGCTGCGGCTTGCGTGTATGGCGTGTGATATCGGTGTTCGTGGGCATGATGTTGAGTATGTCGGCTGGAGATGCTAGGTTCTCGGTATGGAGGTAGCACCACCAGCTGATATCACTTCTTTGAGCCGTGCCCTAGCTGATCACTAGCATCAACCGCTGCAGCCGTATGCGGATCACTGTGGGCTAAGAATGGCGCGTAAAATATCGAGATAAAAATCTTCCGTCGATTCACCGCGTTCTTGAGCGGCCACGGCAGCACCCTGTGGGAAAAGAGACGTCTCAGCCATCCCAGGGGTGGTATTGACGTCAATAAACCAGGCAGCCCCTTGATCGTCAAGAATAACGTCGGTGCGCGAATAGTGCCGCAGCCCCAATGCCGTGTGTACATTCACAGCAAGTTCAGTGATCGCCGCATATTCAGCTTCGCTGGTGCGAGCTGGCACAAAATACTCCACACGGCCAGGGTTATAGCGGGCGTCGTAATCGTATGGGCCGGTGGCTACTACTTCCACCGGCGGCATAGCGTACGCGCCCTCGCCCAGATCTACTACACCAATACCGAATTCGCGTCCACTCACATACTGTTGGATGAGCGCCACTTGATCGTAAGCGAAGCAATCCACCATCGCCGCTGGCAGATCTGCGCGTTCTTGCACCACGGTGAGCCCTAAAGATGAACCACCTCTAGCAGGTTTAATGACCACCGGAAAACCATAGCGTTGTTCTACGAGATCGAGGATTGGAGCCACTCCCACTTCACGGAAAAGTGGCTGCGGCAACGCCATAGATGAGGGAACGTTGATACCTGCGCGAGTGAGTACCGCCGCAGCTACAGATTTATCTGAAGCAAGCCTGCAGGCTGCGGCATCAGACCCCACAAACGGATATCCCGCAAGATTCAGTAAATCCTGCAATGATCCATCTTCGCCAGTGGCTCCGTGCACCAATGGCCACACAATATCTGGTTCCAGTGCCGTCAAACGTTGCAATACCTGCGAATCGAGATCTAGCACTTTCACTTGCACGCCACGATCACGCAGCGCACCGGCCACTCGGCTGCCTGAACGCAGCGACACATCGCGTTCGTGGGTCAATCCGCCGGCGATAATAGCAACAGTTAATGGTCGATCCATGTGAATTCTTTCTCTCACGCTTGGTTGCTTCCTGGGATCTCCACTCCGCCGTCACGGTGGCGTTCGTGGATTCCAAACATATTGACGAGTTCCATTTCTTGATCAATCACGCCGGCTAGGCGCCGTACGCCTTCATGAATATTCTCGGGTGTGGGGTAGCAGAAACTCAGGCGCATATGATCGCCACCTTGGCCATCAGCATAAAAGGCTGTACCGCTCACGTAAGCCACCAGATTCTTTGTGGCGCGCGGCAGCATGGCTTTAGCATCGAGCCCTTCGGGCAACTGTACCCATGTGTAAAAGCCACCATCGGGCACATTCCAGCGGCACATCGGTAAATACGTATCTAGAGCCTCAAGCATGGCATCGCGGCGTTCTCTATAGAGTGCGCGATATTCTTTGATCTGCCCCATCCAATCGTAGGTGCGCAGGTATTCAGCGATACAAATTTGCCCTACTTTCGTGGGGGAAAGTACTTCGTTTTCGTTGGCTAATATCAGGCGCTGCGTGACGGCGTGCGGTGCCAGTGCCCAGCCCACACGGTAGCCTGGGGCAAAAGTTTTGGAAAACGAACCCAGATAGACCACGCCCTCGGGGTTATAGGTTTGCAAGGCTGGCATCACTTGATCGTTGAAGCCAAGCATTCCGTAGGGGTTATCTTCCAAGATCAATACGTGAAAACGCCGGCAGATATCCACAATCTGTGGCCGACGTTCAACGCTCATCGTCACCCCAGCAGGATTGTGGAAGTTCGGCACTGTATAGAGGAATTTGACCTCTTTGCCCTCTTTCTGGAGTTTCGTTAAAGTCTCTTCTAGCGCTTCCGGAATAAGCCCATCGGCATCAAGTGGTACGTGCACAACGTTTGCTTGGTAGGCACGAAAAACTCCGAGAGCGCCCACGTAGGAGGGGGCTTCGGCCACGATCACGTCGCCAGGGTTGATAAAAACTTCCGTCATGATGTCGAGCGCAGCCTGGGAGCCCGTCGTCACGGTAATATCGTCTGGATACGCACGGATTCCCTCAGCGCGCATCACCTCGACGATCATTTCGCGCAGCTCTTCTTCCCCTTGGCCTCCGCCGTACTGCAATACGTAGTCTCCGCGTTCTCGAAGGAGGCGGGCAGTCATGTCGGCGAGAAAATCCAGTGGCAAACCCTGAATAAATGGCATACCGCCAGCCAGCGATACCACTTCTGGACGGTTTGCCACAGCGAAAAGTGAACGGGTCTCAGATTGCCGCATTCCCAAGGAACGATCAGCATACCGATCAAACCAAGGATCAAGGCGAGTGCCATCCGCGTGTAGCTGTGAATTCTTCTGCATGAGGAATCCTTTCAGAATTGTTCACGTATCTACCAAACACGTATCTATCAAACTTGTCTACCGACAACGATAGGCGCGCGAGGAATCGAAACACAAACAGACCCAAACAGGCACGCCTCGCTCAGCTGCGAAAAGTTAGCGAAAAGCTAGAAAAGAAAATAACGAAAAAGCCAGCGAGCGTTCAAAAACAGTAGCGGTCAAAGAGCACTAACAGCCAGAGAACAGCCAGCGCGAGTCAGAAAACACTAACAGCCAGCGCGAGTCAGAAAACAGTCAAAAAGCAAGCTAACCGGCACGCTGAGAGCATCAGAAAAAGTAGCGGTGCCAGAGCACTTACCCTAGCACCGCACACTTACGTATTGTCTGCGTTCTACTTTCGTCCAGATTTTTAGATTTAGGCTGCCTAAAGCCAGATCGTTTTAGAGTGACGCCAAATACATCTGGGCATCAAGAGCAGCGGCGCACCCTTGACCAGCTGCCGTCACGGCTTGGCGGTAGCGATGATCCACCACATCTCCAGCGGCAAAAACTCCAGGCACATTCGTGAGGGTAGAGGGCGAATCCACTTTGATATACCCACCCTCGTCGAGCTCTACTGCCCCGCCCAGCACCTCAGTGCGTGGAGCGTGTCCAATAGCCACAAACATACCTTGAATGGGCAGATCGGAAAGCTCACCGGTCACAGTATTTTTGAGTGTGAGCGAGGAAACTTTATCTTCGCCATTGACCGCCTCCACGGTGGAGTTCCAGTGGATCACGATATTAGGGGTGGCTTGCAAGCGATCAACGAGCACTTGAGCGGCGCGCAGCTGATCACGGCGGTGGATCAAATGTACGGTATCGCCAAAGCTGGCCAAAAAGAGGGCTTCAGTAGCGGCACTATCCCCGCCGCCAATCACGGCAATCTGACGATCCTTAAAGAAAAATCCGTCGCAGGTAGCGCAGTAGCTGACGCCCTTACCGGTGAGGGCGTCCTCACCTTTCAGGCCGAGCTTTTTGTAAGCAGAACCAAGCGCTAAAATCACAGCTTTTGCCCGATACGTGCCACTATCGGTGACGACGGTCTTCACGTCACCCTCAAGATCAAACTTGATGGCATCTTCGTATTCGACTTCGGCACCGAACTTTTCAGCTTGGCTTTGCATCTTGTCCATCAGTTCAGGGCCGAGTACTGGCTCGGGCCACCCAGGGAAATTTTCCACCTCAGTGGTCGTCATCAAGGCGCCACCGGCATCAAGACCACCGGCAATCACTAGCGGTTTTAGCCCTGCTCGGGCAGTGTAGATCGCCGCCGTCCAGCCTGCAGGGCCAGAACCGACAATAATGATATTGCGAACGTCATCCATCGCTGTCCTCCGTAAATGCTTGATAGCGTAACACCATCTTAAAACGTGTTTATACCACAGACTATTTCACAGAAATTTCACTGATACGCAGGAGATTTCTCCCCGATTCGTCCACTGGCATTTGCGTGACCCAGATGAGGATGCGATCTGTGCTCACTTTCTGTGGAGAGCTGAGAGTGGTCGATTTGTTCACAGCTTTTTGCGTGATCACCTCTGCTCTAGTGGGATGGGCTTGATCGTAAGCACGCCACTGAATGTTTCCACCCTCCCCCGTGGTGGTGAGGGTGACAGAGCTGACGTCAGTTAGTTCCGTGAGCTGGATCAGCAAACCAAACTGATCAGTCTCAGAGAGTTGAGGGTTGGTGAAGAACCACGATTGAAACACCGTCGAGGGTTTTCCGTCGGCAGCCAGAGAAGCATCCTCGAATAGTCGGGGAGCGCTTGGGTCATCTTTGATATTCGGATCTGCGCTGACGAACGTGACGGACTTGATCTGCGGCGGCGATGTCACACTCGGGGAGGGTGTTGAAGCTCCATTTTCGGCTGGAGCTTTTTGGCTTTGGCTAGCTGAGTCCCCGTCCGGCGGCGTCACCTGCACAGGATCGAGAGGTGAAAGAAGCTTTGCCACTCCTGCCACCAGCGCAATAATCACCCCGAGAGTAAAGAGTGCCATCACGGCAGTAGACACCCGAATGTGCGAAGAACCAGTAGCCACGACTGCCTCTGAGGGAAGTTCCGCAAAATGAGCCGCTCTGGTGCGGGCAGCGGCATCAGACTCGTCTATGCCGACGAAATCCTCAGGGATAGAGCCGGCAATTGGGCCGGAAGCTGAATCGGCGCCTTGCTTTTCATAATGCTCGTGCTCCGCAGTTTCTGCCGCGGCTTGTGCGGTTTCTGTAGCTTCTGCGGCAGAGTCAGAGCCCCCCTCAGATAGATCGCGCGATGTGTCGTGCGGTAGGGCACGCGGCAGCGAATCCACCTGGTCGGGATACACAGCCGAATCGAGATGCACAGTGTAGCTTGGCAAGGTGTGGCTCGGCGGAGCTACGTTGAGCCTTTCTTCCGGCTGCGCCAAATCTGGATTCTGAGAGTCGAGCACCTCAGCGGGAGAATCAGACATCTGCGACCACTGCGGGGAGAAATCATCGCCACGATCATCGCCATCTGTAGCCGAGATATCTGCCGCATTGCCGGCTGCCTCCTCGCTTTCTGCCGTAGATTCTGACGCTTCGGCGGATTGCGCAGAATCGTCACCACTCGCGCTAGCTTCTACAGCAGATTCGTAGACATCTATATCAGAATGATCAGAATCTGTATCGGTTGCTGTGGTTGATATAGAATCCGGCGATACCGACTCAAGCGCTGCAAAATCAGACGATGCAGACTCATCTGATACAGATGGATCGTCAGGTTGTTGTTCAGGCAGGCGAGTGACGTCAATATCTCCCCACGGCACTATTCGGCGCAGTAAATCAGCAGGAGAGCGTGGGCCTTGGCCTGCCGTCTCTGATTGGAAAACGTCGCGCACTCGATCAGGTAGATCTGTGCGCTCGGCCATACTCTGAATAAGGCCTTGATGAGTATTGGGATCTGCTGGGAAATCCTGGCCGCTCAGCAACGCGGCATAGAACACAAGCAGTCCGCGAGTCTCTGAACGGTCAAGATCAGTGCTGAGCGCATCGGTGGGTGCGCCTGCCAGCCCAGCCATAGTAGCGATGCCGTCGAGCATCAGTTCACCGGCATCAGAGATAAAAATATGGGAGGCATTGAGCTGTAAATGCCGCAATCCTTGATGCCGAGCGTGGTTAATCACGGAGGTCGTCTCCCCAATGATGGCAGTAGCCGCATCTGGAGGTAATGGTTCGCCGTGCACATACCGATCGAGACGAGTACCAATGGGAAATTCTGTGAAAAAAACGCTGTCGGTATCATCATCTACCACAGAAAGCACAGCGCAGGTGTGCGGATCGTCGAAGAGCCCCGCTTTTCGGGCAGCGTCAATGGCGAGAGTTCGGTGTGGATGATCGTGAGGGATGACGACAGCGCGCAGCTCACGTGAGAGTACCGTGTCAATAGCTCGCCAGGTGCTCACAGCATAATCGTCATAGGAATCGGCGAAAGCAGCGGCAAGCTCGAAACGGTTGGCAATACGCCGCCCCGCCGCTGGCATCTCAGTATTCACCAGTACCCCCTAGATGTGATGGGCATTCGCTTTTCCTACAGTTCTTAAGTGTATCGGCACAATCATAAACCGGCGAGTTGCTAGCGGAAGCTACTGGGAAATATATGAGCATTCACAGCTTTACTGAGATTTTTGCTCCAAGTGCCGATGGGCAGATGCTAAACCTTTTGTAAAGGTGGCATTCGAGACAGGCTGAGAACGTCTACCTCGGCGTGCAGAGTGAATAATCCCAATCACGAAAAGGAGTAGCGCGATGCCCCCAACGATGGCCGTGCCGGTGTTCTCCCAGGTTGCATGGAGCCAAATGTTCATCGGCTCAGACGTCGCCAACGCACGATCCGAGTCGTACGTGAGTTGTGCCGTCACCGTAATCAACCCTCCGCCACGGGCTTGCACTGGAATTTGCAGTGTGCTGGTATTGTCGGGTTTGAGGGAGACTGTAGTGCGTGCACCCTGAGCGAGCCGCGCATCAGGGATGTTGAGCGTAGGAGTGACGGCGATGGGAACAGTCACATTGCTGTGCACCCGTATTGGAATCTGCGTTTGTTCAGCAATGAGATTTAATCGCTCTGAGCTTTCAATCTGCACGTTTTTTGCGAGGAAAGCGGGAATATCGAGGGCAGCTGCGTAGCGTGATCGCGCTGGAGAATTATCCCGCCAGCTGGTAGCGAGGAGCTGGTATGCCCCAGAGGTCACTCCTCCGGTGACGTCCACATCAGCAGGAAGAATATCGGCGAGCGCCTCGGCGTCACGGACAAAAACCGTCAGGTGCTGAATCTCAGATGCGCTGAGCTCGCCAGGATTGACCTTTTGCTCAGGTGAAACGCTCCATTCACTGGGGTCACTGCGGGTGGGAAGTTGAGAGAGCGGCTGCGCGGAGAGCCAGGGGACGGAGAGTAGCGCCGCAATATGCTCGGCAGATTCGCGGGCGTGAGCGCTATCAGAATCGCCGGTGCAAGACGTCCGTGTGAGCGTCACCAATGAACGCTCGTGTGAGGGGGCTTGACGATAGAAGATAGCGGAGCTGGCCACGGCGACGGCCTCTGAGTTGAGCGGGGAAAGCTGAATAGTCTCTGCGCCGCCAGGAGCGAGGAGGATTCCGGAGAGAGCAGAGCTCACAGTGGGATTGGCGATAATAGCTGGGTAGCTCGCAGCAACGCCATCTGTGCTCGCAGCTGTGGCATCCGTGTTCTCCGCGCTGACTGTACCATCTGCTCCGGCTGCAGCGTCTATAGCATCCGCACTGTTTGCACCGGCCGCACCATCGGTAGCCTCTGTGCTGTCTGAGTTGTTTGTGTCGCTTACGCCATCAATCACTCCGCGGGCATCGGGGAAGTAGAAACTTTGCTCCCAATCGAGTTCCTCAGCGGAGATCACTGGAATGCCGAAGTGGTGAGCGCGGCTAAAAGCCAACGTAGCGGCGTCCAGATTGCCCGTCAGCGGCACAAACTCAGCGACCGAAAAATCGGCAGTGGTCTGTGAGGTGGGGGAGGAAATGGTATTTTCGTCAGCGGGTTCGTTGCTATTCTTGCGTGCGGAGTCGGCACCCTCACGGGCAGAGTTGCCAGCATGATCGCCAGCAGACTTCCCGCTCTCAGCTGTGCGTTCAAGCTCGCCGGAGAGCGATGCGCCAAGTTCGGCAGCTTTGGCGTGGGCGAGAGCAGCCAGATCGGCATCGTAAGGGGGAAGGAGATATTCCGTGGCGCGCTTGAATGTCGGTGACGTCACGCTCATAGATACGGATGTTTGAGTATTACCCGCAGGGGAGCCGCCCGAGCTGCCGGTGGCCGAGGGGGCACCCTGAGCAGCATTCGGCTGAGCAGCCAGTGGATTGTGGCTCACAGAGCGGGCGGCGCTCGCAGTTCCTACAGGATCCCAGAAAAGATTGACGCCGGTGCGGTCCCACATCTTCCAGGTTTCTTGCGAGGGGAGCTCGATGGCCGCAGCATCGAGAGGGGCACCAGAATTGCTCTGGCGTTGATCACTTGGCAGGAGCGCTTCCAGTGGTCCTGGAAGAGCGGCTAGTTGGTTCACGGAAGGGGCACACACGACGGCCGCAGACACCGGAAATTTCGGAAGTTGAGTGTTCGTGCTCGCGGCCACAACCACTGTGCGGACGGAGAGAGTTTGCTGTTCGGTTTGTGTAGCCTGTGTGGTATTCTCCGCATTCTCGGTTTCTTCGGTTTGGGCAGCCTCACCAGGCTGCCCATCCTGCGCAGTAGCTGCAAGAGTGCTCTCTACCTGAACTTCCAAGCCGCGAGCACCCCAGATATCAGCAGATGTGTCCCAATGCCGATCCCGCGCCGCCAGAGAGAGCGTGAGAGTGGCATCTGTATCGGGATCTACACTCAGCGGCAAACGCTGCCTAAGTGTGGCCGTTTCGCGGATGGAATACTCAACGCTGCCGGAAAACCAGGAAAAAAGCTCAGAATCGTTGGCAAAGATATCTGGAGAACTCGCCAAGCTAACGTCCGTAATCTGGGCGGTGGCGGTGGAATTATTAGTGACTTTCACCTGCAGCGTGAGTGGATCGCGGTCGGTGAGTACCGTGGAACTCAGATCTGTAATACTGACGGCGAGTGGCTCAGTTTCAGGCTTTTCTGCGTCAAATTTCTCGGTATAAGGTTTCCCGATGTGGGGTGTTTCACTGGTGGCGGAAGCGAAAGCGTGGGAGGCAGCGCCAGGCAGAGAAGCGGCCAAGGGGAAAGTAGCAGAGGGTGCCCCAGCGGCGGCTCCAGCGGCGCGAGCAAAAGCTGGATACGGGTTGAGCAACGGCACCGCAAGGCACATCAACGTGCCCATGAGCACGCACAGTGCGTAAGCTGCTCGGTGGTGACGAGTTCGCACGATCACGCTCCCCTCAGCAAGTCGTGTGCCATGCTCACAATTTTGCGCTCGTTGGGGTACGCAAGGCGAGAGGCAACGGCGGTGAGTGGCACCCACTCTGCCTTCTCCGCCTCGTGGTCAGGATCTCCCTCCACGCCAATCGTGCCCGAAAGTGCCTCAAGCAGATAGTGATGCACCACTTTGTGAATGCGGTGATGATGGCCAGAAAACCAATAATCAATAGTGGTGAGATGTTTAAGAGCGCGGCCAAAAATCCCCGTCTCTTCGCTCACTTCTCGCACCGCCGCTTGCTCGGGCGTCTCGTCCCCCTCCAGATGCCCCTTTGGTAGACACCATTCAAGCCGCCCAGCGCGATTCCTGCGGGCGATCACAGCCACGTACGCCTCGCCGTCACGCACACTCACAATTACACCTCCGGCTGACGTCTCATTCGTCACCGGCAGCGTGCGATCCGAGCGATCACAAGCATCCCACACCGGCACCCGAGACATATCTCTAGGTGGGCGCGGCTTAGGCTCCCTTTTCTTCTCTTGTTCCATCTTCATCACGCCACTTAGCGCTTGCGGGGCAACGTGTCTAAATACGCGAAATGTGACACCCTAGGAGGGTGACGTTTTTCGAACCAGATTCAGTTGTTCCACAAGCAAACTCCACCGCTGATGTGAACCAGCGTGCTCGCGTGCTCGCCCATGTGCATCAAGCTATGAGCGAGCTTCCGCAAACTATTCTTGATCTAGCATCTATTTTCGCACGTAACGGATCAGAATTGGCACTTGTAGGAGGGCCAGTTCGAGATGCCTTTCTCAATCGGCCGATCCATGATTTTGATTTCACCACCTCAGCGCTGCCAGACGAGACGATTCGGCTACTCAATATCTGGGCAGATGCGGTGTGGGATATCGGCAAAAAATTCGGCACGATTGGCGCCGAAAAAAACGGTTTGAAAGTAGAGGTGACGACGTATCGCAGCGAAAAATACGATCCCACCTCGCGCAAACCAGACGTCCAGTATGGCGACCACTTAGAGGGGGATCTCACCCGCCGCGATTTCACCGTTAATGCTATGGCTGTGCGGCTGCCGTCGCTGGAGCTTGTCGATCCCTGCGGCGGCCTCGACGATCTCATTGCAGGGGTGTTGCGCACGCCCTCTGCTGCCACGCAATCTTTCAGCGACGATCCGCTGCGAATTATGCGTGCTGCGCGTTTTGCTGCGCAATTGAGCTTTGACGTCACCGAAGAAGTGCTGGCGGCGATGGAGGCGCTCGCCGACCGGCTAAAGATTGTCTCTGCTGAGCGGGTACAAGCGGAATTAGTGCGCTTGATCACGGCTTCCCAGCCTCGGCGCGGAATTGAATTGCTGGTCTACACCGGCGTGGCCGATATTGTGCTGCCGGAAGTGGCGGCCTTGCGCGATTTAGTAGATGAACACCGGCGACATAAAGACGTCTATGAGCACACTCTCACGGTGCTGGATCACGCTATTGCGCTGGAGACGGGGGACGACGGGCCAGTGCCGCGCCCCGATTTTTTGCTGCGCTTTGCGGCGCTCATGCACGATGTGGGTAAGCCAGCTACACGCAAGTTTGAACGCAACGGCACTGTGAGTTTCCACAATCACGATCTCGTGGGTGCCAAGCTCACGGCAAAGCGCATGAAAGCGCTGCGTTTTGACAAACAGAGTGTGAAAGACGTCTCACGTTTGGTGGCTCTGCATCTGCGTTTCCACGGCTACGGTGAGCAGGCTTGGACGGATTCAGCGGTGCGACGCTATGTGGCCGACGCTGGCGATCTCTATGAACGCCTCAACCGGCTCACCCGCGCTGATTCCACTACCCAAAACAGACGCAAAGCCCAGTGGCTGCAGGCGGCAATGGACGATCTTGAGCAGCGCGTGAAAGCATTGAAAGAGAAAGAGAAAATAGACGCTATCCGCCCAGAGATCGACGGGACGGAGATCATGGACATTCTCCAGCTCCGTCCTGGCCCAGACGTGGGTAAAGCTCGGGCATTTATGCTCAGCCTGCGCATAGAAGAGGGGATACTCGGCAAAGAGGAAGCGACGCGGCGCCTGCGCCAATGGTGGAGTGAACAAGGAGAACAGAGCAAATGAGACTCATTGGACGAGTTGAGGAAGTTTCGTGGGAAAATTTCCCCCAGTGAAGCGGTAGCATTAACCACAGGTACATTGTGCCGGCGTGAGTATGTCAGAGAGCGCGATGCAAGAGGAGGTGTGAATGGATTCTGAGGAGAAGACGGCTCCCCACGGTATGCAAATCATGGTGGGCTGTGCACTTTTCGGGGCGATGCTTTTCGCTTTACACTCCGTGGCAGATGTGTTCACGCCGCTCTTTCTAGCCCTCACGCTGGTGCTTACTATGCGGCCGATCACCCGTAAGCTGCGCTCATATCACGTGCCCGGCTGGCTGGCAGCCACGGTGTCTTTTTTGGCGTTAGTGATCCTCTTCAGCGGCGTGGTCTCCCTGCTCATTTGGGCTTTTACGCCGGTGCCGCAGACGCTCATAAACTACAGTGCAAACTTTGAGAACACGCTGACGGCAGCCTTAAATTTCCTGGAATCCAAAGGCGTGCGCACAGCCGATCTGTCGATCTACCTCAATCAGCTCAACTTCAATTCGGTGATTTCCTGGGCGTGGAATTTGCTTGACTCTCTGCGTTCGGTTGGCGGTCTGCTCGCTATCGTGATTGTGGCGCTACTGTTTTTCACGGTGGATACCACAACGCTATTTTCCCGATCCACGATCACTCGTCGCACTCATTCCCATATCGCCCAAGCTCTTGAGGGCTTTGAAAAGCGGGTGCGCCACTATTGGATTATTTCCACAGTGTTCGGTCTGATCGTGGCCGTGATCGACGTCTTTGCACTCACAATTTTGGGCGTACCCTTGCCGCTCACATGGGGAATGTGGGCGTTTATCACGAATTACATCCCCAACTTAGGCTTCGTGATTGGCGTCATCCCGCCGATGATGATGGGGCTTGTGGACTCTGGATGGCAGACCCTGGTATGGGTGATGGTGCTCTATTCGGTGATCAACGTCGTGATTCAAACCTTCATTCAGCCTAAGCTCACGGGTGACGTCGTAGGCCTATCTCCGTCGGTCACATTCGTCTCTTTAGTGCTGTGGACGTCCGTCGTCGGATGGTTGGGTTCGCTGTTGGCCGTGCCGCTCACGCTTTTCTTCAAAGCACTCTTGGTAGATTCTGATCCGCGCACGCAGTGGCTCGACGTCTTCCTCATCTCTGAGGGAGATGCCCGCCGGCGAGAAAAGGCCGGACTCTATGAGCCTGATCCGCCTGCAGATGCCGCTGATGTGGATTTTCATCCCACGGGGTCACTGCCGTCGTTGAATTTGCCGCATCGGAAAAACCGCCAGCAAGAAAAGTCTCAGCAGGTTGCGGGTGGTCGAAAACGGCAGGAGGTGAGCCGGCAACTAGCTAAATGGAGTGCGCGCGTGCGCCGGCTGAATGTACACCGCCCGAATACTCGTGCTGCGGTGGTGAGAGAAAGCGAGAAAGATGAAGCCGAAGCAGGAAAAGAACGTGACTGAGGCAGGCTGGATTCCGTATATTGAGGAAGAATCCAGTTCCGGTTTTGGTGCGCAGTCAGCTTCTGCTCTTCATTCTGCGCCGTCAGATATGCACCGCAGCGGCCAGGGTGGGCAGGCTCGATATGCCGAGCAGCCAGGGCGGGCAGCACAGCCAGCGAGAAAGCGGCCGAAAAAGAAGCGTAAGCGGGCATCTGTGGGCACGATTATATGGCGAATACTGCTCGTCATCCTCGCGCTTCTCGTAGGTACGGCAGTGGGTTCATACGTGATGGCGCAGGTACCTGATCCAGAGAAGATGCCGCTGCCAAAAGCTGGCACAGCATATTTCTCCGATGGAAAAACCCCTATTGGTACGTTCACCAATCCGAAGCGGAGCGTGGTGCCAGCCGAAAAGATCGCGCCGGTGGTGCGCGCAGCTCTCATAGCCAGCCAAGATCCCTACTTTGAGCAGCGGCCGGCGGCTGGTTTTGCGGATCTGGCCACCCATTGGTGGGAATCGCTTTGGGGCGGCGGCGGAGCTAATGAGGAATCGCTCACCGATAAATTTGTGCAGGCGGTAGCAGGCGATGCTGATCGCCCGCTATTGGCGGATATGCGCGATGCATTCTTGCCAGTGAAGATAGACCATGCACTCAGCAAAGATGAGATCGTCACGGCGTATCTCAACACCGCCTATTTCGGCCGTGACGCATACGGCATAGAGGCTGCAGCTCAAGCCTATTTCGGCGTCAGCGCCCAGAAACTCTCCACGGCGCAAGCAGCGATGCTGGTGGCCGTGATGCCAGCTCCCGCAGCCTGGGATCCCGCCGTCAATAAAGATGAAGCTCATCAGCAGTTTGCCAAGGTGTTGCAGGCAATGGTGAGCAACGGAACGATCACCAAAGAAGAGGCCGACGGTACCGCATTCCCTGCAGTGAAGCCCCGAGTTTATCCTGAGTTTTCGGGGCCGAACGGGTATCTGCTGGCGATGGTGCGAGCTGAGCTGACAGACGTTGCCCGTATTGCTCCGGCCACGGTGGAACGTGCGGGTCTATCCGTGACGACGAGCATCGACCAAGCGCAGCAGCAGGCCGCAGTTAAAGCAGTGCAATCTTCGGCTTCTGAGCGCCCAAAGAGCGTGCAGGTGGGGCTGTTTTCTCTCGATCCGCGCAATGGTGAGGTAGTGGCGGTGTATGGCGGCGCTGACTACTCTAAAAATTCCACCAATGCGGCTTCGCAGGCGCGCGTACCTGCAGGTATGCCATTCGGCGCTTTTGCGATGGCGGAAGCTATGGAACAAGGCGTGGCCATGAACGAACAGTTCTACGGCTGGAACGGCGTGCGTACGAACGAGGGGGGCGCGTATTCGTTCTTCAACGTGAACGGCAAGAGCTATGGCCTCGTGAATATCCAACAAATCACAAAGTTTGCTGTCAATTCCGCATCGGTGCACCTCAACGGCATGGTAAACCCTGAGAATACGCGCAAGCGTGCCGTCACGATGGGGATCTCTGCGCAGGCGCCAGGCATCAATAGCGATCCTGGGAATGTACTTGGCGATACTCAGGTGACGGCAAAAGAGATGGCGCGAGCCTATGCTGCCTTTGCAGCTGATGGCATTTTGCCCGTTGTCCATGCTGTGCGAGAGGTGAAAAATGCCAGCGGAGCGACGATCTACACCGGCGATCTCAAGGGAAAGCAGGTGCTCAAACCCGAATCGGCACAGCTGGCCACCTACGCTCTACATTCCACATTCACTGGCCCAGAGGAAGCACCTCTCGATCTGCCTGGGATGGCATACACCAATGGAGCGGCTTTCGATGCGAAATATCCCGCTGCTGGCCAGGCTAGTAGCGCCACAGACCGCAGTGGCGCCTGGTTTGTGGGGTACACGAAGCACGTCGTCACCGCAGTTAATATGTTTGAGCGTGGTGACGACGGCGCCGTGCGCGAGCTAGAGGCTTTTGGAGGAGAAGATCCGGTGACGGGCAGCGGAGCTCCATTGAAACTGTGGAGTGAGTTTATGACGGCGGCGAGCAGCGGGCAGAAAGCAGAGCCTTTTGCTGACGTCACCGCTGTGCTCAAAGCGCAGAAACCACACGGGAATAATGCCGACTGATACCAACCTCACATAGGTAGAATCGCAATTTTCCGCTAACATTAGTATTTGCGTGCGCTCGCGGGCTTCGCTGGTGAGCGTATGCATCGCATAACCCTCCTGTGGCGGAGAGACCGTCACCGTTGAGACCAAAGGAGGTGGGTACACATATGCGTGATTATGAAATGATGATCATCCTCGATCCAGAGGTGGATGAGCGCAATCTGCAGCCCCTACTCGACAAGCTGCTTTCAGTGGTGCCGAATGAAGGTGGCACGCTTGTGAAAGTGGATGTGATGGGTCGGCGGGTGCTCGCCTATCCGATCAATAAAAAGAATGAAGGCATCTACGTGGTGGTGTATATGAACGCCACTGCTGAGACCGCTCAAGAACTCGATCGCCAGCTCACGTTGAACGAATCTATTCTTCGCACCAAGCTGCTGCGCTACGAAGCTCCTTCTGCAAAGAAGAACTGAGCGGAGGCGGATGATGGCAGGCGAACCGATTGTAACGATAGTGGGCAACCTCACCGCTGATCCAGACCTGCGCTATGTGGGTAGTGGGATTCCCGTGGCGAGCTTTACTGTGGCTTCGACCCCGCGTACGCTCAACCGCACCACGAATGAGTGGGAAGACGGCGAAGCTATGTTTGTGCGCTGCACGGTGTGGCGCGAATATGCTGAGAACGTCACCGAATCACTCACCAAGGGGATGCGAGTGGTGGCGACGGGTAAGCTGCAAGTGCGCTCCTATCAGCGAAACGACGGATCGCAGGGCACGTCGATTGAGATGCAGGTAGATGAGGTTGGTCCTTCACTGCGATATGCCACAGCGAAAGTGGAGAGGACGTCCGCTTCCGCTCGTGGTGGCTTTGGCCAGAGTGGCTACGGCCAAGGTGGTGGGCAGGCTTCGTATAATGCTCCTGCTGGTGGTAGTGCTGGCGATATGTGGGCTCAAGGCCCGCGCGGCGGCTCTTCTTTTGACGACAATCCACCTTTCTAGGGAAACTCTTAAGAAAAGTCTTGGGAAACCCTAGGCAGATCAGCCGTATGGAATCTGCCGAACAGGCCTATAGAATTGGCAAGCTGCGCCAGCGGCTAGCTGACAAGCGTTTGTGACTCTCCAGAGTCGCTTCACGAAAAGAGGATGACATGGCTAAGCAACCAATGCGCAAGCCGCGGAAAAAGATCGCGCCAGTAAAGGCGATCAAAGTTGGACATATTGATTACAAAGATACTGCTACCCTGCGCCGTTTCATTTCTGATCGCGGCAAAATCCGTTCTCGCCGCGTGACGGGTGTGGGCGTGCAAGAGCAGCGTCAGATTGCACGGGCAGTGAAGAATGCTCGTGAGATGGCACTGCTGCCTTATACGAGCTCGAAGCACTGAGGAGGATAGCAGATGAAAATTATTCTGACTCATGAAGTGAAAGGCCTCGGAGCTGCTGGCGATGTGGTGACGGTAAAAGACGGCTATGGCCGCAATTATCTCTTGCCGCGTGGCTATGCTACTGCCTGGACGAAGGGTGCACAGAAGCAGATCGACCAGATTGCTCAAGCTCGCCGTAAGCGCGCCACCGACGATCTGGAAGCTGCTCGGGAGCTGCGCGACCAGCTTGAGAAGACCACCATCGTGGTGTCGAAGAAAGCTGGCGAGAATGGCCGTTTCTTTGGTTCGATCACGCCAGCTGATATCGCTGGTGCTGCTACTGAACTGCTGGGCAAGGCTGTGGATCGCCGTGCGATCACGATGAATTCGGCAGTGAAGAGCGTGGGAGACTATACCGGCTTGGTGAAGCTGCACGACGACATTGTGGCTGCCATCAAGGTGCAGGCTAAAGCTGCCTGATGTGATGGCGTTTCCGATCAGGGCGGCCTGGTGATGGCCTGGCGTTGGCTTGTGTTGGCCGTCTCATAATGCGGTTTGGCCGCGCAGTCAGCCGTCGTATAGCTGGCTATGATCGGGGCGCCAATGCCGATCATGCGGCGCACATGATTATTGTGTGTGTAGTGAGCTCGGGCGCAGTGCTTATCACAGCACTGCGCCCGAGCTTTGTCTGTACCAGCCCCGCTACGAACCTCGCAATTGTTGTCACGGTATATGGCGGACACGTGCTCGTGCCTCGATGCTCATGCCTAATCCTTGTGTCTCGACCCTCATGTTTCGACTCTTAGGCCTCATTCCTGTGTGTGAATGCTCCCACATCAATGATGGCGTGACGGCGTGTTTACTTGAACTATTAGTTTGACGTTGAGTATTCGCAGGTAGAGGATTGATCTCAAATTTCCACAAGTGTGGATAAATCTGGGGATGGAATCATGCGGTTTTCAGGTATTCATCCACAACTGTGAATAAAAAAGAAACTATCTGTGGATAACAACGTCACCCTTCCACCTTTTTTGCACAGGATCGCGGTGTGTTGTCCACAGAAATCATTAAAGAATCCACATAGTGACGATGCAGAGATGAGTGCGTTTGCGGCATACTAGGTGGAGGCCAAGCTGAGATACTTCTCTGATTGGGCGCTATCGAAGCCCAGCCGTGCAAGTATAAGTACGCAGTATAGGGCACGTAGCATGAGCACATGGTGAAGCCTCATACAGGCTATGAGAGAGTGAAAACTATGTGTGAGTGCGTGACGGCAGCCAAAAGAGGAAACCAGCTACACGAACGAGAACCAGCTACACGAACGAGAAATGCGAGGAAATATGGTGCAGGGCATGGCAGATATGGCTTTTGATCGCACACCTCCTCAAAATGTGGAAGCTGAAATTTCGGTGCTCGGCGGGATGCTCATCAATAAAGACGCTATCGCCGATGTGGTGGAAATTATCCACGAACAAGATTTTTACCGCCCTCAGCACGCGCTTATTTTCCACACAATTTTAGATCTTTTTGCAAAAGGCGAGCCGGCGGATGCCATTACCGTGAGCGCCGAGCTCTCGCGGCAAGGAAAGCTGGAACAGGTTGGCGGTTTGCCATATCTGCATACGCTAGTTTCTTCAGTGCCCACTTCTGCCAACGCCGCTTACTATGCCAAATTGGTGCTTGATCAGGCAAAATTGCGCGCCCTCGTGGAGGCTGGCACCAAAATTGTGCAGCTGGGATACAACACCGATGGTGGTGACGTCAATAGCTTGATGGAGACGGCGCAAGAAGAGATGTTTGCCGTGGCTGAATCGCACATCAAGCACGATTATCAGCGTCTCAATACAGTGCTCGATGAGGTGCTGGTGGAGATCGACAAAAACAATTCACGCGATGGCCAGCTCGCTGGGCTCTCTACAGGGTTTGCTGAGCTAGATAATATGCTCGGCGGCTTGCGAGCTGGTCAGATGATTATTGTGGCGGCGCGGCCAGGTATGGGTAAATCCACGCTGGCTATGGATTTTTGCCGTCACGTGGCGATCAAACAGCGTGTGCCAGTGGCGTTCTTCTCTCTCGAAATGAACCGCACAGAGCTTGTGATGCGAGTGCTCGCAGCCGAATCGAATATATTCTTGACCAACCTTATCAAGGGCGGCTTAAAGCAAGATCAATACCAGCGTATTGTCCAGACTGTTGATCGTATTGGAGATGCGCCGCTGATCGTCGATGATTCCCCCAACCTCACCATGACGGAAATTCGGGCTAAAGCTCGCCGCCTTGCCCAGCAAGAGGGCATCCAGATGATCGTCATAGACTATTTGCAGTTATTGACGTCAGGCGGGCGCTCAGTGGAATCTCGTCAGCAAGAAGTGTCGGACTTTTCGCGTTCCATCAAGCTGCTTGCCAAAGAGCTGAACATTCCGATTGTGGCGATTGCCCAGCTCAACCGTAATCCAGAGGCGCGTGCCGACAAAAAACCGCAGGTGGCGGATCTGCGCGAATCAGGCTCTCTGGAGCAGGATGCCGACGTGATTTTACTGATCCACCGCAAAGATATCGACGCGAACAGCCCCGATCAGCCACCCTCTGAAATCATCATCGGCAAGCACCGCTCTGGTCCCACCGGCTCAGTGGAGTTGATGTTCCAGGGTAGCCGTGCGCGTTTTGCCAACTTTGGCGGTGAACTCTAAAGCTAAACGAGCTCTAAAGCTAAAGCGGCGCGGTCTGCTAAGCCAGTGGCTTATAGCGCTAGCGCGCTGTGCCCGCTTCAATCTCCGCCAGCAGCCGCTGGCAGTAGGCGTCTTGAAAGGCCAGATTGTCGATCCACATTTTCTGCGCCACCTCAGTGGCGCAGTGATAGCGCTGCATCTCTTTGAGCGTACCGCGATAATTGCGCAGCCAGGCTTTCTGCTCTTTGCTCGATAGCTCCAGAAACGAGAAGTGCTGCAAGGTATCGAAAATTCGGTAGGTAGAGTAGCGGTCGATATTGTCGCAGTCACCAATTGTGCGGGCGAGCGTGGTTGGCTCGGTGTCAAAGGTCAAGTATGCGGTGCCGTGGGCATCTTTTTTAGTGCCCTGCTTGTCGGGGCGCATATTCCACAAACCGTCGGTGTGCATGGCAATGCCCTGAGCTACTTCATGGGCTTCTGCTGCGTCAATCCCTGCTTCCAGTAGTAGCGGCTCGACAATGAGCGCTCCAGCGCGGCCATGATCGACGGGTTTTTGGGCATCCCATTTTCCGATGTCGTGCAACAAGCATCCCAGCTCTAGCAGTTCGGCATCCAATCCGGCCTCCTGAGCTACTTCCACACCAATCGCTGCCACCCGCAAGCTGTGTTCAATGCGGTAACGGCGAGTTCCCTCGGAGCGCTTCTTGATCGAATTAAGGTGGGTGCGTAGCTGCGCTTCCATAGCAGCGCGCAGACTCAAAAAATCTGAATAGATACCGTAAGTTTTCACTGGTCTTCACCTTTGAGCCGTGGCTCGCTGGTGAGCTCAGGGTGTACGCCGAGTTTGCCAGCATAAAAGGATCGTATATCGTCCATATCGCGTTTTATGTCTCCCGTGAGCATACGCGGGGTAGCATCCCAGCCGTAGACTTTTTCGGCGGAGTCAATGAAGCCATAGACCACGGGAATATGGGCACCCAGAGCAATGTGATAGAAGCCGGATTTCCAATACTTCCGTGGGGCACGTGTGCCTTTTGGCGCGATGACGAGGAGGAAATCATCGTGCTCAGCGGCCTGCGCAATCACTTGTTCCACAACTCCGTGCCGGTGCGAACGATCAATAGAAATTCCGCCTAATGCTCGAATCATGGCGCCGATAACCGGAAGATCGGCAGCTTGATTTTTCACCATGAAGCGCAGTGGCTGCTTGGCATACCAGAAAGCCATAATCATTAAAACGGCATCCATCACAGACGTGTGTGGAGCCCCGATCAGTACGGCTTTGCGTGGCAGAGGCGGGGTCTGCATTCGCATGGGGTAGAGCCGTCGAAAAATTCGAGCGATTAGTCTTTTCATGGAAGAATCGCACCCTTCGTCGATTGTGCAGATACATACGGTGTGTCTTGATAAGGCTACCGCACCTTGGCTCATTCCCTCACACTCGCACTTTCAGGATTTCGTCGAGGCCGTAGCCAGGGGGTGTGCTGAGAACGTCGTTCAGACTAATTTTCTCAGATTTGTTAACAAATTCTTTCGGCTGCATATCATGCTGATATAGGGTAGGAGAGCATGGTAGAACTGGCAGAGGTTCATGTGACGAGGAGATGTGAATGCGCAGGAAAACGAGGCGGTTGAGAGTTCTCTCACTGGTGTGTGTATGTGCATCGGTGAGCTGCGGCCTCAGCGCCTGCACAGCGGCCTTGGAACCCCTCGAACCTGCTGCGCCAAAATCTGCTCCCACTGAGCAGCCAGCTCCCACATCAGCAGCGGAAACTGAACTTAACCCTTATGCCACTGGAGTGGTCAAAAGTTGGCACGTGGGATTGCCCAGCGCCCCCAGTTTCATAGCTTACGAAGAAAAGAGCCGCACTTTCGTGGTGGCGATCGACAGAATTGGCTCCGTGCGTTCGACGCAGGTAAAAACATTTACCAGCGTGGGAAGCGATCAGGTGCTTGAGCACTGGAGTGTCGATCTGCCGCAGCTGAGCCAGATCACGGCGCTCGCGGTGGCGGGGGATACCATCTTCGTCAATGGTGTCGGCTCCTCAGGATCGCTGGATTTTCTCTCTATCAATCTCAGTTCCGGATCGGTACGTAACGATTGGGGGCGTCCCGCTACTAGTGGTGACGCCGAGGAGAATGCTGGCAAAGTTACTACAGCTACTGCTCCGCGTATCGTCGGTATGTACACGCAGGGTGTGGGGGTGATGAGTTCTACACCGGTATCATTGACGGCACAGCTTCTGGATGGGAGCGGAGCCGCAGTGAACACCGCCGATCTTCCGCTCGACAACGAGCAGTTGCAGGCGTCGTCACGCGAAGAACAAACTGGAGTTTCTGCTGGCGCTCTGGCAGCCGCAAAGGTGATTCTCGCCCCGCATCTGGTCAATACTCAACTTCCAGCGGGCAAGGCAGACGCATTGCAAACACACGTACCAATGAGCGTCGGTACCCAATTTGTAAGTTTTCCGAAACTCCAGGTACTGGAGGGCGATGAGTGCTTCGCAGTCTCTGATGGATTCGTGTGTACGGTGTTTGCGGTGGATGATGTGCCGGAGCAGACGCAGGATCAAGAGCCGGCGCAAGGGAAGAAGCAGGTATCTCCGAAAAGCAGTGAAAATGGGCTGCGTGATGGCTCCGCAGAATCAGTTGGCAAAGGGGCGACGGGCTCAGACGCGACGGGCTCAGACGCAACGGGCGTACATACGATCAGCAAGGATTCGACCAGTAAAGATTCGACCGACAAAACCACAACTGAGACGGATGGACGCACCTCAGATCCTGGTGTCGATGACGACAACGACGTTGTAGCTGTGGTGAGTGAATACAATCTCAACGGACATCGAGTGCGGCAGAGTGTGGCAAATTCCCGCTCCGTCGCAGCCACCACGATTCCGGTGAGTTTTCACTCTGCTATCACAACGCGAGAGCTTGCCGATGCTTTAGTGGGCGCCGATACGGCTCTGGTGGGAACCGATCAAGCTGCTGTGGCAGGGAATCTCTTGCGGGATTCTCGTAAAAAATCTATGTGGTATGACGGCGTGTGGCTAGAGCGCTCGCAGTGGAAAGTACCAGAGGGAGAAACACTCGATGGAGCGCAAGCGTTGCAGGGGATGGCGCCGCTATATCGGCTTTCTTCGGGCGCTATCGTGAATGCCAAAACTGGAAAGATGCTCACCAGTGAGGGGGGAATCGGCTATCAGGGAATCAGCGCTGGGGCACCGATGCTCTTTGAATTTACAAACGGAGAGCTTGTGTATCTCGTACCAGCGGGGGCCGGCAGGCCGTGACGCTCCCGTTGGCAGGCGCGCATCTCAAACATCTCAATGAATGCCAAGGTACACATCATCCCTGCCCTCACCACGATGACTACACCGTGCGGCGGTTTTATCGTGCCAATGGGTGAGCATCATCCTTGCCTCAACGACAACGACTACTTATCAACAATGAATAGTTTTGCCAGCTCAATAGAAAATAGGGTTCTCCGTGCATCCCAATGGGAAGTGCAATTGGCTGTGAAATAGTGGGCGTCAGGGTTGTGCTGCGGTATACACTCTGGCTATGAGTGAAATCTGGCAGGGCTTGGATGGGCGCGAATTTCCCTTTGAATTTGAACGGAAATTTTATGTGGAAGAACTCCCCCTTGAAGTGCGTGAACACGGATCGCAAAACGTAATTGTGCAGGCGTACGTCTTTGCAGAAGCAGGCTATGCAGTACGGGTACGAATGTCATTTCAGGGTGTAAGTGTGCCTTTGCCGTCATTCAATGAGGCGACAGACCACGTGGGCGCTTACGAACGCAAAGTCTTGGAGCAATTGATGGCTGCCGTGGAAAAATCCGAGCAGACTCAGGAAGCAGCGCACAATCAGCAGCAGGCTGGGCAGCTAGGGCAGAGACGGCAGGCAGAGTATTCAGAGCAGTTGGCGCACATGAGTGTGGAAAGTGCCGAGAGCGTGGGCGTTGCTGCCACAATTGCCGTGAAGAGCCCACCTGTGAGCGGAGAGCGCTACGAGTTGGAAAATGAACTCGATCCAGATGTGGCAGTGCAGATTTTGCATCGCAGCGCTCATCTCGTGCTCAAGACTCGCTATTCGATGTGGTATGGCGAGGATGGCTGGGAATTCGACGTGTTTGGCGGGCAAAATCACGGCTTGATCGTGGCTGAATGTGAACGCATCAGCCCTGTGGTAGATCTGGCGGTACCGCCATTTTGCGTCACCGAACTCACTGGCGATCTGCGCTTCACGAACGACTATCTCTCAAAAGAGCCGTGGAGCCAATGGGCTCACCAATTCCGTGCAGAGCTAGCTGCACGCGGGCCGTTTTTCCTCAAACTTACGAGTTAGCTGCGTGATAGGACCGCTCAGACTATTGTTGTCAATCTGCGGTGGCAGGAGCGCAGCAGGTTTCGCAAAAACTGCCTGATTGTAGGTGCCGGAGGCGGGCGCTGGTGGTGAGTATTCTATGGCGTGAGCAGCGGTAGGATGCGCAGCTGCAAGGCTGTAAGGTCTGACAGGCCGTGCTGAGCGGCTAGACGTGAGAGCTTGATGGTGAGGGTCTGATAGTTAGAGTCTGGCGGCGAGCGCTCCAGCGAAGCCTGGCGTCAAGGGCAGATCAGGCATGAGCATCGCCTGTGCCGCGTGATAAATATCAGGTTTCCCAGGCCAGGTGATACCAGAGGGGCGGTTAGCTCGATCCAGTTCGTGATACCAGCGTCCGCGTGACTCAATCACGTGTGTGCGTACGTAGGTGGCCAGATCTGCCCAGGTGGCTCTCATGCGTTCCTCGATGTTGCTCATGTCGGTATCGCTGCTGCTACCTTTTGTGCCGTCGTCACCGTTTGTGTTGGCGCCGGTTAGTCCATCGTCGTCTATGTCGGCATCGTTTGTGCCGTCACCTTTTGCGCTGGCACTGTTTGTGCTGCATCCTCGCGCATGGGCGTGATCCGCACCGGCCGCATGGGCGTGATCCGCACCAGCCCGAGAGGCGAATCTAGCAAAAGCGGCGCTTGCTGCCAAGGCTTCACAGACCGTCCAGTGCATACGTTCATGCACAATCGGTTCACCAGAAAAGTCTGTGGTGTAAACGATGCCAGGTGCTCCATCTCTGGCCCAACCGTCTGCCATAGCTCGATCAAACAATGTGAGCGCGGTCGTGGGCATATCGGAGAGAGTGGCAGCCGTAGCGTGAGGGCGGTGCTCCTCGGGGATGGCCTGCACAGCAGCCCAGTATTGCAAGATGAGCCGTGCCCATTCGATGCCATGCCCAGGCGTGACGCCGAAAGGCCGGAAAGGATCCGCTGGACGATCGCGGTTAAAATCGGGTAGAAATTCCCAGCTGGCACTGTAGTGTTCCCCGATGCGATATCCCAGCTGCGGAGCGTGGGAAAGCACAAAAGCGATGATGGATGCAGCGTGATCGAGCCACAGCGAATCGTGCGTTGCATCCCAGGCCGCGAGCAGCGCTTCGACGGTGTGCATATTGGCATTGATCCCGCGGTAGTTCTCCGTCTGAGTGAAATCCCGATCCCAGGCCTCACGCACCAAGCCAGCTTCAGACTCCCAAAAATAGCTATTGTGTGCGCTGGCAGCTGCATCAAAGAGTTCTTGTGAATGTGCAATCCCTGCTTGCAGTCCAGAGCTGGCGGCCAGCAGTACAAATGCATGGGCGTAGCCCTCTTTACGTGCGCCTGCTTCTCCCATAGGTATGCCCTCAGGGGTGAGAATGGCAAAAAACCCTCCGGATTTGGCGTCACGAAAATATCTGAGCAGTGCGTTGATGCCGTGTTCGGCGTAAGGGCGAGCAGAGGTATCGCCGCGCAGGTAGTCGAGGCAGAAAATGTGGGTCATCCGGCAGTTAATCCACAGCTGTGCTCCCGAGGAGCTGTCGATTGAGCCATCGGCCAAGAGCGTGCCAAAACCAAGGGGCACCAGCGATTTTTTGCCAAATTCTACGAGTGCATCAAACTCAGATAAACGCCACTGTGAATCCATGTTGTCTCGTTGCTCCATTTTCTCTCGGCCTCCCTCGCTTGCTCTCTTGCTTCTCTCATCTCGCCTTGCCACCCCGCAGCGGTGTATTTCCTGAGCTTTGCTTTGCTTCGCTCTTTTATCTGCTTCGCCGCGCTGCCCTTTTAGTTCTGCTCCGCTGTGCAAGCTAGGCCGCAAACTTGCTGCCTTGCCCTCATAAACTGCACGCAGTTAGTCGGTCACGCACACAGCTAAAGCCTACCGCTCCAGGAAGCTCGATGGGCTCAACTCGTTAATCAAACGCACTGGCAGCGTTGAAGCTAGGGCTAGGTAGCACAAGTAATTCAAGTAGCAACCTATGCAAGCCGATATCGTCAAGCAAAGATGAATAGAGAAATGGGAGAGCTCGCACTGACGTAGCGAGTGCTGGCAGTTAGCGAGGCGGGCGGCCAACCACGCACTTGGCCGCCCGCCTCTCGGGGAAGCGACGAAACAATCAATGGAAACACTAAATCCATTCGTTTCGTCGCCGGTATTCATTTTTTCACTCATGCTGACAGCAAGGATTCCTAAGAATCAGAAGCCTCAGGGGAACGACTTCTTTGAGTTGATGTCTCTAGTATGCTCAGGCAAGCTGAAATAAGGGATGGCCAACCCTGGGCATTCCCTGAGAATTTGAGTGGCGGTGCTGTGCGGCGGTGCTGTGCGGCGGTGCTGAACTGCGGTTCAACACCGCGACCTTGCCAACATCTACTGGGCTGAATATCGGGGCGGGCAGTCATTCTTCTTGGCAGCTGATTGGTAGCTGACGCGGTTGTGGGATGACGGAGCTGGCGAGTTGAAACAGTCAGCGAGTTATTAGCTCTCGGCTGTTTGACGTCACGCCAACCCCTATTCCCGCAGCCTGGCGTCACGCAGCTCCACCAGTATCGCCAGTTCGCCAGTTCTCACTGTAGTCAGCCTCGTCAAGATCGCTGCAGCACCGCCACCATTACCTTTGGTGGACGCGCTTGCCAACGGCGTGCCAGATCACCTCGACGGCCAGCGCCGCTAACGCCCCAATGCCTAAGCCGGTCAGCATTATGGAAGAATGTGACGAATCAAGCATGAAGAGCTGCTGGGTGGCTGGCAGTAGGAAAATTAGGCCATAGCCACATACTGGAGTGAGGAATAACGCGATCTTCCAGCAATTCCACGGCCGAGCCACGCAGGCAAGCACCCATACAGATGGCACGATCAGCGCTAGCAATGCAGCGGTGGACTGCGGGGTATGGTCGAGAGCCGCTCCCCTATCCCAGGTGAGCAGGTACGTCAGAAAAGAACTCGTGGCCACAATGATGCCTGAGGGAATGGCAAATCCGAGCACTCGCCGAGTGAACCCCTCGCGGGCGCGGGCATTATTCGGCGGCAACGAGAGAATAAACGCCGGCAGACCAATCGTAAACCAGCCGGTGATAGTCACGTGAATAGGCTGAAACGGAAATGGCAGTTGCGATATCAGCACCAGAACAGCCAGCAGTGCCGAATAGGTGGTTTTGGTGAGGAAAAGATTAGCCACCCGCTCGATATTGGCAATCACTCTGCGCCCCTCGCCCACCACCAACGGCAGCGTGGCAAAGCGATTGTCGAGCAGCACGATTTTGGCCACTGCCCGCGCTGCTGAGCTACCCGACCCCATCGCCACTCCAATATCGGCGTCTTTCAGGGCGAGGACGTCGTTCACGCCATCACCCGTCATCGCCACGGTGTGCCCATTGTTCTGCAAAGCCTTCACCATCTGCCGTTTCTGATCTGGCCGCACTCGCCCAAAAACGGCGTGTTTTTCAAGAGCCTCGCCAAAATCTTTTGGGTTCTTATCGTCTAAGCTGCGCGCATCGAGAGCGGTATCATCGGTGACGCCGAGCCGAGCTGCCACTGCTGCCACCGAGGCAGGGTTATCTCCAGAGATTACTTTGAGTTCCACGTCTTGGCTGCGAAAATAGTCCAAGGCTTCCCCAGCATCCTCGCGCACTTTCTGTTCGAGCACAACCAGCGCCTGCGGGGTAATCTGTGCGTGTGAGAGATCGGTGTGCAGCGGAGCAAGAGCGGGGGCGCTGGCGAGCAGCAGTATTCGCAACCCGTGCGCCGCTAATTCTGCGGCTTGTTGATTGGCTGGATTCTCGGGAGCCGTGAGCATGTCGGGCGCACCTAAAATCCAGGTGCCATGCTCGGCGAACGTGACGCCAGCCCATTTGGTCGCTGAAGAGAACGGTTGGCGCTCGCGTACTTTCCACGGCACATTCGGCATGGCCAAGCTCTGAAAAATTGCCTCAGTGGTGGCGTTGCGATCTGGGTCTGAGGCCACCATCTGAGCGAGTGCATCCGTGACGGAGCGATCGGCCTCACCACCTCCAGCGATACTACCCCCCACACCAGAGTTGCCTTCACCCGCGCCGCCACCAGCAGCATGACCATCAGCAAAGCCACGTCTAGTAGCGCTGCCTCCTGCAAAGTTACCCCCAGCAGCACGACGTCCAGTTGCACTTCCCCTGGCCGAGCTCCCCCCAATAGCACTATCATCAACGGCACTGATGCCAGCAACGGCATCCCCAGCAACGCCATATCCCGCGGCATTCCCTCCCGCAGTTAGCGGGATGATGGAGTGAAAGATCAGCGTGCCTTCAGTGAGCGTGCCAGTTTTGTCGGCACATACGATGTCTACGCGAGCTAAGCCCTCAATAGCGGGTAGTTCCTGGACGAGGCAATTGTGCTTGCCTAGGCGGATCACCCCTAGCGCAAACGCCGTGGAGGTGATCAGCACCAGCCCCTCAGGCACCATTGGCACGAGTGCGCCCGTGATGGCGAGCACTGTGGCGCGATAGGAAGCTCCTCCTTGTACGATCTGTGAGATCACGCTCGCCACTGCCACCGGCACAAGAATCCAGGTGATCACCGTGAGAATTCGATCAATACTGGCTTGTAGCCGTGATTTGTTGAGCGTATATTTGCTGGCCTGAGCGGTGAGCTGGGCAGCATAAGAATCTGCGCCTACTGCCGTCACGCGATAAAAACCAGAGCCAGCCAGTACGTATGAGCCGGAGAGTACGGAATCTCCAACGCGCTTATGAACGGGATCTGCCTCGCCCGTGAGCAACGATTCATCGACGGCGAGTTGTTCGCTAGTAATGATTTCTCCGTCTACCACGATCTGTCTGCCAGATCCGAGTGAAATCACGTCTCCTAGCACGAGCTGCTCTTGCGGCAGCTGCATAATTTTTCCATCGCGGAGCACGCTTGGGTGCTCTTCCCCGATCACGCTCAGGGAATCTAGTGTGTGTTTGGCGCGCAGCTCTTGGATAATCCCGATGGCTGAGTTCACCACGATGAGCAGGCCAAATGCGCAGTTGATCCAAGATCCGGTGGTGATTACAAAAACTAGCAATACTCCCAAAATGGCGTTAATGCGCGTGAAGACATTAGAGCGGATAATGTTGGCCACGGTTTTTCCGGTGCGCGGAGGTAATCTATTCACTTCATTGCGCGCGATCCGCTCGCGTACATCGGCGGCAGACAAACCGCGAAGCTGCGCCAAACCGAAATTTGACGCAGCTTCCTCAGGAGGAGTAGCTATCACAAAAGTTACTCTATGCGATTTGTGCGATCTGCGCGAAGCCCCACACGAGCGCGAAGCCCTACATGAAAGCAAAGCCTCACATAAACCCGAAGCTCCGCATGAACGTAAACCTTGCAGCCACCTTGCCGTGCGGTGCCATTTATATGGCACCTAGCCGTTTAGCCGCCTAGCTGCTCAACTGCTTGGCTGCCTATTTTTCGGGATTATTGATCTTCTGGATGATGTCCGGCAAAATCGGCAGCACCACTTGCAAAGTAGCGCTCACGCCAGCTCGGCTTCCCGCAGAATTGACCACGAAAATGCGCTTATGGCCGGTGACGAGCACGCCAGCCCTGTTGCGCCACAGCACGGCTAGCGGATCGCCATTAACCAAACCCACAGCCCGAATTGCTTCGGGGATACCTGGAATATCTAGGCGGAAAATGGGATCCATTGCCCGTGCAGTGTAATCCAGAGGCGAGACGCCGATGCCACCCACCGTGAGAATGAAATCTACCTGCTCAATAGCGGCAGTCTGCACGGCTTCAGCAATATAGCGCACGTCGTCACGCACCAGCACTTTGCTGGCCACGGAAATGTTTTCCGCTTCCAACTTCTCTGCCGTGAATGGCGTGGCCACATCTTCATGCTCGCCGCGCACGGCCGCATCAGAGATACGTACGATTGCGGCGGTTAAGGCCTCATTGCTCATTTAGCTGCCTTTTCTTCCTCGGCTTTCTCAGCTTCTGCTGGCTGCTCTGCGGCAGCTTCATCGGCGCTTTCGGTGTCAGCGGCTGGCGTATCTGCATCATCCGAATGTGCAATATCTTCCCAGTAGGCTTCAGCCCACGGATCTTCTACCGGCTGGGAACGCTTCCACAGCAAATAACCGGTGGCACCAGCTGCCCCCACCAGGAGCAAGGCAATCAAGCCTTTGTGGGACTTGTGAGATTTCTTTGCAGCAGGAGCGGCTTTCTTAGCAGCTGCAGCAAGCTGCTTTGAGGCTTTCTTCTCCGCCTTGGCAGCTTTCTTCGCTGCTTTCTTAGAAAGCTCTGCCACCTGTTTCTTGGAAGCATCCGCTGCGGCCACCGCATTTTGGCTCACTTCCGCGAGTTTCGCTTTAGCATCCTGAGCAATCGGAGCTATCTTTTCGGCCGCCTTGCCAGCTGCTTCTTCAATTTTTGGCGCCACCCACGCACGAGCCTCAGTCAGCCCATCAGTAGCTTTCTGAGCGATATTTGAGAGCGCTTCGTTTGCACCGTCCAGTACCGTGGCAGCGTCTTTCTTCAGCTTCCTCTTTTTGCACAAAGCCATCGTGCACCTCCAATTCAGACGGATTTTACTGAGGCATCGGGCACTCAGAAAAGAAACGCATAATAGCGCGCACCGTCACTATACGTACCCCCTATTTTTCCACGGCTGGAGAAATTTTGCACGAAGTAATCACAAGAATTGTGCAGCGGGCGAACGCAGGCATAAAACGCGCACCGAAACTTGGGCATCATTCGTTCGTGACGCTGAGCCGGTCGTACCGGTAGCACTGGCCGTTAAAGGAGCGGTAGTAGTAGATAGAACGGCGGTGACGACGGTCTATGAGGGTCGGTAGTGAAAGATCGGGTAGTGACGGCGGGGTTAAGATTGGGCGTCGGATTGGGAGTGACGGCAGGAACGGAAGCCGGTGGGTAGGTATGGCGAGTATGCTTATGGGCAAGAGCATGGTGGGCAGGCGTGACGGGCAGGTGTTGGGCTGACATGGTAAGTGTTGGGCAGGCGCGGCAAACTCCTGGTTTCTGATGGCGTGGCACTAGGGCGCTGGGTCTCTGCTAGCGCGGCTAGGCTTTTCAGCAGGGCACTAGGTTTCTAGCACAGTGCTAGATTTTCTGAAGAACGTTTTCTGGAGAACGTTGGACGCGAAAACCCTGGATCTCTGAAGAGCACTAGGCTTTTGGGAGAGCGCCGGCTCGCGCAAGGGTAAATCAGGGCGCGAGCAGAGCCAAATGAGTGAAAATATGGAAAGATAGACACCATGAAAGCAACATTGCATACGACGCTTGGCGATATCGCCGTTGATCTCTATCCCGAATACGCCCCCGAGACGGTGGCTAACTTTACCGAACTAGCCCAAGGCAAGCGCGAATGGACGGATCCGCGCACCGGCCACACGAGCACAGAGCCGCTCTACAACGGCGTGATCTTCCACCGCGTGATTGATGGCTTTATGATCCAAGGCGGCGATCCTCTCGGCACCGGCACAGGCGGGCCAGGCTACACATTCGATGATGAAATCTCTAGCGACGTAGATTTCACTGAGCCGTATATGCTGGCGATGGCCAATGCGGGTACTCGTATGGGGCGCGGCACGAATGGTTCCCAGTTTTTCATTACGGTGGCTCCTACCACCTGGTTGCAAGGGAAACACACAATTTTTGGGCGCGTCACGAATCCTGATTCACAGGCTGTGGTCGATGCTATTGCCACCACTCCCACTGGCCGTATGGATCGTCCGCTTGAAGACGTGGTAATTACATCTATCACTGTCGAAGAGTGAGGAATACGTGCGGAGATTTTCGCTTGCGAACCTGAAAGGTGTGGGAGTTACTGATGCGATCATCGGCATCTGTTTGGTGATGCTGATAGCCGACATAGTGATTCCCCCACTCGGATGGATGCTGTCGTTTTTCCCACCGTTCGCAGCGAGCGAGCCGTATCGTTTTATTACGTCGGCGTTCTTGCACAGGGGATTTTGGCACTTTGCCTTCAATATGATCACGCTCTATCTTGTGGGTATACAGCTGGAGCGGGGGCTTGGCCGAATCCGCTACGGAGCGCTGTATCTGATTAGTGCGTTTGCGGGGAATGTGGGAGTGCTTGCGTGGGCAGCCACCCTGGGCAGCTGGAATGTGTCAGTAGTTGGGGCTTCGGGTGCTGTTTTTGGTCTTTTTGGTGCCCTGCTCGCCTTTGCAGGAGTAGGCTCAGACAACTTCAGAAGTATCCTGGTGTTGGTGCTGATTAACTTAGCCTACGGTTTCATTAGCCCTGGCATCTCCTGGCAGTCCCACGTGGCTGGTTTTATTGGCGGATTTGCACTGGCCTGGGCGTGGAACGTGATCGGGATGCAGGTCTACAAGCGCGGTAGAGTGCGAAATCACAGCCACGCATATCTCGCCGTTCTTGACGCCGGTGTGGCGCTCGGATTGACGCTTGCGCTGGCTGTGCTCGCCTACTTTCTATCTCACACATTCATCCGGCTCTGAAGCGGATCCTCTGAGGCTGCCTTTTTGAGGACGCCCTTCCGAGGATCTCCTTCTGAGGACGCCTGAGCTGCTGCCATCTGAGCCAATGCTGAAACTGGTGTTTGAATCGGTGTTTAAACTACGATCCGATCTGCTTTTAAGCTGTCGTTTGTTTGCTGCCGGTTACTTCCAGCCCATCGTCATTAAGAATCCGGCGATCATCAGCACGAGACCGATTAAAAGATTCCAGTTTCCAGCTCCAGGGATCGGTAGCTGCATCCCAGATTGCGCCGTCACGTATGCCATTACGACGACGATAAGCCCCAAAATAGCCAGCGTCACCATCAAGGGAGCCCACCACTTCGGCGAACGCAGCGGCTTGTCTGCTTTTGGACGGCGACTCTGAGCCTGGGCTTCAGCCTTGCGCTGCTCGATCACCTTTTTGCGTTTTTTCGATTCTGGCATCGTAGACCTCTTTCATGTGAATTCTCTAAGAGTAAGGGTATCTGCATGACCATCTAAAAGCGAAAAAAATTTTTTACTTGGATACAATCAGGAAAGGGTAAGTGCTAGGGCAGTGCTGGCCAGCTTAGCGCAGGATCGGAACCAGCGCAGGGTAAGCATACGCAGATGCACGTCGTGTGGAGGAAATATGGGAGCGAAAAGCGCAAAGAATAAAGTGAGTTTGCTACTTGCTATTATCGGCGTGATAGGCGAACTGATGATTTGCGTGGGTGTGCTGCTCGGCCTGTTTGTGGTGTGGCAAGTGTGGTGGACCAATATGCAAATGGGCGGCAAACAAGACGAAATTGTGGCTGCCACTCGCGCCGACTTTGGAGCTGTCGATACGACTAAAACGGGGCAACCGCAAGCAGGGGATCCACCCGTTATGGATGCAAACGCCGCCCATGATTCCACCCTTGGGTTGATGCATATTCCGCGGCTTGGAGGTACTCAGACCACGGCCATCCGCGAGGGCGAATCTCTCGACGTCCTCAATGCGGGCGTTTTTGGACACTATAAAAACACCGCGATGCCTGGGGAAAAGGGCAATTTTTCTACCGCTATCCACCGAGATTCTTACGGTTCGCGGGTGTTGCATATCGACGATCTGCGCGTGGGCGATCCGATTGTGGTGGAAACTGAAGATACCTGGTTTGTCTATAAATTCACAGACTATGAAATCGTCGATCCTACAGATGTGTACGTGGTGAGCCCCGATCCTTATGCCGCTCGAAAGAGTCCAGACCCGAATAGGGCGGCCGCCCAGCCATCCGAGCGGTATTTGACGATCACTACCTGCCATCCCCCACTGGTGAGTAATAAACGCTGGATTGTGCACGCCAAGTTTGACCACTGGGTGAAGCGTTCTGATGGTATGCCAGCTGAGCTCATCAACCCGAACGAGGCGAAGAAAATTCAGGCCACCGGCACCACGGTTCGTGACGCCATCAACGACGGCTTGAAAGAGGTACGCACATCATTGGCTGGCACGGCCGCTAATAAGGACGAGGAGAAATAATGTTTGCAGCACTGTGGCGGCATCTGCCAGGCCCACGATGGGTGAAAGCACTGGAAGCGCTCATCCTCTTTTTGATTGTGGTAGCTATCCTTTTTGAGTTCGTCTTTCCATGGGTGGCTAATAACACCCGCATTCTCGACAACGTCGTGGCGTAACGAGAGTGCGTAAGGGCGCGCAGGAGCTGAGGAGGCTGCTGCGCCGCATTGCTTGGCGGTTTATCTGTCAGGTTTTCTCACGTGGGTTGATGATATCGGCCAAACCGATAATCAACCCACGTGCTCGTTATCATCTACAGACTCACACAACTAACGAACCGATAGATCAACCCGCTAGTTGTCGTCATCCGCAGCTATTCACCGTTGGGGTTGTTTCCGTCTGATTCATCGCCAGTGGTAGGTTGGCTGCCGGTAGAACCACCAGTAGAGCCTCCAGTAGCGGGATCTGCAGGGGGCTCACTCGGTGTTGGAGGAGGCGTTGGCGTTTCAGCTGGACCTAGCGAAATAGTGAGTTTGACTCGGGTGTTGTACGGCTGTTTACCAGATCCTGGGGTCTGATCAATCACGGTTCCCTCAGGTTCCGAGGAGTTCACTCGATCCGTATCGAACTGCAATTTCAAAGCAGCGAGTGCATTTTGCGCGTCGTCAAGCGACATTCCTACGAGTGACTTGAGCGTCACTTCCCCTGATGCCACCGAAAGTTGGATAGGCGTATCGCTCGTCACCGAGGTTCCTTTCGCAGGATCAGTTTGCACGACTACGTCTTTAGCGATACCTGGTTCATCCACGGTGTCGGTATTTCCAGCAGTGAGACCTGCTTCTTTCAAAGCGTCACGCGCCTGCTGCTGAGTGAGCCCCGATACGTCTGGGACGATCACTTTCCCTTTGCCAGCGGAGAAGTGCACCGTCACCGTTGAGCCAGGCTTTACTAATGCGCCGATGGCAGGATCCGAGGAGACGTACAGCCCTTTAGGGATATCGTCGTTCTCAAGGGCATCTCCCACCGCAATTTTCAAACCGGCGTTCTGCAGTTCAGCAGTGGCAGCGGTCTGGTCTTTATTGGAAAGGTCAGGCACCTTAACCATGGTGACGGCAGGCTCCTGGTCGCCTAAAATTCCCGAAGAGTAGATGGCGTACGCGAGCCCGCCAATTGCTCCGATCACTACCAGCACAATCAGCACAACCCACCAAACTTTTCGGGAGCGAGGTTCTTCTTCCACCGCTGGAGGAATATCGGCAGTGGTGGTGATAAACGAATCATGCACCGGAGTGGCGGGAGGGATCACCGGATTGACGGCGGTCGTCGGGCCGTTCGCTGCCATCGCTGGAGCACCAATACGGCTTTCCCAGGTGCCGATAGCTGGTGCCGTCACCGGCTCTCCGCGCACAGCCGCAAGCAGATCGGTACGCATCTCAGCTGCCGTCTGGTAGCGATCATCGCGTTTCTTCGCCAAAGATTTCATCACGACGCGGTCGATAGCCTCAGGCACATCTGGAGCCACTGACGAAGGAGCCTTTGGCTGCTCGGATACGTGCTGATAGGCCACAGCTACAGCAGAATCCCCTTGGAAAGGAGGTTTTCCAGTGAGTAGCTCATACAGCAAACATCCAGTGGAATAGAGGTCTGAACGCGCATCGACGACTTCGCCGCGCGCCTGCTCCGGCGAGAGATATTGGGCGGTGCCGACCACCGAATTAGTAGACGTCATCGTGGCAGACGAATCGGCCACTGCTCGGGCAATGCCGAAGTCCATCACCTTCACTTTGCCGTCTTGGGTGATCATAATGTTGCCTGGTTTAATATCGCGGTGGATGATGCCCTCATAATGTGAGTATTCCAGCGCAGACAGTATCCCCACCGTGATCTGTACGGCCTCATTGATTGGCAGTGCCTGACCATTTCCCAGCAGCTTAGAGACGGTGCGACCTTTGACGTATTCCATCACAATATAGGGCAGTGCTATGGTGCGGCCATTTTCCGAGAGCATCCTCTCTTCGCCGGTATCGTAGATGGCTACGATAGCCGGATGGTTAAGAGCAGCGGCAGACTGCGCTTCGCGCCGGAAGCGGGCTAAAAATGTGGGGTCTGAAGCGAGATCTGAGCGCAATACTTTGATTGCTACAGTTCGTGAGAGACGAGTGTCGTATCCGATATGGACCTGCGCCATACCGCCACGGCCAATGAGGTCTCCCACTTCGTATCGTCCGCCGAGAATGTGTGGTATATCCGTCATACGAGAGCACTCCTTCTACGGCGCTGAGCTACAACCACGCCACCTTTATCAATACTGCTGTTATTAATACTGCTGTTAATACTGCACCAACTAAGCTGACGTATGCATCTATGGAACGTTGCGATTGTGTTACAAAGCTGATGGCAAAGCTGACTAATCAGTTTCATCAATGCGTCTATATGTATGTTCGTCAATATGTTCATAAGACGGCCGCCTGAATCACTTGAGCGGCAATGGGCGCCGCCGTCTCGCTGCCAGTGCCGCCGTGTTCGACGAATACCGCCACGGCAATCCTAGACCGTTCGGCAGCTTCAAAGCCGATATACCAGGCGTGATCCTCGCCAGCATTCTCCGCCGTGCCAGTTTTACCAGCGATCTCCACGCCGCTCACGGCGGCGCTCGGAGTGTGGCTCACCACGTCTTTCATCATTGAGGTGAGCTGGTCTGCGGTGGTGCGCGAGATCGGCTGCGAAAAAACGCTCGGATCAGTTTGCGATACCACGGCCAAATCAGCCGTGAGCGTCTGATCGACGAGATAAGGTTTCATCAGTGTGCCATGATTGGCTACGGCCGCAGCAATCATGGCCATTTGCAGCGGGCTTGCCTGCACGTCTTTCTGGCCGAACGAATCCATAGCCAGCGCAGCCTTATCTGCCGGCTGCGGGAAGCGCGAGGCAGTGGTGGGCAGGCCGATATCGAGATCTTGGCCAAAGCCGTATTGCTTGGCTTTCTCGATCATTTTTTCTGCTCCCACAGCCACCCCTCCGGCTGCAAACGTGGTATTGCATGAAAGCACCAAAGCAGTGCGAAGAGTGGCTTTCCCGGAGCCATCTCCGCACACTCCCACGGCGTTGCCTATCTGGGTGTCTGTGCCAGGCAGTGTATACGTGGTCGGAGCATCTACCATCGAATCCGGAGTGAGTCCAGATTCCAGCATGGCGCTCGCCGTCACGATCTTAAAAGTAGATCCTGGTGGATAGAGATCCCCGCCGGTCGCCCGATTCAGCAACGGTTGTTTTTCGTCGCTATCGTACTTATTCCAGGCTTTCTCTACTGCGTCGAAATCCTGGCTAGCGAGTTCATTCGGATCGAAACTCGGCGAGGAGACAAGCGCTAAAATTTTCCCTGTGGCCGGCTCGATAGCCACTACGGCTCCTGTGCGCCCATCGAGCGCATCCATCGCCGCTTTCTGCACGGCGGGTTTGATCGTGAGTGCCACAGAGCCGCCGCGAGGCTGTTTTCCGGTGATGAGTTCCTGGATACGTTGCGTCAGCAGTGACGCATCAGATCCGCTCAACACTGAATTTTGCGCACGTTCCAAGCCTGTCAGTGAATTGTAGACCACTGAAAAATAGCCTGTAATCGGGGCATAGAGGGGGCCGTTAGAGTACGTTCGCTGGAATTTGTACTGCCCTTTCGAGGGCACCGAATCGGCGATTGATTCACCAGCTACGACGATATTTCCGCGATCCTTACCGTATTCTTGGTAGATCGTACGCACATTGCGGCCATCGGCGTTCAAGCTCGGCGCTTGGAAAAAGTGAATGTACGTGAGCGCTCCCATGAGCGTGAGAAACATAATCACCACAATCACGGTGAGTTTACGTAAAGGCTGGTTCATAGACGCACCACCTCAGTGGGGTTTGAATCGTCTGCAGAGGAACTCCCTGAACTTCCCGTGGCGTCCATGCGCTGCCCGGAAGCTGCCGAGGCGGAGGAGTGAGAGTGTTTTCCTCGACGTTCCGTGACGCCGGTAGCGGCTGCCTGCGTCACGGGCGCAGTAGCAGTGGTACCAGGAACATCGGCAATGCCAGCAAGATTAGCAGCACCAGCGGGTGAGATACTGCCAACTGCAATGCCGCTAAGTGCAGTGCGATCAGGTGCGGTTCCATTAGCTGATATGCCGCCAGCTCCGCCTGTAGTTCCTGAAACTGCAGTCACGGAAGTTGGAGCGGCGTCACTGCCCGAAATAGCGTCACCACCTAAAAAGGTGTCGTCTGAAACGGCGTCGTCTCCCAGAATTTTGCTCAACTCGCCGGTGTCGATCATGGAGATTGGGGTGCTAGGTGCGCGTTTAGGCCGCCGAGCGTCGTCAGACATACGAATCAGAATGCCCACAATCATCCAGTTTGTGAGTAAGGCAGAGCCGCCGAGTGCCATAAATGGCATTGCTAAGCCCGTGAGCGGGATAACGCGCGTGACGCCGCCCACCACCACGAAGCACTGAATAGCAATAATGAAGCCGAAAGCAGTGGCGAGGAGCTTGCCGAAACCATCCGACAGATGCAGCCCCACAGCAAAGGCGCGAGCTACGAAAAGCAGGAAGAGGCAGAGAATAGCCATCACTCCGGTGAGCCCGATCTCTTCGCTGAGTGAGGGGATGATGAAATCGGAGTTGGCAGCGTAAGCATTGGCAGGATAGCCCTTGCCCCAGCCGGTGCCAAAAAGCCCGCCGTTAGCCATCCCAAAGAGACCCTGCACCAACTGATAGGATCCTGGATCGCCGTCGTACACTGCCGGTTCAAGCGCATGAAGCCAAATGTTGATTCGGTTTTGGATATGCGCCATCGTTTTGATCACCACGTAAATCCCGCCCGTGGAAAGCAAAACGCCTATCACGATCCAGGAAACTCGCTCGGTGGCCACGTAGAGCATCGCCACGAAAAGGCCAAAGAACAGCAGAGCCGTGCCGAAATCCCTTTCCACTGCCAAAATCCCCAGACAGGCGAGCCAGGCCACCAGGATAGGGGCGATATGCCGTGGCTGCGGGAAAGGAATCCCGAGGATTTTAGGGCCGGCAAGCGAGAGGTTATCGCGCTGGGAGACAAAATAACCGGCAAAAAACACCGCCAGGAAGATCTTGGACAGCTCGGCCGGTTGATACGAATGCCCAAAAGCGTTAATCCAGATTTGAGCGCCATTGTTCGTCACGCCGAGGCCTGGCACCATCGGCAGAGCCAGGAAAATCAATCCAAGTACCAACGAAATATAGGTGAATCGGCGCAGTTTGCGATGATCGCGTATGACCAGCACGCAGACCACCATTGCCACAATTCCCGCAGCGCTGAGTATCAGCTGGCCGCTTACTTCCGGTTCTTCGCCATTTGCAATCAGCGAATAATCAATACGGGCAATCATCACCAAGCCAAGGCCGTTGAGGATCACGGCGATCGGGAAGAAAAGTGGGTCCGCCGATGGCGTCACGGCTCGAATCACTAAATGCGCCACGAATATCAGTGCCGCCGCACTGCCAGCTATCAGCGCAAAATTATCTGGCATCTTGAGTGTGCCGCCGCCTTCGATATTTGACGTCAGCAAAATCCAGGCAAAAAGCGGGATAGCGAGTGCACATACGAGCAATCCCAGCTCTTTGAAACGGCCACTGCGGGCAGGGCGAGTGTCAATTGTACTCATTTACTCCCCTCCCGGGTGCTCGCTGCGTGATGTCTGTGGGGACTCCTGCGCAGAAGTCTGCGGATTTTGAGGAACCCGCGGATCGCGCGAAGCAGGCGAGGTCTGCGGGGTGGAGGTGCTAGGCGCGGGAGATGCAGGAGGCACAGGAGCGGAAGACGTCGGCGTTTGCTGCCCTGATCGGTCTTGTTGCTTCGATTTGCTTTGCTGGCCAGCTGCAGCGGGGCGGGTAACGCGCTGTGCCCGCAGATTCTCCACCACCTCTCGCGCCTGCGAGAGCGAGGAGCGGGTAATCGGGGTGGTGAGCCGATCTTGTGCAGTAGAATTGAGCTCAGAAATTTGCAGACCAGTGGTCTCTTCTAGGTGGTAGAGGGAGAGGGGACCAATCTCTTGAGGGATGCCGCGATAGATGCCCACATATCCGCCATTAGGAGCCACGTAATACTGGGTCTGAGTCCAGCTATATCCAGCCCATAGCCCCGCCGCCAGCACACCGAGCACCAGCAGCGCCACCCCGAGTTTGCCGAAAAAGCGGCGTGCCTTAGAGCCGCGAACATCGCCGTGAGCATCCGCGTTGGTATCTGTGCGAGAGCGCTGATTTTTCGTGGTGGTATCCGAATCTCGGCGGCCGTCTCTTTTGAGTAAAGCTGCAGCTTTTCCAGCTGCAGAAGTGCTCCCGCGAGAGGGGCGTGAGTAATCCGTGGCGGCAGAGCCCACAATCATAGGTTCGCTGGGCAAATTTACTGATCGGGGGAGCATGGCGTCATCCACAACGTCTGCGAGGACCACGGTCACGTTGTCTGGGGCTCCGCCTGCGAGCGCCAGACTAATCAGCACCTCACCACACTCGTTCAAATTTTTGTAGGTGCTTAGCGTCGCTTTGAGAGTCTCATTACTCACCACCCCGAAAAGGCCATCAGAGCAGAGCAACCAACGGTCGCCAGGGATGGCTTCGCGGATAGATTCGTCTACATCCACGCTCTCGGGAGTATCCGAAATAGCACGCATAATCACGTTGCGTTTGGGGTGGTGGGCTGCTTCTTCCGGTGTCAGTTCGCCGTGATCTACAAGGTATTGCACAAGCGTGTGATCGTGCGTCACCTGTGTGAATTTATCTCCGCGCAATAGATAAGCTCTCGAATCTCCAATGTGCGTCATAGCGAGCTTGTTGGAGGAGCGCATAATCGCAATACAGGTAGTGCCTAAGCCAGCAATGGAAGGATCCTCACTCACTCGCTCAGCGAGTTCCTGCTGAGAGTGCATCAGCGCTGTGCGGAGTGTGGGCAATAGATCGTCTACGGCGTGGCTATCGTCCACTTGAGCCAGATGTGCCACGGTGACGGAGGAAGCGATATCACCGGCAGCAGCGCCGCCCATCCCATCGGCTAGCACCAACAAATGCTGAGAAGCGTATCCAGCATCTTGATTGGTGCTGCGCACTAACCCAATGTCGGAGAGCGCCACGTAGTTAAAGGAGATGCTCACTCCTGCACCTCCAACACAGTTTTCCCAATCGTCACAGGCATACCGATGCTGAGGACGGTTGGTTCGTGTATTTGTACACCACCCACCCATGTGCCGTTGGTGGAGTTGAGATCCTCGATAATAACGCGCTCGCCGTCACGAAAGAAACGAGCGTGGCGAGCAGATGCATATCCGTCGTCTAGAACGAGTGAAGCATCAGGGGAGCGGCCTACCATCACGGGGCCAGAGTTCAGTGAAAGGCGGGTGCCAGTAAGCGGGCCTTGGGTGACGACGAGCGAGAACTGCTGCGGTGCATTCTGGGGGTTGCTGGCTGCGCGTGGGCTGCGGCGCAGCGATCGCGCTGAGGCAGATGTGCGGCTGGTATTCGTGATGCGAGCTCGCACGCGGGTACCAAAAACGTCGTGGCGAACGGTGCCTACTACGATCAAAACGAAGATCCATAGCAGTGCGAGAAAACCAAAGCGTAGCAGCGTGATCAGAAGTGCACTCATGCAGGCTCCGGACTAGTCCAAAACATAATAGTGGTGGTTCCAATTGTAATGGTATTGCCATCGACAAGCGTAGCAGAAGAGATCTTGTGTCCCTCCACAAAAGTTCCGTTCGTGGTATCTAAATCACGCGCTATCACGCCGTTTGGCGTCACCCTCAATTCCAGGTGACGGCGAGAAACCCCTGGATCACGCACCACGATATCACTCGCGGAGCCGCGGCCAATCACGGTAACGGCGCCGGTGAGGATGTAGCGATCATCACCAATTTCAATGATGGGGTTTTGCTCGGAAGCTTCAGAGGTGGTGGCTGGCGCTACAGCTCCGCGCTTCGACACGCCACGCACGGCGATTTTTCCGCGAGTGAGCTCATGGTCGGTAGCAAAATTTACTGCGATGGGGCCGAGGAACGTATATTGCTGCTCCCGTGCGTAATTCATAGCTACGGCCACGAGCTCGTTGCGAAGCTCCTCCGTGCCCCATTCTTGGATTTTCTCAAAATCAGATTCAGAGAGGCTGATCGTGAACTCATTCGGCACGATCACGCGCTCGCGGGAGAGCGCCGCCGCGCGATCGTCCATCGACTTTTTAATGCCAGAAGCAAGCTCCACTGGCTTCAGATCCGAACGAAATGCGCGAGAAAAAACGCTGTCTACAGCGTGCTCCACCCCTCGCTCAATCTTGTCGAATGCGCCCACGATTCTCCTCTCTACCTCCACCACTTTACTGGTTTTTGCTCAAAATAAGTAGTGTGCACTCTGAAGTTGATAGCATCGCTCAGACCGATGTGATCAATATGCGTGACGGCAGTGGCGCTTGTGGATAAGTACATCTTGACGGACACGTGCATCTTGATGCCCTCTTACGTCCATGCGTTGATATTCCTCACGCATCGACAAGTGAGCGTGCTATCAAAGAGCGCACCAGCGTACTTGGGGTTGTGTGTTCTCGTTCCGCTTGAACTTGGATGGCGCGCTTCATGGCTGCAGGTATTTTGACGGATAGCACAACCATTCCCTCGGCCGATAGTGAACGTGGCGAGCCGTGAATCACATCCCCAACTGAATGCTCGCCTGCTGGAAATTCCCCAGCAGCGTAGGCCGCCTCTAATTCAGTCATCGCGTCATCGGTCATAATCTGACCATTAACCGCAGTGAAATCATTCATGATGCTCCCCTCTCTTTCGGTCAATCTCAACCTTTCAGTCCCAATTCTTTCAAAAAGACCTTTGTCGGTGGCGTCATCGCGTGAAATACGTGCCACACGCCGTCTGCTCCCTCAGTTGCCACCAACTGGGTAAGACGACCATCAGGTAAAACTCCTAACCCAATCCAACGCGGCGGGAATCTCTCGTCGAGGCGCATACGACATTCGAGAAGCGTCTCCCATGCATAGGTCACCTCATTCGCGCTCAAACCGTGCTTCAGCGCGTGCGGTTCAATAACGATTGTCACACCCGAAGTATACCAAGTTGATAGCATCGCTCAGACCGATGTGATCAATATGCGTGACGGCAGCGGCGCCTGCTTAGCTTTGAGGTGTGCGGAGCTGGTGCCGAGAGTTGGATGTGCGGGGATTGAGTGTATCGCGAACTGGCTGCGGTGCGAGTTGTGTAGCGAGGGAAAATCGTGAATGCTGAATTGACTGATGTCCGAGCTTTGAGTTGGTTGATAACAACGTGTATGCTAATGCTGCCGCAGGAAATGCAGCAAAAGCCCAAGTGGCGGAATAGGCAGACGCGCACGGTTCAGGTCCGTGTGCCCGTGAGGGCGTGGGGGTTCAACTCCCCCCTTGGGCACCCCATAAAACGCTGGTATAGCAACGAAAAGTGCTAGCCAGCGTTTCTTGTAAATACGCCATGGTACTACTGTGGTACTAAGCGAATGGAAAATGCCGGCTACAAGTCACCAAATCCGAAAACCAAGGAACGTAGCCATGAACACTACCGAGCAAGACCTCATCACCACCCACAACAGGGCTAGTGGACGATTGTTATTGATGCTTTTCCTGTTTTTCGTTGCTGTGGCGGGGTTTCCTGTGTGAAAAGTCGTTTCGACTCGAGTTTTTGGTTGGACATAAGTTATTGATTTCGTTCCGGTTTTCGCGCGTGGTGACGGGGAAAAGTAGTGATGAAA
>JAQYTG010000010.1 GCA_028724905.1 Actinomycetaceae bacterium | reverse complement strand
GGGCCCCCCCCCCCCCCCCACCACCCATAGAAAGCTCTCACTCCCCGTAGATCTTTTCGATCACGGATGAGAAATCTTCCAGCACTTTGGCTCTCTTCACTTTTAACGACGGCGTGAGATAGCCATTGCCGATGGTGAAATCGGTGGCTAACAACTCGAATTTACGGATTGATTCTGCCCGCGAGACGTGCTCATTCGTGCGCTTTACGGCGCGGTCAATAGCGGCAATCACTTGGGGATCTTTCACAGCTTCGGCCACGCTCATCGGCGGTAAATCGTGATTTTCAAGCCACCGAGGGAGAGATTCCGCATCGAGGGTGATCATGGCTGCCACAAATGGCTTCTGATCGCCCACCACCACGACTTGCGAAATGATCGGATGCCCACGCAAACGATCCTCAAGCTGAGCTGGCGCCACATTCTTGCCGCCCGCCGTCACGATCAGCTCTTTCTTCCGTCCGGTAATCCAGATGAAGTCGTCGTCATCAATTCTGCCCATGTCGCCAGTGCGGAACCATCCGTCAACTGTGAACGCCTCAGCCGTGGCTTTCTTGTTGTTGTGGTACCGATGGAACACGTGATCGCCTCGCACAAGCAGCTCGCCGTCGTCCGCCACTTTCATATAGCATCCAGGATAAGCGACTCCCACTGATCCGATCCTGAGCGAATCTGGGGTATTGACGCAGGTAGGAGCGCTCGTTTCTGTGAGGCCGTAGCCTTCGTACACCGGCATTCCGATGCCGCGGAAGAAGCTGCCGAGCCGTTCGCCAAGTGGGGCGCCACCGGAGATGGAAGCGCGCAGTTTACCGCCAGTGATTTCCTTGATTTTTGAATAGACCAGACGTTCCCCGAGGGCGTGCTGTGCTATCAGCTTCTTGCTTGGCCCTTCCGGAGTGTCGAGCGCTCGCGAGTACTTGATGGCTACTTTGGCAAAGGTGCGGAACGTACGCAGCGCAATACCCTTGCCAGCCTTGGCGTCGGCAGCATTGTAGATTTTCTCGAACACCCGCGGCACTGCCAGTACGAACGTTGGCTTGAAGCTCTGCATATCTGCTACGAGGTTTTTCGTATCTGGCGAGTGGCCAATCACCCTGCCAGCATAGAGCATCACGAGATTGATAAATCTCGCAAAAACGTGCGCCATCGGCAGGAACAGCAAGGTACGTGAGCCTTTCCCAGCGATGATCTTCATCAGTTCATCATCGGTAGGGCCGTTCATCACCACGTGTAAGACGTTGCGGTGCGTGAGTTCGACGCCCTTGGGCTGCCCCGTGGTGCCAGACGTATAGATGATCGTCCACAGCGAGTCAGCTTTCATAGCGTCGATACGCCGGTCGATTTCAACATCCAAAGACGGGTTGCCCTGAGCGATAATTTTCTCTTCTCCGTCGTCACTGAGTACCCAAATCTGCTCAAACTTATTGCGCTTTTTTAGAATCGGTTCCAGCACGGAAGCAATCTGTGCATTCTCAGCCACCACGGCGCGAATCTGGGCGTCTTGGATGATCCACTCTGCCTGGCTTGTCGAATCTGTTTCATAAATCGGCACAGCCAGGCCACCGGCAAATTGGATGGCGAGATCGAAGAGCGCCCACTGGTAGCTGGTGTGAGCCATGATTCCTATGGCGTCTCCAGGCTGCACTCCCCAGGCGATGAGGCCGCGGGCTACAGCACGGATTTCGCTGATAAGCTGTGCCCACGAGACGTCTGCCCAGGTGCCGGAGAAATCCAGCTTCCGCTGCATGGCAGTGCGCCGCGGAGTCTGCTCTCCCAGTCGCCGAATCAACCCAGGCACTGAAAGATCGTCAGATACACTCACTTTTCCAGGGCGAAAAGCAACCCCTTCTTCATTGAGAAATTCACTCATCGTGTGTTCCTTACTCTCGTGCCTCTCACTTCTTGCGTGGCTGTGCTGGTTTGAGCTCATAATCAGTGACGACGGGGGTTGTGACGTCACCCGCCAGCACCGTCAATGTACCGCTCACGTGCGATGTGGCCGCGAGATCCTCGGCCACAGCTTGCGTGGCTTGTACGTCGGCTTCAGGCACAGTGAGCGTGGCGTGCACATATTCGCTACGCTGAGCCACTTTCTGTTCCGTCTTTACTTTTCGCAAAGCAATGAGCGCCGCTGAAGCTGCGTGGAGCAACGCAGGATCACCGCCAGCATCGAGATCGCCCGCTACTGGCCAATGGGCGCGATGCACAGAGCCGGTGCGATACCAGCTCCAGACTTCTTCGGTGGCGTATGGCAAAACTGGAGCTAGCAACCGTACGAATGTGTCGATCGTAATATCCAGGGTCACGCGGGCAGAGCGCACCTTTTCGGCGCCGCCAGCTGCCGCTAATGTGTCGTCACGGTCGTATGCACGTTCTTTGACGAGTTCGAGGTAATCATCGCAGAACGTCCAGAAAAGCGTCTCGGTGACTTCCAAGGCGCGCGTGTGATCGTACTTCTCAAGGGCGTCTGTTGCCTGCTCTACCACCTGCGCGAGAGCAGCCAGCATGGAACGATCAAGTGGCTCGGTGACGGCAGTGATATCCAGATCCATCGGAGCATCTCCACCAGCAGTTTGCATAGCAAACTTCGAGGCGTTGAGTACTTTCATAGCCAAGCGGCGTCCGATCTTCATCTGCTGCTCGTCAAAAGCCGCATCGGTGCCCAAACGCGCGGAAGCTGCCCAATAGCGCACGGCATCGGAGCCGTGCTTTTCCAGCAATCCCATAGGCGTGACGACGTTCCCCTTGGATTTACTCATCTTCTTGTGGTCGGGATCGAGAATCCAACCTGAGATAGCAGCGTGTTTCCAGGGCACTCCGCCAAATTCTAGGTGGGCACGCACCATCGTGGAAAATAGCCAGGTACGGATGATGTCTTGCCCCTGCGGGCGCACATCCATCGGGTAGACGTTGCGGAAAAGGGTATCATCGGTGAGCCAGCCGCCTGCGATCTGCGGCGTGAGCGAGCTGGTAGCCCAGGTGTCGAGAATATCTACTTCTCCTTGGAAGCCTCCAGGAGCTCCGCGCTGCTCTTCGGTGTATCCTGGCGGGCAATCAGAGCTGGGATCTACGGGAAGCTGATCCTGGCCTGGGGTTAAAACGGCGTCGTAATCCACGTCTCCAGCTGGCGTGATCTTGTACCACACCGGCAACGGAACCCCGAAAAAGCGCTGACGCGAGACCAGCCAGTCAGTGTTGAGGCCGTTGACCCAATTCTCGTAGCGCACGCGCATGAAATCCGGATGGAAGGCGACGTCCTGGCCGCGGCTTACGAGGTTGTCGCGCAGCTCTTTTCCGTTTGACTCCACGTGAGACGTGCCGCCATTGCGGATGTACCACTGCCGGCTCATGACAATTTCGAGCGGTTTATCGCCCTTTTCAAAAAAGTTGGTTTTGCGCATGGTCGGCTGCTTATCGCCGATCATTTCGCCCGAGGCTTGGAGTGCTTCTACGAGTACTTTCCTGGCGGAAAAAGTGGTTTTTCCGGCCATCTGTTCATACATCGAGCGCCCCTGATCGCCTAGAATCCACTCGGGTGTTTCGGCAAGCAGGCGGCCATCTTTGCGCAGCACATTGCGCAGTGGGAGATTGAGATCGCGCCACCACTGCACGTCTGTGACGTCACCGAATGTACAGCACATAGCAATGCCAGCGCCTTTGTCCATCTCGGCGAGTGGGTGGGCGAGCACCGGCACTTCGACGTCAAAAATCGGGGTGCGCACAGTGGTACCGAAAAGCTCCTGATAGCGCTGATCGTCGGGATGTGCAATCAGTGCGCAGCAAGCTGGTAGCAGTTCTGGCCTGGTCGTTTCGATGATAACGTCGTCACCGCCGTCGCTGCGATGGAAAGCTAAGGCGTGATAGTCGCCTGGATAGTCTCGGGCTTCTAGCTCTGCTTGAGCCACGGCGGTCTGGAACGTCACGTCCCAGAGCCCAGGAGCTTGACTCTGATAGGCCTCGCCACGTTCGAGATTCTTTAAGAACGCCGCCTGTGCGACTTTCTGAGCCTTGGCGCCGATTGTTTGATAGTTCTGTTTCCAATCCACGGAGAGACCAAGATAGCGCCACAGCTGCTCGAATTGTTTTTCGTCTTCGCTGGTGAGTTTCCAGCACAGCTCAATAAAATTACGCCGTGAAATCGGCTGCTGATCAGCGTATTTAATACTCCTGCCGTCCCCGCCGTTGTGCGGTGGAACGAAATCTGGATCGTAGGGCAGCGAGGGATCGCAACGCACGCCGTAATAGTTTTGCACGCGGCGCTCAGTAGGTAGCCCGTTGTCGTCCCAGCCCATTGGGTAAAACACATTTTTTCCACGCATCCGTTGGTAGCGGGCAAGCACATCGGTGTGGGTATAGCTGAAGACGTGGCCTACATGGAGTGAGCCGGAGACAGTAGGTGGCGGGGTGTCGATGGAGTAGACGGCTTCGCGGCTAGTCTCGGTATCGAAATGATAGAGGTCTTCTTCGCGCCACTGGGCGCCCCAACGCTCTTCAAGCCCTTCAAGGGCTGCCTTTTCCGGAACCTTGGTGTGATCAAGCAATGCGGAATTATCAAATTGTGCCATGCGCTCATTGTCCCATATTTGGCTGCGAGTGCGTTATTTGGCTGGGAACGTCCGTGATCCAAGCAGTTCATCCGTCGTTGCCTGAACGATTGAGTACACGTGATGCCGAGCATGGGTATCAACACCCACGACATAAGAATAAACATGAGCAACAATAGTCATAGCGGTCTAACCTTCCAAACGTACGGATAAAAACGACCGTCAGGCCGATA
>JAQYTG010000009.1 GCA_028724905.1 Actinomycetaceae bacterium | reverse complement strand
CAGCAGACGTTCCAGACGAGCGACACGATCACGCAGTGCTTTGAATTCACGGACCTCAGTACGAGACATGGCTCCATATTCCCGCTGCCAGCGATGGAATGTGGCCTCACTGATCCCGACTTCACGGCATGCTTGGCTGATAGTGGCTCCACCATCGCGCAGTGTGACGATTTGTTCAAACTTGGCCACGATCTGCTCGGGTGTATTTTTCGAAAACTTCTTCACGTGTCTATCTTTCCAGCCCTTGTGGGGCTTTGTGTTAGACACTCAAGTCAAATGATCCGAAAAACCCGGAGCACTCCAGAACGGCGTCTCTCCCAATACATATCTGAAGCTACCTCAATCATTGGCTCCGCTCACACTAATGAATGAGGCAGATGCCGCAGCTTACGCACAAATCTATTCCGCACCAGGAAAACGTACAGACCTCGATACGTTCATGTATATATCGAGCGATGTGGGCATCGGAGCCTCGATCATGCTCGAAGGCACGCTCTTCGGCGGCAAACACTCCTGGGCAGGAGAAATCGGGCACACTTGTGTAGATCCAGCCGGCCCAAAGTGCACATGTGGCGCAAATGGATGCCTAGAGCAATATGCGGGGCAAGTAGCATTGCTCGCCAATGCGGGACTCGCACAGAACGCAGGTATGAGTGAACTCATTTCTGTGTTTGACGCCGGTGACGCACGCGCCCGAGCAACTCTCGATACTGCCGCTACAAGCCTCGGGCGGGCGATAGCAAACGCGTTGAATCTGCTCAATGTAGATGTTGTAATCCTGGGAGGAAATCTCGCCCTTTTGCTCCCTAGAATCGAGCAACTGCTGTTTTCCGAAGTGCAATATCGGCAACTGCGATCACGGTGGGCACCAACACAAATTCTTGCAGACGTGCATTCCCAAAACTCCGCGCTCCTCGGCGCGCGCTACGCTACCGTGGTACGGTTCATTCATGCACCCGCTGATTGGATGTGAGGAGATGGAAAGATTAGGTGAGCGACACACAGGCCAGACGACGAAACGCAAAGCCACAAGGAACCCGCCAACCCAACCTGCCAGCCGAGTTCCATCTGTCGAAGGCGAATAAGCGCATTTTCATCGCTTTGCTGCTTGGCATGCTTTCGGCGGCGATTAACCAGACAATAGTTGGCCCGGCAATGCCGCGTATTATTGCCGAGCTTGGCGGCATGGCCTACTATTCGTGGGTTGCCACCACGGCGCTGCTCGCCTCGGCACTCGTCACTCCTATCGTGGGCAAGCTTTCCGATATGTATGGCCGGCGCAAGTTCTACATCGCCGGATTAATCACCTTTATTGCTGGCGCTGCCATTTCGGGTGCAGCGCAAAGCTTCGCGTGGTTAATTATTGGCCGCGCAGTAACTGGTGCCGCGATGGGCACCTTGATGCCTCTATCACAAACGATTATCGGCGATATTATTCCTCCGCGTCAGCGCGGCAAATACCAAGGTTACATGGGTGCCGCGTTTGGCGTAGCTACAGTTGCCGGCCCAATCATCGGTGGCGCCATCACTGATGCGTTCGGTTGGCGCTGGCTTTTCTATTGCGCACTGCCGTTGTGCGCCGCGGCGCTTGTGATGATCGTGAAGAGCCTCCACCTTGAGTTCACTCCCACGCGTGCGCGGGTAGACGTACTTGGCATGGCATTGCTCTCCATCGCTCTTATGGCTGTGCTCCTCGCAAGCTCCTGGGGTGGTACCACCTATGCGTGGAGCTCGCCTATGATTATTGGGCTGTTTATCACCGGCACAATCGCCACCGCCCTGTTTATTCTCCAAGAGCGCCGCGCGGAAGCACCCGTGGTTCCCCTCCACTTGTTTAAGAACTCGATCTTCACGTTATCCATTACGGCGTCTCTCGTATTGGCGATGGTGATGTTTGGTTCGCTCACGTATCTGCCAATCTTTGCCCAAGGGGTGCTCGGTGTTTCAGCCACCACCTCCGGCATTATTCTTATGCCGATGAGCCTAGTGCAGATCGTGGTTGGAATCATGATCGGGCGCCTCATAACGCGCACCGGCCACTATAAAGAATTCATGAGCGTAGGTATCGTGATAATGGCCATCGGCCAAGGGATGCTGCTCTTTATGGATACGCACACCGCCCAGGGCTATATAGCCGTGGCAATGGTGGTGTTTGGTTTCGGGCTTGGCATGGCGATTCAACAATACATGCTCGTGGTGCAAAATGCCGTACCTACGAAAGATCTCGGGGTAGCTACCGCAGCCACTCAGTTTTTCCGCAACATCGGCTCCACCGTGGGTATTTCGATCTTTGGCACTGTGATGAACACCGGCCTTGCAGAACGCATCAGCTACTACATGCCCAAAGGCATGGTCGTGCCCACGAGCGGCCTCAACGCCGGCTCGGTACTCGACGCCAACGTAGCACACACTATTCCACCGATAGTTGCTAATGCGGTGCGTCTAGGGCTATCGGATCGCTTGCACTGGGTGTTCCTTGCCGGAATGCCGCTGATCGTGATCGTGCTCGTACTCACTGTACCGATCAAACCGATTCCTCTTCGCCAAACGCTCGAGTCCCAAGAAGAAGCTCAGCGCGAGTATTTCGCCACAATGGGCCAGACTGATTCGCGTTACGCCCAAGAGCAGCTTGCCGCCTGGCGTACCGCTCGGCAAGATGAGCAGGTGCTCGGCGTGCAATTCGAAATGCTGGCACGTACCGCCGCACGTAGTGAGCATCCTTTGCTTGATCGCGCCGTCACGAATCTTGGAGACGGCGATTTCACCCGCGGCCTTCGTCTTCTTGAGCGTACCGCCGAGATGTTTACAACGAATGACGCCGAACGAGTCGCGAGCCTGGAGAAGTACGCTGCGGAGGTGGGTACCCGAGCTGATGCCACGGAAGGTCTCGTCAATCCTGATATTCGCCGCGATGCTACCGCAACTTTACGCCTACTTGATGCTGCCGAGAGTGAGCAACGTGGCGGCGATCAACGTGGCCAGGAGCATAGAAGCAGTGGGGATACGCCGTCTAGCACTCCACATTTCGGCACCGCTGACTCACCCGCCGCAGCCAGCGCCCCTACCACCACTAGCGTCGGCAGGGGCAAGGACACGGCACCCAATGGCGTCATCGATGATGAACCTACCGTAGCTGAGCGATACGAATCGGTAAATATCGAGAAGCTGAAAAACGTGAGTTCTGAGCTCACTACCTTACTGCTTATCGACTTGGCGCGAATCTACCGTTCGTGACGCCTCCCTATGAAGGCCTGCAGTACACGTGCGTCCACCCCAAGCATCCGTACGCACTGTGGGATGCGAGATTTCGCCTAGAGCACCCGTGCTAGGCATGTAATCATGCCTAGCACGCAGCAAAAACTTTGAAGAAAATCGGCGCCGCTTTGGCAGGCGCAGCCATGGTACTGAGTCTCGCTTCATGTTCCGGCGATGCTGACGGCACATCCGCCGGCCCAAAAGCACAGGGCGATAAGTTCACCGTGGGTTTCGATGCAAACTTCCCTCCCTATGGTTATAAAAACGGCGATGACTACGTCGGCTTCGATCTTGACCTCGCTGCCGAGGTGGCACAGCGCCAGGGCTGGGAGCTTGTGAAGCAACCGATCGACTGGGATTCGAAGGATATGGAGCTCAACTCCGGTACCGTAGATGCCCTCTGGAACGGCTTCACGGTCAATGGCCGCGAGGATGATTACACGTGGTCTGCACCGTATGTAGATAACTCGATCGTATTCGTTACTGCGGCTGATGCGGGTATCGATACACAGGCTGATCTTGCGGGTAAAGTCGTGCTCGTGCAGGCAGATTCTTCTGGTTTGGCAGCGCTTGAAGCAGATGAATCGAAAGAGCTTGTTGATAGCTTCGCGGAACTCACCCAAGTGCCAGACTATAACAATGCGTTTATGACTCTCGAATCAGGCGCGGCCGATGCGATCGCTGTAGATGTAGGCGTGGCACGCTACCAACTCGAGCAACGCGGGGAAGGTAAATTCACGATTATGGAGCCGCCATTCCACACCGAACAGTATCCTGTTGCCCATGCCGTGCTTCTAACGACTGGTTCACGCCGTCAGCAATATCCGGTGATTGTCGGTGTACACGCACCAGGATACGGAAAGCGCGTGGATTATAGCCACGCTGGGTCAACGCCCGTCGTACCACTGCCAGAATCTGAATCTTCGCCTTGGAGGTGATTTCGCCAGCCACATAAATCCTGGCTTTCGTCGCCAGCACCTCCACGGCGACTCGGGCAGCCGGATCATCACCAAGTACCTCGTCCAAAATAGTGTCGGCGATGAAATCGCACAGCTTGTCTGGGTGACCGGCACGCACACTTTCAGCGGTTTTCAACATGAGCAGATAATCCTTTCCTGCCCATGAGCGGGCATAAGAAAACCCGCCACGGATCATCCGTGCGGGAGAATGTATATACAGAATCGAAAGCTATGAGCGGGCATTGAGCAGGCGCTCCATCACGTTATCGGCAGGAATCGGCCCCGAGTAATCCACCAGCGAGTTCGCTTTCACAACATCGAAAATCTCATACTACAACGTATTCGCCTGCTTACTAAACGACTGGCTCATAGCCACGAACGGGGACGCAATAGCAGCCCCCCCGTAGTCGGATGCTTACCCAACAAACCGAAGTTGGAGATCGCTTCTTCGCATTGGATGAACCGAGCAAAATTCTGTGTATACGCCTCAATCAGGCGCGGTGCTACGAGTTTTTCACAGCCGCGCTCGCGCAGCCAGTTCCAGGTGTCGCGGTAGATCACGTCAGCACCCAAAGGGTTACTATCACGCTGCACAGCCGCCAAATAAGCCGAAGGCTCGGGCATCACGCTACCTTCAAGATCGTCGCCTGCCTCCAGCTCGGGTGGATCGAACGCCGCAATCTGCAACACCTTCGCGTCTTTGCCTTCGGTGATCTTCTCGAATACCGGTGTGGGTTTCGCGCCCGAGCCTGCTCTGCCTCCGCCGCGCAGTGTTCCATCCTTCGCCATAGATTTCACTTGCTTCCCTGTATAGACTTTTTGGCAGAATGAGTCATTCGCTGCGGTGATAACGAAAAAATGATCTGCTTGCTGTAACTAAGCGGATACTGTTGTGAATTAGCCTCATATTGTTGTTGCCAGCAGTATGTGGATGGTTTGCTGAAAACTCAATCACTATTTTCAGAAATATTATTATCAGGTTAACCTTGTTATCCCAAATTGGGGTGGACAAAATACTCCTGTTAAGTTCTATAGATCCAATCCGCTGACTCTTAGCAGGGCTCATTATCGGATCCGCGATTTCAAAAACACAACGCGCTCAGTTTTCTCGATATCTCCATTCGGCATTTCTATGCTCTGTTTCATTGAAAGCGGTCACTGCGGCACTAGTTCTATACAGTCATTTGCGGATAAGACGAATTTCCATGACACCAGGTATTATCGACTGAATAGTGTATAGGAGGTAACCGATTTCGAGGTAGTTCCACGAATTCATGCATCCGCTTAGTTGCCACCAGTTTTCTATTGGGTCATTAGGCGTCGTGGCTGAGCGCTGTAGGGGTGATACAGAATCGATAATGAATGCTGGAAACGGCATTTGTGAGATTCGGTTGATACACTCACCAAGCAATTGGTCGTCATACACTGTTGGTAGATCGACTTCAAGGACAAATGGAAACCGCCTAGAGGCAGGAGGCGATGGTAGATGTCGGAAGGCTTGCCTCGGTTGCATCTTTCCAAGCCCCTCCGGAAAACGTAGGGATACAGCATGGAGATGAAACTCCCCAAGAAAAACCAGCGACTGGCATGCCCAGTACACAAGCGGGACAAGGGCACGAGGATGCTTATGTGCGATAGTTGCCGACACTGTGACAGTGGTTTCTAGGGAATCTCTGTGTGCGTGATCGAAAGTAGCGTCGTGAAAAGCCCACGAAAACTCGTTACTTGGATCTAACTGTGGATCGTATCCAAGGTCGGCAGAAAGCGATCGGAAAAACTCCCGAATATCGGGCATGTCGAACCGCTGTGCTGCCACAAACACACCACTAAGTTCAAGCAGTATCGGCGTATCCATCAATAGATTATCCACAATTCAAAGTTCTGATTGCGGAACGGTGTGTGCCGTAAGGTTTAATCGCCCCTGGAGCATAGAGCTTTCCAACAGTAAACCATTGTGTACTCTTTGACCCTTTGCAATTCGCACGTGCCACAGTAGCTCTGCCACGACCGGAGGCCCCTTGCATATTTGAGGGCCACACTGTTGCAGTCGCTGATGCACGTTTGACCCAACTCCCATTGCTATAGCTCCACAGTTCCGATGTTGTTCTCAGCTTTGGGGCCGAACCCCATTTCAACTCCCATGTCACATGTCCAGAAGCTTGGCTACCAGACTTGTGCGGCCAGTGAGCTGTAACCTTTCCAATGAATGTGTTTGCCCGCAATGCAACAGTATCTGTTCTATCGGCACCGAGAACACTAGCGCCGACTAGGGTATGAGAATGTATCGCACTACCATCGAGAGTTCCAACATAGGAGTCGTTACCTGTGGCGATGCCCAGATCTACGGGATTCCCATTGGTTGCTGCGTAGGCGGGTACTCCCGTTGAAGACAGAACGAAAAGAATGGCAACGACCACGCTGGAGCGCGCTTTCTTTGATAGCAACATCGCTACCCCTTAAATCACAGCCAAATCGTATAATCAAAATATAGTGTCTCCTGTTCATAGTATCAATGGATGACGTGCAGGGTAATATACCCGTTTGATTTCAACTTTTCGCACGCGGAGGGCCGAGCTCGCTGTCCAGGCACTCACCCGGTAGAGATTCGACCGCCCCTACCTAAGAAGATGAGGGTAGCTAACAATTATTGTCAGCTACCCTCATGTGGAATCAGTGTGCTCTAGTCGGTTCGGATTAGACACCATACATGGGAGAAATCAAGCTTCGTTAAGTCGCTTTGTCGAATCCATACTTCTAGATTTCCAGCGTCCCCAAACCAGCCATTAAGTGCAGTCCAAGATTCTACTGTTGCCAGTAAAACATGCGTATCAGAATCAGCGATAGGAAGAACGGTCTGGAGTAGTTCTTCAATTCCTATCTTTCCATTCCACGAGTGCCCACCAAGATGCGTAAATGGGGTGGCGTAATCGGTTTTTTGATCGAAGCGTTGTTCGTGCCAAGAGTTTTGGAGATCTTCAACGCAGTGTTCCCACTCCTCAAATGAAACTCCACTAGCAGAAGAGACATTGGGATATGCGGGTAGGGTAAAATCGGGCATGAGGAGTCCTTGCTGACATTCCTCCCCAGAGATAGCCTCTGGAATGTTACTTGGACTTACTAAATCTAAGCCTCGTACGCTGGGGAGATGAACCGTCCTTGGGTCTGTTGTGGGTTTGGTTGACGCTGAGTATGTCATTGTTGGTGGTGCGGGTAGGAGTTGATCATGAGGGTAAGGTATTCGGATCAGTTCAGGGCTAAGAATGTACCGGCCCCCGCCTCGGCATCATAGCGCCCTCGGCACCATAACAGCCTCAGAGCGTAGCTAAAACCATAGAAAAATGTCGGAGTGTTGGGATGAAGACATACCATCACCCCGACACTCCGACACAATCGACAGCTACCAAACTACAGCCACATCAGAGCACCAGCGCAGTCGCTAACAGTTATCACAACGCAGCACTGATCGCCTCCACGGAGGCCTTAGCGTCGCCGAGCAGCATCTGCGTATTCTCCTTGAAGAACAGCGGATTTTGCACGCCAGCATAGCCAGCATTGCCCATCGAGCGCTTAAAGACCACTACGTTCTTGGCCTCCCACACCTTGAGCACCGGCATACCAGAAATCGGCGAGCCCTCTTCCTCAGCTGCGGGGTTCACGGTGTCGTTCGCCCCAATCACCAACACCACATCCACATCGGCAAAATCATCGTTCACTTCGTCCATCTCTTTAACGATGTCGTAAGGAACTTTTGCCTCCGCGAGCAGCACATTCATGTGCCCAGGCAGACGCCCAGCCACAGGGTGAATACCAAAACTCACATCCACTCCCTGCGCGCGCAATTTAGAAGTGAGCTCTGCTACCGGATATTGAGCCTGAGCCACGGCCATCCCGTACCCAGGAGTGATCATCACGCTAGCAGCGCCTTTGAGCAACTCGGCCACTTCAGCAGCCGTTGTCTCACGGTGTTCACCGTAGTCTTTCGCCTCTCCAGTCACGGCTCCATCCGAACCGAAACCGCCGAGAATCACCGACATAAACGAGCGATTCATTGCCTTGCACATGATGTAGCTCAGATAAGCACCGGAGGAGCCCACCAGCGAGCCGGTGATAATGAGCAGCGGATTGGAGAGCATAAAGCCAGCCGCAGCTGCCGCCCATCCCGAATACGAGTTCAGCATCGAGACGACCACCGGCATATCGCCACCGCCAATAGCGGCCACCAGGTGCAGACCCAAAGCAAGGGCGATGATAGTCATCAACACCAGCGCAATCCACTGCTGCACAAGGCTCTGATCGGCGAGGATAAACCAAGCCATCAACGCGAAGAAAGCCACGAGAGCACCGAGATTGAGCCAGTTGCGCCCTGGCAGCGTGAGCGGAGCACCCTTGATCTTCGCCGAGAGTTTCAAATACGCAATGATGGAGCCAGTGAACGTGACAGCACCGATAAAGACACCCACGAAGATCTCACCGAGGTGAAATCCCATCTCGCCGGCGCTTCTGTATGCCTCGCCTTTATCACCAAGCAGATCAATAAAAGTGTTGAAGCCGATCAGCACAGCAGCCAGACCCACAAAGGAATGCAACATCGCAATCAACTCTGGCATCCCCGTCATCTCTACGGTCTTAGCTTTCCAGATGCCAATGGCACCGCCCACGGCGAGCGCCACCACAATTAACGCTAGCTTCAACACCACGCTGCCGCTAGCAGCCTCGTCGTAGCTCGCCGTCACTAAACTCACTAGTAACACGGCTACCAGCGCGATCGCCATGCCGATTACGCCTCGGCGGTTGCCAGCAAGAGCACTCTCTTGTCTACTCAAACCAGCCAAAGCCAGAATAAAGAGGATAGCCGCCACGAGGTACGCGAGACTCTCCAGATGTTTCATAAAGTTCAGCGTCGCCAAAGCGGAATTAATGGTTTCTGTCGAAGCGGAAGTCATCAGATATAGCATCAATCAGTCCCCCTTCTTGAACATCTGCAACATTCGATGGGTCACGAAGAAACCACCGAAAATGTTGATGGAAGCAATCAGAATGGCGATGAATGCCAAAATCATCACGGCGATATTCGCCGTCTGTACGAACGAAATAATCGCACCCACCAAAATAATGCCCGAAATAGCGTTCGTTTCGCTCATCAGTGGAGTATGCAAGGAGTGCGTGACGGCAGTGATCACGTAGAAGCCCACCACAATAGCGAGTGCCAGAATGACGTAATAATTAAGCATCCCTAGCGGGGTAGCGAAAATCAGCGCGATGAGCACGATTGCGGCCGCGATGATTCCAATGATGCGGTTGCGTTTCTTTGCTTTTGCCTCTGCGGCATCTTTCGCCGCTTTTTCAGCTGCCCGAGCTGCCAACTCTTCCTTGCTGGGGCCAGTTGGTGCTGCCGAGACGTGCACCGGTGGCGGCGGGAACATCACCGTCGCTCCGAGAGTCACCGTCATCTGCCGCACCACTTCGTCGTTCTGATCGAGGGTGAGCACGCCGTCTTTCTCAGGGGTGGCGAGCTTGAAGAAGTTCACCAGATTCTGCCCATAGAGCTGCGACGCCTGCCCAGGAAGACGACTAGCTAAATCGGTGAGGCCTATGATCGTCACATGATTGTCCGTGGTGATAATCTGGCCAGCCACCGTCAATTCGCAGTTCCCACCGTTGGCAGCCGCCATATCGACAATCACCGAGCCAGGCTTCATGCCAGCTACGGCTGCGGCATCGAGCAATACCGGACTCTTGCGACCCGGCACATTGGCAGTGGTGATCACGACGTCGCTCTTCGCAGCCTGCTCAGTGTAGAGTTCCTGCGCAGCACGTGCTTGATCTTCCGTCATTTCCTTAGCATAACCATCGGAGGATTCCTGTGCGGGGGCGGGAATCGGCACGAAATTGGCGCCCATCGACTCCACTTGCTCAGCAGTTTCATTGCGCACATCCGTGGCATTGACGATAGCACCCATCGAGTGCGCCGTGCCGATGGCAGCCAATCCCGCCACGCCCGCGCCGATCACGTAAATCGTGGCTGGTGGCATCTTCCCCGCTGCCGTCACCTGGCCGGTAAACAGACGGCCAAAGTGCTGAGCAGCTTCAATGACAGCACGGTATCCGCCGATATTGGCCATCGAAGACAGCACATCCATGCTCTGCGCACGCGAGATACGCGGCACCATATCCATCGACAGCCCTGTGATCTTTCGCTTTGCAAGCTCCTCAATCGTCTGCGGATGAATTCTGGGAGCCAGGCGAGCAAGCAACACCGAATCCGGTTTCATCAAATCAAGATATTCCGCTGGCGGAGTGTCAAGGGATAAGACGATATCTGCCCCCCACGCCTCCTCGCGGCTCACAAGCGTCGCTCCGGCTTCCTCATACTGTGCATCGGGAAAACTGGCTTTCTCCCCCGCTGCGCGCTCAACGCACACGGAGTAGCCGAGTTTCACCAGCTTTGCCACAGTATCAGGAGTGGATGCGACAAGAGTCTGCTCCTGGGCAGGCTCCCGCGGCACACCAATTTGCACTATGCCTCCTTTAGATCATGTCGATCATGCTTTAGATCATGCGTGACGTCGTGATGCGGCCAAAGCCGCGCACGCCTCCAGCTTAGCCAAAATACCAACTAAATATCACGTTCTTGCAGCCGTTTCTCAACTATCTTAGCCACCCCGCTCACACATCAGGAGCTGTGGATTTTTCGGGTACCCAGATTGCATCCTGACCCTTGCCATGCCAACGCCCCATGCCTCAGATCAACTGCAATGCAGATGGGTAACCAAGACGGATGCTTCGAGCATCCCAGACTAGTTGCGTGAGCCGCATAGATGGATTGAGCATCGGAAAACTGGCTTTCTCCCCCGCTGCGTACTCAACGCACACGGAGTAACCGATTTTCACCAGCTTTGCCACAGTATCAGGAGCGGATGCGACAAGAGAGGTAGATTGAGTATTTTACGAAACAACTTGGTTGAGATGAATGACCCGTTCCGCGGTATTGAGCACGTGATGTAGATTGAGCATCCTGCAAAACAGCTTGGTTGAGAGTTAGAGACGGACGGAACGCGCATATCTATCGAGATCGGCGCGCCCGCCCCAAGGCGATGATCGCTTTTTCGACGCCAAAAGCCGGATCACGAGAAGCACCTTTTACGTCTTCATCAGCTTGAGCTAATGCCACAATGGCCTCCCTCAAACCGTTTTCACTCCACAATCGCAGATCGCGCTGTGCTCGATCCCGCTGCCACGTGGGATAATTCAGCTTGACGCGCTGGGCAAGTACAGAATCTCCACTTTCCCTCAACGCCGCTATATGAGCCAGTCGGCGAATGCTGACGGCCATCGCAGAGACGATTGCGGCCGGAGCCACACCAGTACTCATGGCGTGTCGAGCTAGTTCAATCGCTCTCCCTGTGTTCCGCGCAAGCACGGCATCAGCTACGTTGAATCCTGTCGCCTCAATACGGCCGGAAAAATACGTGTGAACTGCCTGCTCGTCTATCGTGCCAGAAACATCCGTTAGCAGCTGGCGCACTCCCACGAGCAGCTCTCGCAGATCTGACCCCAAGGCATCCATGAGCGCGCTGACCGCCTGCGGCGTGATCGCTCTACCCGCTGCCCGAACATCCGCTTGCACGGCTTTCGCCTTGTCCGCGGCTTTTTTCACCTGAGCAATGGTGATCGTCGGTACTTTGTCCGCGAGCGCCGTAAGGATCTTTTTCCCCTTAGCTCCGCCGTTATGCCGCAAGATAAGCACCACATCGGCGGCGGGAGACGTTATATACTCCAACACATCACTCTCAAGCGCAGAGTTCAGCTGTTCGAGATTGCCAATCACGATTGCCCGCGGTTCCGAAAAAAGCGAGGGGCTGGCGAGCATCTCCAGACGATGCGGCTCATACGTGGCCGCATCAAGAGCAGTGATGACCACCTGCGGATCGCGCTGGCGCACTCTCGCTTTCAACGCATCGACAGCCCGATCTGCAAAAACCGGCTCGGCACTTTTCACCAGCATAACCGGAGCTAGCTCAACATCATCCCATTGGTTCACCCCCCTATTATTTCATCTCTTTCCGTGCTCAGCGCTATTTCGTAGCTAGCACTATTTCGTACGCTCAACGATATACGCCGCTATCTTCACTTACGCTCGACGCAATTTCGACACTTGACGCTATAACCTGTTTCCACAATCAGGTGTTGATGCGATCCCTAGATTCCGCGCCACTCGCGTCCTGCGCTATATCAGCCCAACCTCGATTCCTACCTCAACGCCATGTACCGTGCCAGCTCAGCATCGCTATGCCCCTTTTCTGCTCTACGCCATCTCGCACCTGACCGGCGCTTCCCACACTGAAGCTATTTCGTATGCTGATGCACTTCCCAAACTAGCGCTATGACACCTCGACATTCGCTACGATGCATTCAAAGTTGAGGCTCTTGCGGCTCGACGTTAGTTTCTGCCCCGCCCACGCCAGGCCAGATCAAGCACGCCGGCCTGAGTGGCAGACATATCACGCTGGCAAAGTTAGGAGCCAGTGAGCTTGCACGTATGCTGCGAACTCACCCCTGCTGGCGTCACGCTAATCCATCCGCATATTCGAGTGTTAGCCACAATCGGTGCATCCCACACGTGCATTGCTCGCTCAGTGGGATGTCCATAAGAGTTTTCCCCCACTGAAAAGAGTGCCACCTGAGGTGTGAGTGCTGCCGCAAGCCTCCGAGATTGGCTAGCTGCTCCATGATGAGCCACAATCACAATATCTGCAGGCTTTTCATCACGCGCGAGACTATCTTGAATCTCAGCTGACACATCCGCCAGTGCCAGCACTGAATAGTGCTGCGTGCGCAGGCGCACCACTAAAGAGTCATCGTTGGCGGTGCTCTCATGGGCAAGCGGATTCGCGGGGCTTTCCACCCAGAGCCACCCACCATAGCTTTCCCCTGCCGTGACGACACGCATACCAACTCCCGCTCGCGCGCACAGCGCACGAACCCAACTGGAATTACTCATAGGATGGGGATTGCCACTCACCCACACCGCATCTACACGCGCCTCGCCCAGTACCCTTTCCAATCCGCGAACATGATCAGCGTCGAAATGCGAGAGGATCAGCAAGTCAATGTGACGCACGCGGGCATTGCGCAGGCACTGATCGACGCGCCCGCTCTCAGATCCGGTATCAATGAGTACGGTGGAGCCACGTCGGCGTGCCAGCAAAGCTGATCCTTGCCCCACATCGCACTGCACTATTTCCCAGTGCGGATCAATGCGCGCAGCCCCAAACGGCAGCCAAAGAGGTGACTGTATCCACGTGCCAATCGGCGTCACCCACAACATCACTGCCACCACCGCTGCCACTGCGCCGAATGCCGTCACGGCGGTGAGAGAACGAGCCACCAGTGCCCGCGCCCCACTTATTGTGCCCAGCCAACTTTCTCTATGCTCCGCCTTTCTCTTCCGTTTACTGCGTCCACATCCCCATAGCATCAGCACTAGCAGTATATTGAATCCAGCCGCCACCTCTACGCTCACGTGAGAGCCTGGCATTCGCGCGAAAAATTCCGCCACCTCGGCCATCCACCACGCACATCCAGCGCAAATGAGGAGAAGCGCGTGAGTGACCGGAGCGGCAGCGGGCACCAGCACTGCGGCAGCCAGCCCGCACAACGTCAGCGGAGCGATCACCGGAGCCACAGCCACATTAGCTAGCACAGTCCACACCGAACTCTCTTTTTGAATTCCCACAACGAGAGGTACGCTAGCCAGGCCTGCCACCAGCGGCAATGCCAACGCTTGCGCACAAAATTGCGGCATAAACCGCCCGATACGCACACTGAAGGGATATCCGGCAAGCACGATAGCAGCCGTCGTGCACGCCGAGAGCTCAAAACCCAGTGACGTCGCCAACCGCGGAAAACACAGGCACGCCGCTATGACGGCGATACACACTAGCGGCAGAGCACTGGCTCGGCGTCTGAGCCCGATGGCCACAGCCATCAATACTCCCATCATCCCCGCCCGCAGCACAGAAGCCTGAGGCCCCACAAGATGAATGAGAATGTAGAGAGAGGCCATAGCCAGCGCCGCCGTGACAGCGGGATGACGTTTCCCACATACCCCTATCACGATGCCAAAAACTAAACTCACGTGCGCTCCAGAGACAGCCGTCACGTGGCTCAATCCCAGCATTCGCATCATATCCACGCTCTCATAGGGCAAAGCTGAGTCATCTCCAACCACTACCCCAGGTACAAGACCTCGCGCATAGGGTGGAAAATCAGCCACGGCTCGAAGTAGCTCATCGCGCCGAGTAGCGGCCCAACTTCCCACAGGAGTATCTGCCCTGGAGAGCCAAGACTCGCATAGCTGCTGAAAATTCAGTGATTCTTCGGAGAATACGGCGTGAATTTCGCGGGCAATACCCGCCGCTGCGACGCTCAGTGCAAGCGCAGCTAAGCTGGGCGCCGCTGATACCGACAATGGTGCCCTTAGTGATTGCGGAAACATCTCGATGCGCAGCGCCCTTAGCAATTGCGGAAGCGTCGCGACGTGCGCTGCCAGCGATGGCGAACTCCCTGGCCTGGATCCCTCTTGAGTATCTGCCAACGAATAGAGATTAGATACCTGTAGGCTGCGCGTAGAAACGCTGCTGATGGCAGACCCCGCGCTCTTAGCTCGCCTGGAATATCGAGAATATCCAGCCCCGATAGCCGCCGCCACAGCGAAAATTACGACTGTAAACATCCAGCTATACCAATGTAAATTGGGGATCGCCGTCACTGCCCATACTGCTAACGCTGGCCCTACTAATCGAGCATCTGTACCCACCGCGGTCACCGTCACTGCACTAGCACGTATGGTTCAATTTTGGCCAACGTCTTTTGCCCGATCCCATCTACGTCAAGCAAGTCTTTAACGGCTTTGAAAGCCCCATGCTGTTCTCGCCACGCAATGATCCTCCCCGCCATGACCGCGCCGATTCCTGGAATTTTCTCCAGCTCGCTGGAACTGGCCGTATTGAGGTTGATTTTCTCGCTGTTCACACCAGATCCGTCTGCCTGCTTGTCGGAGCTGCTACGACGATTGCCAGCGCCGCTCTGGGTACTCTTCCCATCGCCCACAATGTCGAGAGGAAGCTGGCTGGCATCCTCCGATTTTTTCAACACGTGAATATGCTGGCCATCGTGAGCTAGCGCTGCAAGATTGATAGCTGCCGTCTGAGCCTCCGCCGTAAACCCTCCCGCAGCCTGCACAGCATCAACTAAACGAGAATGCTCAGCTATTGTCACAACTCCTGGAGTCTTGACGGCACCAGACACGTACACCATTATCTCTTGCGATGCAGACTCTTCCACGTCCTCTTCCTGCTGCGACGTATCGCCCTGGGAAGCAGATGCCGGCAGCGTCTGCCCACTAGCTTGGATCGCCACCGGAAACGGCCGATGCGCGAATGTTGCCACACCCACTGCGCCCACCACTATTCCGAGCAGCGCCGCCAGCAGCACTGCAAACCCTTTCACTCCGGTAGCCGAAAAAGCCCAACGAGTGTGCCGGCGGTGATGTGTCTGCAGTGCTTGGCTATCTTCACTCTCAGGAAGAGCGAGCAAATCTGCTCCTAGGCCAGCCCCAAGAGCTATACGGGCAAAATCGTGGGCACGTGGTGATACCACTTCTGGTGACGTCACTCCTGACGGCGTCGTTAGGGACGCTTTTGACGCCACCACTTTTAGTGTCGCTTTAGGTGACGCCGCTTCGAGTGACGCTTCCGGTGACGCTGCTTCTGGCAACGCTGCTTCGGCCTGCGCGACTTCTTCGACAGCATTTTCACGCGAATCAGCCTGGAAACTTGCGTCTGCACCGCGAATGCCGTGACGTCCACGTGGGCGCCGAGTTGGCACACTGGCTCCCTGAGTGGCAGCTACAGGGCGCAGCATCAGACGAGGTGGCGGGGTGTGCATACCACCGTTTTACTGGCTGCTCTGCGCAGCTCGTAGCCGTTAGCATCCGCTGTGGATAGTGCACCCTCGCAGCGAAGCTGTGCACAACGCAGCTAGCACGAGCCACGGACGTGACGCTTTCCCTAGCAAAGCAGCTCATAAAATCGGCGAGCCCGCCACGACTCCTAAAGTCCTGATAGGTACGACCAGCTCATCATGTCAGTGGGGTGATACGATTGCCAGCTCATTTTGTCGGTGGGGTTGATAATATCGCGACTCTGCCGAAACGACTCACCCCAACGGATGCCCACCCGTAATCAACAACTTTTTCTCACTGCCCAATGTGATCGCCGAGCCGTGCATAAATACCTCAAGCGTGGCTTTGAAGGTACAGACCGCCACGCTAGCAATTTGAGGGTACAGACCGTCACGCTAGCAAATAGTTGTCAGCCGCAGGCACTATTTAAGTACATGGACAACTAGCACACGAGTAGCTAACGCACAGGGTACTCAGCCCATGAACGTTACGCACACAAATATCTGACACGCCAAGCTGCACCGAGCGAGCCAGCAGTCCACAACGACTCGGAAAAGCAAGCACGCAGCGGCTCACAGCAACCCAGGACAGCTCAAAAAGCAACTCAACAACACCAGCAACTCACAGCAGCTCGGGAAAGGCGAGCGCACAATAATTCACAGCACTCCACAGCACCCACGATCCACCGCAATCCGCGATCCACAGTGGCACCAAGATCCACTCAGGGCAAGCTCACAGCACGCACGTGATGGTGGCCGTGAGCTGGCGGGTAGCTCCTGGAGCCAGTCGGATACTCGCCGCTGAATCAGCCCGATTAAAAGCGTCGGGCAGATGCGAGAGCGGCTCCAGAGCCAGAGATCCGCGTGGATCGCGTGGAGCGCCATCACCCGTGTAGATGTGCACCACCGGAGCATCAGCCGGCTCCTGCGAGAGCCGGATCGTGGCGTTAGAAGCAGAGTCGCTGACGACGGTATTCACCACACCGTTTTCATCAGGAATCAATCCCCGATACGATTCGTCCATCGCCCGCGCACCTAAATAGTTGATCGTCACCGGCGCATTCACCCCAGAGTAGGCAGCTTCGCCTGCGAGTGGTACTCCATCTGCTCCGTAGAGGATTTTTGTGCGCGCGGGAATCGTGAGTGCGTAATTTGAGATGGTGGCATTACCAGGCAATTTTACGTATGGATGCCAACCAATAGCGAGTGGAATATCAGTAGCTGAGGTGTTCGTGGCAGCAATCATCACTGAGAGGTGCTCTTCCTCATCTGCCCCGTATTCCAGAGAATACGTCACCCGCACCGTAAACGACCACGGATAGCCTTGCTCCCCTGAAAAATCGCAGCGCAATGTGAGCGATGAATGTGCATCTTCCACTTCGAAATCTTCACCGTAGACGAATCCGTGCAGCGCTGCCCCGCGCGAGGTCGTGGGAAGTTCATACGTAACGCCGTCAAAGCGATACCTGTTCTCTTTCATTCTCCCTGGCCATGGTACAGCTACCAAGCTGCGAGACCACAATGCCTCCCGCAGCTCCTGCGCATTGCTATAGCCGTCAATCACGTTGATGCCAGGCTTTGGCTCCCAAGAGAGCACACTAGCTCCGCGCTCGGCTATCAGCGCTGTGGACCCCGATTCGCTCACAATCCGCCACGCGGGCATCCCATCAAAAGTCTCACGGATGACCTTAGCTGCTGCCCCTGCCGTCATGTCAGAGCCCCCTCACCTCATCTAGTAAGCATGATCGCCGTTGTGTACGTTCTAGCGCCGCTCCTGCACGCTGCATACGCCGCCGTACAGCACTGCTACCTGTACAGATTCTTCTATCTGTACAGCACGTTGCACTCTTGACCGTTTCTCCCTACTAGGAGTATCACAAATTCACGCGCCTCACCCGCGGTGTTCACTCCGTAGCCACAGCACGTCGCCGTGAAACTCCACGAGCGCTCAGCCACATCACGCATACTCTTAAAAAATGTAGTCGGCAACGAGAGCTGAGCCCATCGACTATGCACAGGCAGTATCGACCAGCTACACAACGATATGACACAGTGACGGGGCAGTATCAACCTTCTACGGGACGATATTGACCAGTTTCGGAGCGCGCACAATCACCTTGCGCGGAGTTTGCCCTGCGGTGAGATATTGCTGCACCCGCTCAGAGGCCAACGCCAAAGCCGCTAGCTCATCTTCAGAGATTGTGGGAGACACCTGCAGGCGATCGCGCACTTTCCCCTTCACCTGCACCACCGCCGTCACCAGATCATCCTCAAGCAGCGTCTCATCACTTACCGTAGGAAACTCAGCGCGTGCGATAGATTCACCGTGCCCCAGCCGAGCCCACAATTCTTCAGCGATATGCGGAGCCACCGGAGCCACCATCTTCACTAGGGCTTCAGCAGCTTCGCGGGGAACGGCCTTGCCAGTGAGGAAATTGTTGAAGCTAATGAGCTTCGCAATCGCCGTGTTTACCCGCATATTTTCATACTCTGTCGTCACATCGACGATTGTGCGAGCAAGCTGTTTGGCCATTTCCCGATCAAGAGCATCATCGGTGACGACGATGGAGCCATCCTCTTCTGAAATCACGTTGCGCCACAGCCGTTGCAAGAAACGTTGCGAACCAACGACGGCGCGCGTCTCCCACGGACGGTCAGCGTCGAGCGGCCCCATGCTCATCTCATAGACGCGGAAAGTGTCAGCACCGTAGGTGGCAGCCATCTCATCGGGCGTCACGATATTTTTCAGGCTCTTGCCCATCTTGCCGTATTCACGGTTCACCGGCTCGCCGTGCCACATGAAGCTCGGCTCACCTGTGCCATCAGCTGCCGGCACCTCTTCCACTTCCTCGGCAGGCACATACTGGCCGCGTGCATCCGTGTAGGCATAAGCCTGCACGTACCCCTGATTAAAGAGCTTGTGGAAAGGTTCGCTTGAACTCACAAAACCCAGATCGAAGAGCACCTTGTGCCAAAAACGAGAATAGAGCAAGTGCAGCACGGCGTGTTCTACCCCGCCCACATATAGATCAGCACCGCCGGATTCTTTCCCTGCACGCGGCCCCATCCAATAGGCTTCATTCTCTGGATCGCAGAAGCGCTCAGTGTTATTTGGATCGAGATAGCGCATCTCGTACCAGCACGAACCCGCCCAGTTTGGCATGGTGTTGGTATCCCTCTTGAAGCTGCGCAGCCCTTTCCCGTCTCCAAGATCGAGCTTCACATTCACCCACTCGCTCAGGCGCCCCAGCGGCGGCTCCGGCTGCGAATCGGCATCATCCGGATCGTAGCTGCGCGGAGAATAATCTGGGGTGTCGGGCAGTTCCAGAGGCAGCATCGACTCTGGCAAGGGATAAACGATGCCATCTTCGTCATACACCACGGGGAACGGCTCCCCCCAGTAGCGCTGGCGGCTAAAGAGCCAATCGCGCAGCCGGTAGCTGGTGGTGGCTGTGCCGGCACCTTTTTCTTCCAGCCACGCAGTGATCTTGACTTTGCCCTCATCTTTATAGAGACCATTGAGCGAGATATCGTCGTTGGCAGAATCGATAATCTCCCCGTCTTCCACCCAAGCCGTGCTCCAGTCGAAACCATCGGCAGGGCGCATCGTGGCCACAATATCCAGATCGAATTTCTTGGCGAAGTCGAAATCTCGCTGATCGTGTGCCGGCACTGCCATGATGGCACCAGTGCCATACCCCATCATCACGTAGTCTGCCGTGAAGACCGGCACCAGCTTGCCATTGACGGGATTCGTGGCAAAGATACCCGTAAAAACGCCAGTTTTCTCTTTTTCAAGATCGGTGCGATCCAGATCCGACTTCATGCTAGCAGCGCGCTGATATGCTTTGACGGCACTGCGGGGATTGGCAGCTGCTTCGGCGCAGATACTACCCGCTCCATCTTTCCACTGGAGACGTGTCTGCTCTGGCCATTCGCTGGGGATATTGGCCTCGGTGAGCATCGGGTGCTCAGGAGAAACCACCATAAACGTAGCTCCGAAGAGAGTGTCAGGGCGAGTGGTAAACACCGTGAGCACCTCATCTGCTGTGGCGTGATGAGCCACGAAGTCCACCTGTGCACCGCGTGATTTACCGATCCAGTTACGCTGCATAGTGCGCACTTTTTCCGGCCAGTCCACGGAATCGAGATCTTCAGCGAGACGATCTGCATAGGCGGTAATCCGCATCATCCACTGGCGCAGTTCGCGCTTGAACACCGGAAAATTCCCGCGCTCTGAGCGCCCCTCCGCCGTCACTTCTTCATTGGCCAGCACCGTGCCCAACCCTGGGCACCAGTTCACGGGAGCATAATCCACATAGGCCAAGCGGCGAGAGTTCACGGCGTCGTGCTGCTCTTTGTTGCTCAGCTGATTCCACGGGCGGCCATCTGGAGTGGGGATGGAACCATCCTGATAGCCTGCGATCAGTTCACTGATGGGACGAGCGCGGCCAGTCGTGCCAGCTGTGCGCCCAGGCGCAGTTTTGTCGTACCAGGAGTTAAAAATCTGCAAGAAGATCCACTGCGTCCACTTCATATACTCCACGTCTGTGGTAGCAAACGAACGACGGCGTTCGTGGCTCAGCCCTAAGCGCCGCAGCTGGTGGCGCATATTCTCGATATTTTCCTCCGTCGTCACCCGCGGGTGCTGCCCCGTCTGTACGGCATACTGCTCAGCCGGCAAACCGAAAGCGTCGTAGCCCATCGTGTAGAGCACATTCTTGCCGCGCATCCGTTGGAAACGAGCCACAGTGTCGGTGGCAATATAGCCCAGCGGGTGCCCCACGTGCAGACCTTTACCGGAGGGATAGGGGAACATATCGAGCAAGAAAAACGAATCCTCAGACAGCTGCGCGCCCGACCCATCAGCTAAATCACCCGCGGGATTCGGGGCGTTAAACGTGCCCTGCTCATCCCAGAAATTCTGCCACTTCTCTTCGATCTTGTTGGCCATCGCGGCGGTGTAGCGATACGAGGTAGATTCTCCTGTCTGTGCGAAGTCTGCTACCTGGACACCGGTGCTCTGCTGCTCGCTCATTGCGCTCCTTACCATGCTTGTAACCTCCACAATCCTAGCTCAGAGCAGCACGTATAAGCACACCTGCCCGCATGGAGCACACTGACTGCATTATGACGCACTGGCAGCAGATTACGCTCACTGGAGACGCAGTTACGCCGCTCCGCAGCACCCCGTCAAAAAAGCAACTACTAGCAGAAAACACAATCGCCGCCCGCTGGAAAGGTACTGAAACAACTGCACGTGCCACAGCACAATCACTCACCGAAGATACTGCCGTAGATGCATCAGCCTGCTCGCCGGCTCTATTCGTTGGGATCTGTTCATCAGCCTGTTTCTTCACCCTGCTCGTCGGCTCTGATCACTGGTCTGTTCAACAGCCTGATCTCGGCCTCATTCTCCGGCCTGCTCGTAGCTTGTTTACAGTCCTATGCCTGTTTACGGCCCTATCCATCCTATTTATCCGACTACTCTCCGCCCGCACGCCGGCTAGTTCATAGCTTGATCGTGGTGTCTCACGATTTTGCTCGTCGTCCCAGGCAACGGCATCGTCCTAGGCAACGGCAGCCCCGTGCGTTGACGACATATTTCCCGCTTGAGATAGCACATCGCAATTCGCACGTTCGGGCTAGACTGAACCCATGAGCGTTTTCTCCAAAATTATTGCCGGTGAACTTCCAGGGCGTTTCGTGTGGGCAGATGATCTATGTGTAGCATTCGCCACAATTGAGCCCGTACAGCCAGGGCACGTATTGATTGTGCCGAGAGTGGAAACGGATATCTACGTAGACGTTGCCCCCGATACTTTCGCCCACATGGCTCAGGTAGCACAGATCATTGGCAAGGCTCAAATGGCCGCTTTCGGAGTGGTTCGTCCGGTGATGAGCCTCATTGGTTTTGACGTGCCACACACTCACATCCACGTGATGCCTGCGAATGTGCAGGAAGATATTCGCCAGAAGAACGCTAAGCTCGCCTCCGATGAAGCCCTCGACGCTGCGATGACGACACTCCGAGCAGCTCTCGTCGAAGCCGGCCATGGCGCACACGTACCGCCAGATTTGCACTCTCCAGCATTGAGCTAGACACGAGGTGAACATTATGAGTTTATGGCAACGATTCCTCATGGCTGGCTCGGTGCTGACTTCCCCCACTGAGCCAGCTCCAGCTACCACCTCCCATGCAGTAGCTACACAAGCCAGATCCTCGCAAACAAGCGAGAAAGGATCTGCCCCCTTGAGTAACGCCGCTGCTACAGTTCCCCCTACGTTGAGAGTTGCTTCAGCCTGGGGATGGCGTTTTCTCATTGTGGTCATGGCAGTGTCTGCAGCACTGTGGATCACACTAAAGTTTTCAGTGATCGTGATCTCGATTCTGCTCGCCCTCCTTCTAGCCGTCGTGCTGCATCCACTCAGCCGTGCGCTCAACAAAAAACTGCACTTTCCTAAGCCGCTAGCTGCTGGCGTCACCGTTTTGGCACTTCTCGCTTTTGTGGGAGCTATGCTCATTGGCGCCGGAACCGGCCTCTACCAGGGGTTTTCAGCTCTCTCAGGCAAAATCACTGACGGCGCCGCCCAGATCGTGCAGTGGCTCATACAGACGTTCCCGCACCTTCAAGACAAAATTGATAACGCCTGGAGCTCTGTTCAGGATCTGCTCAGTGCCAACAGCGGGCAAATTGCCGGTGGGCTGCTCACTTTTAGCGCTTCCATGTCTACCGCTGTGACGATGCTAGTGCTCGTTATCTTTAGTCTTTTCTTCTTCCTGGCAGACGGGCGCAGTCTGTGGCAGTGGTTTGTACGTCTCTTCCCTGCGCAATATCGCAACAGCGCGAATGAAGCGGGAATTCGCGCGTGGGTGACTCTCGGCGGATACGTGCGAAATCAATCCATTGCGGCTCTTTTTGACGCTCTGATGTTCTGTATTATCGCCGCTTCTCTCGGTACCCCATTTTCGCTGGTCTTCCCCATCGGAGCGATTGTCTTCCTCTTCGCTTATATCCCTATCGTGGGTCTACTTGTGGGTATGGTCGTAGCCTCGCTGGTGGTGCTGGTTAATACGGGCAGCTTCCTGATGGCGTTCATCATGCTTATCGGCGCCGTTCTGGTACAGCAAATAGAGGGAAATGTGCTCTCCCCCACCTTGCATGGGAAAACGCTCAACCTGCACGCCTGGGCGATTTTGCTGCTAGTGATGGGTGGATCCATGATCGCGGGGATCTTTGGCGCGCTCTTCACTGTGCCTCTCACCGCCGCTATCAACACTGCTGTGCTCTATCTGCGCGGCCACGATACCTATCCATATCTGGCCACGATGGATGAGCGCCCAGGTGGGCCACCCATTGATTTCTCCCATTATACCGAGCGGTATTGGCAGCGTTTTGATGACGAAGTGGCTCAGCATTTACCTCCCAAAGAGGCACGTCGTGCCAAGCGGGCAGCGAAGCGTGCAAAGAAAGAGAAAAAGGCCGACGTCTAAACGATAGCCCGACATCTACACGATAGAAAAAGCACCGCATAAAATCTGCATAAATCCTAAAGCCCTCATAAAGCACAAAAGGTTGCCGCATAGATGAGCCTACAGGTACATCTGTGCGGCACTTTCTGGTTTTTAGAAAAATTCCCTATCTTCTCTATTTATTTTCGCTATTTCCCTGCGGTTCCTACAGCCCCTACATCTTGATTATGTGTGCACCCTCAAACGGCGTATAAAAATGCATGGCGAAAAGCTCATAAAGACATTCCCCACAGCCAGAGAGCTGTCAAGAGAATAAGTGCCGCATACCATACGCCCACGATAAGAAAACGATTGCGCACAAGCATCTGCCCACATCGAACGAGACGTTCTCCCCAGTGTCCAGCTTGCAGCGAACGCGACCACACGGATACGAATAGCCCAATTGTGGCGAGCCACACGAGATAGCAGTATGGGCAGAGCGAACCCTGCGCCGCAAATGATTGATATTGGAACCACAGCACCCATACCATGCCAATGCTGAGGGCGATGCTCAGAGCCTGCCACAGGTGACGCCCAGCTCTCCCGCCACTCACGAAAACCAGAGCAAGTGCCGTCACGCCCGAGAAAAAGGCGAGACCCACCACTGAATTGGAGATGCCAAAAAGTAGCTCATTTTGCCACGACCCAATCCACTTTCCACAGCTCACAAAGGCGTTGATATCGCAGCTGAGACTCGCCTGCGGATCGGCAAGCCGTATTTTTTCAGAGAGTACGAGTTCTAGGGAAGCGACCCATCCGGTCAGCGCGAACACCAACATGATAAGGGAAGCCGAAAGCGGCAAACCGCCCTCACGCTGCGCTGGTGAAGCCTGAGCGTGAAAACGTTCCAGCCGAGCATCCAACTCTGCCTCGCTCAAATCGTCATACGCTGAATCACTGAGACGTCGAACCACTCAGAACCTCCTTCTGCAGCTGCACTATTTCACAGATGCACAGCAACCTAGCACGATCATCCTCGACATAAGCCACAGGCGGAGCACAGACCACGCACGCTGGAGCTCGTCGTCTCGAAGTGAGGACTCTCCTGATCTCTCAGCGCGCTTATGTAGAATGAACCGTATTCAGAATACACGAGGAGCACAATGAGTAAATCTGCAGAGCACTATGAGCGCAATCAAACTGATCACACTCAAACATCGACGATGCCGAGTTTCGTGCCGCGTCCGCTGGTGACGATGGCAGGATGGGCATGGCGCATCATTGCGGTGTCGCTAGCTGCAGCGCTGATTGGTTGGGTACTGCTAAAGTTTTCCCTCCTTTTGACGTCACTCTTTGTCGCACTGCTGCTCGCCGTGATTGCAGAGCCACTCAACCGGCTGCTCAGGCGCACATTACACTGGCCGCCAGCTGCCGCTGCCGGTACCTCGGTACTAGCGCTCTTGCTCATCTTGGTGGGGATCATCGGAGGCTCAGGCACCGGAATTTACCAGGGATTTACTTCCTTGGGAGACAACGTACGCCACGGGATCGACACCCTCATCATTTGGGCCACCACAACGTTCCCAAATATTGACCAAAACATTATGAGCGCGTGGAATCAGCTACAAGGCACGCTCACGAGCAATTCCACACGTATTCTCGGTGGCGTACTCAACGCCGGATCCTCCGTCACCTCATTTTTCGCAGGATTAGTGCTCACTTTCTTCGCACTGTTTTTCTTTTTGAAAGACGGACGCCGCCTCTGGCACTGGTTCGTGCGTCTGCTGCCCGAGCGCTACCGCGACGAAGCGAATGAAGCAGGCATTCGCGCGTGGGTGATGCTCGGCAATTATGCGCGTACGCAAGCGATTGTGGCGCTCGTCGATTCTGTGGGCATCGCAATTTTCGCCATCTTGCTGCACACTCCGCTCTCGCTCGTCTTCCCTATCGCCGCCCTTGTATTTCTGGGCGCTTTCATTCCGATTGTGGGCGCCTTGCTCTCAGGCTTTATTGCGGTATTGGTGGTCTTAGTCAATACCAGCAGCCCCTTTATGGCACTGCTGATGCTGCTAGGCGTGTTGCTCGTCCAGCAGGTAGAAGGGCATCTGCTGCAGCCTATCTTGCAAGGGAACGCGCTCAATATGCACGCTCTGGCGATTGTGCTACTCGTGGCAGGCGGCACCGCACTCGCCGGCATAGCGGGAGCGCTCTTCACGGTGCCGATCGCAGCCGCGATCAACGCGATGGTACTCTATTTGCGCGGCCACGATATTTTCCCCTATCTCAACGATCTTGAAGATCGCCCTGGCGGGCCGCGCAAAGACTTCTCCATTTACGCCCAAGAATACTGGGATAACTTCGATAAGAACGTCGCTCAGCAGCTCTCTCCTCGCGCTGCCCGTGCGCAGATTCGCCAGCGCCGTGCCGAGAAACGAGCGAAGCGGCAGGAAGAGAAAACTTCTCGCTCCAGTTCCCGCTCCCAGCCTCAGAGCGATTCTGGCCATCGCCAGTGAACACCATCGAACTGCAGCCGGTGACTGCCATCATGCTGTGGAGTGCACCCGTGTGCTGGGCATCAGCAGGGGAAGCCTCAGGATGGTAGCCATCCGTATAGAGAGCGTCGCCGTGGGGAATCTTGGCATGAGAAACGTCAGTATAAGAAATCCCCGCATGGCGAGCCTCACTATCAGGCACCGCAGCATGGGAAACAGCATAGGAAGCCTCAGCAACGCCGCTACCTATGCCGATACCCGTACCGCTGCCCAGAGCAGATTCGAGCGTTATGGTACCCGCTACCCGCTCTAGCGTTCCCACCACTTCCGGTATCGGCTCCGGTGTTGTTCGATCTCCCGTATCTCCTTCATATGTCTTCACTGGCGCATCCTGCGCAGCTACACACGGACGATCTAAAATGCGGTCGATAATTTCCCTCGTGTGCCTGGCACTGATCTGCTCAATATCTCTCATATATCTAGCATGAGGCATGGGTAGGGTAAATTTTCGGAAAATTTTTTGGTGATGCCACTAGACGAACGGCGTCATTAGGAGCGAACTGACGTCACCAGCAGATGACGTCCTAGGCAAAAACGTACGTTGCTGCCCGCGATCCGACGTTACTGCCCGCCCAACACCCGTTGTAAATACTGAATATCTTCGATCCTCACTGCCCTACGCTTGCCTCCAGCCGCGTCGAACTGGGCACCGTGCTTCTTCAAATGCGCCGCAAACAGTGGGCACGATGGCACAATCGTCGTGCCGTGGGCGATGAGATCATCCAGTACTGCCCGCACCAGCACTCCAGCTAAACCGCGGCCTTGGTAGGCATCATCCACCTCGGTATGAAAGAAGATTAAAGTATTATCTTCATTCGGCGCTGGCACAAAATACGAACGCCCCACCTCTTCCCCCGAATCGACACGCTTTTCCACATAAGCGTACTGAGCGTTATCGCGGACGACCTCCACCTCAGCACCCGTCTTATCCACGAGTTTCATGTATTTCCCTCTCTTCTATCTCTTCTTCTTATCTCTTGTATCCGAGTATTCTCTGTCTATCCTGAGTTTCTCTATCTCTCCCAAACCCGCGTCTGTCAGCCTGAACTCGTCTGTCAGTCCGAATCCGTCTGTCAGTCCGAATCTGCGTCTGTCAGTCCGAATCCGCCTGTCATCCTGATCCATCCTCTCTCCCAAGTCCACGTCCTCTATCCTGCTCCGTGTTCTATCTCGACCACCTTTGAGTCCAAACCCGTCTTGGCGTGCGAGCTCACGCTACTTACGTGAGCCCACGCTACTTAGTTGAACTCACCCTACATTTGCCCGACGCTGCTCAGTTTTTCCCACATTGTAAGTTTGCCCGACGCTGCCAGATTGCGGCGACAGCACGTTGTACTCTATGTTGCACTTGCAGTGTATGTTGCAGCGTGACCGGCCTATCTGTGCTGATCATGAGCTGCACTCTATGCTGTATTTGCAATGTATGTTGCGTTTGCAGTGTATGTTGCACCCAATATTGAACTCTCTGGCATCGTCTTTAGCTTAGTTCCTCTTCTCTCTCAATGCTCACGCTCAGCTCTCCAAAATGCTGGCGTCACCCGAGCTTTGCACTTCTCCTCCACACTACTAATCTGAGAGGCATGAATAACCGTGCATCTCGAGCCCCCTTGGGCACTCTCACACCTGGTCGTATCAGCCCACAACTGGGCGTTCCCACCCAGATTGAGCGGCCAGAATATCTCTTCCACGACGGCCCAGAAGTCGTGACGGCAAGCGACGTCAAAAGCCCTGAGACGATTGAGCGCATCCGCATAGCTGGAACGATTGCTGCAGATGCTATGTACGCCGCAGCCGCAATCATCGCCCCTGGCGTCACCACCGATGCGATAGATAAGGTGGCGCATGAGTATATGTGTGATCACGGCGCCTACCCCTCATGCTTGGGCTACATGGGATACCCCAAATCTATCTGCACCTCAATCAACGAAGTGATCTGCCACGGCATTCCCGACGATCACCCACTGGAAGAGGGCGACATCATCAACCTCGACGTAACGGCCTACATCGGCGGCGTCCACGGAGACACCAATGCTATGTTTTATGTGGGCGAGGTGGATTCAGAGTCGAAACTTTTGTGCGAGCGCACCTACACTGCCATGATGCGCGGAATCAAAGCCGCGAAACCAGGGCGGGCGATCAACGTGATCGGCCGCGTCATCGAAAGCTATGCCAAGCGTTTTGAGTACGGCGTGGTAGAAGACTACACCGGCCACGGCGTGGGAGAGGCGTTCCATTCAGGTTTGATCGTTCCCCACTACGATGCTGCTCCCGCATACGGCACCATCATTGAGCCAGGAATGGTTTTCACCGTTGAGCCGATGCTCACTCTCGGAGATATCGAGTGGGAGCAATGGGATGACGACTGGACCGTCGTCACTGCAGATCGTTCGCGCAGCGCCCAGTGGGAGCACACGATCGCCGTCACTGAGGATGGTTTCGATATCCTGACGCTTCCTTCTCATGGGCAGACCTCTGCAGCTATGCCAGCTTAACTACTGCGGCTATATGCAGCGTGACGACAGGTGCGTGACGACGAGCTACGCGAGGCGCACTGGAAGCGGGGCACAGTGGGCGTGACGCACTACGAGACGCGACGCTCTGTGAAAAGTAGGGATGCGGGAGCGACGCACTGTGGGAAGTGACGCCCCCCATTGGAGTACCTCGTTGGAGCACCCCGTTGGAGTGCTCTGTTGAGTTACACCGCCACCGAGGTGAGTCGATATGAACGCCCAGATGTTGCAGCATAGCCGAGCCAATACCGCCCTAACACCGAGCTATCAGGTGGGATGCTATCAGGTGGACGGCCAGGTTCGTCACGTCGGAGCCTGTCGGTCGGGTTTGCTGTATCACCTTTGATGCCAAAATTAGCTGACACCAGTATCAATCAATATCAATCGACCGACAGAAATAGCCGACCGATACTATCACCCACCATGCAATAGCTAGCCGCAGAAAAATCCCCGCAATTGCCATATTCTCCCCTATACACTTGGTAAGATACCGGTATGGCTAAAACTAAGAATCTCGCTATTGGTATTGATATTGGCGGCTCGGGTATTAAAGGTGCCCCTGTCAGCATGAAAAGTGGCAAGTTCAAAGCCGAGCGGCTGCGCATCCCCACTCCCGAAAATGCCGCCCCTGGCGACATTGCTGAGATCGTGCGCACTATTGCCGATAGCTTCGATCTGCCGGACGCCCCCGTCGGTGTCGATTTCCCTGCCCCGATCGTCAATGGGGTGGTGCCCTACGTCGCAAATCTTTCGCAAGAGTGGAAAGGCGTGGCGGTTGAGGAACTGTTTACTGAGACTCTGGGACGCCCAGTTACGGTGCTCAATGATGCCGATGCCGCCGGATACGCCGAAGTCTATTACGGCGCAGCTCGTGGGCGTCAAGGCACCTGTCTCATGCTCACGCTGGGCACTGGTATCGGTTCGGCGTTAGTACGCGAGGGCGTGCTGGTACCCAATACTGAATTTGGGCATATAGCTCTCCCCAACGGTCAAGAAGATGCCGAAAAATGGGCTGCCGCCTCGGTATTTGAACGTGATCAGTTGAGCTTTGAAGAATGGGCAGGACGCCTGCAAATGATCTTTGACGCTCTGGAGATGTATCTCACCCCAGACGTGTTGATCATCGGAGGCGGTGTGTCGAAGCAGCACGATCAATTCCTGCCACTTATTCACACCCGAGCGCAGCTCGTACCGGCGCAGCTGCGCAATAAGGCCGGCATCGTAGGGGCAGCACTGATGGCTCACCAGCGGGCGAAGGCCTGAGGCTGACGGGCACTATAAGCCTGAGGCTGACGGGCACTATAAGCCTGAGCCGGACGGCACGAAGGCCTGAGTCTGACGGCATCCTTGTGGGAGCGGTCTTAAGAGCAAATCTCCTGGTAGATCTGATAGGGATATCTGATAGGCACAGCCTGGCAGCACTGGCGAGGTGCAAGTAAAGGCAGTCAGGATTAAGGGCAGCACCGGCGAGGCGCAAGCAAGAGCAATCAGGCACTCAGATACGAGCAGCTAGATCAGGTAAAAGCAGCTAGATGCAGGAAAGTTTGGCACGCAAACTGGCCTGTCAAAAGTTGAGCACATGAGCTGGCCGATACGCCGGATTCTGTACTGGTCGCTGCACACGCAACGCATCGACCAGTGGCAGCCATCCATCTAGGCTGCGCGTTGCCACGCAGCTCAAGCACCCTACCCGCGCGCTCAACGAGCAGCTTCTCTGCGCGCTGCTTGGGCTTGCTCCCAGTGGGGTTTACCATGCCAGTTTTGTCGCCAAAACTGCGGTGAGCTCTTACCTCGCCTTTTCACCCTTACCGCTGCGCAGTCAGCCATAGCTACGGCGTAGCGGCGGTATATTTTCTGCGGCACTTTCCTGCGGGTCACCCCGAGTGGGCGTTACCCACCACTGTGCTCTGCGGAGTCCGGACGTTCCTCGGATGACGGCGGCGGGTTGGAAACCGCCTCACCCGCGACTGCCTAGCCAGCTCATGTGCAGTGTCAGCTTAGTGCACATGAGCGCAAGGGTAAAATTAACCTCTAACGCATAGCAGATGCACACCGTGCAACACCCTAAGAATCACACTCAGCGTGTGCGAGCCATCGTGAACGGCGATGCACACCGTGACTAGTACCCCTCAGAATCACGTACCCTTAAGAATCACACAGCTTTGGATATCATAGAGCGCCGAGAAACACACGCACTAAGAATCAAGCAGCACCACGATGCACTCATACTCGTCTGAGATCCAGATCATCTCAGGATCAGCATTTTTGATACGGCTGAGCTCAATTGGCGAGAGTTCAATTCCGCCCGTCGAAGCCCCATTCGGATGCACACCAATCACCGCGTATCCCCCACCAGCAGCCGCCCGTTCATATTCCTTTTTAAGGGCATCTGCCAGCGGCGCATAAAGATCTTCACGCTGTGCGGTAAGGCACTCAATATCTTTGTGAATATCAGTGACGGCGTTTTCCAGCTGCACTTGCTCACTCACGAGCTTCTCTTTCAACGTGGCAAGCTGCTCAGCGAGCTGTACGCTCCGAGCATCGAGATCTTCAGCCTGTTCCAACAGCGCAAATTCTCGCTCTGAGAGATCGGCGAGCTTAGCCTGCTGCCCCTCAATCTCCGATTGCAAGGTGAGCAGCCCTCGCGAATCCATACCAGTACCAGCTTGGAAGAGTTTCTTCTTTTCCTGTATCACGCTCACCAGCGCCTCAGTCTGCTCGGAGAGAGCCGCAAGTTCGCTATGGATTTTCTCTCGCTGTTGGGCATTGCCGTCAATCGTACGCACCTGCGCTGCTACCAGATTCATCAACTCTGCGGTGCTCTCACGCAACGGGTGCCGCACGTCGTCACGCCGAAGCCGTGCAATATCGGCATCGAGCCGTGCCACGGCTAAAAGTTGGAGTTGATCTACCCTCGGAGCTGTTGCCATTGCCTCTCCTTCTGCACCTATAGCCGTTCAATCCACGGATCCGTGATAAGCGTAGATACGTAGGCATCCACATCAAGCTCCACACTCACACGCCGACGCAGATTCACGAGCAACGGCCATTCGGAAGCAAAGTGGGTGAGTCCGATCAGCGGGCAGCCGCCGTTCCACAAATGATCTGTGGCAGGATGATGGCGCAAATCCGCCGTCACATACACATCAGCTTTCACTGCCCGTACTCGGGCAAAGAGCGAATCTCCCGATCCAGGGCAGAGCGCCACCGTACGCACAATCCGCTCGGGATCACCACCAATAGTAATACCGGCAGGCGTCTGCGGGATGAGAGCTTTCAAGCGCTGAGCTAGCTCCCGCACGCTCATAGTGAGGGGAAGCTCGCCTACTGTACCAATACCCAAAGCACGATCATTGGCATCAGGTTCAAGCGGACGAACGTTGTCTAACTGCAGCAAACTCGCCAGTGCAGCTCCGGAACCGTCCACCGCCGCATCCGCATTGGTGTGAGCCGAGAAGAGAGCACAGCCAGAACGGATAAGATCTGTGACCCACTGCCCTTTGCCAGTGGTGGCTGCCACTGAGTGCGTGCCCCGCAGAAATAACGGATGATGCGTGACGAGCAGTTGCGCCCCGCGATCAATCGCCTCACGCACCGTAGCAGCGCAGGGATCCACCGCAAAGCCCACCGCCCGCACCTGTGCGCTGGGCTCTCCCACCGAAAGCCCCACCCGATCCCACTCTTGTGCGAGGGCAGGAGGATAGTGGTGATTCATAACGTCGATGACATCTGCCACGGTAACAGCCATACGTTCAGCTTAGCAGGAGCGCGTACGCCATATAGCGACTAGGGGGAACTTCGGCTGGAGGGGAACTTCGGCTGGAGGGGAACTTTGCTGGAACGGCACGCGCGAGCTAACGGCCGGTAGCTATTTGATAGATGTCCGGTAGCTATTTGATAGATGTAGGGCTCTTTGTTGGCGCGGCTCAGTCCTGGCGGGTTGATATTATTCCAGATTAATGATCTTGCCCCATCCGCTCAGCATCAGCATACGCCACGTTCGGCATCCACATACACCACCCGTTCGGCATCCGCATACGCCACCGTTACTGCCGCCCACAGCCCACACCTGTGAAACGAGTCGCCTTCGCACATAGCCCACCAGCCGCGATGCCCTGCTACCTATGCGTATAACCCACCAGGCACGATACCTCGCCACCATGAGCATAACTCGCTACCCGCGATGCCCTGCTACCTATGAGCAGATGCCATCCAGCCTAGCTTTCACCCAGCCTGCAGCCACCAACTCAGCTTTGATAAAATTGACTTTGCCGACACTTCGCCGACGCTTGGCCAATGTTTGGCCGATGCTTCGCCGACGCTATCAAACACATTGGGAAGATGCCATGATCGTGAATATGCTGCTCGTCTTTTGCGGCGGGATGTGTGGGGTACTAGCCCGCTTCGGAATCACTCAAGCCATCCCCACTCACGCAGCACCATTCCCACTGGCTACCGGACTCATCAATATCTGCGGAGCATTTTTGCTCGGCCTACTCGTAGCAATCCTTGCGCGAGCCGTGCCCGATACTGTTCGCCGCGCCCGCTGGCGAGCCTGCCTGGGCACGGGATTTCTCGGTGGTTTCACGACCTACAGCGCGCTCACCGTCGATTCCATGATGCTGAGCCAGGCGGGGCATCCCGTACTTGCCCTCTGGTATTACACGCTATCAGTGATCCTGGGGACGTTCGCCGCCTGGGCAGGGGTGAGTATCGGAGGACAATATCCGCGCATGGAATACCCGTCAGGGGATGGCACCCGCTTCGCTCCTATGACGTACTCAATCGCGCACAGGCCAACAACGTGCCCACCATCGCTCAGCAAAGACGGTGACGACGATACGGATAGCGAGCGTGGGAGAGGCGGTGAACGCTGATGGATCTCCTCACCGTGCTACTCATCGGCATTGCTGGTGGGATAGGCGCCGCTCTGCGGTACCTTATCGACCGCGCTATCCCCGTGCGTTCGTGGCGGCTCGGCACGCTGACGGTGAATGTCCTCGGGAGCTTTCTGCTCGGTGCAATGACGGCCATGTGGATCGGCGAAACGGGGAGCGGCGAAGGATCTGCGACGCAGTGGCTAGCTATCCTCGGCACCGGCTTTTGCGGCGGGCTCACCACGTTTTCCTCCGCCAGCCTCGACGCCGTGGAACTCGCACAAGAGGAGAGCCCACGGCGCGCTGACGCTTACCAATCCCTCATGCTACTCGGATGCCTGTTGGCGGCCATCCTCGGCTTGATGATCGGCGCGCTTGTGACCTCGTAAGATCTGCGTATTATAGACCCCAACACCAGCTCCGCCGTTATCGCTGTAGCTTTTGCAACTCCGGCAAGCTCCGCCGTCCTAGCTTTTGCAGCTTCGGCAGGCTACCCGTTCGTAGCTCCGGCAAGCTCCCGTCCGTTGTCGTTGTAGCGTCTGCAGCTCCGGCAGAATCCGCCCGCCCTAGCTTCCGCGGCTCACTTAATGTTCGCTGCACGTCTAGTGTTCGCTGCACGTCATCAACGGCACCATCAGCACGCTCATAACTATCCGTACCACGGCCATGCTACCCGTACTAGGCGAGCGGGTTCTCCCGCTCCACCCAGATATCCGTGGGCAGCTCCCCTGGCATATTGGGGTTATTGGTGGCCACAAATGGACGCTCGGGATCTTGGCGGAAATCTTTGAGCGCGCCGAATGCCCACTTCCCCAGCAGCAAAATAGCCACGAGGTTGATCAGTGCCATGCCGGCCATCGTGATATCCGCAAAATTCCACACTGCTTTCAGCGAAGCGATGGAGCCGACGAACACCGAAACCGTGGCGATAACTCCGAGAAGTTTCGTGCTGTCAATCTTGCCACGAGAGAGGAAATCGACGTTCACCTCGGCGTAAGCAAAGTTCCCGATAATGGAGGAATAACAAAAGACCAGAATCAAAATCACCATCACCGGAGCGATCCACCCACCTAGCTGACTCGTGACGGCGTTAATCGTGAGCGGCGCCCCTTCGACGCCGGTATCTTGACCAGGCTGGTAGACGCCAGCTTCAATGGAGTTGAGCAGTATAAACGCCGTGGCCGAACACACCAAAATGGTATCGACGAACACGCCCATTGCCTGAATGAGGCCTTGCTTAGCTGGATGGCTCACCTGAGCTGTCGAAGCGGCGTTTGGAGCGGAACCCTCACCGGCTTCATTGGAGAAGAGTCCGCGACGAGCACCGTTGAGCATCGCAGCTAGCACCCCACCAGCAGTGCCAGCTATACCAGCTTTCAAGCCAAACGCCGAGGCGAAGATCAACTCTAGCGTAGGAATAATCTGATCGTAATTAATCAGCACAATCACCAATGCGATCAAAATATAGACCACAGCCATCGCCGGAGCCAGCCACTCCGTGACCCGTGCAATGCGCTTAATCCCGCCGAAGACCACAATAGCTGTGAGCAGCACCAGCACAATCGCCGTCAGCAAAGGATCCACAGCGTACTGGCCCTTCAGCGTGGAAGCAATCGTATTAGCCTGCACCATCTCGTAGGAGATGCCGAACGAGAAAATCAGGAATACTGCAAAGACAGCACCAGCAGCACGCGATCCGAGGCCACGCTGAATATAGAAAGCAGGCCCGCCTCGGAATGTGCCGTCACTCCAGCGAATTTTGAACAGTTGGGCGAGCGTCGCCTCGATAAACGCCGTGGCCATTCCCACAAAAGCCACCACCCACATCCAGAAAACTGCACCTGGCCCACCAGCTACCAAAGCGAGTGCTACACCGGCGATATTGCCTGTGCCGACGCGCGAAGCAATGCCAATAGCAAAAGCCTGAAAGGAAGAAATAGCCCCATCGGAAGCATCGCGTGACGTGAAAATGGTTTTTACCATCTGCCCGAAGTTGCGCAGCTGTACCGCGCCGGAGCGAATCGTAAAATACACGCCCGAAAGTATGAGCAAAGCGATCAAAATATAGGTGTAGACAAAATCGGAAATGCTTCCGAAAATTTCCGCAATAGCGTTCAAGAGTGCTCCCCTTCCCCTTATGCAGCCCTTGTGCAACAGTGATGCGCGCAGATGTATGTATGAGCACGCACTAGCCATGTGCCGTACCATGCACGATAGTGGGCACGTCCAGCTTCACAAACTATCACACCGGCACGAGATCTTTGGCAACGCTGCTATTTTTTGAACGCCTATTTCCGATTTCTGAACGCCTTTTCAGACGTTGATAATTTTGGACGGCTATTTTCGGACGCCCTACATCCAGCTTCTGCCAGAACTCCAGATTCGTGACTTACCATGCTCACGTGGCCAAAAAATTCTTCGCTGGTATCGCCGCTGCTGCCTTCTGCCTCACCGTTTATGCCCTGGCACCGGTGCTGGGCAATCACGTCCGCAGCGATAGCACGCGTGACGACGGATCTACCATTACATTAGCTGCCACACAGTCGAACGTCTTACCAGCAGACTTCGCGCTGACGGCGTTGGCGTCACTGCCCGTCAAGGGACGCGCACCTCAAACGGGATACGAACGCACACGTATGTTTGGGCAAGCCTGGAAAGACATGGATCGCAACGGCTGCGATACCCGCAATGATATTCTCGGACGCGACCTGACGAATATCAGCTATAAAGAGGGGACGCACGGGTGCGTCGTCATCTCTGGAGTGCTCGACGACCCTTACTCGGGCAAGCAGCTGCACTTTACCCGAGGTCAGGGCACATCGGAGCTCGTTCAGATTGATCACGTCGTAGCGCTATCGGACGCATGGCAGAAAGGCGCCCAGCAGCTCGATCAAAGCCAGCGCGAACAGCTAGCTAACGACCCTCTGAATCTGCTCGCGGTGGACGGTGCGCTCAACCAACAAAAATCTGATGCTGACGCCGCCACCTGGCTTCCTCCGAACCAAAAGTATCGGTGCACGTATGTATCGCGCCAGATTGCCGTCAAAAAGAAGTATCACCTGTGGGTGACGACACCAGAGCGAGACGCCATGACTGCCGTCTTGCAAAAGTGCGAGCGATAAAATCAGCAGACCAATTTTGTCACTCTGCCATATCTGCATTATCTTTTCGCAAGCTATTTCTTCCTTTAATTGCCCACCGTGCAGGCCTACAACTGCACACAAATCATTAAGATGGAACTCAAAGTCAGCCTGTTTCGAGGAGGAATTCGGCATGAGTGCACAGGCCAAATACCCTGGCAAAACCGAAGTGATCAACGGCAATGGCGCCGTAGCTCGCGTGATGAATATGGTGTGTGGCGGCGTGATTGGATACCCGATCACGCCATCGACGGAGATCTCAGAGACGTTTGAGGCATCGCTAGCACAAGGAACCAAAAACGTATGGGGTAAACACCCGTTTTTCTTTGAACCCGAGGGAGAACATTCAGCCCAGTCGGGGGCAATGGGGGCGGCGCTCACTGGCGGAAAATTTATCTCGAACGCCTCCAGCTCCCAAGGAGTGCTCTACGGCCTAGAATCGCACTACGTCACCGTTGGCAAACGCATTGGTGGCTTCGTTTTGCAGGTGGCTGCCCGCGTGGTCAGCCGTCATTCCTTGAACGTGATGGGTGGGCATGACGACGTTTATGCACTACTTCCCGCTGGTTATACTGTGCTCTTTGGGGCTAATCCAGAGGAAGCTGCTGATCTGGCACTCATCTCTTACCGAGCCTCCAGCCTCAGCCTCACTCCAGTAGCCAACTGTATGGATGGCTTCTCGACGTCACACATGATGAGCGAAGCGCGCCTACCCGAGCCTGAGCTAGTGCGCGAGTACTTGGGCGATCCGGCAGGGCGCATTGCTTGCCCAACGGTGGCGCAGGAAATGCTGTTCGGGGCAAAAGGCCGCGTTTTCCAAGTAGGAGCCTATCTCGATGCCCATGCCGCCTCGCTTCCGGCTGCGAGCGTAAGCGCGATCCGTGACTTCCTCCAGGCCAACGCCGCAGCGGTGGAGGCAGATACCACCGGAGACCTCTTCGATGCCGAGATTGCCGGTTTCTTACCCGCTGATGCCGTGGCGCCCTGGCGCCGTCAATGGGTAAATGCTCCCGCTCAAGGCACCCGTCAGCTCATCCCCTCACTGGTTGATCTAGACAACCCTGGCCTCACCGGAGCAGTGCAAAACCAGCCAGATTTCCAGGCCGGCGTGGCCGACAACCGCACCCATTTCCAAGCGGATGTGCCGGCTTTGGTGCGCCAAGCGATGCGCGAATACAACGAACTCACCGGCCGTGATTACGCTCCAGTGCGCAGCTACTACACCGAGGACGCCGATTACATCATGGTGGGCTTAGGCTCGATCAGCGAAGATGTGCTCGCCGTGATCCCCTATATGCGCGAGCACGGATACAAAGTTGGCCTGGTGCAGATTCAGCTTCTGCAGCCGTTCCCCGAAGCAGAATTTGTTGAGGCCGTACGCGGAGCACGAGCGGTGACGGTGCTGGAACGCTCCGATCAGGCTGCGCTCACCACTTTCGTGAACACTGCCCTGCTGAAAGCTGCTCAGAATGCACGCTCTGCGCGGTATCCCCACATCGGTGCGCTCAACCCAGATGAACTGCCAGAAATTTCCACCGGCTTCTTCGGATTGGGCGGCCACGACGTGCAGCCGCGCCACCTGATTGCCACGTTTAAGGCGATGGCGGCGAGAGATCTCGCACCCGAATTTTACATCGGCTCGACGTTCTTCGATCCAGATGCCACTGGCGAGCAAGCTGAGCTTCAGGAGCGGCTGCGCACAGCCTACCCTGCCACCGAAAAAATGGCTCTACATCTAGAACCCAACCCGCAAGGGCTGCTGCCTGCCGAGACAATGCGCATCCGCTTCCACTCCGTGGGAGGATACGGCACGATTGCCACCGGCAAGCTACTCACCGACATTCTCGCTGAGCTGCTGCACTTGCATTCCAAGGCCGCGCCAAAATATGGTTCTGAAAAGTCGGGCGCCGCCACGAATTACTACATCACGCTCTCGCCGGAGCCGATTAAGATCACAAATGCTGAGCTCGAAGATGTGGAGATCGTCGTCAGCCCAGATCACAAGGTCTTCCACCACACGAATCCTCTCAAAGGACTCGTCGATGGCGGCACATTCATCATTCAAAGCGATGAGAGCCCTCAGGAATTCTGGGCGCACCTGCCAGAAAAAGCTAAGCAGACCATCCGAGATCGGCACATCAAACTCTTTATTCTCGATGCTTTCAAAGTGGCCAAAGATCATGCACCGGATGAGAGTCTGGAAATTCGCATGATGGGCGTGGCATTCATTGGCGCTATCGTCACCCACGTGGATCGCATCGCTTCGGGCGCAAATATCGGCGCACTGCTAGAGCGCGTCCACCGCCAGCTCGAAAAGAAGTTTGGCATGAAAGGCCTAGGCATCGTAGAAGCCAATATGGCTGTGGTCGAGCAAGGCGCGATGGAGGCCATGCCTGTGGATTATGAGGCGCTGGACGCCGCGGCCGCAGCGGCCGGCTCAGAGCACGCTCCGCGCTCACACCCTGCATTAGACCTGAGCATTTCTGAGGATATGGCCACCCGCCAGAGCGGCTGCGCACTCACGCAAGGCCTCTTCGATCGAGGCTACTTCCACACGACGATGGCCGAGCCTTTTGCCAACGGCACCATTTCGGAATCACCAGTGTATCCAGGAGCTGGATATTTCCTGCCGCCGGCCTCGGCAGCCGCCAAAGACAAAGGCCTCTTCCGCCGCCAAATTCCGGTGTTTGAATCGAATCTATGCACCGGCTGTATGGAGTGCGCACTGGTCTGCCCTGATGCCGCCATCCCCAATACGGTTTTCACTATCGACACTTTGCTAGAGACGGCAGCGAAAGAGGCCGGCGAGGTGGCGTCACCAGCAGTCAGCCAACTGCACGCCGTGGGCGAGGCTATGCGCGCACAGCTGCACGCCCAGAAAGGCAAAAACCGCCCAGACATCGCCGATGTCTTCGCCGATGCGGCGACGGCTGCGGGAGTGCCCGAGCCAGCCAGCGCAGCTATCGCCGACGTATTGCGTGCCTACCCCACCTCTCGCACACGGCCGTTCTTCGATGCGGCAGAGAAACAGAAAGCCGGCACGGGTGCTCTTTTCAGCGCCACTATCGACCCGTGGAAGTGCACTGGCTGCCTTGAGTGCGTCAGCGTGTGCGGCCCGAATGCACTCGTTGCCACTGCCCAGACCCGTGAAGTGCTGGAGCAGGCTGAAGAGCGCTTTGCTTTCCTAGCAAAGCTACCCAATACGCCCGCCGAATTTAGCGATCCTCACGGCGGGCCGAGCCTCGACCTGAAACGCATCTTCCTCAACCACCGCAACTATTACGCCACCATCGGCGGGCATGGCGCTTGCCGCGGCTGCGGTGAGGTGACGGCGATCCGGCAGACGATGGCACTCGCCAACGAGATCAACACCGAACGCATCGCCCGCCATCGGAAAGAACTGAGCGAACTCGTCGATGGACTCAATGCGATGGCCGCCGCTGGCAGCGTTGAGGGCAGTGAGAAAGACGGCGAGCTGAGCGATCTGCTGGCGAGCGTTACAGCACAGCTAGAAGCACGCCTCTATCGCTATGAAGGCCCCGCGGGAAGATCTGGCCCTGCCGGCACGGTGGTGGCTAACTCCACCGGCTGCTCCTCGGTGTACGCTTCCACAGCACCATTTAATGCCTATCAAGAACCGTGGGTGAATAGCCTATTCCAGGATGCACAGCCGCTGGCCAAAGGCATCTTTGAGGGGCTGGCCGCAGACCTCGCCTCCGACGTCCTGGCGATGCGTCAGGCGCGCGCAATTCTGAGCGGCAAGCGGGGCAAAGATATCCCCACCGACCCACCCGAATGGCAGCATTTCACCGAACGTGAGCTTTCTCTGATGCCCGCAGTGATGACTATCGGCGGCGATGGCGCTACCTACGATATTGGCTTTGGTGCCCTCTCTCGAATTCTCACCAGCGGTACTCCGCTGAAAGTGCTGGTCTTAAACACCGGAGCCTACTCCAACACCGGCGGGCAGACGTCCACGGCGTCACTCGAAGGGCAAGATTCTGATCTTTCCCGCTTCGGCAAGTTCCACCACGGCAAGCATGAGCAGCGCAAAGAGCTCGGCCTGCTGGCGGCGATGCACCCGAATGTGCTAGTGATCTCCACGTCCACCTCTTATCAGGCGCATTTCTTGAAAAATGTGGCAGGAGCACTGGAACAGACGGATTATCCAGCCGTGATTGACGTGTACACACCATGCCAGCCAGAACACGGTATTGGTGACGACGAAGCCGCTGAACATTCACGCTTGGCGGTGAAAGCCCGCATCAGCCCGCTGTTTGTGCACGAACCCGAGCACGACGATTTTGCCGATCAATTCATTATCGACGGCAATCCGAATCCGCACGATACCTGGAGTACGATCAAACTCGCGTACGTGGATGGCGACGGCGGCACTCAGATCATGGAGATCCCCTACACTCCCGCTGATTTCGCTGCCAGTGAGAACCGTTTCCGCAAGCACTTCTCCAAGCTGGCTCCTGATGCTCCCGCGCCCACGCCGATAGCTCAGTATGTAGACATTGCTCCAGCGGAGCGGGCTGGCCGCACACCATTTGTCTACAGCACCGACAAAGCTGGCAGACTCATCAAGAGAACGGTGTCTGCTTCGATGGTGGCACTCACCGAGCAGTGCCGCGAATACTGGCATTTATTACAGTATCTAGCTGGTCAGAACCTGAAAGAGCTACGCAAGGAGAACGGCGACCTCAAGGCCGACCTCAAAGCTAAACTCGTTCAGGCTCAGAAAGATCAAGATGCCATCATTGATCAGATAGCGCAGGCGATGGCTGAAGTAGCCGCCACTGGTTCAGCCTCCACACCGCTTCCGTCTGGCTTTGGCTCTTTCTCCGGTGGCACCGGCAGTTCGGGCAGCGACGAATCTTCTAGCGCAGATGGCTCTTCTGGAGCAGCAGGAGGTGAGGCTGAGCCAGGTGCTCACGGATCAGCCCCGTTCTTCTACGATCCAGCTACTATGCCACAGTGCACGGATTGCAAGACCTGCTACCAGGAGATTCCGGAGTTTTTCCAGCAGAGCACTGAGGTGATTGACGGGCAGCCCACTCAGGTGGCCACTCTCATTCCTGGCTCACTCGACAGCGTGACGGTGACGGGCGAGCTACGCGCCCGTATTGCCCACGTGATTGCCAACTGCGATGCGGAGATCATCAAATGAGCGCGCCAGTAGCCGCAGCGGCGGCACAACCGCAGGCGATAGTGGCAGGGACCTCGTCGAATGAGACCGCCGATTCAGTGATGTGGACGATCCTCAAGCGCCGGCTCGATGCCAACCCTGAGAGTTTTCGCAGTTTCTTTATGGCTGAGGGGCTCGGCCAGCTGCACGCCGGATTCGACTCTGGGGATCTTTCCAGTGAGCTCATCCATACGCTGTGGAATCTACTGCTGCGCGAAGACGCTGTCGGCCGGCTGATGATGCGTTTCATCTGGGATCTCCCCCTGGCCAAGAAACGTATATTTATTCGTGCACTCGCTCACCTCAAAGATCGTTATCCGATGTTTGATGGTTTGAGCGAAAACTGGCCGATGGGCAACGGCCTGCCACCGTATGTTCGCCCTGCCGAAGTACGCAAAAACGATTTCGAACTCGTCACGCAGGGTTATCTTGGCTATCTCAGCCAAGGATACAGCCAGCGCGAGGTAGATCTGTTCGTATGGCTTGAGGCTCTGCGCGACAAGTACTGCGCAGACCGTCCATGCCAACTCGGGGAACTGCGGGAGCGGAAGAAGTGGGGCGGCTGTCCGGTGCAGATCCGCGTTCCCGACATGATGGAAGCTCTGGCTGAGGGCAAATTCATGGAGGCGCTACGCATCGTAGAGAGCTCTAATCCACTGCCGAACGTGACGGGGCGGGTATGCCCACAGGAACTGCAGTGCCAAGGGGTGTGCGTCCACAAAAAGCATCCGATGGAAATTGGTCAGCTGGAATGGTTCTTACCGCAGCGAGAAAAAGTGACAGATCCTGAGGGAATGTTCGCCCGCTACAGTTGCCGGCCTAACCCCTGGGATGAAGCTAAGAAACCTCCTATTGCCATCGTCGGCTCAGGTCCTGCGGGTCTGATCAACGCTTTCTTGCTGGCCAACGACGGTTTCCCCGTCACCGTGTTTGAGGCTTTTCACACGCTCGGCGGAGTGCTTAAATACGGCATCCCCGAGTTCCGTCTGCCAAATGAGTTGGTGGACGACGTGGTGACGAAGATCGAGCTGCTGGGTGGAAAGTTTGTGAAAAACTTCGTGGTAGGGAAAACTGCCACGCTCGACGACTTGAAAGCAGCCGGTTTCTGGAAAATTTTCGTGGGCACCGGTGCGGGTTTACCGCGTTTTATGAATGTACCTGGCGAGCATCTCAATGGCGTCATGAGCGCAAACGAGTTTCTCACCCGCATTAACCTCATGGGCGCAGCAAAACCTGATTATGAGACTCCCCTGCCGGAGGTTTATGGCAAAGAGGTGCTGATTATTGGCGGCGGCAATACTGCTATGGATGCGGCTCGAAGCGCACGCCGTCTAGGCGGCAACGTCACGATTGTCTATCGGCGTACTCAAGCTGAGATGCCAGCGCGTGTGGAGGAGCTACACCACGCATTGGAAGAGGGTATCGTGGTGGCTCCGCTTCGCTCCCCGAGCGAATTCCACGGCGACGAGCGAGGTTTCGTCACTGGTGCCACTGTGGACGTCATGGAACTCGGTGAGCCAGATGCCTCTGGACGTCGGCGTCCGGTGAAGACCGGCGAACATCTGCACATGGATGCAGATCTCGTCATTATGGCGCTCGGCAACAGCTCTAATCCGATCATCCGCGATTCGCAGCCAGACCTGGCCGTGCAGGCGTGGGGACCGATCAAGGTGGGTGCCGATGCGCTCGGCGGGGAAGCCGTTCCCAGCGTGGATGTGGCTCCCACATCCACGCTTGCCAGCGCCGGTAGCGGTGCCGGAGCAGGCAGTGCCAACGGGGCAATCCACTCTCAGGCTACGAATCTAGACAATATCTACTCCGGCGGGGATGCAGCTCGCGGCGGTTCTACCGCCATCAAGGCTGCGGGAGATGGCCAGGCAGCAGCACATCAAATGCGCCAGGAAGCGAGCCGGCTGAGCCCTGAGGAAGTGGTGCAGCGGGTGGGATCTGCTCTGGCTTACACGCGCAAAGCTGAGGCCAGCTACCGAATACTGGCCAAGCGGTTCTTGACGCCGAGCATCACCGAGATGGACGTGTATGCGCCGATGGTTGCGCAAGCTGCTCAGGCCGGCCAATTTGTGCGGGTGCTGGCATGGGAGAAAGGCGAACTCATTCCGCTGACGATCGCCGATTTCGACCGTGTAGCCGGCACAATCACGCTCGTCACACAAGCGATGGGAACGAGTACTCAGAAGATCAATGAGATGGAGGTGGGCGACGCATTTGTGGGTGTGGCCGGCCCGCTGGGTTTGCCATCTGAGGTGAAGAAATTCGATCCGCAGACGCAGACCGTCGTCTTTACTGCCGGAGGTGTGGGATTACCGCCAGTGTATCCGATTGCCCGTGAACATTTGCTGCGGGGCAACCACGTGACGCTCATTTCGGGCTTCCGCACGAAAGATTTGCAGTTCTGGATCGGGGATCCCTCGGAGCGAGTGGACGCGCTTAAAGCAGAATTTGGCGATCTTCTCGATGTGGTGCTCACGAGCGACGACGGATCTTTTGGGATCAAAGGATTCGTGACGACACCACTTGAGGATATGCTCAAAAATGGGCGTGGTGACGGAAGAGAAGTCGTAGAAGTGACCACAATCGGCCCACCGATGATGATGAAAGCTGTCTCGAAGCTCACCCAGAGCTACGGGGTACCCACTGTGGCGTCACTCAACTCAATCATGGTGGATGCGACAGGTATGTGCGGAGCGTGCATGGTGCCGGTGATGGAAGATGGCAAACTAGTGCGCAAACACGCCTGCATCGACGGCCCAGAAATTGACGCGCACGCGATTGACTGGGAGAAATTCCTGCCCCGCTTCAATCAGTTCAAGACTCAGGAGGCGGCCAGCCGCAGACGCAACGGGATCCCTGTCCCCACCCGCTGACGAACGGCAGGTTCAGATTCTCACTTCACAAGTAACCGATCCGATATCCTATCTTTCGGATTGAGATGGCGATCAAAATCGACGTCACGCTCTCCGATACGGTAGGCATACCGGCCAATTTGGCGTATTGGAAGGCTCTGGCTCTGCCCTGTCCAGATCTGCACCTGTCTTTTCTCTTCGGCGTCAAGCCACTCAGCCGGATCTGAACACTGCAAAAAATGGCAGACGAGTCCGGCCTGCTGGGTGAGCGCATTGATGTCAGGAGATAGCAAAGATCCACGTGAGCGGAAGAACGCAACGTCTGGATCACAGCGCGGATTCTAGGGATCGTTGCAACACCTGATGTTTGGAAGGGGACGTCAGGTGTTGTAGGAGTATCAGGGTGTGGCTTATGGGACGCGTTCACAAATGTGCCAGGCTCGTCGGGAGTATTAGGGGCGTGGCTTGTGCCTCGCGTCACAAAATGAACAGAATCTAGTTGCAACACTTGATTTTTAAAAGACGCACGGAATCTCAAGGACGTTGCAGATTCACACAGCAACGCCAACGGGGATGCTGTCGCCAGCGAGCGTGCCTTGGCCCTCGGAATCTCAAGGACGTTGCAGATTCACACAGCAACTTTGCCACACCGCCAACTACCGTCTCGCAGTTGATGGGGTGAGTTCACTCGGCATAAACCATAGGTGCAAGTTCCGCCGGCCTAACCCACCACCGCAAGCCCATCGGCGTCACACCATAGGGCACGCCCACCATCGCAAAATCCCACCGGCGCAACCCCATCGGATACTTAGACAGTAGCTAGGTGGCGCCGGAGTTTGTAGGAGAATTGCTTTGGTAACTGTTTGTGCCACTCGTGCTTAGCTCCATCGACGAAAGCCAACTGAGAGCCTGAAATCAACTGATGGGTGAGGCGCGCCGCTTGCAGATTAGCTCTGTCTTTACTACCACAAACAATAGTAGTAGATACAGCTATGCGCTTTGCGTCAGCCACTAAGTCTTCCCCTGCAAGGGCATGAGCCACACACATCACGCCCCGCTTCGATATTCCAGATGATTGAAATATGGGCGCAGGAAGTAGGCGAAAAACAGCGTTTTGAATAGCTATCAACGTTTTAGGCGGCTGCACTTGCGGGGCTGAAAGAAATAGCGACGCAACCTCATGCTTCGCCCCATAACGTAAGGCGACCATCGCTCCAGCCGATAGGCCAACCAGGTGGGTTTGGCGCGATGCCTCACCTAGATGAGCTTCTAAACTATTCACAGCGGAATCGAGAGAGAAAAGCTCGGGCGGACAAAGGTCACTCAATGAAAGTGCGGTGACGCGCCAGTGCGGTGGAAGTTGATTGAGCACGCCACTCCACGCGTCAGCTCCATCGCCAAGCCCACCGAGAAAACAAAGATTGACTGGTTCCATAGCGACACTATCTACGTCGGGCACAAATTTAGCGCACGAGCTGCATGGGCATAGCCAAGCTACTGCCGCATGAAGAGCAAGATAAGCGGGTTCTCTGCGGCTTAATGCCCATCAGCCAGCGATGAATCGTTACAGTTGCTTTCCATAGCAGCCACCCTAATGCGACAAGCAGTATGCCAACAGCCACGGTAAGAAGCAGACCAAGCCACGGGCCAGGATGGATAGTTCCAAGCTGAATGATATCCAGATCAAAGCCAAGCACTCGCGCAACAAGGTTCACAATTCCTGCGATGGGAGCAACCACGCCGCTAACCATCAACGCCACACCGGTGACTGCCGTCACTGGGAAAACAATGATCCACACGCACACGGTAAGCGTCCACCACGCCACTTTCTTCATAACCCGCGCTCCCTCCTAGCTCCGCAAAACCATTCCCTAATTTTACCTACACGCCACCCAGGAAAACCAGTGATGTGCTGAACCCTTGGTTCTGGACATTCAACGGAGCTATCTTCTCCATCTGGCACAATCTCTCCGGCGCGCTCATCTCCGTAATCTACCGTTGGATGCAAGAGCGTGAAGAAGCAAAAGCTGCCGCAGGAGAATAAAATACTGGCGTGACACCAAATGAAGTGCGTGACGCCAGTGTGCGGCACGCGGCAGCAGTTAGGCACTTACCGGTGCGCCATTGGTTAATGTTTGTTATCAGGAAGCGACATCAGGCTGAATAAAGTCACGTTAAGTGTGGCATCACTAGACAAAGCGATACCACACAGAAATATCCAGCTACCCCAGACGCGCAGCCTGAGGCGAAAGTGAACTAACCTCGCACAGGAGGCTCATAAGCACCTAACGTAGACGTGGTGGCAGCAAGACAACAAAGCAATAGCAGCACAAACCAGCAACACAGCAAATACGGCGCACAAAAGGCAGAAACGAGAAGAAAATGATTGGTTTTATCGGTGCAGGGTCAATGGGAAGCGCCATTATGAAGGGCGCCATCACGAGCGAAGCAGTCCCTGCGAATCAGATCTTTTTCTCGCGCCGCAATGCTGATGCAGGGTACGCTCAAGCAGATCAGATCGGGGCTCACTTCAAGACCAGAAATAGCGATGTCGTCTCCGCCGTGGGAGCTGGGGTGGTGGTGCTCGCCGTCAAGCCACAGAGGATCGGTGCTGTGCTCGACGAGATTCGAGATGCCGCTCGGGATGCTGGCAGCACTATCGTTTCCATTGCCGCCGGCATACCGATCAGCGCTCTTGAATCCCACCTCCATCCTGGCCAAGCTATTGTGCGAGCGATGCCAAACGTCGCCGCTAAAATCGGGGTGGGGATGACGGCTCTCGCTCGCGGCACAACTATCTCGGATGATCAATTCACGGCTGTGGAACGCCTCTTTGCTGCCGTGGGCGAGGTGATCGAACTACCCGAAAAACAGTTCTCAGCATTTACCGCTATAGCTGGCTCAGCTCCCGCATGGACGTTCCAGTATATCGACTCCCTCTCTCGGGGAGCGCTTGCGGACGGCATGAGCAAAGCAGATTCACTGCGCTGCGCTGCGCAAGGTGTGCTAGGAGCCGCTCAGCTAGCCCTCACCGAACTCGACGCGGGCGTGCACCCACAGGCCCTCATCGACACCGTTACCTCTCCTGGAGGCACAACTATCGCCGGACTCATAGCCGCTGAGCGCAACGGCTTTAGCAATGCTACCCTGGCAGCCGTCCGCGCCTGCATCGACCGCGACCGCGAACTCTCCCACGAATGAGACCATACCGTAGACATGATGGTATCATCCCGATACCATCATGGTATGGCATTGAAGCGTTTGTAAGTCTTGTGGTGGCTGGTTTGGGACTGGCTGGCAGGATTGATGTTGGCTGTTATCGTTCCTGAGTGTGACTCGTGAAGCGTTTGACGTGTTGTGTCTTTCCCGGGATTTGTCCGGTGAGGAACGATGTGGCCGATACTGCCTGGCCCACGTCGGTGGCTTGATCAGAAGATTGTCCGTTGTGAATACGTGACTCATTACAGACATGTTCCGAGGTGATTCCTTCCCAGGTCAGTATCGGCCTGA
>JAQYTG010000008.1 GCA_028724905.1 Actinomycetaceae bacterium | reverse complement strand
GGGCCCCCCCCCCCCCCCCACCACCCATATTCTCATACAAACGGGCTGTACCGCCCGTGGAGAATTAGCTTTCACAGCAGCTAAAGCGGGCATCATCCGCGACGAAGATACAGAAAACTAGAGACGCCTTATTGTATTCTGCCCCACTATCCCTGACGTCCGTCACTCTTCCCTGTGTCGCTGCACTACTAGATCGACTATCGTGCGCCACACCGCCAGCGCGACCTCCGGATCAAGCCCCTGCTCGCGGGCGAGAACTGCAATATGCTGAGCTTGTTCGGCCTCGCGCCGTTCATCCACAGCCGGCCATCCAGCACGCATTTTAAGCTGGCCTACCCGCTCAGTGACGGCAAAACGTCGGGCTAATATACGCACCAATTCAGCGTCACAGGCATCAATCGCCTCTCGATAGCGATGCAACTGTGCACGGTTTTCATCAACTGCGTCCATCGCCGTCACCCTCATCTTTCACCATATAGACAGCAACTGGAATCTACACAAACCGGCAAGCCTGCTGTCGCTACTGCGCGTCACGAGCCTTATTCTGCCCCGTTTCTCAGAGTCCCCATCATAGTCGCCGTCATAGCGGACACTCCTCTATGCCGCTACCGCCACGTCCTAAGCCATTTTAGCCGACTGCGCCGACAGCACTAATTTCGGCTCTGCCGTGCCGCAGACAGCTGCTGCGTCAATGACTACCGCCTGTACGTCATCCCGCGATGGGATGTCGAACATCAGCTCCCGAAGCAGATTTTCCAAAATGGAACGCAGCCCACGAGCACCCGTACCGCGCTCCATCGCCTGTGTAGCGATTGCCTCCAACGCCTCTTGCGTAAAATCAAGTTTCACGCCATCTAATTCAAACATTTTCTGGTACTGCTTGATAAGCGCATTCTTGGGTTTGACTAAAATATCCACGAGATCTCGCTGCGTGAGCCCATCTACCGTGGCAATAATTGGGAGACGGCCTACGAGCTCCGGAATCAGACCAAACTTATGCAAATCGTCTGGAGTCACCTCATGGAACAGCTCACTCTCGTGGTCGGCACTGTGCAGTGTAGCCCCAAAGCCAATCCCCCGTCGGCCGGCACGGTTTGCCACAATCTCTTCCATTCCTGCGAAAGCCCCAGCAGCGATAAAAAGCACATCCGCTGTGTTGATCTGAATAGCATCATGCTGACCAGAATTTTTACGGCTTCCTTGTGGGGAGATAGAAGCCGTCGTCCCCTCAATGATCTTCAGCAGCGCCTGCTGCACTCCTTCACCAGAAACATCACGAGTGATAGAGGGATTCTCAGACTTGCGCGAAATTTTATCTATCTCGTCGATATAAATAATGCCGTGCTCGGCGCGGGGTACATCTCCATCGGCCGCTTGCAAGAGCTTGAGCAAGATATTCTCCACGTCTTCTCCCACATAGCCTGCTTCCGTGAGAGCCGTAGCGTCCACAATCGCAAAAGGAACATTGAGCATCCGCGCTAAACTCTGGGCGAGATAGGTCTTTCCCGTTCCGGTAGGGCCCATCAGCAAAATGTTTGATTTGCCGATCTCCACGAACTCTTCTCCGCCACTGCCCGTCTTGCCCGTATACTCCGCATTTCCCACGGCATTTTTCGGGTGCCCACCTTTGATCTTTTGCGCGCTTTGGACGGCACGCATCTTTTCGGCAGCACGAATGCGTTTGTAGTGATTGTAGACCGCCACGGCGAGCGTGCGCTTGGCCCCCTCCTGCCCAATCACATATTCATCGAGGAAATCATAGATCTCTTGTGGCTTGGGAAGTTTGGTTTTCTCTGCTTTTTGTTCAGCTTCGTGGCCGAGTTCCTCAGCGATAATCTCGTTGCACAGATCAATGCACTCATTACAGATATAGACGCCCGATCCGGTGATGAGCTTTCGCACCTGGCGCTGGCTCTTCTGACAAAATGAGCATTTCAAAATATCTGCAGCATCAGCAGTGGGCATCACGTGCACCTTTCTCACAACGGTCTCCGCCACTATTCCACACCATCAGGCCACCAAACGCCACTGGGCACGCTGAGCACCCACGAGATCAATAGTGAGGTTTGCCGTTCTCACAGATAAACTATTTGATTGTCGGTGCGTGACAATATCAGCCTATGCGACAATAGCGGCCAGCTAATTCTGTAGGTGGGCTGATAATATCGGTCTAACCGATCATATCAACTTGGGCGCAACCCATATTGACAAAATTGGTCAGAACGATCCTATCAGCCCACCTAGCATGATTGCCGACCGCTCATATCCCCTTAGCTATTGCTAAACCGACGCAGCCGTATCTTTGCGAGAGATGAGCACCTGATCCACTAAGCCATATTCTTTAGCCTGCTCAGCCGTAAGGATTTTATCGCGCGAAATGTCTTTGGCCACCCGCTCCGGATCTTGGCCAGAATGACGTGCAATCGTATCAATCAGCCAAGTATTCATGCGGTCAATCTCATCAGCCACAATAGCGATATCCGAGGCCTGCCCTTGCATACCCTCCATCGCCGGCTCGTGGATAAGAATTCGCGCGTTGGGCAAGGCCAGCCGGCGCCCTGGAGATCCAGCTGCCAAGAGCACTGCCGCAGCAGAAGCAGCCTGCCCCAAGCACACCGTCTGAATCTGCGGTTTGATGTACATCATCGTGTCGTAGATAGCTGTGAGCGCCGTAAAACTGCCCCCAGGAGAATTAATATACATCGTGATCGGCGCCTCAGGATCAATTGACTCCAGCACCAAAAGTTGAGCCATGACGTCATCAGCTGAAGCGTCATCCACCTGAACTCCGAGAAATACGATGCGATCTTCAAAAAGTTTCGCATACGGATCTTGGCGCTTGTAGCCGTAAGGCGTTCGCTCTTCAAAATTTGGCAAAATATAGCGTGCCTGCGGCATCGCCGGAGCTGTGCCGTACGCAGCCATAGCAGCATTATGATTCATCATCTGTGGCACTCTCCCTCAGTTCTCGCCGCCGTACTAGCCGCATCATCGTTTTCACCGACGCCGCCTCCACCAATGACTGACGAGGCATTCGTAATAATATGGTCTGCGAAACCATATTCCACAGCTTCTTGAGCGTTGAACCAATGATCACGATCCGAATCTTCGAGAATCTCCTCCACACTGTGCCCTGTGTGCTCCGCATTCAGCTCAGACAGCTCCTGCTTCATTTTGAGAATGAGGTCGGCATTAATACGAATATCGGTAGCCGTACCTCCCGCTCCACCGAGGGGCTGATGCATGAGTACCCGCGTATGCGGCGTGATATAGCGTTTTCCTTTAGCGCCAGCACTGAGCAAAAACTGCCCCATTGATGCTGCTAAGCCCATACCGACAGTGGCCACATCAGGCTTCACGTACTCCATGGTGTCAAAAATGGCCATGCCCGCCGTCACCGAGCCCCCTGGAGAATTGATGTATAGGTAAATGTCTTTATCGGGATCTTCAGCAGAGAGCAACAAAAGCTGGGCGCACACCATATTGGCAGTCTCGTCAGTCACCTGATCCCCAAGCCAAATAATGCGTTCTTTGAGCAGCCGGTTGTAGATCGAATCGCCAAGATTGGACCCTAGCGTCCCCTCTCCAGCGAGTATTGGTACGTGTGGCACACGCACTCCTTTCGATAGCTGAGCCGCAAGCACACATCTCGGCTGACGAGATAACTTCACGGCCTTGAGATTGATACGTACCTAGCCTAGCGGTTAAGCACGCGAAAATATGCCGCCGAAACTCACTCTTTCGCTTACGGCGCACGCCTCACACTCTCCCTGTGCCTCTTCGCACCCACTGCCGTGCCTGCACATATCTGCGAGAGCCTGTTTTATCCCTTAACCACTCCTCTCGCCTCGCATCCTCACTCGGAAGAAAAGGCGAACGCTCAAGAGGCAGCGAATAGAGCCACTGCGCGTGACGACAATGCTGTTCTGCGTGACGACAGAGCCACTGCGCGTGACGACGGCGCTGTTCTCGCGACCACAACCCCGCCGTCACGCATCCAAACAATAACGCCACGTAGATACCAAGAACGGCGGTTCCGGATCAATGCCGACAACCGCCGTTCTCTCATGTATCTATGCGCATATATCTATGCACCGATGAACTATCTATCACGCATCTACCGCGCAGGCGAGTTCTACCCCGCGCAATCGACGTGCCAACCGTTCAGAAAACCCCTGCGAGCAAACCCCTGCGAGCACTGCATGGGCATCAGCGCGTACGAGCTATCACCTTTTAGCTCAAGCCTGGTAGTTGATGAGTTCATCCTTGGTGAGCGCCTTTGCAGCAGCTTCGTCCAGTTCACCAGTGGCAACGCGGTAGGCCACCCACTGCGCTTTCTTAGCACTCTTGGCTGGTGCACTCAGAGCATCCTCAGAAGCGGGAGCATCAGCCTGTGACGCCGCATCCTCGCGTTCCACAGCAGCCTCGTTCTCGTCAGCCACCACGTCTTCATCCGCTGGCTCAGCAGACTTCTCCGCCTTAGGCTTAATCGTGCGCGTTGGCGCTTTGCCATATTCAGGCGTGAGCTCGTCTTCTGGAGCAGCCCCCAGCACAGCGGCCACATCCACCTTATTGCCGTTCGCATCTACCACATTAGCCAGGCGCAGCGCCGCAATCACAGCCTTATTGCGGGCGAGCTCTGCCGTAAACGCACCCAACTGGCCAGCTTGCGAAGCGGTCTGTATAAACTGGCTGGGATCCATTCCATACATTTGAGCCTGCTGGAAGAGGAACTGCAGCAATTCGTTTTGGTCGGTCTTCACGCCGTAAGCGAGCGCATACTCATCGAGCAGCAGCTGCATCTTCAGACCCTTTTCCACATCGGGACGAATCTCTTGAGCGTGCTCATCGCCCGCCTCTAGCCCCTCGTTGCCCAAGTGCGTGGCCACTTCTTCTTCAATCACAGCCTGCGGCAGTGGCACGTTGGCAGCATCCATGAGCGCGTCAATGAGCTTTTGCTCGGCGCCCATCAGCTGCTCTTGCTTCTTGGTCTGTTCAGCGCTCTTCTTCAAGTCTTCGCGAAGTTCGTCGATAGTATCGAATTCCGAAGCGAGCTGGGCAAATTCGTCATCGGCCCGCGGCAAGATGCTCTCTTTCACCGAATGCACGGTGATCGTCACGTTCGCATCTTCGCCCTCGTGCTCTCCGCCCTGGAGCTTGGTCGTGAATGTGACGTCATCACCTGCTTGAGCACCGATCAGCGCCTCATCCTGCCCCTCAAGCATCGTAGAATCGCCGATCTTATAGGAGACGCCACTCAGATCATCTACATTCTCATCGCCGATCATGGCAACCAGGTCGATATTGACGTAGTCACCCTTATCGGCTGGCCGATCCACATCCGTGAGCGTAGCAAAGCGTTCGCGCAGCTTCGTGAGCTCCGCTTCCACATCATCCTCAGTGACCTCTGAACTAGCTACCTCAATCGTCACGTCTGCAGGATTCGGAAGTGAAATCTCTGGGCGCACATCCGCCTCGATAGTGAAGCGCAACTCAGTGGTATCTCCTTTGCCTTTCATTTCTGGCACCTGAGAGATTTCCACCTCTGGACGGCTCATCGGGCTCACACCGAGCTCTTCGGCGGCTTTTTGATAGTAGCCGTCGAGCGAATCGTTAATTGCCTGTTCAATAATGTAGCCCTTGCCGATCTGGGCTTCCAGCACCCGCCGCGGCGCTTTGCCAGGGCGGAAACCTGGGATATTCACCTGTTTTGCAAGCTCTTTTGCAGCTTTGTTGTAGGCGGGGGCAAATTCTTCAGCAGAGACGGCGATCGAGAGAATCGCGTGCGTCTCGCTGGTAAACTGTGCGGAATTCTTCACTGAGATTTCTCCACTCTAGATTCTGTACTTTCATCGCGCTGGCGCAGCACTCAGCGTTTCGGCTTGCCCGCGCTTGCGCACACACCGTTTAATGATACGCAATAGCAGAGCATTCTCCTACTTTGGGCACATGAATTTGCCTACATCTGCCGCTTTCTCACGCCAGTATTCGGGGCTTCTCTGAGCTTACGCAGGGCTTTTCAGGGCTCACGCGCAGCTGAAGGCTTGGGCATAGCTGAAAGCCTGTTCGTGACGCGCAGCTACTTGTGCACTGTAGCGGACGAGCGTGCCCGTCACCCACAGAAGCACGATAAAACATTAATAAAATTGCTCTGACAACAGCATCACCGGCTAGTCATATCACCAGCCGATAGCGCACTGACCACTGAGATAAAGCTCAGGCACCAGTTGCCTCTACGTCTTGCACAGCATCGCCGGTCACTGGCGTCACTGAGCGCTGGTATCAACGCATCAGTGGTACTCTGGCAGGAGAAAAGGTCGCCATGAGAGGTCACCATGAAACCGCAGCATTTACTGATCACTGAATCGTTTTTCACAGATATGATTCCCGCCTTGAATGCCGCCTTGGCAAAGGCCGATATCCCTATGAGTGTTCGCTTGAGAGCAGATGGTTCAGCCTCTTCAGACGACTACCAATGGGCTGATTCCTGGCTCGGCTTCCAAGCTCCTCGCCCTGCGCTACACCCCACTATCCGTTGGTTCCACAGCGCCTCTGACGGGGTCAATCAGTTCCTCCCCCTGCGTGAAGAGATCGCCACGCACCAGGTGCTACTCACGAACACAGTGGGCACCATGCCTGAACGTATCGCAGAGTTTTGCGTCGCCGCCATTCTCGGGCACATCGTAGGGCTGCCCAGATACCGTGCCTATCAAGATGCCGGTGAGTATCGGCGTCATCCCAACCCGACGGCACTCGGACGAAAACTCACAGTGATCGGCACCGGCCGTATCGGATCCATGATTGCGCAGCGCCTGCGGCCATTTCTAGAAGGCGCCGCAGATCGCATTGCGGAGAGCAGCGGAGCCCGTGCCCTGGGAGGCACCGCAGATCGTGACGGCGCCACCTCCCCTGCCGAGTCTCTGGTGCGCGGCCTTTCCCTCTCAGGGCGAGAAAAACCGGAGTTTGATGCCGTTGCTCCACTTGCCAGCGGCCGCTACCTCTCCGACGCAGATATTCTGGTCGTTATTTTGCCCGATACCCCGCAGAGTAAAAATATCGTCAATGCCCAGGTGCTCCATGCACTACAGGGAGCCATCGTGGTGAACGTCGGCCGAGGCTCTACTCTTGATTCCGCAGCGCTGCGTACAGCCATCGAATCTGGATCCGTCTCCCACGCCATTCTCGACGTCTTTGAAACCGAACCGCTCCCCGCTGACGACTGGCGTTGGCACCACCCTGCCGTCACCCTCACCCCACACGTTTCTGGATACACATTCTTCTCTGACGTGATCGACGATTTCATTGCTAATCTGCGCGCCCTTTATGCGGGGCAAACGCCACCCCATACCGTCACCCTATCCCAGGGCTATTAGAGCGCCCAAGCACACACGCAAAGGCGGCAGCCTCAGAGGTCTAATCCCCCGAAACTGCCGCCTGCCGCACTCACATCGAGCTGATCGTCGGCTATAGGCGCGCTACAGGAGCTAAAATCGGCCTGAGATCAGCAGCGTTGAGCCAGCGATTACCGGCGCCCAGCTTGCCTCTACGGCTACCGATGCATCTGACGACTGATGAGCCTGACGATGCGCTTGCCTATGATCCTGCTTATGCGACATCGAAGCGATCGTTCATCGCCATCTTGCCCCACGCCGCCACAAAATCACGCACGAATTTCTCGGCGGCATCGTCGCTGGCATACACCTCAGCCAAGGCAGCCAGCTCCGAATTGGACGAAAAAACGAGATCGGCGCGTGTAGCCGTCCACTTGTGCTCCCCAGTGGCACGATCAACCGCCTCAAACGCATAGGAACCAGGGTCGAGCGGTTTCCACTCATAGGCCATATCCAGCAGATTCACAAAGAAATCATTGCTGAGCTGGCCCACGCGATCAGTGAGTACGCCGTAGTCACTGCCATCCCAGTTAGCTCCAAGCACCCGCATACCGCCCACAAGCACCGTCATCTCTGGGGCTGAGAGTCCCAGCAGATTGGCTTTGTCTACCAAGAGATACTCGGCGCGTTTACCCATCGCTTGAGCGCTCTGATAATTGCGGAAACCATCTGCTTTCGGACGCAGCGAGGCAAGGTTGATCGGATCCGTCTGCTCTTGTGTGGCGTCAGTACGCCCAGGAGTAAAAGGCACGGTGACGGCGGTGCCTGCCGCTGATGCAGCTTGCTCCACTCCCACGTTACCTGCGAGCACGACCAGATCAGCAAAACTCACCTGCTTGCCTCCCTGCGCCGCTTCGTTGAAATCCCGTTGAATCTGCTCTAATGCTGGAATGACTACATCTAAACCGATGTGAGCGTTCACTTCCCAGCTGCGCTGCGGCTCAAGACGGATACGGCCACCGTTTGCACCACCACGGTAATCGCTGCCGCGGAAAGTGCTCATTGCCGCCCACGCCGTGCCGACGAGTTGAGCCACACTCAAGCCCGCTGCCGCAATGCGTTCTTTCAGAGCAGCCACGTCGGCATCGTCAATCAGCTCGTAGTCACGCTCTGGAATAGGATCGGCCCAGAGGAAGTCTTCTTCGGGCACATCTGCTCCCAGCCAACGACTCTTGGGCCCCATATCGCGGTGCGTCAGCTTAAACCAAGCGCGGGCATAAGCGTCCGTGAAAGCGGCATGGTCATCGCGGAAACGCAAGGAGATCTCACGATAGGCCGGATCCTCGCGCAGCGAGAGGTCTGTGGTGAGCATCCGAGGCTCACGCCGGCCTGAACCATCCGCCTCAGGCACCATATCAGAGCCGGCACCATCCTTAGGCCGCCACTGCCATGCTCCCGCTGGGCTCTTCATCAATTCCCACTCGTAGGCGAAGAGAATATGGAAGAACTCGTTGTCCCAGCGCGTGGGATGATACGTCCAGGTCACTTCCAACCCTGAACCAATCGCGTCGATACCTTTCCCACTCTTATAGCCGCTCTTCCAGCCAATCCCCTGCTGTTCCATCGGAGCACCCTCAGGAGCCGGACCGGCATACTCATCTCCGCTGGCCATACCGTGAGCCTTACCAAACGTATGCCCGCCGGCGATCAGTGCCACCGTCTCTTCGTCATTCATACCCATGCGCCCGAACGTCTCACGAATATCTTGAGCAGCGTGAAGCGGATCGTGATCTTTCGCCGGCCCCTCAGGATCGACGTAAATCAAACCCATCTCGGTGGCACCAAGCGATTTCTCAAGCGACGAGCGGTCTGTTGGATCCTCATAACGTTTGTCGTCAGAGAGCCACGTCTGCTCAGAGCCCCAGTAAATATCGTCGTCTGGCTCCCACTGTTCCGTGCGCCCACCGGCGAAACCAATCACCGGCAAACCCATCTGTTCCTGCGCCACGGTGCCAGCAAGAATCATCAAGTCTCCCCAGCTCAGAGCCTTGCCATACTTTTTCTTGATCGGCCACAGCAACCGGCGAGCACGGTCGAGATTCACGTTGTCTGGCCAAGAGTTGAGCGGCGCAAAGCGCTGCTGGCCATGCCCGCCGCCTCCTCGGCCATCTGCCTGCCGATATGTGCCGGCACTGTGCCATGCCATCCGCACAAAGAGCGGCCCATAATTGCCGAAATCTGCCGGCCACCAGTCCTGCGAATCCGTGAGCACGGCGACGATATCAGTTTTCACTGCCTCCAGATCGAGCGCTTCAAAAGCCGCTTTATAGTCGAAGCTCTCATCCATCGGATCAATCACCTGTGGATTCTTAGCCAAAATTTTGAGGTTGAGCCGCTCCGGCCACCAGTCTTTATTAGAGGTACCCTGCGGCTTGTGCGCTTGCGCTCCGCCATGCATAACGGGGCATCCGTGAGTCTCACTCATCTGCACTCCTTCGCTGCTTATCATCGCTCACTTATCTTTTGTCTGCGAGCTGCTGTGTTCTCTGCTGATGATCGACGACGTAGTGTGAGTGACGGCATAACGACGGGCGATTGGCGTCACCGTTAAGCCGCGTACTCTATGGGCGCTCGACCGTAGTGTCAGCGGTTACAGTCTACACCACGCTATAGATATTTGGAATTATTCAATAAAAGAAATAGTAGCGAGATATTGCGTGGCAACATCGGTCAGCCCTCGCGACCAACGCACCAGCAAAGGGGCAGCGCAGCTCAGCTTTCGTCTACGTTGTGTGCGCCGAGAAGCTCACGAGCCTCGGCGGCGAGCATGATCGAGCCCATCACCGTCACCGACGCCGGAGCCAACGAATCGGGATCTATGCTTTCAGCAATATCGGCCGCCCTCGCAATGGCATTGGCTAGATCAGGCTCAATATGCACGCGATCCTCGCCAAATACGCTGCGCGCAATATCGGCGATAGTTTCGATATCCGCGGCACGCTCTCCGGGCATCTGTGTGAGCACTAGCGCAGCAAACGCTGGCTCCATCACTCCGAGTACCCCTTCGATGTCTTTATCGGCATAGGCACTGTAGAGAGCTACACGTGGGCCAGGGAAAGCCTCCTGCAACGCCTCAACCGTCGCTGCCGCTCCGTGCGGATTGTGAGCGGCGTCAATAATCACCACCGGCGACCCTTTGACTATCTCCAAGCGCCCTGGGCTGCGAGTACTCATCAGCGCGTGCTCAATCACATCCGCACTGAGCGTGTGCCCGTAGAAAAAAGCCTCAACAGCCATGAGCGCCACGGCCGCATTAAACCCTTGATACCTACCGAGCATCGCCAATGGAACGTCTTCGTAGAATGCTCCTGGCGTACGCACCGACACCAGCTGACCGCCCACAGCCTGCTCTCGTGACGTCAGCTCAAAATCTTCGCCGTAGTAGAAGAGCTGCGCCCGTTGCTCGGCTACACGCGCATCAATCAACGTTTTCACGCTCGGCTGCTGTAACGCACTCACCAGCACTTTCCCCGGCTTGAGGATCCCGAGCTTTTCACTGGCAATCTCTTCCACAGTGTTTCCAAGCCATTTTTGATGATCGAGGTCTACCGGCATCAGCACAGCTACATCACCGTCAATCACGTTGGTGGCATCCCATCGGCCCCCCATTCCGACTTCCACGATGGCGACGTCGATCGGCGCCATCGCAAAAGCAGAGTACGCCATCACAGTAAACACTTCAAAGAAACTCATGGCCGGCCCGCCGCGGCTCACACTCCAACTGTCAGTGAGCTCAATAAACGGCTCTACCTCTTCCCATGTCTGCACAAAATCAACCGGAGAGATAGCACAGCCATCAATGGAAATTCGCTCTCGCACAGTGTTCAGATGCGGAGACGTGAAACGACCGGTACGCAACCCTTGCTCACGCAGCACAGCTTCAATCATGCGCGCAGTACTGGTTTTCCCGTTGGTACCGGTAATGTGAATACTCCGATAGGCCTTTTGTGGATCCCCCATGAGGTTCAAGGCATATTGCACCCGCTCCAGACTCGGCTGCACGCGGTGTTCTGGGGCACGCCGCATCACTGCCTGATAGATCTCCTCCACCTGCGTCTCCAGCGCCGTACTATCCGCAAGTTGCTGAGTAGGATCGGGAGTGGTCTTAATATCAGCCACAACGCTGGGATCTGGCCCAGCGATGAGAGAGCTACTGAGCACCGCCGCGAGCGCCTCATCGTAATCGTCTACCCCTCCAGGCTTCACATCTTCGGCCAACGCCTCCAGAATCACCTGCGCATCTCGGGGATCCATATCGGCCGGAATATGCTGTTGATTTGAGGGAATATGCTTTTCGTTTCTATCTGCCATCACACGACCTTCATCCCTTTTGTCTGCCAGTGCCGATCAGCACCCTGGTACCCAAGCTCCCTAGCACTACATAACGCCATACGCCTAGCTCCTATCGGGCATACCAGCTGGCTACGCGCGAACCACCTGCACCGACACCTCCACGTCTGAGGCTCCGCCGGCTACATCAGCTTCAAGCGAGAGCGTCTCAGCTTTGATCATGTCGAGATGGGAACGTACATCCGACAGATGCTCATCTGGTACTCGCAGCGTGAGCTTGATGCGATCAGCGATATTGAGATCGTCAGCCTTGCGCTGTTCTTGAATGGCACGTACGACGTCTCTCGCATACCCTTCAGCTTCAAGTTCAGGCGTGAGCACTGTATCGAGTACCACGAACACGCCGTCGCTGAGCACTGCCGCTACTGATCCAGCCTCTGCTTGAACCACAGTAGTGAGTTCAAACTGGTGGGGCTCAAGTACAACGCCCTCTCCCACGTGCATGAGCACACGTCCCTCACCAGCCGTCTCCCAATCTCCCTCACGGGCTGCCTTGAATAGCGCCGAGGTGAGCTTACGCATAGACGGATCGAGCTGCCGTGGCAGCACGATCAAATTATGACTCACCTGTAGGCCAGATTCCTCAGCGGAGAGCACTTCTACCGCTTTCACGTTTACTTCACTGGCAATCAGCTGCGCAAACGGGGTGAGATTTTTAGCGGTGACGACAGTAAGTTTCGCCAGCGGCAGGCGCACCCGCAACTTCTGCGCTTTGCGCAAAGCGTGCGTCTGAGACACCACCTCACGCACCTCGTCCATCACCGCCACAAGCTCGTCGTCAGCCACAACATCTGGGAACTGCGGCCAGTCGGTCAGATGCACTGAACGGCCTCCCGTGATTCCCCGCCACATCTCCTCAGCCAATAGCGGCAGCAGCGGAGCCACCACCCGCATCAACGCTTCAAACGCCGTATAGAGGGTGTCGAATGCTCGGGTATCTTCGCTCCAGAAACGATCACGGCTGGTGCGCACATACCAGTTGGTGAGCAGGTCGAGGTAATCACGCACAGCAGCTGTAGCCGCCGGAATATCGAGCCCCTCAAGAGCGCTGCGCACCAGATCCGCCAGCTTCTTCGTACGCGCAAGCAAGTAGCGATCCATGACGTCAAGCCCAGCGAGTACCTGGGCATCGCTCAGATCGAGAGCGCTAGCTACATAGCCCTCCCCAGCATTGCATGCACCGGCATAGAGCGTGAAGAAATAATAGGTGTTCCACAGCGGCAAGATCACGTGCCGCACAGCTTCACGGATGCCCTCTTCACTCACCACGAGATTCCCCCCGCGCAATACCGGAGAGCTCATCAGCATCCAGCGAACGGCATCAGAACCATACGTGTTGTACATCTCCATTGGATCAGGGTAGTTGCGCAGGCTTTTGCTCGCCTTACGTCCATCGTTACCCAAGACGATTCCGTGCGAAATACAACTGAGGAAAGACGGCTTGTCGAAGAGCGGAGTGGACAGCGCGTGCATCACGTAAAACCAACCGCGGGTCTGCCCGATGTACTCCACAATGAAATCACCTGGGAAGTGATTCTCGAACCACTCACGATTCTCGAATGGATAGTGCTTTTGAGCGTACGGCATTGAGCCGGAATCAAACCACACATCGAGAATATCGGGGATGCGCCGCATCGTACTCTTGCCTGTGGGATCGTCAGGATTCGGACGAGTGAGTTCGTCAATATATGGCCGGTGCAGATTCGGTTCGCCGTCTCGCCCGCGTGGCAAACGCCCAAAATCGCGCTCTAGCTCCTCAAAACTGCCATACACATCCACCCGAGGATACTGTGGATCATCTGATTTCCACACCGGAATGGGAGTGCCCCAATAGCGGTTGCGCGAAATACTCCAATCGCGCGCTCCTGCGAGCCAATTGCCGAAAATTCCATCCTTGATATACTCAGGCATCCAGGAAATCTGCTGGTTGAGTTCCCCCATGCGGTCACGGTAGTCCGTGACTCTCACAAACCATGACGTCACTGCTTTATAAATGAGCGGCTTGCGGCACCGCCAGCAATGCGGATAGGAGTGAGTGTAAGAGGCCGCGCGCACCAACCGCGCACGGATCTTGGGATCACGCTCGGCGATCGGGCCAGTTTGTTCACGCAAATCAGCGATCACATAACGATTGGCATCAAAGACGTTCATGCCAGCGTAATCGGGCACCTCGGCAGTGATATCACCAGCGTCATCTACCGGCATCACCACGCCAATCTTATTGGCGTTGCCCACATTCATATCTTCTTCACCGAATGCGGGGGCAATGTGTACCAAGCCGGTACCGTCTTCAGTGGAGACGTAATCTGCAGTGATAATCGTCCAGGCACGCGAACCTGGGCCTGCGTGCCCCGCCTGATCGGCCGTTCCATCTGCGAGCGCCTGAGCCTTGGCCGCTTCAAAGTAGCCGTAGATCGGACTGTAGCTCAGCCCAGCGATCTCAGTGCCCTTGAATGGCTGCGAAACCTGCGGGTTATCTCCGAATTCTTTCGCATAATCACCCATACGAGCTTCCGCCACGATCAGCGTCTCACCAGCTAGCTCTCCCTCGCTTGGCGTCACCCGCACATAGTCGATATCCGGCCCTACAGCCACCGCTAAGTTCGCTGGGAGCGTCCACGGCGTCGTCGTCCAGATGAGCGCCAACTCGCCAGTTTCGAGGCGCAAACCCACCGTCACCGTCTGGTCAGTGCGATCTTGGTAGACGTCATCATCCATGCGCAGCTCGTGGTTGGACAGCGGCGTGCCATCGTGCCAGCAATAGGGCAAGACGCGGTAGCCCTCGTAGGCGAGGCCTTTATCGTAGAGCTGCTTAAAAGCCCAGATCACCGACTCCATAAACGTGGGATAGTAGGTGCGATAGCCATTGTCGAAATCGACCCAACGAGCTTGACGATTGACGTATTCTTTCCACTCGTCGGCATAGGTCATCACTGACTCGCGGCAGGCATCATTGAATTTCTCAATACCCAGCTGCTCAATCTGAGATTTGTCGGTGATGCCCAGGATCCGTTCAGCCTCCAGCTCAGCTGGCAGACCGTGAGTATCCCAACCAAACACCCGCTCTACGCGGTGGCCAAGCTGAGTTTGGAAACGAGCCACTACATCTTTCACATAGCCGGTGAGCAAGTGACCATAGTGCGGCAGACCATTGGCAAAGGGTGGGCCATCATAGAAAACAAATTCGTTTGCACCATCTGTACCCGCCTGGCGTTGCTCCACTGACGCTTCAAACGTGTGGTCTTTCGCCCAGAAAGCAAGCACATCCTCTTCAAGCTGTGGCAACTGTGGGGATGCCACTACACCATCGTCTGCGCGGTGCAAGGGGTATCGCCCGTGGCCATCCTTATGCAACTGATCGCTCATCATTCTCCTCATGCTATGTCTCGCGCAGTGAACACATATCCACTACGTGAGCGAGGACGACGTGCGCTGTTCACGTTTGCCGCGGTACCACCTCGCTTGCTGCCACTCACCCTACCTGTGGGAGTTTAGGATTCCCACGGGCGAACAACAGCCGCTTCATTGAGCTCTTACGGAGCTGAATCGTCCGGTTCTACTGAGCACCAAACCGAGCTCCACATATACAAGCTCTACAGCACTATGCGCTATACAGCCATTATGAGCACATCTGCACACACTGGCATTCACAGCTCGGCACCGTTCTTCCGGAGGCTCCCCGTCGATATCGGATCACAGCCACTGCTCGATAGTGTAGCGCAGCAATACCCCAAGGCAACATCTCACAATCGCCCGCTACACGTGAGATTGCTTGCACACGCACAGCTAGCACACACGCAGTTAGCACGCACACGCACTTCAGGTTCAGCTCCAGCAGCGCTCAGGTGCAGATCACGTGCCGGTCACGTCCAGCCTAGCGCAGATCAGGCGCCGATCAGAGAGCGCTCAGGTGCAGATCCAGCGTATACCAGATCCCTCACAAGCCGGCCTCATTTAACTCAGATGTAGCCCAGGAGCCGATCCGCATTTGACACCCCCCCCCCGCAAAAGTAGTGTGGGCGGAGTGGAATCTAGGGATCGTTGCAACACCTGATTGTGACGACACTGGCATAAGCTCATCGTGACAACGCCGGTATAAGAATCGCGTCAAGCTGATGCTTAGCCTGTGTGTGCACACGCTGCGTATGCACACACGTAGTGCACACAAAAGGTACACACTCCCTACCTGGAATCCGCCGTCACATTTCTTGAACTCTCATACGTCATAGCGAAAAGAGAACAACCATGACCCAACCCCAAGAGATATCTACACCGCCAGCAATGTCTACACCGCCAGCAAAGAGCACCTCCGGCCTCGCCATTGCAGCGCTCATCCTCGGAATTTTGGCCATTCTCGGCTCCTGGATGCCGATTCTCAACAATGTAGCCATCGTACTCGCCGTGGTGGGAGCTATTCTCGCCATCGTGGGAATTGTCAAACTGAAAAAGGAAGCAAACAAGGGAGGCAAAGGCCTCGCCATCGCTGGTTTGGTGCTGAGCATTCTGGCCATCGTTATCTCACTCGCATTCCAAAGTATGTACAGCAAAGCGCTCGATGACGCTCTCTCCTCTCCGAAAGCTACCAGCACGACGCAGCCCACAGACGGAACAGCAACATCTGAAAAACCGGCCGAAAAGCCTGCCGAAAATCCCGCTGCCGCCACGAATCTAGCCGTGGGCACCAAAGCCACGCTGAGCAACGGACTTGTGGTGTCCGTGGATGCCGTTGAGCCTGCTGTGAAAGATGTAGCTGGAGATAGCTATATGGTGGCTACCGTGAGCTACACCAATACCGGCACGGAAAAGATCTCCTATGCCTCCTTTGACTGGAAAGGCGTAGGCAAGAATGGCGCTGTGAACGATGCCCAATTTGCCCTGCTAGAAGATGCGAAGCTGCTCGACGCTGGATCGCTAAATGCCAACGGCAGCGTGAGCGGGAAAGTGGCTTTTAAAGCAGACACCGTTACCATCGAATACTACTCGAATGCCCTCATTGACGACGAGGCTGCAGCTTCCTGGAAAGCCCAGTAAACACGATTACGAGTAGTAACCGAATCACTAGACGAGCTCCCTAGTCGCCACTGCGGGTAGGGAGCTCGCGGCGTACTAGCTGCTCTAGCGCTGCCAGCCACGGCTGCTCGGCATTAGCCCACGGGATGTAATGAAACTGCCCACCGCCGGCACGCACAAACTCCTCACGGTTGAGCATATTGATTTCCTGAAGCGTCTCTAGGCAGTCGGCGGTAAATCCTGGGCATATCACATCTACCCGCCGCGCATGGGCACGCCCTAACGCCCGCACGGTATCAATCGTGGCAGGCCCGATCCATTGGGCAGGGCCAAAGACAGATTGATAGGTGACGACGCACTCACCACGAGTAGCAGCTGCAGCAGTATTCACATCCCCTCCCCCGTTGTGTGCATCGGTGACGCCATGAGCAGTAGCCACATTGCCGCGCCCACCGGTGCCAGTATCAACTACACCAGCTGCGGTGAGTGAATCAGCTGCGCGGGCTGCATCAGCTGCATCAGTTGCGTTAGCTGCGCTACTGGTAACGGCGGCTGCACTAGCGGCGTTGTCCACGCGGGAGACGTCAGATGTGCGGGCTGCACCGGCCGTGACGACAGCATTGGTTGTACTAGCGGAAGTATCTAGCGGACAGGCTCCAGCGGTATCGGCGAGGCTCCCCATATCGAGGTGTAAACGCTGCGCCAACAACCGTGCCGTGAGTTCGCATTCATTGCGGTAGGGATCTCCGGCTTTGTGGACGCTCATCGGGATCGAGTGGAAACTCAGCACCAGCCGATCCCCTCGGGATGGATCCAATTCTCCATGTTCTGCCCAGTGTTTTTCTACGGCGAGCGCCAGCGCCTCAATGTATGGCGGAAAATCTGGGTACGAATGCAACACCGATACCGCCATTTGATCACGCTCAGCGAGGAGCCAGCGAGCCACTTCATCGTTCACTGACGCCACTGTGCTTGCTGCGTATTGAGGATAGAGCGGCACCACCAACACCCGCCGGTATCCTCGATCGCGTAATTCGCTGAGCGTATCACCAATTGTGGGTTCACTATAACGCATGGCAAGCGTCACGTGTGCACTCTCGCCGAGCCGCCCGGCCAGGGCATCGCGCTGGCGCTCGCTCCAATACTGCAGTGGGGAGCCTGTCACTTCTCCGATATCCCATATAGATTGGTAGAGCCGCGCGGAATGCTTCGGGCGGGTACGCAAAATAATCCCCTCTAAAAGTGGTTTCCACAGCACCGGTGGTATCTCTACCACACGGCGATCACCGAGGAACGTGCGCAAAAACTTACGCACATCAGCTGGAGCTGGGTTCAGTGGCGTACCTAAATTAACGAGCAGAACTGCGGGAATATCCATGTTCATAGGCTACACGAGAGCAGGCCAAGAAAATCAGCCTCAATTCCGTCGTTGCCGTCACTAACCCTGATACGCACGACCGTATCCCAAGAAAATCAGCCGTTGATTCCATCAGCTTGCCGACACTTGTTCAGCCCCGTCTTCTGCGCTAGCGCGCCTCTTGCCATCGCGTGACGGCATCCGATGAGCAAGCCGACAATCTAGCTCACAGCACTCCGTGGGCGCGCAGATAGTGGTAGATACCGTCGTCAGCCACATCCCCACACACGTCGTCAGCGGCTTCTTTCACCACTGGCTTTGCATTCCCCATCGCCACGCCCCACCCTACGGTTTGCAGCATTTCAATATCATTGCGCCCATCGCCAAAAGCTATCGCCTGATCTGGGCTGAGGCCATAGGCCGCTAAAATTTCGAGCACTCCCCTGCCTTTACCGCCGTTAGAGGGAATCACATCGGCGGCGCGATCCCACCACGCCACGACCCTCGCTTCCGGCACACCCTCGACGAGTGCCACATACTCCTCAGCACTACCGCCTACTTGCAGCTGATATACCGGCTCACTAGCCACAATTTCATCGAGATTATCCACGACCGGCACATCCACTTTCCCAATGGCGAAAAAATCTGCAAGGTCAGCATCCACCCCGTTGGCCAGCACCTGCCGTGCAGTAGCAATACTCACTGGACGCCCCATAGCCGCAGCATTTGCCATCACCCGCTGCACGGCATGAGTGGGGATAGGGTTGGAAAAAATTTCTGTGCCATCAGGCATGAAGCAGTACGATCCGTTAAACGTGAGATACGAATCGAAAGAAACGCCAGGAAAATCAGGGATAATCGAGGCGGCGCGGCCGGTGGCAATCACGATTGCCACCCCCTTTTCCTGCAGCTGGTGGAGCGCGGCGAGCATCGTATCAGTCGGCTTTTTCGTATGAATATCAATCATCGTGCCGTCGATATCAAAGAACGCAATTTTCACCTGATCAGCCATGCCACCATTATCCCAGATCTCGCTTTTTCGATCTACGCACGCAAGCGCAGAATTTATGAACACACATGAATACAAATGCCGCAGTCGAATACAAATAGAGCACCCGCTGCCGCAGCTGGGTTGACCGCAGGGATCTGCCCGATGCCATCAACCCACCGCAGCGTCCACCGAGCCGGCAAGCATCTTCGCTATACGCTTTGCCATATGCGATTAGTTTTACGCGACTAGTTTTAAGGGCGGTGGTAGTTGTAAGGGCAGTGGTGCGGTTGCGCTTAGTTGTAAGCGCCTGTACGCGCCACCAACGTATTGCTCGCCTGAGCTACAGGGCGAATCACCATCGAGTCGATATTTACATACGCCGGCAACTGCACCGCCCAGCGCACCGCCTCAGCAATGTCTTCTGCGAGGAGTGGCTGCTCCACACCGGAATACACTGCCGCAGCCGCCTCGGCATCCCCGTGATAGCGGTTGAGAGAGAACTCTTCCGTTTTCACCATGCCAGGCTCAATCTCGATAATGCGCACCGGCTCGCCCATCAACTCAAGACGCAGCGTATCTGGGATTTGGCGCTCCGCGTGTTTAGCTGCCGCATAGCCAGCACCTCCAGGATATGTACCAATAGCAGCCGTGGAGAGCATAAACACAATATCTCCACCTTTCTCCCGCAGCTGCGGCAGCAGCGCTTGCGTGAGAGCCAACGTAGACATCACGTTAAGGTCAAACATCCGCCGCCACTCGTCGAGTTTTCCCTCTGCCACTGGATCCGTACCCAGTGCCCCTCCAGCGTTGTTCACCAGCACGTCAATCCCACCGGCGTCATGCACATAATCGGCTATTACTCGTACGCCATCATCCGTCGTCAGGTCAGCCGCTACAAATGAGCACCCCGTTTCCTGGGCCAGCTCTTGCAGACGTCCCTCTCTACGCGCCGTAGCAATGACGGCGAGGCCATCCCCTGCCAGCGCCCGTACCGTAGCCGCCCCAATGCCACTCGACGCTCCCGTCACCAATGCCGTTCTTTTCATCAATCCTCCCCATACACTCACATACGCTCAGTACGCATACCCGACGCAGACTTTTTACTCAGCACACGCTCAAAACAAGCACTCAGCACGCACTCTGCGCATCTCTTTCAACGCAAACACAGCCGATCATACCGCGCAACTTTCCTTCAAGCAGCCACTCCCACGAACTGCTGCGCGACGCCATGCTGCTCACGGGCACAGAAAACAGAAAATGTCAGCCAATTTCATTCGTCACCACATCTGTCCATGCTGCTCACGGCCGCAGAAAACAGAAAATATCAGCACAGACACTGCACGCAAAACGGAAATTGTATTAGAATACCTCTCAGAACACATAGAAAAGAGCAAAAGTGGCTCCGGTGATCGCAACGGCTCGCGTAAGTACCAAAGGACAGATCACGATACCCGTCTGTTTGCGGCGCAACATGGGATTACGCGCCGGAAGTTTCGTCACTTTTATCCGCGAGAATGACGGCACAATTTCGCTACTCGGCGCCACTCTCGCAGCCCTGCGCCAGGCTCAGGAATCGTTCGCTGGAGCAGCTCAGGAAAGGGGTATCCGCCGTCACCAGGATCTCAACCGGCTCATTCGGCGCGTTCAAGTGCTGGGCAGTTTAGACAGCACCACTCTCGCACCGCCAGTACCTCCTACTCACCGACCATGCATCGCATACACCGTGCGGGTTATGGTTGACGCAAGTGTGCTTCTGGCTGCGATACTCCTCCCCTCCCGCGATTCTCAAGAGACATTCCGCATCTGCTCTCGCAGTCCATACGCACTCGTTATCGCCCAACCCACTATCCGAGAAGCCCTCAGCGTGGCTCACACCATTTGGCCACAGCACTCCTCAGCACTGCGCTCTTTCTTTGAACGCGCCGACTACGAGTACATTCCCTCACCCCGAAGACTACCGCGAACGCGGGCGTTACAGCTACCTCAGCGCCCCAATGCCGTTCAAACATACATGGCTGCCCTCACCTCACGAGTTTCTATACTGCTGAGCTACACCCGTGATTTCTCAGGTCTCCACCCTCCCCATCTCACCATCATGTCACCGAGGGTATTCGCCCGCCGCTATGGCAGTGTTTCATCTGGTGACGACGAACCAGACGGCACACCGGCATCCACCTGAGAGCACACCCCCAGGCTGAGCCGAAAGCTGCTTGTCACCCTGGTTTAAACGGAACGCCGCACGCCTTAAGCAACAAGACTCAAGAAGCATCTGCCGTGACGGGAGGCAGTACACGAGTACAACAAGGCACATCTATCAGGACACGTATCACAATAGGAGCACTGTACGCACACAGCATCTCACAGTGGTTTAATCTCACGTATGAAGAGAGTCAGCAAGAAATGCTCCGCACGGAGGGATAAAAGACCAGCCACGGATCCAGCTGCACATAAACGGCCTGCCAGAGCCACCAGGGATCAACGATTATCCGCCACTAGCCGCTCGCGCGAAGATGCCAATGCACTACGTGCCGTCATGCTCTTTCCAGCACTTATTTTCTGTGCGGGACTGTGGGGATTTCTCTTTCCGGCTACGGCAGGGCAGATTACGCCCTACACGTCGATTCTGCTCGGCGTCATTATGTTTGGCATGGGGCTCACACTCACCGTGCCAGATTTTAAGATTGTTATCACCCACCCACTGCCCATTTTGATTGGGGTCGCAGCTCAATACCTCATCATGCCGAGTTTGGCGGTGTTCGTCGTATGGGTATTGCAGCTGCCAGCAGAGGTTGCCGTGGGAGTGATTCTCGTGGGCTGCGCCCCAGGAGGTACGGCCTCAAATGTGGTGGCCTATCTCGCAAAAGCCGACGTGGCTCTCTCCGTGACGATGACGTCCGTCTCCACAATCATCGCACCAATCGTCACCCCGCTGCTCACAGCCTGGCTTGCAGGGCGATATATGCCAGTGGATGGCGCCGCGATGGCCATATCCGTTGCCCAGATGGTACTGGCACCCGTCATTGGCGGCTTCGCCGTGCGATTCCTCTTCCCCAAGTTTGTCAATTATCTCTTGCCTGCTCTCCCGTGGCTCTCCACTGCCGTGATCGCCATCGTCGTAGCAGGCGTGGTAGCACCGTCACACGAGGTGGTTCGCACCGCTGGAGTACTGGTGTTCGCAGCAGTGGCTCTCCACAATATCCTCGGATTCTCTATCGGCTACGCCTTCGCCAAGCTCTGCCGAACCAGCAACCGCGCAGCCCGCACAGTATCTATCGAAGTGGGGATGCAAAATTCGGGTCTGGCAGCCACGTTGGCCACGCAGTACTTCCCTGGCACCGCCGCCGCATTGCCAGGAGGAATTTTCTCCATCTGGCACAACCTCTCCGGCGCGCTCCTCGCCCTCATTTTCCGCCGTCTAGCCGAGCACGAGGAGGGAGCCAGCTGCGAGATTGCCGCTGCGTGACTTTGGTGGGCTAGCAGACAAAAGCTAGGGCTAGCAGACAAAAGTTATTGATCTTGGATTAGAATGTACTGAACCCTGAAAGTTGGACGGTTATTTGTTCAGTTTTAGGGTAGGGGGTGTTATGCGTCCTGATGGTTCGTTGTCGGTGGAGCAGCGAGAGGCGGCTGTTGATTCGTTTGAGGCGGGGTATGGCTCTCGAGCCACAGCGAGAAAACTTGGGTTGCCGTTTCGGCCGGTGAATCTTCTTTATGACAGGTGGGTTCTGCATGGGAGAA
>JAQYTG010000007.1 GCA_028724905.1 Actinomycetaceae bacterium | reverse complement strand
TGGGTTATCTGTGCCCTCACCCGTGCCGGTGCCAGGCTGATCAGTACCAGTGTCCTCACCGGTACCTGGCTGCTCACTGCCACCAGGCTCACCAGTACCAGGCTCACCAGTACCAGGCTCACCGGTACCAGACTCGGCATCACACGCGAGTTCCGCACGAGTCGGAACCGTCCAAGTCCACTCGCTTTGTGCACCCTCAGGAAGCACGTAACCCTCAAGAGCCGTTGCGCTCACTATCACCGTCTCCCCATAGCCATACGCCACACGACCATTCTCATCAGGGCTGAGCACGCGATCTCCCACCCGCACCGTATACACCACACCCTCAGTCAGCGTGAGCTGCACAAACGGAGCCACCTCACAACTAGCAGGATCATCAGCACCAGGAGCCACATTCGAGGCAGCCCCAGGCACCGCCGTCACCACAAGATCAGGGTCCACCACGGGCGGATCGGGCTCAGTGGGATCAGGGTCAGTAGGCTCAGGCTCTTGCACGTCTTCACCGATTTCATAGGTGTGCCCCTCCTCGGTGGCAAAAGTGATGTGCCTAGCGTCAAGCACCGTAGGCTCCACCATCTTGTTTGCCGTCACATCTTTGATTTTCACGCTGGCCGCATTCGTGAATGCGAGTGTGGCTGGATTGCCAATATTTGAGGTGAGCCGCAAGGAGTCTATCGTGCCATCTTGCCACTCCAGATCCACGGTGAAGTTGCCGCGAGCTACGAGACCTGAGGCGCTGCCACTCGCCCAAGCGTCAGGGAGCGCGGGAAGCAGGTTGATATAGTTTCGATATTCCGTGCCGTCTGCTGCCTTAAAGGTGCTGTTGGACTGCATAAGCATCTCGTTCACGCCACTGGTGTTGCCGAAGTTGCCGTCAATTTGGAACGGCGGGTGGGCATCGAAGAGGTTGGGATACATCGCCTGCTTGAGCTGCTTTTCAATTAAGAGGTAAGCATAGTTGCCATCTCCAGTGCGCGCCCAAGAATTAATGCGCTGCCCCACGCCCCAGCCGGTGGCATCATCGCCGCGATTTTGCAGCGATACTTTTGCTGCGTCCATATAGGTGGCGTTATCCACCGTAATAAGATCGCCTGGGAAGAGGCCGAGCAGGTGGCTCATGTGTCGGTGCCCATTTTCATAGCTAGGGATATTCGAGCCGTCTGCTTTCTTGCCGAAAGCTCCCTCAAAGAACCATTCTTTGATCTGCCCGCTCGTGCCCACTTCTATCGGTTTGAGCAGCTCTAAGGCGCACGCCCAGGAGCGGTTTGCATCAGCCTGAGTGAATGCTCCGTTCGTATCTTTCGCCCAGTTGTCTACTGAGCAAGCGCCCTCGCCATCCACAAGAGCCGCGTCTACCCCAAGTGTCTGCGCCGCCTCAATCGTGTCGTTCAGCAGCTGCCACACTAAGGTGCTCTCATAAGTATTGCCGTCGGTGCCTTGCGGCCCATGCTCCGGTGAATACGCCACGCCCGTCGTAAGCCGGCTCTGGCCGTCAGCCGCGTTTTGATTGCCGCGATGCAGCATATAGTTCACATAGAAATGAGCTTCTTCTTTCAAAAGCGGATAGACGCGCTGCGCCAGCAATTCCTCATCGCCGGTGTATTCCCATGCCTCATACACGTTTTGCAATAGCCACGGCATTGCCGCTGGACTCCAGCCCCACGAGAAAGCGTGCCCTGGAGTTGTCCACCCGTAGGCCGTATTTTCGGTGTGCGTCATATATCCGGCGCCCTCCCCGATTGGGGTGCCCGCATCCGTGCGTGCACCCGCATAGATGCGCGCCGTCACCCGCCCAGGCTCCACCAGGCTTTCGGCATAAGCAATCAGTGGCTCGGCCAGCTCAGCAAGATTGCCCGAATACGTGGGCCAATAGTTCATCTGCAAATTCACGTTGAGGTGAAAATCTGATCCCCAAGGAGTAGTGCCATGAGCATTATCTCCGGCCGTGCTACTCCAAATACCTTGCAGATTTGACGGCAGCTGGCTGTTTTCCCGTGAGGAAGCAATCGTGAGATAGCGCCCGTATTGATACACCAACATTTCCAGCTCGCGCTTCTGTGCCTCAGTGGCGTTGCCCGCCTTATAGGCATCTAAGAGCGCATTAGTGGTAAGCGCGCCCGCATCGCTGTGGGAAGATTGCCCTAAGTCGATATTCACGCGGTCGTAGTATGCGCGGTGATCTTTCACGTGAGCCGCTTTCACCGCGTCAAAACCTTTATTGGCCGCCGCGCGCACCACTCCTGCCACTCTCGCGTCTAACTGTTCGGCGCTTTCTCCCGTGCGATAGGCAGGATAAGAATTTTCATAATCGGTGGCTGCAGCGATATAGAGGGTGACGCCAGTGGCATCAGCTACTCGCAGCGAACCATCGGAGCCACGCGAGATCGTGCCCACGCCACCATCTGGCACGGCTTTCACGTGGGCGTTGTAGAGCAAGCCGTTGTTGCGCAAGGCTCCGCGCACCGTGAGTGTATCTCCTGCCACCGTAGTAGTTTCACCGTTTTTCGTGGCGCCTGGATTAGTAGGCATCGTCAGCGAGAAGTTCAAGCGGTTCGCTTCGCTCGCGGTGAGCCGCGCCACCATTACATTATCGGGATTCGAGACGAAGAATTGCCGCGCATAATCCACGCCGTCGTGAGTGAAACTGACATTTGCTAGACCTTGAGAGAGATTCAAGCTGCGCTGGTAGTTCGTAGCGTTATTGTTGGCAAAACCGTAGTTGATATAGATATTGCCCCAGTTTTGATAAGCGCCCTGCGCAGCCGCATTTTCTCCGCCGGTAAGGTTGTTCGGATTCACCGTCTGTGCGCCCGTTTCCAGCTGGCGATTCAATTCGCGCAAAGTGGCCCCATCGCGGCCTTTCGACTCGTTGTTTCCACCGTTGTAATTGGCCACTGAGCCTGGCCCGCCCGTCCAGAGCGTCTCTTCGTTGAACGTGATGCGCTCGTTGGAGATTTCTCCCCACACCGTGCCACCCACTTTGCCGTTGCCAATTGGGAGGGTGGTGCGCTGCCAGCGATCATTATCTCCGCCATCACCGCCAGGCAGAGTACCTTTAGGTACATTCCCTGGCGGCGTGGTAGAAGCGGGAGTGGTGTACCACATTACGTCGTCTTCGCTGGTATCGCCGTCACCAGTATCTGCTACGTTGCTCACCACCTGCACGTTGAAAGTGGCTTTCACTCTGGGGTCTTCCTTGTAGGTGACGACGATCGGATAGGTTCCGATATTCTCGCCGTCAAAGGCCGCAGAGTCTAGCTCGTATTGCTCTGGCGTGAGCTGGGTTTCTGCGCTGGTGGCAGTTTCTCGCAGCGTCACCACTAGCCCTGCTGGATCAAACGCCTCTCCAATCTCATAGCGCGTCTTAGCAGGGGACATGATCGTGAGAGCAAAAGGTAGTTCCTGCGGGATCACGCTCATGCGTGGCGCCATCTCCCTAGTGGTGCCCGCTAGCGTGCCGCCTGCCCCTTCACTAGAGGCAAAACGCAGCTCAACGCCGTTAGCTTCTTGCATGGCAAAGGTGATCACTTTGCTCCCAGCTGCAAATTGCGCCGCCACAATAGCGGTGACGTCGAGCTCCACGGCTTGCGTGTTATCGGGATTCACTCGGATAGCATCGCCCGTGTATTGCACGGAGCCATAGGTAAACGATGAAGATTCTGCCACTAGAGTATCTGCTCCCACCGTAAACCGCGGGCGGGTGGCCCAGGTGGCAGTGCTGGCGGGGCAGCTAGCAGCCGAGTTGGTGCAGACGTTGGTGTCTACTGCCGTCACGCGAATCTTCGTGGTATCAGTGGCTGCTCGATTACCGCGAAAGCCCACATAGGTGAGCTGGATCGTGGCCGATTGCGGGGCAAGATCGTAAGAGCTGAGATCGAAAGTGAGCAAACCCATTTTGGCATCGGTTTGATCGCCGGTATTCGTGGATTCAAACTGCTCACCAAACGTGCCATAACCAGTGGGAAGCAAGGCGCCAATATACGGCTTAGCTGCCATAGATTGCGTCTTCTCATTGCTCCACGATTGCAGCGTGGTGTCTGCCTGCACCGCCACGGATTCCGGCTCTGGCGTAGCCCAAGCAGGAAGTGGCGAGAAACTTGAAGCAATACTTATGCCCATTGCCGCTACAAGCGCCGCAATCACTTTGTGCACCCGCATTCCATTGCCACTACTTACTTGTAAATCCCGCATTTTCTCCTCCAAGCTCAATGCGATCTCGTGACATCCATCAAGCAGGCGCAGGCGATGCACCACCGCCTGCGCCTGCAGCTGTTTGTTTATTTCTTAGAGCCCGCTAGCACTCCAGTTGTGCCCACTGCGATAAACAGCAGGGTAAAGAGCACAAACCATGCGCTGTGCGAACCTGAATTGCTCAGAGTCTGCATAGCTCCTTGACCATCTAGCTGCGGAGCAGCAGGAGTCACCTCAGAGCCGCCCGACGTAGAGCCGCCAGATTCTGAACCGGTGCCTGCTGCACCACTTGCACTTTCACCACCGGCATCACCGCTATCAGGAGTATCTATGCCAGTGCCCTCACCAGTTCCACCAGTGCCTGGGTCGTCAGTATCAGGCTCATCGGTGCCAGGCTCACCAGTACCAGGATTATCGGTACCTGGATCATCTGGATCTGTACTTGGATCAGGATCGCAGTTTAGCTCATCGCGAATAGGAGCGCTCCACTCCCAAGAGCTAGGGGCATTCTCAGCTAGCACATAGTTGGGCAAAGCCCGAGCTGATACCACTACCGTTTCGCCATAACCGTAGGTATGCGTGCCCGCGGCTACATCTTCACCGTTGATGCTATAAACCACCCCTTCACTCTCAGGAATCACCACGTGCGGGGCGACTGTGCATGAAACTGGATCAGTGGCATCTGCGCTCACGTTTGAGCTAGGAGTAGCAGGGGTCACCTCTTTGGGATTCACCACTAAGGTGTTGATGATCACGCCAGATTCAAGACCTTCGCTAGCCAGATCCAAGCGCACGTCATATTCCCCTGCTGGCACATTTTCATAGCTAGCATAAAGGTGGAATACTGAGTTCATCTGCCGTCCCGTGGTACGCCCTGCATCAGTGAAGTGGTATGGCGTATCTAGCTCTAGACGCACTGGCACGGTGATGGCTTTGGCTGCTGCATCCCCTGCTGCGGGCGTTTCTGTTCCGCTTTCGGCTGCATCACCAGTGGCTCCCTCTCCGGCGGCAGGATCTGCCGCACCAACTTTAGGCGTCAAAGTGAGCGTGGCCGTGAGTAAATTTGCCGAAGAGTTCTCTGCGGAGGCTCCTGGCGCTGAGGCATAAGCCAACAGGCGCTCAGTGCTATCTTTGGCGGTCACTTCTGGAACATAGTCTGCTGCCCATGCCCCAGTTGTCTTCCAATCCACCAGTGGCCCCTTGAAGAATGTGGCATTGGCTGTATTGAGGGCATTGCCTTGAGCGGCTACAGCCTTGCGGAAACGCTGCCAGTTTTTGCCATCTTTAGGCGTCCAGCCAATTTCAGCGTGCGCAAGCATTCTGGGGAACACGGAGAATTGCAGATCGTTATAGGTGCGTAAATGCTCCGACCACATTGCCCCCGAGACACCCAAAATTGCATTATCGCTATTCACGCCCACATAGGTTTGCGGCTCGTGAGCATAGGCTTCCTGCAAGGTGCAGCCATTTCCACCGCACGCCCAGTTTGGCCCTGGAATACTCGGATCTTCATGCTGCGGATAGTAGTAAACTGCCGCCGGAGAGACGATGAATTTGCCGCCTTTGGCGATTAGGTTGTCGCGCCGAGCAGGCACTGCACTGGGAGCTTCACTCCACGACTGCACCACAGCGCCGTTGAGCAGATCAGTATCTGCATTCATTGTCTTCATGGCTTCGTTCCACACGATAGGAGTCTTGTTTAAGGCATTCACTTGCCCCAGCACCCGCTCCATATACGTCAAATAATGGTTGCGCTGCGTCACGTTCGCCTCATCGCCGCCGATATGCAGATATGGGCTATTGGATTTTTCAGCAATCAGATTAAGCACTTGCTGCGTGAACTTATAGGTGTGCTCATTCGTAGGGTCCAATGAGGTGCGCATATTGTTTGCATAGCTCGGCACTGGCACGGTGCTCTCTCCAGGAGCCGGCTTAGGGTATGAGAATTCCGAGTTGAGCTGCGGAATTGAATAGAGCGCTGACTCCATGTGCCCTGGACCATCCACTTCAGGCACAATCGTGAGCCCTAGAGAATTGGCGGTGCTCACGATCTCATCGTAATCAGCTAGGGTGTAGTAACCCGTACGCCCAGGCAAACCACCAGCATTTTGAGATTCGCCCTCTTGGAAAGCCGTGGCTCCGCCGCGAGAGGTGAGCAAGCTGTAGTCAATCACGTCATCAGCCGGTTTGCCCTCATTGGGAATCTCGATGCGCCAGCCTGGATCATCAGTGAGGTGTAGATGCAAGATGTTCATCTTGTAGGAACTCATCAGATCCATCAGATCCATCAGCTCATCTTTCGGAATAAACGAACGAGCAGGATCCACCATCACCCCGCGATAAGAGAAGCGCGGGCCGTCAGCAATAGTGCCAGCGGGAATTTGGTAGAGCGCATTGAGCGTTGGCTGGCCGAAATGTGCCCACGGCCCAAGCAGCTGCAACAGCGTTTGCGTGCCCCACAGTGCACCAGTGGCATTGCGAGCAGTGATCGTCACCTTATCGGCAGTGATATTCAGGGTATAGGATTCGCCTTTTTGCCCCTCATTCACTCCTGGCACGTTCAATGCAGGATCAATCACGTACTCAATCAATGGCGTGCCATCAGCGTCTGCAGCCACTGGTATCTCCCAACCGGTGGCCGTGCGCAGCTTCCCCGCTAGATAGCCAGCTGGAGCTTGTGCGTCTCCAGCAGCTTTGATTGCTAACGCAGCGCTGGCTTGGAAAGCGCTCAGCTCTCCTGGAGCTAGCTGGGCACTCAATGGAGCTGGAATAATGCTGGCATAGCTAGCTGTGGGAATCAGCTCAGGCTCTGGTTCCGGCACTGGAGCCACGCTGCCACACACCGAAATCTCCCACAGTGAGAGCGCCCACTGCTGGGATTTACCCGAAATTTTCATACGCAAGTACTGCATCTGCTTCGGCGTATCAAAAGTGTGTTCGGTGCTTGCTGCCCGCACGCCGTTTGCGCTCGTCACCAGATCAGTCCACTGCTGATTATCATCGCTCGCCTGCAGAGCATACGGTTGGCCAAATGTGTTGCCCCAATAGAGCTGCACTTTATCCACGGTGGCAATTCCATCGAAGTCCACCGTGATCCACGCATCGTTCGCATTATTAGCAGACCAACGCGAAGAGCCCGTGGCATTGTGGGAAGTAGGATCCCCTTTGGTATCTGGCCCGATATCGCCATCCACTGCTTTTTCTGGGCCGAAATCATTGGGGATCTCCCGCCCTGAGGCATACACCTGCCTACCTTGCGCTATATTGTTGGCGCAGATAGCAGCGTCACCTTGAGCGGCAGCGGCAGGAGCAGGCGGAAGAATGATCCCGACACCTGCCAAACACGCAGCCGCTGAAGCGGCGAGGTATGTATAGAATTTGCGAATCCGCATACCATTCGTCCTTTTCTTTATGTTATATGCTCTGCCTTGTATCCGTGTGCTTATATGCTTCGGTGCATATCACGCTTGAGGCGAGGCAACCGCTTTGTTGCGTTGGCTGTGACTCAGCATCGCAGCCCCGAGCCCAATAGTAGCAAAGACGATTACTATCAAGTACCATACGCCATTTCCGGTATCGGGCATTCTGGCTATCTGAGGCTCCGTAGCAGTGCCGTTATCATCTTTATCCCCCGAACCAGGGAGGACTATCGACTCATGGCCGTCACCGCTGGAAGCCTCGCCCTCACCCGACTCAGAATCTCCATGCTCACTACCGCCTGGCTCGTCACCGCCTGGCTCGTCACCGCCTGGGGTATCTGGGTCATCAGGCGTTGGCGGCGCAGCACAGAGAGTAGCCGTTTCGGCGGCAGGTGCCACTGGGGCACGCTCCACATTGAGTTCGGCTGCTCCGGCAGTCTCGCCGTTGCCGAATTCACTCTTAATCACTAGCTTGATGTAGCGCCCCGCCGCTGGCACATCTCCAAGAGAAATAGCTTGGGGCTGCGCCGAATTTACCAAGGCACCGCTGGCCACTTTTTCATCTTCGCTAAACGTATTATCTGCCGATAGGTAGACGTCGTATTCATTAGCCCGCGAATTAGCCATGTTTTGCCGAGGCGTGTAGTGCAAAGCCGTAAGATCGCTATATTCTGCTCCCAAATCAAGCACGATGTGCTGCGGGAAACGAGGATTCGGGCGGGTGGCAGCATTCCAATCCGTCTCCCACCAAGTGCTCGGATTCCCATCTATAGCAGCTGTAGCTCTCGCACTGCTGTATTCACTCGACGCCGTAGCGCTCATATCTGTTTGCGCCACAAATACTGGCACTGCGCTCGGCTTAGCCGAAGTAGCGAAACGCCATCCAGCAGTTGCTAGCCCCGTGGATTCCAGCATCGCCTCAGGCGTGAGCGCATCACCATCCTCCACCTCGGCAGTGTCTTTGAAGCGAATACCAAAATCTTCCCCACCGGCGTAGCACTGCCCCTCATGGTAAGGAGCAATCGTAATAGGTAATTCTGCCGTACCGTAGCCAGATGGCCACTGGGATCCCACCACTGTAGTACCAGCTTTCACGTAGATCACTGAACCTGGCCCGAGCGTGCCTGCTAACGCAAGTTGCTGCAGCGAGTTGAACGGTGAATCTTTAGAACCAGTGCCTGGAGTGGCAGCTGACGTATCGAGATACACCGTTTTCGGCTGTACCCCCGAGGCGAGTACTGAGCTCACGCCACGCGCGTGAACTTCAAAACGAGAAATATCCACTGGTCCGCGAGCAGAGGTGATCACCAGGCGAATTTTGTCTGCCGTCACCGGAGCATTGAGCACCACATTTCGGCGGTTGCCGATCACCGGAGCTTCAGCGATCTTCGTCCAAGCGCCGTCACCGCTTTGCACCTGCACCTCAAAACCTGAGACTTGCTGGCCTGCTTCGCGCGAGTTTTCTCCAAACACCAGATATTGGAACGTGGTAGGGGCACCGAAGTCCACTTCATAGATCGGGGTACGCGAACCGGAATTGTAGCCGGTGAGGTTGGAGCCATCCACGAGGCTTGGCACGGCCGTCTCGCTACCTGCCGCGCGCTCCTGCCCGCCCACAATCAGTTTTGCGGGTTTGCCAAGCGCCAGATCGGGAGTGCCGTAGCGAGCTTGAATCTCGGCGGCAAATCCCTGCAGCTGGGCAAGATCTCGGTCAGTGAAACGCCCAGTGTTATCAGGAGCGACGTTGAGCAGCAGCATAGCGTTGCGCCCAGTGGATTCTTCGTAGTAGCGCACCACCTCGCTCACGCTTCTTTGCTGCACGCCTCGATTCCAGAACCACGAGCCAGTATTACGCACATCTACTTCAGCGGGGATCCAGTGCGCCACATTCACTGCGCCGCTACGCACCTGATTCATCACCGAGTTTGCGTGTCCATCGAACTGCCCTAAGTTGGGATAGGAGCCAGTGCTTTGCCCTGGTTTCAGAGCAAAACGCCCGAGCAAACCTTGATCGTTGGTGTGGATTTCACCCACTTGCGGCGACCATTCGGCATTGCGTGCCCAGCCTGCTTCGTTGCCCACCCAGCGAGCATCATTGGCGGCATTCGCAATCACTGCCCCAGGCTGGAGTTTCTGGATCATGTCGTAGAACTCTGCCTGATCGTAGGTTTCCACGTTGTGCGTATTGCCTTGTGCGCCGTCAAACCACACTTCTTCAATTTCGCCGTATTCGGTGAGCAGCTCATAGAGCGTGTTGAGGAAGTATGCCCCGTAATCGGTGGCTTGATAGGTAAATGTGGGAAGCTCCCCGCTGGCCACTTTCTCGGCACGGTCGTCATCTTCCACGAGCGTGGGGATTGTGCGCGTTTGGCGCTGGGAACCATTGCCGAATATCCCTAGCCGCTCCGCCTTGGAATCGGCCTGGGAGAAATAGATCCCCACGCCTACACCGTGTTTACGCATCGAATCAGCAAACAATCTAAATACGTCCACGCGAGACGGCGTACTGCCAGTATCATGCTCAGAATATCGAGAATCGTAGAGCATGAAGCCATCGTGATGCTTCACGGTGATCATCACCATCTTGAAGCCAGCATCGGCAAAGGCCTTCGCCCACTGATCAGTATCGAGATTTGTGGGGTTGAAATCTGCTGGAGTTTCCGTGCCATTGCCCCACTCGGAGCCAGTAAAGGTGTTCATATTGAAATGCATGAAGCCGATCTGCTCCATATCGAGATAGCGGGCTTGCTTCTCGGTGGGACGCAGCATCGAGAGCTTTTTCTCCACCAATGCAGGGCAATCAGTGGCAGAAACTTCAATATAGTTCGCTGGCTGCATATCGTTGGGCACAATGCACGGCACGGGCGGAGTGAGCACAAAATCGTCCGCCGTAAAATCAGCGCTGGTGCGCGCAAAACGCACTTCACTCAGTGAGCTTGCCAGGCCTCGCTGCGCTGCATTCGTATCTGGATGTACCTCATTGCCAAAGCCCACAATGCCGGTGGGGTTGGGGTGCAAAGCTGCTTTATACGAGGCCGTGACGTCAGCTTGCGCCGTACCGTCGATGCTCAGTGCCAGCCGAGTGGCAGCATCGCCAGGAATATATGCCAGTGCATATACGTGTTCATCACTCGCAGCCGGAGCTGGGAGTTCGTGCTTCGCATCCGACCATGCGCCATCAGCATTTTGGTACGAGAAACCATATTCGAGAGTATTGGCGTCTTTATAGCGCAAGAAGATATTGCCGCCAATCGCAATGATGGTGTCCATCGTTTCTGGAGTGACAGAAGCCAAACGTGCCTCGGCAATCACTGGTTCATCAATGGTGGCACCAGTGCCCAGAGTGAAAGTATCGGCGGTGGGCACGAAGTGCACTCCAGATTGAGCTGCCGTCAGCGTGACGGCACTATTGGCTGGCCCTTGGGTACCTTGGCGCAGCGTGAGCGTACCTTTCATAATCTCGTTTCCGGCCTTGGCGTAGCTGCCTCCTGTTGCCGTGCCGTCAAAGCTCACGTGTAGCAGCGTGCTGGTATCTATGACGCCGAATTCCCAAGGAGAATCGACACTGGCAACACGCAGAGCGCCAAGTTTGCCCACAAAGCCGCGCGTGAGCCCGCCAGCGTTTACTTCGTTGCCAAAGCCATACGTGGAACGCAATGATTCACTGCCAGCGGCTCCAATTTTAGCGGCTTTACCCTCTGCGCTGGCCACACCGCGAGATACCCCATCAACGAACAGCTCCATCGCGGTCTGCCCTGATGTATGCCGATATTCGATTTGGAAGATATGCACTTGCCCCAACACCGGTGCTGGAGTTTCAGCTACGTGATTTTGCCAGCCGCCACTGTTGGAAGAAAAGCCCCACTCGAGCGTGGAAGCGTTCTTATAGCGCAGGAATATATTGCCGCCAGCGGAGAATAGGGTAGCCATGTTCTGCTGCGCAGCAGTAGGAGTGGCCTTTATTTCGGTGCGGAATGAAGTCGTGGCGTCACCGTTTGCTTCTCCTAGTGCTAAAGCCTGATTGGAAGTGACGAAACGCAGCCCTTGGCTAGCACCAGCAAGCACCATACCCTGAGTATCGAGATTCTGATATCCGGAAGCATTGCCGACGATCTGCAGTGCGCCATTCATCACTTCTTCGCCGGCGCTGTTGTAGTTGGTGCCGTCGTTGAATTGGCCACCAAATCCTATATCAAGCGCCTCATCGGTAGCCGCATACGCCGTAGGTACCGGCTGCACTCCCATAATTGCCACACATAGCACTGAAAGGATGCCGAGAATAAGGGATGCTTTGCGTTTGTGGGAAAAGGATTGATGCGGATTGATCACGTTTGCTTTGCGTCGAGTACCTGAGCTACGTAGCTGGTACAGCTGATCATTGCGCACACCTGCCATTGCGATTCTTCCCCTTGATCGTTGCGATCGTTATGCGTGAGTGCATTGCTCCGTTGCTCCGCCGCACAACGCTTGAAAACGTTTATGAAACGCTGATGAAAAGCTCGTCGCTTTTCTTGCTTCTCGCTTTAGCTAGAGCCTCCTAGCTCAATTGCTATATCCGCCCTCAGTTGCCGTATCTGCCCCTGCCACAGGACGTCGATTCGAGAAGCACGAGATGCAGCGAAGATCTACACTAATATCCGCAACACCACGTTCACTATATTAGAACTGTTCACCGCATCTGCCAGACCTTTGTCGCATCCTAGGTGAACACCGAGGATTCGAGACCGCCTAAACTGGTGGCCTAACCGAGTTTTCTCAAGCTAGATTACTTAGTTCGGACTTCCACAGCCTTGACTTGCGCAAGCCAAAGCTGTCCCACAATACTGGCGTGCGGCTATTAGATTTTGGATTTTTCGTCGGCCTAGCCAGACGGTATGGGCCTGCCAAACGATGCAGATCTGAGGAGACGAACTCACACTTAAGCCGTCACACTCGTGCCGTCACATTTCACGGCGCCACCACTCGTACCACTTCTACGTGGTGACGCCATGCTCCACGGCGCCGCCAGACGATAACGCCACGCTCGGTGGCACCATACTTTAATTTATGGTGCCACCGCTTGATCGCAGCCATCATATGATCGCGTCCATAGCGCGACAGTCCGTCTCCCCAGCTGGCACCTAACACAGTTCCAGCTCAGCGAGGCTCACTCACCAGATGCACCATGCGAGCGGGATCTGATCAGCGCTGTGCCCAGCACGAGCAGACCCAATGAAGCCAAGATTGCCCACATCGCGTGCGCTCCAGTATTGGCGATAGTAGGTGGCTGGGTAATCTGGGGTTCCGAAGCTGCTATATCGCATCGTAACTGTGCGCGCGTGGGAGCGCTCCAACTCCAGTGGGTTTGGGCGCCTGATGTGAATTGATAACCATCTAAAGCAGTGGCTTCAATGCTTATCGTCTGCCCATATCCATAATGGTAGATCCCCTGTGCATCTGGATCCACGAGTTTGCCATCTACTCTCACTTTATAGCTCACGCCTTGCACTTGAGATACTTTCGCCCAAGGGCTCACCGTGCAAGAGACTGGATCTTTAGCATCAGGAGACACATTAGACTCAGCTCCCGCCTGCACCTCCACTGAGTCGCTAGACGTGCCAGGCTCCCCAGGAGTATCTGGAGTATCGGGTGTATCGGGCTGCTCTGGGGTGTCTGGCTCCTCAGGAGTGCCAGGGGTATCAGGATTTTCAGGAACGTCAGGCTCATCTGGATCCGCAGGAGCCACAGCCAGAGCTTTCAACGCCGTCCATAGCGCCGCCCAAGCCGTATCCACCTGCTCCTGAGTGGCATCAGAGTCGTCTGCCACTGCTTGAGCCGCTGCTAGAGCCGCAGTGAGATCTGCCCAGGTCTGCGCAGTGTAGTCGGCCTGCGCAAGCGAATTCACGCTTGCGATGGTCTGGTTGAGAGCCGTGAAATCGGTGGGCTTCTCCAGTGGTACCTCTGGCTTGGGCTCTACTGGTTCACTCCCACCAGCGGGCTTCAATCCGTTGATAGCGCTCTGGAGCATGGCTGTGGCTTCGTCTACCGCCGCCTGAGATGCTGCAGCATTATCGTAGGTTTCGCGTGCAGCATTGAGTGCACCGGTGAGTACTTGCCAGGTAAATACGCTGTAGTCAGCTTCCACTTTTGCGCTCGCTTGCGCAATAGCTGCCGAGAGCGCATCCCTATTGGCTAGATCATCAGCGGCGATGGCAGATAGCTCAAAGACTTTCCACCATCTCGATGAATCTGCCCCATTGACCACCCGAATCCCCTGCACAGGGCGAGCTGCGGGCAACATCACGGTTTGCAGCGCATTGCCATTCACTGGAGCAACCGTCTCCCAGCTGGCACCATCTGGAGAAACTTGAATCTCGCCGCTGGTAATTTTATCGCTGGCATCTTGAGCAAAACTAATAGCTCCTGCCTGGATCGGCTCAGAGTAGAGCACCGTGATAGAAGCACCTTGGCGCGGGGAGGCATTCGTCCACACGAATCCGCCCGTCGTCTCCCCATCGGTGAGAGCTGCATCGTTCGTACCCTGATAGCGCCCTAACCCATCAGAAAGAGTGACGGTGGCAGTCACCGGAGTTTCAGGCTCTGGATCCTGCTCAGCTCTGGCGGAGAGCTCAGCAATCTTCCACCATCCCGCTGTGCGCTCAGTGTTGCGTACCCGAATTGCTTTGGCGCGAATCGGGGTATCCAAGGTGAGCTCTACGCTTTGCCGCCCATTCACGTCCTCCAGGCGCGTCCAGTTGCTGGTGCCATCCACGCTATATTCGATCACTCCTTGAGCGATTTGATCGTTATTAGCTTGCACGAACGTCACATATTTCATGTCGAAGGCCTGAGAATAAGTGACGGTCACTGCTGCGTCTACGGGAGTCATATCTTTGATGCTGTTGTAGTCTGGCGTAGCCGGATCTATCACGGGTTTCGTCCACAAAATAGTGGAGTTATTGTCGTCGGATGCCTCAGCGAGCTGCCCTGAATAGCGAGCCAGATTCGACGAAATCGAAACTGTAGGGGTAGCAGCAGGCTGGGACTGTTCAGGATTGATGGTAATTTCTTTCACCTCTAGCCACGCATCGCGGCTGTTGTCTGCCGTGGCATACAAGCGCAACCCTTTGATACCGGTAAGGTTCAGCCCTTGATACAGCACTGGCGAGGTAGTGGCCTCTGGGGCATCAGGCACAGCCTGCCAAGTGGTGCCATCGGTGGTGTACTCCAGGCGGGCATGATCGAAATAGTTCTTGCCCGAAGCTGGCCCGAGCACGAATTTCACCGCATCGGCATCGAAAGCCTTATTGTCCACAACCCCCACGTAGGTGCCCGTGGTAATCGTATTTGGAGTTTTATAGGTGACGCCGGTAGCTTCATTGCCGTCAAGAATCGAGCTGATGCTACCCTCCGGAGTATCCGTACGGCTGGTGATAAAACGCAGCATAGAAGCATCAGGGTTAATAGCAATCGCCGCTTTGGCTTTCAAATCATTAGCTAGCAACTGGATCGTAGGAGTGAGATAAGCCTTGCCCACCTTGGCATATTCATCATGATCCATGTAGTTAAAGGCGTGATTGTTGTAGCTGGCTAGCAGCGCGTTGCCCGCTTGATAGTTGCTGAGCAAATCATCGTTGTTGCCCTCCAAGAACGCATCGTAGGCGTTGAAATAGTAAGTAGCCGCGGCGATCAGATCGTCAAAAGCATCCAGCCACGGCTTCATCTGTGCCACCATTGCTGGAGTGCCGCCCTGGGCGCGGAACGTATCCACAGCAGGCTGTAAATCGGCATACACCTGGCGAGCCGCTGCCACCTGTTCGGGGTTCACACTGTCAGTTTGGATGGCGTTTTGCAACGCTAATAGCACGTCTTTCACGGCTGCCGATTCACGTGCTTCCCAGGTGACGCCACCGCCAAACATCCGGCGCAGATGCTCCGAAATTGTGCGCAAAGCATCAGATCCAGCCGTGGGGAACGGGGAATTATGATCAATATACGAGAAAGAATCTCGCCATGCTTGATCGGCGTGATCCAGCGAATCCCACAGATTCCAGGTGAAATCAGCATTCATGAAAATGGCTTGCTTGCTCGGCTCCGATTGCTGCATCGGGTTCATCACTAAGCCTTCAAGATCGCCAGGTTGCACATCTAGGCCGAGGAAGTTTTCATAATTGCCCATGTGCAGAGCATCTTTATCGTTATCCGAGCAGGGGAAGTTCATCCACATAAACGTCGCCCGCCCAGAGTTGTTCTTGAACCTCTGGAAGAATGCGTGCGTGGCTTTCCCCCACACTGCCCCGCCAGTGTTGATCACCTGCACCGTAGCGGGTAGGTTCGTGTACCAGGATTCGCCGTTGCCGTAATAGTTCACAGGGCAAAACACGATGGTGTCTTTCAGCCCTGGGTATTTGAGCGTGCCGTCCGCATTGGTGAGCTGTTGCAGGCCTTGAACCCACGCCGTCATATCCGTCATTAAGCGCGTGTAGAGCGATGCCCCTTGATTTGCGGCGTCGTCAGCGAGAATGGCAATCTGGCGCACGCCACTATCTATCACCTGCAAAAACTTCGCTTTGAGGATGGCGACGCTTTCATCGTAGTTAGTGCTCGTGATGGGGAGATTCATAAACGGATGCAAGGCGTAAATAAAACGGGTCTTGCTCTGGTTTCCAGCTTGAGCCAACGGAGTAATTTTATCGGCCAGCTCTTCAGGGGTGTAGAGCTCGCGCCACCGTGCATTGTGCTTTGGATCGTCTTTCGGTGCATAGAAATAGGAGTTGAGCTTGTAGTATCCACCCCAGCGCATCAGTTCCACACGATCTTGGGTGCTCCAAGGATTACCATAGTAGCCCTCAATGAAGCCACGATTGCGCACATCGGCATAATCGGCAATAGTCAGTTCGCGCACGCTAGCATTGCTGGCCTGCTCAAAGATCCGATACAAACTCGTGAGGCCATAAAATGCCGCATCGGTATCTTTGCCAAGCACGATTATTTCATCGCGCTCTCCATCGGCTCCTGGCACCACGGCAAGCAGATAGGCATCAATTTTGTCGAAGATACTGGCGTCATACGTGAGCTTTCCTGATTCCACCAGCTGCGCCACGTGCTGATCCACAGCTCCGCCGGAGCCTTTGATTCCCACCAGCACGGAGAGCCCATCTGAGCCTGGGCGCGGATCTTCGCCTTTCCAAGTAATTCCAGGAATTGCCCTGAGTGAGAGTACTTCATCGAGGCGGGTCTGCGTCTCGCTATCAATTCCTGGCTCCACCACCAGATCGGCTTTCGCGAGCGCCACCGCCCCATCGCCGTATTCCACGCTGTGTGGGGTGGGATAGATGGCGTATTCAGTTTCTGCCGCACTGGCAGGCGCCGCTGCTCCTGGATTCACCGCCAATGCCGTGACGACGAGAGCACAGGCGCTCAGGCACGCTAAAATGCGAGCCTCAATCTGCTTGATAATCTTCATTGATTGTCCTTGCTGCTTCTTTGATTTACTTAATATCTCTTACTTCTTCTTTTTAGGGGTGACGCCACTGCACGTCTTAGGAGGTGATGCCACCGTGATCTGCACGTAAAGCTACACGCAGTACGACACGCGGCACACCCTCCGGATTGATCGACCACTTTTCTAGACTCCATCTCGTTTGCGACGATTCAGGAATACTGCCCCGCCAGCTAGCAGCGCGATGGAAGCCACGGCTGCCCACAACGCATTCGAGCCAGTATCAGCAATCTGCACCCTATTCAGACTAGGAATCGTAGCTTCTTTGCCAAGCTCCGGATCTAGCACAACCGTAGGATTGCCCGCGCCAGGATCCGTCGAAGAACCAGCACCGCCCGTTCCTGGCTGCTCCGTACCTGATCCTGGTTGATCCGTACCCGAGCCTGGTTGCTCTGGATCAGTGCCTGGCTGTTCAGTACCTGGTTGCTCTGGTTGTTCAGTACCTGGTTGCTCTGGATCAGGATTGGCGCCAGGATCCGTGCCAGGATCTGGGTCTGTGCCTGGATCTGTCCCAGGATCTGGAGCTGGCCGATCTCGGAGCACCAGCAGCCGCTCGGCGTCAATGAGTGCATCTTTTGCCTCGCGTAATACCTGAGCTTGAGAATCTGGATCAGCTAGTGCATCGCACATAGCAGCTAGGGCACGAGCAAATGGAGCCCAGGAATCATCAGTGTAGAGAGCCTCATCGAGTTCGCTTGCTTGATCAGCGAGATCCTGAAGTTGAGCTCGATCGGGATCAGCTGGGAGCACCAGCAGTCTCACTTCTGCAGCTGACGCAAAACCAGCCTTGCCTGCCGTCACCACCAGACGCACATACTGTGCCTGCGTAGCTGGGAACGCTGCCGTCTTCACTTGGGCATCATCAGCCCAGGTACCGTTGGCCACTTCAGTGAACGTACGACCATCTAGGCTCGTCTCAATCCGATAGCCCGTCACATTGCCGTTTCCACCGCCAGATCGAGGAGTATATTCCAAGCCTTTCACGTTGGCTGCACCATCATTGATCTGCAACGTGAGTGAATACTCCGGCGCCTGCTGGCCCCAGTTGGAATGCCAAATCGTGCCAGTTTGGCAATCCACCGCGTTGGTTGCAGCATTGTTTTCTTGTCCCGTCTCTTGGCTAGAGGCAGTGGCAGTGAGCTGCGCACACTGGAGATAATTATCGGCTGCGCTCGTATCTATCACCAGCGCTGAGCGTGCATCTGCAATAGCTCGCTCAACATCATCTACCGTGCCCTGCATCGCTTTGGGCAGATTGCGGCGAACCAGCGCCATCGCACGCCGCAGCCTTGCCACTGAATCGTCGGTATAGCCAGAGAGATCCTCAGGGGTGGCCGCTATCAGCGCATCGACGCGAGAATAATCTGCCCGTTCGTATTCTTGGGCATCTATTGCAGCGCGCACTGCTTCAAGTGCTTGAGCAATGCTTTGTTCGCTCGGATCGTACTGTGAGATCACCTCATAGGCCTGCACAATAGCTGGAGATTGCAGATCTATGCTGCTCAGCACTTCCACAGCCCGATCCAGCTCCATCGTGCTGAAGAATGTGTCTGCCCTGCCCACGCGAATATCGTCCACGTAGCCGCTAAATGCATCTCCGGTGGCACTTCCCACGCACGAAAGCGGGAACATATTAGAAGCCCAGAGCGGCCGCCCCTCTACGGTTTCGTCGTCACCAAGAGTCTCTACCAACTCCCCATCAACGTATAGCGAGATTTGCTTGTCGGTATTTTTGAACTCCAGCTCCACCCAAGTATTCACAGGTAGCTCATAGTCGAACGAGTAATCGTGGTTTTCGCGGCTAAAGCCCACTTTGCCAGTGGCGGCTTGCACCGCTTTTATCTGCCCATAGTCGCTTGAGAAGAGAATTTGATCGCGCACGCTCGCATCAGTGCGTTTCACTTTCACGCGCAAATCATTGCCAAGCCCCACTGTGGGCAAGCCAGTGGGCACGCAGCTGCTTCCTCCCTCAATGTGCAGCGCAGCATCTCCATCTACCTGCGTAATTGCCGCCGTAGCTGCCGCGGGTAGATCATTGCCATTCGCAGAAAGATCGCTCAAAGATTCCATCGTATAGTGAGCAATAGCATCGCCTTCGTGATCCACCGCATAGGTGAAATTCGTGCGCGGAGCATCTGCAAGGCTTGCGCGAGTGGCGTTAGCCGCAGCTAAATCTTGGCTGCCTTTACCCCAGAGCTTTGCCCCCATCAGCGGTATTGCATTCTTGGTGAGGGTATAGACGTCGTATTCACTCACCCCATTTTCGCGGTCGTAGGTCATATCATTCCAGACGGCGAAAGCTCCGCCGAGCATTTGCGGATCGCCCGCTGGGATCACGGTACCTGCCATGTTGTTGATCGGCGAGTTATAGAGAGTGCCGTCTTGTAACCCATTGGAATAATAGTAGCCAGCATTAGGCACGATGTAATACTGCCCGTCGAGGGAGTTGATCAGATCGTAGCCCTCATCGTACATCTGCTTCGGGTTCGCCCAGCCGCTGTTCCAGATATTCATCTGCACCCCATCGGAGTGCACAGGAGTGGTGCCCCTGAGAGTAGTAAGCGATCCCCAGATGCGCGGAGTACGCCCACTGTCTTTGATAAACCTGAGCATATCGTCAGCGAATCGGCGGTATGCTTCCCGATCTGCTTCGTATTCGTCGGCGCCGATATGCACGGTGGTCTGTGAATCAAACACCGGATCTGCGCCAGTGATGTATTCGTTGAAGATGCCCTTAATAAAGCTGGTCACGCTGTCGTATTGATTTCTCAGATCCAGGTGATCATTCTGGCGCCCGTTCGTGCCAGTGCGCAGATCGGGGCGCACTTTAGTGAATGCCAGAGAGTGTGCGGGCACATCAAATTCAGGCACGATATTCACTCCAAAAGTGCGCGATTCTTCGATGAAATCTCTAAAATCCGCTTTGGAATACCACACGTCTTTCGCGGTGAGGTCAGCTTTATTTAAGCCGCCATTCCCCCCAGCTTTCACGTCCGATTCCAGGCGGAAAGCAGAATATGCCTCCATAGGATTGTCAAGATTCTCTAGCCAGATGTAGTTGTCGTTGAGGTGGACGTGGAAATCGTTGAGCTTGTACCACGCCATCTGCTGCACGATCTCTTTGAGGTAGCTGAGATTAAAAGTCTTGCGCCCCACGTCGAGGATAAAGCCACGCACCTTGTAGGTAGGATAGTCACGCGCTATCCCTTGAGGTACGTTGCCCGTCTGTTTGATGCTTTGCAAGATCGTGCGGGTAGCCCAGTATGCACCGGTGGCACTTTCAGCGGTGACGGCAATAGAATCGCCCACCTCCATCAGGTAGCCTTCGTCGTCTAAGCCTGCACTCTCATCTGTGGTGAGCTGCAAAGTAATATCACCATCAGCGCCAGCGGTGCCTTGTTGCACCTGCAGCGTATGGCCGGTGAGCGCGCGATAGTCGTCTGCCAAGGCTTGCGCTGCAGCAGCTAATGATGCATCGGTATAGATCACTCGGCTTGCATCGGTGGGAGTAAATACTCCAGTGCCGCCTTTCCACTCTTGTAGCTCAGGAAGAATCACGGGAGCTGGATTATCCCCCGTTTCCGCGGTGTAGACGCCTGGTACATTTACGGCTACTTCTTTGAGTACATAGTTGTTTGTGCCGTTTTCTGAGACTTTGAAGGCCATCTTCACGGTTTTATCGACAAGCGGGGAATAGATGGTGAGATCGGAGCCGATCACCTGCTCCAGATCGGTGCCTTTGTATTCCACCGTGAATCGCTCTGAGGTGGGGGCACTCCAAGAAGCCTGCGTATCGTCAGCTTGAATAGGGGATACTTCGATGGCCTCCGCCATTGTAGCCAAAGTAGTGGGCACTGCAGGATCGGGCACTTCGCTATACACCTCCAACTCATAGATGGAAATCGTAGGCCAATCGACCACCACCGAGAGCGGATCAGACTCGCTCACTCCTTCGACATATAGGCGCACGAAACGCGCATTTTGCACTTCATCTAAAGTGATCACATCGTTGATAGCGGCTGGGTGGGAATCAAATACTTTTGCGTCTCGCCAATCTGGAGAATCTGGCGCAGGAGCAGTATCCGTGGAGGCAAGCTGGATTTTGTAGCTTGTGGCTTTGCCGCTCTCCCAAAATACTCTCACTTGCGCGATTGGCTGCACGGAGCCGAGATCCACATAGATCCATTGCGGCCCTGAACCAGTGCCACTCCCCCAGCGCGAAGTGGAGCTGGTGGTGTCTCCATCCACAGCATTGGCCGCTCTCACGGAGTTTGCTTCCTCGGAGCTGGCCACAGCAGTTTTGCCTTGCGCTATATTGCTGGCTGTTGCCCGCGCTGGCATGGGCATGAACGTTATCAGTGCTCCACTCAGAGCTAGAAGTATCGCCGTCACGCATACCACAAACGCCCGATATCTATTGCCCATGTGCTTCTTCGCTAGTGTCGTCATACCGATTCCCCATCACTTTGCGTCGTTGCAAAACTTTTCGTTGATATTCAAGCCTTACCTGGTGATATTCAAGCCTTACCTGAGATACTGAGCCGTCCCATTACGTCCAGAATAAATCTCACCCAATGCTTCTAGACCTGATCTTACGTGGCCTTGAAGCCCAAAGCTGGGGCTAGAAGTCCGTTATCCTCTAACCCCAGCTCGGTTTGTTTAGACCTGCCTACGGCGAGCCGCCACGATCGCCGCTCCACTAGCCAGAAGAGCAACCGACAGCAGGATCACCCATGCGGTATGCGCCCCCGTGTTTGGCATAGTGTCGATCGACGGGCTAACTGGCTCACCGTCGCCCGAGGCAGCGGCAGCAGAATCGTCACCGCTCGGATTAGTGCCTGAACCTGGATCCACCGAAGCGCCGGCGCCACCTGTGCCTGGTTGCTCGGTACCCGAACCTGGTTGCTCTGGCTCTGGGTCAGTACCTGGCTGCTCAGGATCAGTACCTGGATCCGTGCCAGGATCGGGATCTGTACCAGGCTGTTCGGTACCAGGATCTGTGCCTGGCTCGCCTGGCTGTTCAGGGTCTGTACCTGGATCCGTGCCAGGATCTGGGGTATCGCAGTTCAGAGATTCCCACGTGGGCGACGTAAACTCCGCCGACCAATCCGGATTCGTAAGCTGATAGCCATCCTTGGCCTGTGCCGTCACCGTCACCGTAGCGCCATAAGCATACTCATACCGGCCAGCATTCACAGGTTCGCCGTTCACCAGATACTGCACACCCTCCGTATCTGCAATAAGCACGTACGGTTTCACGGTGCACGAAGCCGGATCTTCGGTTGTAGGCTCTACAGCCGTTGCCTCAGTTGGTGCTACGACTGGCTCATTAAGCGTAATCGTGTAGGCCGCACTGAGCACGCCCGTATAGGCACCGATGCCCGTCACCCGCACGTTGGCTTCACCCTCATCGGTATTGCCCTCGTAGCTCACCTCAAAATCCACACCTTGCGCCAACGCCGTGCCGTCTGGTGCGGTTACAGTGATCGTGGTGGGCACGGCCGGATGATCAGCATCCACTAAATCGACTTTCACCTCGGCGGGCTCGACCGTGAGCACATATCCATTATCCGGATCTGAAATATCAATCGGCTCAGGATCTTCAGGAGCAGGCTTGAGCGCGATCATATAAGTTGCGCTCAGCTCTCCCTTGTGAGTGTTGATGCCCGTCACCGTCACCATAGCTTCACCAGCTTGGGTATCGGCAGTATAGGTGAGCCGATAATTCACGCCTGCCGTGAGGATATTGCCATCCTTGTCAGCCACAACTACGGAGCTTGGGCGAGCCGGATGATCAGCGTCTACCGACTCCACTTCCACCGTTTCCGGCTGCACACTCACCGTGAATCCCAGCTCAGGATCGTTGAGATCAATCTGCGGCTTTGGCTCACGTAAACGCAGCTCGGCGGCGCTCACAAACATATTCGGCCTGGTATCGCTCACCGTAGAAGTCGGCACCAGTTTCACATACTTAGCTGTGTGCACCTGATCAAACTGGGCGAGCTTCCACTGTGAGTTGTCTGCCCAGGTGCCCTGAGAAACCAATGTGTATTGGTCATCTGCAGGCAGACGCACACCATCTTGAGTCTCCCCTTGCGGATCGTCGGTGTTGCTCACATACACCTTATAGCCGGTGATCGTGCCGTTATTGCCATCTGCACGCGGCTGATAGCGCAAGGCCTCGATGTCGGTAGGCTCATCGAGAATCAGCACTGCCCAACCACGAGTAGCAAAATTGTCGGTGTTTCCGTTGATCGGATTTCCAGCTCCCCACGGCGTATGCCACACCGTATCTTGCCGGCCGTCGAGGGCGCTGCCCTTGGAATTATTACCAGAGGTCGCAGCTTGGCTTCCCACGGCGATATTCGTGCTTTCAGGAGCCACATCGCGGGAAGCATCATCTGCTGGAGCGGGCTGGTTCTCTCCGAGCCGGATCGTAAAGGTGTTGGTCGTAGCATGATCTTCTGATTCCACGATCACCCGTGCCACGCCCTCGTATTCGGGCAGAACGGTAAACGCGGCATTCTCGCGGGTAGCTGCTTCAATCTGCGCCACGGCTTCGGCTGGGGTGCTATACGTCCAATTTGCCAAAGCAGTCTCGGGCACGGCTTCGCCGTTTACCGTGAGCGATTCCAACTGCGCAGTGCTATAGGTTGAGGTGCTCAGCGATGCCGTCTTCAGCTCCACTTCGGTAATCCCCGTGCAAGGCTTCTTGCCATTGCTGAGCGTCTCATTCTTGTTCGTCACTTCTAGCTTCACAAACGTGGCACTCACGGGAGCATCATTGAGCGCATAAGAATACTTCTTCACGTTGGCGGGAGATTCTGAGCTAGCGATAGTTTCGGTGACGTCGAGCAGCTGCCATTCATCGCCCACGTTGTCTTTCACGTAGAACTTCGTGGTGCCCGCATCGGGGAAACGTGCAGAGAATGTGTCTTTGTAGAAGTAGACGTTGAACTCACCAAAGGTTTGCTGAGTGTCGTACGCAAACTCAATCTCCGCTGTGTTGTCTCCAGCTTGCGAGTTAGCATAGTTCGTCCAGGTAGTGGGGTTTGGCCCGCCGCCGGTATTAGCACCCAGGGCAGTGGAGCCATCTTTAATCGCATTCAAGGTATCTGACTGTTTATCAGCAGGAATGTCTTGGGTAAGATTTGCTGCGCCGGTCACGCTAGAGCCAATCGTCATCGCTGGTTCTTGCACTCGGATAGTCGCCGTCACTGGGAACTCGTCTTCCAGCACGGTTGCGGTGCCATTGATCACCACCGTGCCCGCCGTAGCATAGGCGTTATCTTCTGGAAGATCCCAATCCACCTCAAACTGGGCGTCCAAAATCGTGCCGTCTGGAAGCACTGCTGGGCGGGTGTCTGGGATAGTAGGCACCGTTCCTACCTGTGTGGTGGCGGAATAGTTGAGCACTGCTCCTGCCCGATTCAGCATCGTCACGTTCACGCTCACGCTGTGCCCTTTGGCCGTAGTGCCGCGCACGGTGAACGTGCCAGGCGTGCCATATTGCTCAGGGGTGAGCTCATCCCAGGTGACGTCCACTGCTTCAGTGGAGCCATCGCTGAGGTTGGCATCTATCTTGGCTGGCAGCACTGGCTCAGTACCCACCTGCACGTAATAGTTGCGCGGATAAGTGTAAGAAATAACATTTGCATCAGCGCTAGTTTCTCCGCTAGCTTCACTCTGCACAGCTTCAGCCACGCTGGGGAGAGCTGGAGTGGAAACCGTCACCGAGCAGCTACCGCTTTGCTTGGTAGCCTTCACGATGCCAAGCACTTTGCCGTGGTAGGTGTTGCGGGTGGCGGATAGGTATGAGGTGTGATCAGCTTGCTCGCCGTTATCGGTGCCCACCACTTCGCAAGCTCCAGTAGCCGTAAACGTCACTGGGATGTCTGCATCTGGCACTGGCACGCCGTTGGCATCCAGCACCGTCACCTCATAGTAAGCAAGATCCTCATTATTAGCCCGCAGAGTGGTCTTGTTTACCTGCACGTCTAAGCTGGCAGCCTCACCAGCAGTGCTCACGCTGGAGCGGCCTTGGGTATCGGCGATCGGCCGGTCTTGAGCATCGTAAGCTACGGCGCGCAAAGTGCCATCTTCATAGGCGAGATTCCAGCTCAGATAGAGGTTCTCATACTCGGTTGAGCTCTTGCCTTCCCCCTCATAGATTTGATACTTGTAGCCAGCATCAGTGGTCTTTTCAGTGAAGGTCTTTTTTCCAAGAGAGCGCTCTTGCCCACCCGTGGGAGTAAAGAAAAGCTCCACTGAACGCGCATCCGAATAGACCACTATCTTTTGATTTCCCGAGCCGCCGTTTTGCAGCACGCTGCGGTTCCAGGCGGGCAGAATGTGCAAGGTGTGCACGTCGTCATTCCACTGGCTTTGATACAGATAGAACGAATCCTTGGGGAAACCAGCGGTATCCACAATGCCGAAATAAGAGTTCTTGGGTGACGGCCAAGACCCTACTGCTCCAGCCCTCGTGCCATTCCAGTTGGTAGGCTCGCCGATGTAGTCAAAGCCCGTCCACACGGCTGTGCCTGCCACATAGTCGCGCTTAATCACATCCAGCCACGCCTGCGCGGCATAATGCCCCCAGTTCACTTTCGAGCCATCATACGAGGTGAGTTGCTTATCTGACGTCTGGCCAGAATCCGAAGTGCGCGAATACACTCCGCGGCTATTCACAGATGATGCCGTCTCGGCGCCATAGAGCATGGCATTCGGATAGGTATTGTGCAACATATCGTACTGCCCGCCGTCAGCGTAATTTGCACCCACCGTGCCAGTGGTACCTGCGGTGGTAGCGGCAGAAAGCAAACTCGACATCACGTTGCGAGCAATGAGATCGCGTTTAATCGCGTTATCGCCGCGAGTCACCGGACGAGTCTGGTCAATCCCTGCAGCCCACGAAATCAAATCTGCCTGCCGAGATGAAAAACTAGAAATGGCACAGGCGGTGCCCTCTTGAATCTCATTTCCTAGCGACCACATGATCACGCTCGGCGCATTGACGTCACGCTTAAGCGTCGTCTCCAGATCGAAGCGTGCCCACGTGCTCCCGTTCGCTACGTTTTCGAGTTTCGTCTGTGCTGGCACAGTTTGATCGAAGAACCTAGCATAATCTTTCGAATTGGTGTTCTTCACACAGTGCAAGCCGTCGAAGATCTCTTCAATAATGAGCACGCCTTTTTCATTGGCCAGATCAATCAGATCGCGCGAGCCTGGATTGTGGGTGATGCGAATGGTGTTCACGCCCATATCTTTGAGAATGTCGATTTGCCGCTCAATCGCATCTTTATAGGCTTTAGCTCCGAGTGCGCCTTGATCGTGGTGCATCGAGACGCCTTTGAGCTTCATTTTCTCACCATTGAGCGCAAAGCCCGTACCAGCGTCAAAAGTGAGCTTCCGGAAGCCCGTCACGGTGTCTACGGCGTCAAACGCTTCCGAGCCATCTAGCAGTTCGGTGCGCACCACGTACTGCGCCGGATTACGCAAGCTCCACAGCTGAGGGGAATTAGCTGCCAGCTCAGTCGTATCTGTGAGAGTGGCTCCTGCCGTTAGCGTCACCTGCTTCGTGACGGTACCAATCGCCTCTCCCCCAGCTTTCGGGGTCACGGTGTGCTTCAGAGTGAACGTTTTGTCTGTGCTACTCTCGTTGGTCAGGGCGGTGCTCACATCGAGATTCAATGTGCCAGCACCTGTATAGCCATCTATATTCTTGGCCACCACTTTCACGCCGCTATAGGGTACGTGCACCGGATCGGCGATCATCAGATCCACATCGCGGTAAATGCCGGAGCCTGAATACCAACGGCTCGATGGAGTCTGGTGGTTGACTTTCACAGCCACCACATTGTTTGCTCCGAAGTTTAAAGCGTCCGTGATGTCCACGGAAAATGGGGTATAGCCGTAGGGATGGTTAGCAAGCTCCACGCCATTCACGTAAATGGTGGCGTCCATGTAGATGCCATCAAAATTCAGGTTGATACGCTTGCCTTCAAGCTCTGCTGGCAGCTCCACACTCTTGCGATACCAGCCCACTCCGCCAGGCAAATAGCCGCTTTCTGCTTCCATAGACTGTGAGAATGACTGCTCGATGCTGTAGTCATGCGGTAAATCCACGCCGCGCCAGCTGGCGTCATTAAATGCGGCGCCCTGCGCTCCCGCCACATCGCCAAGCATAAACTTCCAGTCGTTATTGAAACTCTGGAATCGCGCTTGAGGATCAATACTGCTCAGCGGCACTTCCTCAGCCACCGACACCATCTGCGTCGGCACGCTCAGCCCCGAATAATCTGTAGCAAAGGCCGCTGGCGAAAGGCCAGCCAGCACAAGCGCACTCACAGCAGTAGCGGACAATACGTTCCTAGCTGCGCGTTTGAGACTATATTTCATTTATTTTCCCCTACGTAACCTCATTGTTAGGCACTGTGATTATAACGTGACACATGGGGCACGTGGCAAGAAACGTGTTCATCAGATCTGGGTTCAGCCCTGATCAGTAGCTTATGACGCTGGAGAGCACCTTGGTGTGACGCCAGACGCAGACTCCGATAGTCCTATTTGGATATTGGCCTCTATTGATACTTATCTCTGTTACTTACCCAAAACCAAGGAGTTCGGAGCGGGTGAACGGCAGCGCCACTGCCACTTACCTCTGTCACTTACCCAAAACCAACACGACACGTAGAATAAAGGCACGCTTTTTGCTACTTATCCTGAAAATCTTGGCGCCGAGATTCCCATATGATTCCCAAAACGCTAGAAAAGGAAGTAGTAATACCGACTTTTCGTTGATATTTAGCTACTTTCTCCGGTCGGGGTGGCGGGATTTGAACCCACGGCCTCTTCGTCCCGAACGAAGCGCGCTACCAAGCTGCGCCACACCCCGAAAAGACAACATCCGCATCAGCTAGTAGCGGATAGTAGCCTCGCCGAATCATCATAGCGGAGCAGCGGCTCTAAAGAAAATCGCGGAGTCTACATATTGATAACGTCTACTTGAATGGCCTCAGGCGGACACCAGGTACGCAGCGGCACAAAAGGAGTCGTGCCAAGGCCAGCAGACACGTTCACCCACGTTCGTGCGATCGTCTGGGCGCGAGTTACATCCTCAACGGGCAATGCGTCGTTCTCAACGGTTAGTGCGGGGGCGAGAGCACTTGAAGTAGACGAGGCGGCATCAAACTCGGCGGGAGCAGACGCAGGGGTAGCTGCCGTGCCAGAGACGATATTAGCGGAGCCGGCAGTGATGTTAGCGGTGCCAGCGGTGACGCCAGTAGAGAGGGCGGTAGGGACATCCGCCACTAGCACAGCGCCATTCTTTTTGATCGGGCTGGCTCCATTTGGAGGCCATGCGAACATTCCCGAAGCAAGTCGTGGCGGCAGATCACAATTTGTCACAAGCGCCCGATGCCCTGGCAGGCACACCTGCCCTCCGTGAGTATGGCCAGCGAAAATCAGTTCGCACCCCTCGGCGGCCATGCGATCAAGCACCCGCGAATATGGGGCATGAGCAACGCCGATTTTCAACTGCAGTGCGGCATTTCCAACCACAGCATTTTCAACGTCGGCATTTTCAATGTCCGCATTTCTAGCGTTGGCCTCTCCGGCGTGGAAGCTACCACCTCCTGAGCCATATCTACCTGCTACATATCCATCTGCGCCGCTATCTCCTTGCAGTTCCTCATTCGCTGCACGACGTCCAGTCCCACGTCGATCATCCTGTGCCCAGAGCACCATCTCAGGGTATTCGTCTAAACCTATATGAGCATCGCCCACGCCAACAGCGTTAATGGAGAACTGCCCAGCTTGCAAAGTGGCACGAGTGTTATTCAAGTCAATGAATCCAAGGTCAGTGAGCATCGCTGCGAGTGATGCCGTAGCCAGTGTTTGGCGTTTTCTAGCTTGGCGGCTACCTGTGCCCGTGCCATGAGAGTTGTGCACTAGGTAACGCAGCGGATTCCTGGGGCGCGGCGCATAATAATCGTTCGAGCCAAAGACGAACACTCCTGGAATACCTCGGAAAACGTCGAGTGCCTCTGCCAGCGGATCAATAGCTGCATCGTGAGCAATCAAATCTCCAGTCAGCACGATGACATCAGGGTCGATCATCGCCAGGTGGCTCGTGAAATCTAGCAGTTTTTTGTGACGCGCCAGGGCGTGTAGATCTGAAAGATGTAAAATCCGCAGGCCAGGAGCGCCACTCATCTGTGAAGAACGCGGAATGAGCACACTGCGTCGGTGAAGCACATAGTGCCGTGCGTGTGCATACGCTGCTCCCACCACAGCGCCCGTCGCAAGAGCGCTGGCGCCCGCCGTCACGCCAGCCCAAACTATGCCTTTCACTAGTTATTCCTAGTCTTCTGCTTCTGAGACTTCCCTCCTGAAGTATTCGGTTTTTTCTCAGGAGCCGTGTCAGATTTCTTCTCAGGTGGCATTGAGACGACCAACTCTATGGTGGTGCCCTCTTCGGCTTTACCGCTGACAGACTGACGCAGTACCTTGCGATCTTGGCTCCCCTCCAACGTGCCCGTTAGCGTCACCTTGAACCCAGCCGCATACAATTGTTGCACTGCCGCTTCGTAAGGCTCGCCAATCACGTCGGGTACGTCAACTTTCGGTGGCGGCGGCGGGGTGTCGATCTTGGTGGGCTGCTTGAACGGCAATGCCGGCTCATCGCTCAATGCGTTCGTCATGTATGAGCGGTAAATGGGGGCAGGAATGGAAGAGCCATACACTTCCCCGTAGTAAACGCCGTTGAACTCTGTGTAGTTCAAGGTGCGTTCGCCATCTTTGTGCCCTACCCATACAGCGGTGGCACGCTGGGGGGTGTATCCGGCAAACCACACGTTCTTGGATTCGTCGGTGGTGCCCGTCTTGCCAGCGGAGGGACGATCTGACAGCCCCGCTGCGGAAACTCCCTGCAGTATGTTTGTGGTTTGCCGCGCAAGATCGCTGTCGATGACTTGAGCGCAGGTGCTTTTGTTCGTACCAAGCAGTTTGCCGTCAGCATCTTTAATATCTGTGAACGTGATCGGCTCGCAGCGCTTGCCCTCAGCGGCCAACACGGCATAGGCCTGAGCCGTTGAAAGTGGGGTGACGGAATTAGTGCCGAGCACCATTGCCGGAGTTGGGATAAGTGGGAGTGGCTGCCCCACTTGCGTCTTAGCTGCAGACACGACGGGATCTTTCAAATCTTTCTCAGTGGTGAGACCACCGCGCCGCACGCCCATAGCATTGGCAGTTTTCCAGATATCGCACAGATCAAGCTGGTTGGCCATTTCGGCATACCCCACGTTGATTGATTCGGCGGTAGCGACGCGCACACTGGTGTACCCTCGGCCGCCACCCTCAGCATTGTAGGGGGCGTAATCAGCCACCTGGTTAGGGAAACAAGAGTTCGTCCACGAAGAAGCAGGGAAGAGCCGATGATTGGTATTGACCCGCTCATACGAGCTGTGATTCTTGGCAAGCCAGGTGACGAGCGTAAACATCTTGAATGTTGAACCGGACTGGAATCCAACACCGCCACCTTGATCTTGACCAACGCTTAGATTGATAGTGGTTCGGCTCGGATCTTTTTCCGTTGGTTCGCCATAGTGGGTGTTTTGAGTCATCGCTACGACTTTGCCGGTACCAGGTTCTACTGACACTAGAGCCGCTTGCGCCCCAGAGGCGTCATTGACGGCAACACGCTCGGTGAGAGCATCAAAAGCAGCACGTTGGTCTTTAGTGACGACGGTACCTTTGATCGTCAAACCGCCGCGATAGAGACGGTTGGCTCGTTCGGTGGACGTCTTTCCGAGCAGATCAGACTGCAGCAGGTCGTTCACGGTGGTGGCGCAATAGTGGGCGTAAATTCCAGCCGCTGCGCAGCCGTTCTTGCTGGGAGTGATTTTGAGCAAATCCTTCATCTGGGTCTTGACGGCTTCGTCATGCTGTTTTTTGTTGATCTTGCCCTGTTCGAGCATTTTAGCGAGCACCATATCTCGCCGCTCTTGCGCTCCCTGCGGATTTTTCTCTGGATTCCAATAGTTCGGAGCTTGGGTGAGTGCTGCGAGCGTTGCACCTTGAGCCAAGGTCACATCTTTCGCGTGTTTGCCAAAAAAGTACATAGAAGCAGATTCCACACCCCACTGTGAGGGACCGAACTGTGCCATATTGAGGTAGCTGGTGAGAATTTGATCTTTCGTCGCTTTGTTTTCGAGCGCAACAGCGTATCGCGCTTCATTGAGTTTACGCGCCAACGTCGTTTCCGTGGCAGCATCAATTTTTTCCTGATCGCCAGCGATACGCCCCTCTTCCAGGAGAGCATTTTTTACATACTGCTGAGTGATAGTGGAGCCGCCAGCGAGGTTTCCGCCGGTGATGTTGTTCACGATAGCGCCGATGATGCCTTGTGCATCCACGCCATTATGCTGATAGAAACGCTGATCTTCCACTGCTACAACAGCATCTTTAATGAATTTTGAAATCTGCTCGCTCTTTACCACTACGCGATCTTCAGCGTAAAAGCGGGTGATGACGGCACCGTCAGCAGAAAGCAGGGTGGACTGCTGAGAGGGCTGGGTAAAGTCGATATCGGTAGGAAGATCTTCAAAAAGGCCAGTCATCGCATTAGTCGTGGCTCCTGCAGCGGCAGCTACCGGAATAGCAGTGGCCGCAAGCAGTGCCCCACCGGTGGCGCACAGCAGCACAAAGAGCATACACGCTCCGAGCAGTTGCCCGAGGGTGACGTTTCGTTCGATTGGCGCTTCTCTCATACCAGCCAGAATACTGCCTTTAGAGCAGCCTGTGCGAGAGATATAGCAAACACTGATTTTTCAGGCCAAAATCACACCCCTGCGTCTAGTTATGCGTGTGCGAGTAGCCGCGCAATAAGCACATTGCCCCATGCCGATATTTCCCGATGTGAGTTTTTTTCTAAGCGTGAGTACTATGGGAGTGACTGACGTCACGAAGTGTGCTGCTAGTGAGACGGCAGCCTGCAAGAGAAAGCGAAGAAGCTAAAGAAGGGGCGTGAGCATGACCTTAGTATATGAAGATCAAACGTGGGCAGCGCAGGCAGCGTGTGCTGGGGCGGATCCTGATTCACTTTTTGTGCGTGGTTCCGCTCAGCGGCAGGCGCGGCAAGTGTGCCTTTCATGCGCGGTTCGGCTCGAATGCTTAGCAGATGCGCTCAACTCAGCCACGATGTTTGGAGTATGGGGTGGACTAACGGAGCGCGAGCGACGTGCCCTGATGCGCCGATACCCGAGTGAACATGATTGGTTGCGCCGGCTGACGACTTCGGAAGAGCCGCTCGCCGTGGAACTGCGAGCGGGTAAAGTGCCGCGGATTTCGGGGCGCTGATAGGAGCTGATGAGAGCCGATGAGGAACTGATAGGAACGAACTCCGTCCTGGATTCCCACCTTGAATTCCTAAAGTGAGAAGTCTAACCAATTCCTGAATCAGGAGCCTAAACGCCAGATCTAAATGGGTTTAGCTCGATATCAATGAGTTTAGCTCAACGTAAATGGGTTTAGCTCAGTGCAGTGCTGCGAGAGGTTGGACTAGCCCTGTGGGCAGGCAAACGTGACGATATATAACGGTATACAACGTATGCAATGGTATATGAATAATGCGCAACTAGCGCGTGAATAAGAAAGTGGGATCGTCTTATGGGTAAATGGGAATACGCCACTGTGCCACTGTTGGCACATAACACGAAGCAAATCCTCGATATGTGGGGAGAAGACGGGTGGGAACTGGTGCAAGTTGTGGCAGGCCCAAATTCGGAGAGCCTGGTAGCGTATCTGAAACGACCAAAAGAGTGACGAGCCACAGAGAGCCACAAACGGGCAGCGGCCATTGACATCAGCAGCGACCGCTGGCATCACGTTGTGCGTTGTCGTCACGCCGTGACGTCACCACAGACGCAGAACTAGAACACTAGAAACGAGCCTGCGAGGTGGCGAGCCACACAGGGGATGGACGCCGCAACTAGACGGCGGATGGGAAGCTAATAGGAGACGAGACGCTGGAAAGCGCCCACGCTACTCTCAGACGTAGCAGCTACTCTCAGACGTAGCGCAAGCGCTTGGCGTGCCCACTTATCTTGGCGCTATCAGTGGGCACGGCGTTGGAGGCGAGCCACCTGAATGAGCAGCACAGCGCGGCCTTCGAGGCGAATCCAACCGCGGCTGGTGAAATCGGCCAGGCTCTTATTCACTGTCTCGCGCGACGCACCAACGAGATGGGCAAGTTCTTCCTGGGTGAGATCGTGTGCCACATAAATGCCTTCAGGTGTGCGCTCTCCGAAGCGTTCGGCCAGATCAAGCAGAGCTTTGGCCACGCGCCCAGGAACGTCGGAGAATACCAGATCAGCTAGCTGCTGGTTGGTGTTGCGTAAACGCAGTGCCAGCTCCTTGAGCATATTCATAGCCAAGGCCGGATGAGACTCGATGAAAGCGCGCATATCGGCATGAGCGAGCGACAGCAAACGGGTATGTGCGATTGCCGTCACGGTAGAGGAACGCGGCTGCAGATCAAACAGCGAGAGCTCTCCGATGATCTCCCCAGGGCCGAGCACGGCAAGCAAATTCTCGCGGCCATCCGAGGCGGTGTGCGAGAGCTTCACTTTCCCCTCAGCCACCAGATACAGCTGATCCCCAGAATCTCCTTCTTGGAAGAGGGATTCTCCTCGTTTGAGCGACGTCTCGCTCATGTAGGAGGCGAGCTCTTCACGCTCCTGGTCGCTCAGTCCTTTGAAAAGGGCCACATTCGTCAATACTGTGGAATCCATGTGAATTCCTTTCTTCACAGTCGTTAGCAGTTTCGATGTAGATTATATTCCACGTGTGTGCGAGGTCATATACCCACCATATTGCCACGTAAACGGCAGGTTGGAGAGTATTTTGAGCAAAATTCGTGTGCGCGTGCCGCATAAAAGTAGTGCAGAGGGTCACATAAAGGTGGCAAGGAGACGACGACATGGCACAAAAACGGCTTCCAACTCGGCCTCGTTCGCTGAAAGCACGCCGAGAAGCGGCGGCGCGTATCACTGATCGGCTCGCAGTGATCTACCCCAATTCACGCGCTTCACTCGATTTTCGTTCACCGTTTGAGCTGCTCGTCGCTACCGTTTTATCGGCGCAGACCACAGACGTGCGAGTAAATTCGGTGACGCCAGAGCTCTTTGCCGCCTACCCTACTCCTGAGGCCTTGGCTGCGGCCCCCCGAGAGGAGCTGGAGCGCATTCTGCGGCCTGTGGGATTCTTTCGGGCGAAAGCACGCTCCCTGCACTTACTTGCTCAAGGGTTGGTGGAACGTTTTGACAGCGAAGTGCCACGCACGCTTGACGAACTCACCACTTTGCAAGGCGTGGGGCGGAAAACTGCGAATGTGGTACTCGGCAATGCATTCAACATCCCTGGTATTACGGTGGATACGCACGTGGGGAGAATTTCGCGGCGGTGGGCTTGGACCCGCGAACACGATCCTGTGAAAGCAGAGATGGAGCTGAACAGTCTCCTCCCACCAGAGATCTGGACGGCCACCTGCCACCGCATTATTGACCACGGACGAGCCATCTGCACGGCACGCAGCCCCAAGTGTCTCGAATGCCCCTTAGCGGATCTATGCCCCTCATACGAAATTGAGGTTGGGCACCCGTGGGGAGCTCACGGAGCAGCCCACGAGGCAGCTCACGGGATCCAAGAGTGACGCCAGGAGTTAGCGGCTAGTTCTCCCCGAGGATGTGCTCGCGCAGCGTCAGCGCTTCTGCCCGACGAGCAGCAGATTTGCGCGCAAGATGCATCATCAATCCGGTGAGGAAAAGCAAGAACCCGAAGACGGCAATACGGCCAGAGCCCAAATCAAGATCGAGATGGTGGGCGACGTTTTGGGTGAAAGAATTGACGCCCCAAAGAGCGTCGTGCACGAATGCACTGGCCTGCGCGCCAAGTGAGGGCACTACGATGGCGGTCAAGCCAGCTAGAGTGAGCACCACTCCCCAGATTTGCGCTCCAAGAGTACTCACTCGCGCCATCAGCCACAGCAAGAAGAGAGCCACAAACCCACCGGCCATCTCAACGAGTGCCCCGATATTCACACTGCCGGTTGCCCAGGGGTTGTTTTCCACAAGGTTGAGGCGCACTCCGGCATCGGAAATGAGATACCAGCAGACGGGAATCAGCACCAGGGTGGCGAAAATAGAACCAATATGTGCTCCAACTCGGCTCTTAGGCTGCTCGGGGACGTCGGAGAGTCTCGGAGCTCCAGGATCTTTGCTCCACTGTGAGGATGCTGCAGCCGTGGCAGTCATCTCATCAGCAGCACCCACAGGAAGCACTGATTCACGCACCGGAGGTTCTGATGGGTCGGCGACGGGAGTCGATGCCGGCGTTGGGGTGTCCGTCTCCACATCACGAGCTGGTGGCTCGGGAAGTTCGGTGACGCCAGTTGCACTGTACGCACTCGCAAACGTTGCGCCAGCTTCAAGAGGCTGCACAGGCTCGGGCTGGTAGCCGCTCAAATGCCGACCGGTACGAGCGCCGGTGCTGTCGTCACTAGCGTTGGCGTCACCGAATGGAGTGGCAGCTGCAGCGTTGCGGCTGCTTGCGTCATCAGATAGTGAGACGCCAGAGGTGGCAGGAGTGCCAGGAAGACTAGGCTCGCCAGAGGCACCAGAAAGCGCTTCTTCTGCAGCTTTCTGCGCTGCGGAAGCCTCTGCCACCGAATCGCTATCCTCGTGAACTGGCGCGGGGATTTCGTCGAAAGTGAGCTCGCTCAGAGCATCTTGTGAATTGTCTGGCTCTGGATTGGCCGACTTTTCTTCGGCTGCGAAAGCGCTTTCCCAGGCCAGGGCGTCGCTGTCACCATACGATACAGCGGGAACCTCCGCTGCTTCGGAGTCTGGCGCGCTGGTGAGGGGAGCGAGCATCGCTTCGTCGTCAGAGTGCTCCGACGGTTGGTGATTGTAAGGATCGGTTGGTGTGGACACGTTTTCTCCTCATACTGATAAACGAGCATAACTTAATTCCACGCTACTTGCTTTTATCAATGATTTTGGGATGAGCTGTGGTGTTTCGTGAAATCTGCTCTAATCTATGCCTGCATTTACCTGTATATGGTTGGTCGTGTCGGTAGGATATGCACCTTGGCGGTAAAGGTTTGCGCAGGTGAGGCTGATGCCCCAGTGCAGGTGATGCTGCAGTGCAGTGACGACACAGCGCCATCATGCCGAAGCGCTATTACCCGAAGCGAAATCGTGCCGCAGTACAGTCATGCCGCAAGTACAGTCGTGCCGCAGTACAACGACACCGACATAACTCCAGCGTAATACGGCATCGCAGCAGCAAAAACACAACAAAGGCATCATAAATGAATAAATATACATACAGCGGCCTGTGGATAACTGCCGTTCATCCACACGAAGCAATCGAGGGTTTTTCCTGGGAATCTGGTGGAGCACGCTGTACGGGTGAGTGTTTCAAAAATTTTACAGCCTGACGTACAACTTCTATCCGCAGTATTTCGCGGCTCAGACGACGCCGCATTCCATGAGCTTTTGCATCTCGCACAGCTCGTTGGGGTGGATCTCACTCGGCTCAGCCACGCTGACATGCGAGACGGCGTGCTCAGATTTACAAGCGAGAACTGCCCTCCAGGACACGTGAATGCCACCTTCCATGAGCTGTTCGCGCCCTACTTCTCCGCTGCTGCGACGCTGCTCGACGTCCACCAAGATTCCGCCAAAATTTTAGAGCTGCTAGTAGCTGTGGGCACCACGATTCGCGGGAAAGTAGTCGGAGTGGTCGGGGCACACGGCGGAGCGGGAGCATCGACGTTAGCGGCAACGCTAGCACGCGAATTAGTATCCCGTGGCGGTGGTGTGGCTCTGATCGACATAGACCCTGCGTCTGCCGGTATCGAGCTGTTGCTCTCCCTTGTAGGGGTGACGGGAAAACGGTGGGCGGATGTGCATGGGCAGGGGGCGCTGCTCGCGGGCAAGCTCAACAGCGCGTTGCCACTGTGGCATGGGGTGAGAGTGCTCTCGGCCGATGAGCGCGGAGGTATGCCGCCGAATGCGGAAGCAGGACCAAATATCATCGCGGCTATTTCCCAGATGAATGCTTGGACTGTGATTGATATACCAACGTCGGCATTAGTGCCGGAGATGCCCACAAACTCGGTGTTGGAGTGGTGTGACTACCTGTTCGTCGTCACTCGCTGTGATGCCGTGCACCTCGCTACCACGCATACGTTACTGAGCCGAATGAATACTGCTCTGCTCACAAGTGTGGTGGCGATCAATGTGACGTCGAAAAACGAAGCAGCACATATCGCTCAGATGCTTGCAGTGGATTTTGTACATACGGTTCGTTTTGAACATTCATACGAAAGTGCTCTTGAGCACGGAGTGGAGCCAGGAGAACGTTCGCGCTCGCGGTTTTCGAGAGATGTACACACGCTGTGCGCCTACCTGGAACAGGTGGTTCCCTAATGAGTGACGGCAATCAGCAAGTGGCGCGGCGCAGTCGCAGGCGCAGAGGGGAAACGAAGCTCGATGTTTCGCAGAAGGAACGCTTTAAGCCAGATATAGGCCGCCCAGATTCAGAGGTGAAATGCTCTGAGCCGGAGGCTATGCAGCCTGAGCTGGAAGCTGGGAAGTTTGAGCTTGAGGCTGTGCATCCTGAGCTGGAGGCGAGGCATCTCAGAGCCAGAATGAAACCGAGAATAGACGCCTCGTGGGCTCAGAGAATTCGAGCGCAAATCGCTGCGGGAGCGCCGATGTCTCAGGCGTTGGAATCCTCTACAGACGTGCTTTTTACTGCAGATCTAGCTCGTCTGCAGCAGTCTGTGCGGCGTGAGCTGCTAGGCGCCGGAGCTACCATTGCTCCGCTGCTCGAAGATTTGCAGACCACGGATGTGTTGATCAATGGTGCAGGCAATGTGTGGGTGGATCGTGGGGCGGGGCTCGTCCCCGTGGATTGCTCGGGAGATCCGGAGTTAGCTAGCGAAAAGTCGGTACGCGCCTTAGCAGTGCGGCTCGCCGCCCAATGTGGCCAGCGGCTTGATGATGCAAGTCCGATCGTGGATGGTACTTTTCCGTCGGGGGTGCGTCTACACGCGATGATTCCACCGCTTTCCAGCACTGGCACGCTTATCTCACTGCGAGTGCATCGTTCACAGGTGCTCACACTGGAGGAGTTAGTGGATAACGGCACCCTGGCACTCGAACTAGTACCGTTGCTGGAAGCATTCGTGGCGAAAAAAGCAAACGTCATCATTTCGGGAGCTACAGGAGCTGGCAAAACGACGTTTCTCAATTCCATGCTCTCCCTAGTGGCTCCTGATGAGCGAATCGTCATTATTGAAGAAGCGGCAGAGTTGGCTCCCAAACATCCGCACGTGGTGCATACGCAAGTGCGGCACGCCAATGTGCAGGGCATAGGAGAAATCTCCATGAGTGAATTAGTAAAAGCGGCTATGCGTATGCGGCCAGACCGCATCGTGCTGGGAGAGTGCCGCGGCGAAGAAGTGCGTGATGTACTCAGTGCGCTCAACACAGGGCACGAGGGCGGCTGGGCTACGATCCACGCAAACTCTGCTTCCGACGTTCCCGCTCGATTGGTGGCACTCGGTGCGCTGGCCAATATGGCCGAAAGTACTGTAGCAGCTCAAGCCTCAGCTGCTCTCGATGCCGTGATCCACATTCGCCGAAGCGCTCAGGGCAGGTATGTAGCGCAGATTGCCACGTTTGTACGCGGGCGCAGAGGCTTGAGCTGTCTTCAAGCCTTTGTCGTGGATCGAGCGCACAACGAGATTCATGCCAGCATTTATGGGCAGCAGCTGTGTACCCGACTCGGGGTGCCAATGCCGGCTCATACACTGCCGATGCCAGTGCCGGAGACGGAGCAATGATGACGGGTTCGATAGCTATCTGTATCGGCGTGGCGCTGGTGCTGTGGGTGGGCGTACCAGCAGGCCCGAAAGCAGTAGTGCGCACCAGAAAAAGGGAGGTGCAACGTCGTCACAAAAAAGAACGCGCCCGAGCTCGCCGTCAGGATTTGCAGATGGGAGCGATGCTCACGGAAGTGGCAACTCGTCTACGTAGTGGCGCCACTGTTGAAAAGGCGTGGGAGCGCACATTGGAGCATCTGCAGGTAGACCGCATGGCTGCCAATAGCTCAAGGAAGAGCTGGAGTCATGCTGCTGATCATTCAGGTACTGATCAAGTGTGTCGAGTGGGATCACTCAGGCGCGAACGTCACCTCGCTAGTGGTGGCTCTGTTCAGATACCATCGCTCGATGCCGATGGGGTGCCACTGGCGTTACGACAATTGTGGAATATGAGCTCTTTCACCCGCCGGCGGGTAGGGCTTCATTCGGTGACGGCAGAAACTCTGCCTGCCACTATTGCAGTGTGCCGAATGGGACACGCCACGGGAGCACCGATGGCGGAGATCCTTGATTCGTGTGCTGCTGGCGTCACGGAAGCAGGAGAAGCTCGCTCTGCCCGCGACGTCGCGCTTGCCGGCCCACAATCCTCCGCGCGAATGCTGGCAGTCTTACCGATACTCGGATTGGCATTAGGGTACGTGATCGGGGCGAATCCTTTCGAGTTTCTCCTCGGGAGCGTTTGGGGGCATCTGGCGCTCGCAGGAGGCATAGCTTTCGAGATAGCAGGGATGGTATTGGTGGCTCGGATGGTGGCAAAAGCACAGCGAGAGGCAGAAGTGCAGTGACGGCGTTTATCATTGTTTGCGCGTCATTAGTATTTGTGACGCCGAGCTGGCGCCGTTTCACCTGGCCGACGCGCACCCGTTCGGGGCCAGTGGATCAGGCTGTGATTCTTGATCTGGCTGCTAGCGCACTCAAAGCGGGAGTCTCTATTCCCTCGATGCTTTATGCAGTTCATCAAGCTATGGACGATCCCGCTATATCTGTGCCAGGTCTTCAGAGGCAACCTGCTTGGCGTATGGCTTTAGAGGGCGTCCGCGTTCACACCCGCACGGATAGTCAGTCAAAAAATGGTGTATCTCATGGGCGCACATTGCAAGAAGTGGCGAACTTGCTTCTGATGGGAGCCACGTGGGAAGAGGCGTGGGAACAGGTACTTCCCAGTTATCAGCGGTTAGCTGGAGTGCTAGCACCAGCATGGAATGACGGCGTAGCTCCAGTGGCACTGCTGGAACGCGGTGTGCAAGAACTGCGATTTTCGCGGGCTCGGCGTGCAAAAGAGGCTGCCGCCAGGCTTGGAAGTCTGCTAGTGATTCCACTTTCAGCGTGTTTTTTGCCGGCTTTTATTTTGATCGGGGTGCTGCCCGTGGTAGTAGCGGCTGCTGAAAAATTGTTGTAGCTGCTATGCGCCGTGCATCTTGTAGCCGCCATACACCGCACATCTACGTGAGGCGCATCTGAGTAAGAACCATCTGCCTGAGGTATCTGTATGGGCGCATCTACGTAAAGCGTCATTTGGGTGGCTCACCGCTCATCAAGTGCACCGCCATTCACCAAGCGTGCTGTGTGCCGTCGGCATCATGTGTGCTGTCATTCAACCATGTGTGCCGCCAACACCCGAATTTTATTCCGGATGTTGTTAAGCATACCGTCAGCATCCAGATTTATTTAAGTCTGCCGCAGTATTCAGATTTTGTTAAGCATACCGCCATCCTCCACATCAGAAAGTAACTGGCCTCATTCTGATTGCTCAGTTTTCGTCACTCATATTCGTTAAGGCCGAGCGTGCACAGTGCACATAAACGAGAGCACAATCCACAGATATTTATACAGCGGAAAATGCGGGATGCTTCTTCGAGATGCTAGAGGCGTCCGCTTCTGAGCGGGTGGACAGCACAAATAATGATCAAAAATCTGGCTGCCTTAGCGTACGCCAGGAAATAAAAAAGGAGACACCTATGAAGAAGAAAATTGCACAGTCAAAAGTGGTAGCTGCACTCACAAAGCATGGCCAAAAGGCAGAAGACGGCATGGTGACGGCTGAATATGCTTTAGGGACGGTAGCCACTACTGGAATTGCTGGAATTCTGGTTTGGCTCTCTCAGCAAGAGTGGCTGCGCGAGCTGATCGCGGATATTTTCCGTCACATCATAGTCGGATGATGCACCAAGAGCGATGAGACGCAAAAAGTAGCGATACGTAGCGGCAGCCCCGCAGTGTTTGGCGAATGCAGGGCGCTTGATGACGGCGGGGCTGCCGCGTATAGCTGGCGCGGGGAGCTGGGGCTGCCGCGTATAGCTGCGCGGGGAGAGCTATACGCGGAAAAACTAGCACAAGCCGGTAAAACGACTGGTTACGGCTAACGCAGCTGGCAGTCGATAGCTGGCATAGGTTACGAGCCGCACATAGTTAATGCGAGTCGGCAAGAGACGTACGCAGAGAGGAAGAAGAATGGGCGTAGTTCGAGAGATCGAGGATGTGCAGTCACGTAAGGATGTGCAGTCACGTAAGGGTGTGCAGTCACATGGGTATATGCAGATACGGTATAGGCGTGAAAGGGCTGAGCCTGGAATGGTGAGCGTGGAGTGGGCACTGACGCTTCCACTATTTATTGCGGTGGTATTGGTGTGCGCGGGAGTACTTTCTTATTCCAGCAGCCTGGCTATCACCACTGATGCAGCTCGGGAAGCAGCGCGTGCATACTCCGTGGGTAAAGGTGAAACAGAAGCTAAGAATGTAGCTTTGGCGGTAGCTGGGAATAAAGCTAGCGTAAAAATTCAAGAGGAGGGCGAATATGTGCGCGTTGTGGTGCGACGTCCACCGGTAGATGCACTAGCATTTCTTGGATTTACGGCGCAGTCTCAGCACGTGGCTCTCATAGAAGTGGGGAGTGAGGCGTGATGGTGGGGCTGCATAATCGTGCCGACAGTGCTTGTGAGTGTCGTGACGGAAGTGCGCATGAGCGGCGCGACGACGGTAAGCGCGAGCGCGGTGACGGCAATACGTGCAGGCAGGAGGGTAACGGCACACGCGAGCGCGGTGATAACGGCACGTGTGAACATGGTGGCGACGACTGCACGTGTCAGCACAGTGATAGCGACGTGTATAGGCACGGTTTTCATACACGCAATACTCGCATACAGAGTTTGTGCGTTGGCGGTACAGATTTTTGTCGTGATAGGCATTCTCAAGCACTGGGAAAAGCGCACTGCAGGCGCTGGCAGCACCCGCGTGGGGATATGTCTGTAAGGTTAGTAGGAGAAGCTGAGTCGGGCATGGTGAGTGTGCTCATGGCTGCGGCTATGGTGATCGCCGTCGTGATGGTTGCCGTGTTGATGCAGCTGAGCGCTCAGTTGGCTCAAAAAGAGCGGCTGCAAAATGGCGCTGATCTGGCAGCCCTTGGTGCAGCTACAAAATATGTGGCGGGGTCTTCGCTTGAAGATTCATGTGCTGTGGCCAGTTTCATCGTGGCAGACTTGCATGATCAGCCGCAGTTGGAGTGCGAGGCCCAGGGGGATAACATCCGTATAGACATTGAGGTAACGGGCAAATTTGCATGGATCTCCCCAGCAGTGCGCGTGCACGCAGTGGCTGGCCCTGTGTAGAGCAGTGCAGATAGCGGATCATGCATTTTAGGGCTAGCGGTGAATATAGGTCTTTTAATGACTAGACCTTGAATGGCTCGCGTCTGAAGCGTCTGTAAGTCTTGTGGTGGCTGGTTTGGGACTGGCTGGCAGGATTGGTGTTGGCTGTTATCGTTCCTGACTGTGACTCGTGAAGCGTTTGACGTGTTGTGTCTTTCCCAGGATTTGTCCGGTGAGGAACGATGTGGCCGATACTGCCTGGCCCACGTCGGTGGCTTGATCAGAAGATTGTCCGTTGTGAATACGTGACTCATTACAGACAT
>JAQYTG010000006.1 GCA_028724905.1 Actinomycetaceae bacterium | reverse complement strand
CAGCACAAAACCAGCCAGCCAGAACAAACACACCAACAACACAACCAACCAACACAAACAGCCAGCCAGCCATGCCATCAGAAAAAAATCACGTAAACAACTAGCACACTATTGAGACACCAAACAACACACCCACAACCGACAATACCCTCAGATTCAAATGACGGTATTCCCGACAAGGACGGGACTCAATATTAAGTCCCGATGTTCGATCCGTCAAGACCGAATTTTGACAACCTCTTTTCAGAGGCTCTCTCTATCAGAGTTTCTCTCACCTCTTATAGTTGAGGCTTGAGGTCTTCTCTCATTGCCGAACCGAACTTCTCCCTAGAGCCTCCGCCCTGGCTTTTGTTCGCTCCCTCGCAACGAATAGATACTCTAGGCGGGGGCGCGGCAGGAGGTCAAACTAAGCTACCGTGTGCCTTCTCACATAGCTATCTTTCCGCATATACAAGCGGGAAAACAGCTTTCGACGCACGCCATAGCAGCTCAGCTTGACACCCCTCCTTTCACAAGGCAGCAACCCTCATAAACTCGACACGAGCTACTGCGCTATCCGCAGCACGCCTAAGTTTTTCCGCCCTTTGCGCACCAATACCACACCTCCAGCGAGCACGTCGGCCGCCTCAATAAGCTGCTCCTCACTGCTCACTTTTACGTTGTTGATATAGGCACCGCCGCTGGCGATTGTGCGCCGCGCAGCATTTCTCCCCTTCTCTAGCCCTAGTTCCACTAGTGCATCAACGACGCTTGCCCCCACAGAGCTGGTGGCAGACGGAGCCTGCTCTACGGCGTCACGCAAAGTGTCGGCATCCAAGACGTGCGGATCTTCCTTGCCGAATAGCACAGCAGATGCCTGCTCCACACGCTGCGTCGCCTCCTCGCCATGCACCCAAGTCGTGACGTCAGTGGCTAATACTCGCTGGGCTTCCCGCTGCCCGGGACGCTCCTGCACAGCCTGTTCCAGTTCCTCGATCTCCTCTCGGGTGCGGAACGTAAACACTTTCAGCATACGAACTACATCCGCATCGGCGGTGTTGAGCCAGAACTGGTAGAACTTGTAAGGGCTGAGCATCTCAGGGTTAAGCCAGACCGCTCCGCCCTCCGTCTTGCCAAACTTCGTGCCGTCACTCTTAGTGATCAGCGGGTTGGTGAGCACGTGCACCTGAACATCTTCCACCTTGCGGATCAGATCCATACCACCCACCATATTGCCCCACTGGTCATTACCCCCCACTTCGAGAGTGCAACCGTAGCGGCGATACAGCTCCAGATAATCGTTCGCCTGCAGAATCTGGTAGGAAAACTCCGTGAAAGAAATTCCCTCATCCGAGGCGAGACGGCGAGCCACAATGTCTTTATTCAACATCGTTCCCACGCGGAAATACTTGCCCACATCGCGGAGGAAATCCACCGCACTGAGCTGCCCCGTCCAATCGAGATTATTGACGGTGCGCGCCGGATTGTCGCCACTGAAATCCAACAGCCGTTCGAGCTGATGGCGCAGCGATTCCGCCCACTGAGCCACTACCTCACGCTCATTCAGCGTACGCTCCCCCTTGGCTCGCGGATCGCCCACAAGTCCGGTGGCCCCTCCGACTAACACCAGAGGATGATGGCCCGCCAACTGTAGGTGCCGCATCAGTTTCACAGCTACTAGATGCCCGTGATGCAAACTAGCGGCTGTCGGGTCGAAACCGCAGTAAAACGTGACTGGGCCTCGTTCTAGCGCCGCCCGAAGCGCCGTCATGTCTGTGTGCTGTGCGATGAGCCCACGCCAATGCAGTTCGTCGATCACGTCCATTATTCATTCCCTTCATCGTCGGTCAATCCGCTGTTATCGTCAGTCAATCTACTGTGAGCCGTGAATCTCCTGTGCTCGGTAAATTCTCGCGCTCCGCTGACTTCAGCTTCCGCCGCCTGCAACTGCTGCGCCACACGCGCTGGCGCAGTCCCACCTTTACCCGCACGCGCGCGCACAGATCCCTCCACGGAGAGCACCTGGCGAAGATCAGGGGTGAGGCGAACGTCAATGCTGGCAAGATCCGCATCACTGAGCTCCCATAGCTCAATCCCGCGCTGCTCACATTGAGCCACGCAAGCGCCTGCAATCTCGTGAGCCTGCCGGAACGGCACTCCGCGTCTCACTAGCCATTCTGCAATATCCGTGGCCAAGGAAAAACCTTGCGGAGCCAACTGTGCCATACGCTCGTAGTTCAGCTCCATCGTCGCCACCATGCCAGCCACGGCCGGCAGCAGCACATCAAGCTGGTCGATCTGATCAAACACCGGCTCTTTGTCTTCTTGCAGATCGCGCGCATAGGCGAGCGGCAATCCCTTCAGCGTGCTGAGCAGCCCTGTGAGATCGCCAATAAAACGCCCCGCTTTACCACGCGCCAACTCCGCCACATCGGGATTCTTTTTCTGCGGCATCATGCTCGATCCCGTCGAGAACGCATCAGCGAGACGCACGAACGAAAATTCCTTGGTATTCCAGATGATAATTTCCTCACTCAGACGTGAGATATCAATACCAATCTGAGCCATGACGTACGCGCACTCAGCCACCATATCCCGCGCCGCCGTGCCGTCAATGGAATTCCACACAGAATCCGTGAAACCCAAATCGTAAGCTACCGTCTGAGGATCCATGCCCAGCGTATTGCCGGCGAGCGCTCCCGAACCGTAGGGACTAATCGCCAAGCGTTTATCCAGATCGCGCAAACGATCGACGTCACGCAGTAGCGGCCATACGTGTGCGAGAAGCTGATGCGCCACAAGCACCGGTTGGGCATGTTGCATATGGGTGCGTCCAGGCATAATAGCTTCACCAGCGGTGTGCGCTTGATCTATGAGGGCTTGAGCCACATCAAGCACTTTCGATCCGATCATTCTGGTGTGATCGCGCAGATACATACGAATGAGGGTGGCAATTTGATCGTTGCGCGAACGGCCGGCTCGGATTTTACCGCCGAGCTCAGCCCCCACCCGCTCAATCAGGCCACGTTCCAAAGCTGTGTGGACATCTTCATCTTCTGGAACAGGCAGGAACGTCCCATTCGTGACGTCAGTATCCAGGTCTGTGAGAGCAGCCAGCATATCCGCCAGCTCGGTTTCCGTCAGTAATCCCGCCGCAGCGAGGGCGCGGGTATGCGCCTGTGAGCCAGCAATATCGTATCGGGCTAGGCGCCAATCAAATTGTGTGGAGCGCGAGAGTTCAGTGAGCGCTTGCGCTGGCGCCCCTGAAAAACGCCCACCCCAGAGTGCGAGATGATTCGTCATAGTTTGATTCTGCCAGCGATGACGCTCAAATGGTAACGGGTGTCCACTTCGGCTCGTCACTCAGAATTACTTCGGCTCACGTTCAAGGGAGAGATAACCACTGGCAAAACTCCGCAACTGCGGGAGGTCTATGCTCACGCTCTGTGCTTTTACTCGCTGTGCTACGAGCTGATCGTAGTGCTCATAGCGGTATTCTTGCACCACGTTCGCGCGAACTTCATCAAGCGCAGCTCGCGTACGATCGTCCGACACTGTCCAGTCATGCTCGTCGTAGTAGCGCCGTATATCTTCCTCGCTTGGATTCATGCCAGGATTGCTGCTATCAGCTGTGTACGCTTCTTTCATAGTGCGCATTTCGGAATCAATGTAGGTGGCAAGGGTAAAGTTCGGCATCCCATACACCACTTCTCCCGACGATATCTTTTGCTCGCGTGCAGAATTCTCAGCGTTCATTCTCTGCGTCAATGCTTCCCAGCTGGGCGAATCAATGATGCGAGATTCCGTGGCCATCTCATAGACTGCGTAGCGATGCCGCAGAACGTCGATAGCCTGATCCACAGCCTTGGCTGTGGGCGAATCTGGATCCGTCGATGCCCAGTACTGCCCACTGATGCTTGAGCCTTTCTCAGCGGTCGCCTGAATCACGTCGTTGCGCACAGTGTCGAGCGCGTAGGCAAATTCAGCTTCGTTCACTGAATAGCCAGAAATATCAAGACCAACCGTTGCGGGATTCTTCACCGTCATTCGCCATGCCACCAGCACCGCTATCGCCGCGATGAGCGTAATACCGACGATTATGAAAGCGTGACGCCGATGCGAGACTCCCGGTGCAGGCTTTTGTGTAGGCTCGTGTGCGGTGAGCCCTTTCGCTCTCCTAGCTGAGATTTTCTCTTGGGAACTCATCTTCACTAGACATACCCCCTGACCTGCACATTTATCGTGGGTGTGCCTGCGCATAAGCCCAGACACACCCACAGACATGATGATGTAGCGATCTCGATATTCTCACACCGCGTTATTTTCTGCGCAGCCCCTTGGCTCGCCGTGAGCTGCTTCTGACAGCCGCAAAGCCGAGGAACATCAAGCTCAGAGCAACAGCGGTGACGATCATCGTGTTGCGAGAGCCAGTGTCTGGCAGCGGATCGCTAGTGGCCAAGATAGGATCTGACTGCGCTGGCAGCTGTGGTAGGAGTGGCAGCTGCAGTTGCTGGCTAGCTCCAGGAGTTGGAGTCTCTGGCTGCGCAGGCTTATCCGTGCCACCAGGTTGCTGCGGCTCGTCATTCCCAGGTTGTTCAGGCTCATCAGTCCCAGGCGTGTCAGTCCCAGGCGTGTCAGTCCCAGGCTCATCAGTCCCAGGTTGCTCGCCGCATCCAGCGGGCAGGTCAGCGCTGAACGTCCACAAGCGATCAGCATCGGGAGCAAGCACAAACCCATCCTTAGGCTCAGCCGTCACTGTGACCGTCTGCCCATAACGGTATTCATAATCTCCGGCAACCACAGGCTTTCCATCGATCAAGTACTGCACGCCCGTCGTCATCGGAATCGTGACAAATGGAGGAACGTCACAGTCAGCGGGGTCAGTGGCATTCGGCGCAATCGCCGACACTTCAGTTGACGGAGTTGGCGGCTCCGGAGCAGCGGGGAACTCATGCGTAAACTCGTTTGGCGAACCATCAGCAAGCACAAACCCATCAGCCGCACTCACCGTCACTATCACCCGAGTGCCAGCCAAACCATCAACGCTCTCACCAGCAACCAGAACCCGATCACCGATCCGATACACGACGCCCTCAATATCAGGCGTCACAAACAAACCAGCCTCATCATCCCACACCGGCTCCACCGGAGTGACAGCCACCGGATCTGGGGTGACGTCGATGTATTCGATCACCGGAGAGATCCACAGCGACGGCTTCGTCGGTCTATCGACGCTGTGTGCTACGACGCGCAGATAGTCACCTTGCTCCACCAAGATGGGGTTGTCGGCGGTGAAATCGTTCCACGCCTGAGCCACACTCAGGGATTGGCTGAGCTCCACGCTCTGCAGTTCTTCGCCGTTCTTGTAAAGCGAGAGCACCACCGTACCGCCGGTATTCGGGGATTGCCGCAGCTGCGGCTCATCATCTTTCACAGTGAACGTCACCGCACCAGTCTTAGGAGCACGGAACGCCATAGCCGTGGAATCCGAAGCCGTGTCTGGAGAGTCGGAAATCAGACCACGGATAGCGTCACGCTGACCAACGGGAGGAATGTCTTTCGACCCCGTGAGGCCAGGGCCATACCACCCATCCACCAGCCAGATTGGCCAGTTTGGATCGTACTGGTCGATATTAAGCCACTCGCCACCAGTATCCATTTGGCGCTGACCAAACCACACATTGCCTTGCTGATTATTCACATAGTTGTCCACCCACGAGTAGGTATTCGTAATGGCCAATGGAATATCGCTATGGCTACCATCCTCTGCCGTGATGCGTAGCTTCATGCCCTCAGCAAGTGGTTGATCGGCGGCCACAGCAGAGCCATCGGCATTGACAATACTGGGGGTGGCAAACGGCGAAACTTTTACGTTCGCCACAACTTCGGAAACCGGCGTGGGGTTGTTCTGCGTCTGCGGCACGTGCAACGTGCGAGCCCCATCCGCTCCATTCGTCAGCAAATAGATCGTGGAGAGGAGCTCCTTAGCAGAGCTGCGCTCGTCAGCACTCCGATACTGCACGGCACCCATATCGGTGACGCCAGCCAGCGGAGTCCCGAAGAAGTCTGCCTCTGGGGCAAAACCGTTTTCATCCGTGATCGCTTTGCCCGCATCCGCCGCCGGCGAGCCATCCGCTAAACGATAGCCGCCGAACGGATCAGCATCATTCGCTTCTCGGGTAATGCCAGGGGCTCGGCGAGGAGCTGACGCAGCAGCGTCCTGCTCGGGAAGCCGATAGGTGAGGAAATCAGGGCGAGCCGTCTGCGGAGCGAGCTTGATCGTCTCTCCCGCAAAGACTGGCGTGCCGGCACTCACCTGAACCGCCTCGGTATCGGTAGCAGGTTTATTTGCATAGTTGTAGTACAGATTATGCTTCCACCGCTTAACGAAGCTGGCAGTGTCACCTCGACTCCAGTTCTCCTGCCGCGGAGTATTGCCGGTGTAGTAGAAGATATTGTTTTCGATGGTGACATTGCCTCTGGCGTTGTGATCCGTCTTTAGGATTGGCACATCGGGAGCAATATAGAACGTGTTGTTATATATGTGCCCATTGGGGTTGCTATCCACTGGATCGAGCAAGCCTCCGACGTCATTTTGTGAGATGTTGTAGCGGAAAGTGGAGTTCACCGCTTCCGAACCACAAATCATGTACGTGCCGCCGGTATTGGCTGCGGAGTAGTTGTACTGATAGAGGGTGCCATCGCTCCAGTCGGAATCCCAAGGCATACCATCACCGTTGCCATGAGCGCCGTTGAGAGTGTTGTAGGCTTCGTTGTACTGGAACACCGCATTCTTCGTCTTCCACGGCCAGATACCTGCCGCTACCCGCCCGAAGTTATCATCCGGATAGTCCGCCGTATTGATATATTTCGATGCATCGACGGAGACGTTGTACTCCACGAGTGGGCGCAGTGCATAGAACACCGTAATGGCATCGCCGCCAGCGCCTTTCACGTAGTTGCCGCGCACCAGCACATTCGTCTGGCCATACTTGTGCATAGCAGCCTCTGAAATGCTGCCGCCGCGGAACTGGCTAGTGTATCCGGTGTATCCCACACCAATACCCCAGCGAGAGACGTCTTCCACGCGGTTGTTGAGCACCTGAATATCGTTGAAACGCGCCACGCCGGTCGCCGATTCATTCAATGGCTTATGAGCAATCACGTAGATGCCGCCATTGGCCATGTGCTTGTTGTAGACGTTGCCATCCACATCATGGATGTAGAGATTCTTGAGCACTACATGATTGATTGTGCCGGCATTTTCCGCAATCACCGCTACACCCGTGCGATCCATCGCATCTTTACTGCGCAAGATCTGAGGCTGATCTGCCTGGCGGATATTCGTGATCTCTAGGTTGGACACCTCAATATATGGCACATCTTTGAGCAGGATGGACGAGGAAACCGTCCCCTGATTCTTGTGCTTTGTATTGTCTAATGCGGTGTTGTAATTTTGCTGCCACTGTCCCTCGCCGTTGGTGTTGATCACTGGCAACGGGTCTTCAGCATCTCCGTATGCGGAGATTTTGATTGGCTTGGCGGCGCTACCCGCACCTTTCAGGTGCAGGAACTGATCGTTGAACACGTCGCCTCGGCGCAGATACACCGCATCTCCTGGCAACAGCTCAAGATCATTCACCGGATTGAGGGTCTGGAACGGATGCTCTGGGCTTAATCCATCGTTGGCATCGTCTCCATCAGCAGCCACGTACCAGGTACGTCCGCCCACGGGCATCACCTTGATAGTGAAATCAGCGTGAGCAATGCGCTCATATCTCGTACCGTCTTCCGCTTCCTGAATCGTAGCCGTCACCTGATAATCAGTGGGCGTCACCACTTCAGCCGTCGGGGTGCCTTCTACCTTACCGGTAGCTTCGTTATACATCAGCCCTTGCGGCAGCCCTTCCACCGTAACGGTGTCAGCTAGCATCGGATCGTTGTGCTCAAACAAAGCGAAAGGTTCAATGGCCTTGCCAGCTTGTACCTTTTTCACTCCGGTGACGGCAGACCTCACCTCAGAGCACAGACCCTGCGGTGCCACCCAAGACAGGGTGAAGTTCTGGTAGCCGATATCTATCCAGCCGCCGCCATTTGGTTCCATGAGCAGCCCAATGGTGCCATCTTCCTGGACGGCCATCGTGGTGTATCCGGTGCCGCCTGCGCGGAACTCTCTGCGCACTGGCCAGGTGGCACCGTCGTCACACGAGAGCGAGATCGTGCCATTCGTGCGACTATTGGGGTTGTTGGTGTTCGAGAAAAGCAGCACTTTCGAGCGCAGCGAGCCTGGCTTGGCATTCGGGAACGCCCGAATAATCTGGGCATTGTTGGCCGGATCGACGAGTTCGGCGCGAGTCTGATAGTCGCCCCACGTCTGCCCGCCGTCACGTGAGATGGCAGTGATACGATAGCGCGGCCCATTCTCCCCCGTCCAGGTGCGCGAGTTCAGCATCAGCGAGCCATCCGAGAGCTCGACGACTTTGTTTTCGTCAAAGCGCAAAGCACCGAGGCCAGCTACCTCAACTGTGGTGAAATCTCCACCGTGCCAGGTGGCGCCATGATCGTCAGAATAAATCGTGAACGCGCGGATGGCCTCTCCATTGCCGTGTTGAACTCGGCAAGCAGCCTGCTGCAGCAAACGCCCTTTATGCGGAGCCTGCCGTTTCTGAGTGCCGGCACCCGACGTGGCGAAACACGACAACGCTCCAGGTACTTTACCCTTGAGCACCTGATGAGTAATCACTTCTTTACGCCAGGTGTAGCCGTTGTCATCTGAGATCGAGAGCCCGAAGTTCATCGTGCTACGGTGCGTCTCATCGACGTTTCCATCGGCGGCAAGGCTATACCGACCAGCACTAAAACCTGCGTCGAAGCTGTAGACGTGGAAGTTGAAAATTCGGCCAGTCTCGTAATCTACCACGTATGACGGATCAGAATATCCCCAGCCGTCAGAGGCCAGCTTGCCTTCAGCGATCACGGTAGCTGGCTGCCAGGTCTTCCCTCCGTCGGTAGATCGGCGCTGGATAATGGAGTTTTCATTCGGTGAATCTCCACCATTAGAACGTCCTGCTTTCGGGCGGGCATCGTAGGAGACGAGCACATCGCCGTTTTGCGCCACGGCGATCGCCGGAATACGAATGGCGTTGATGGCATCGTTTTGGGCGATCACCCGCATATCACTAATAGCGGCAGCGGCAGTAGGATCTGCATCGTATGGACTAAATGCGCTGGCCGGATCAAACGTGCCAGGGGTGGGATGATTGTTTTTGCGGGCGACGAGCCGATCCTGCTCAACTCCGCCAGTACCAAGAGCACGCAGGACTGCTGCAAGGTTTACTCTGCCCTGCACCAGATCTTGATCCGTAAGAGTATAGCGCACGGTGCAGCTGTGGTTGGCCTGCGGTGCCAGGGATGTATTCGCGCACCCATCCGCAAACAGCACATTGCTTCCCTCGCTCACTGGCTCAACGCTGACGGCTTCACGTCCCGTATTCTGGATCGTCACCGTGAAGACGAGTTCATCTGAACTGTTGTACTTGTCTTTTGTAGAATCTGGCGTCTGCTCAAACGATATGAGTTTCAAAACTTCTACAACCGGAAGCGCTGCCGCCACCGTGGGCGCAAAATTTTCAGCTGCACCGCTGTATTCCGTGCCGGGATACATCTTCCAGGTGAGACTCGGCGTGAAAGATCCAGCTGCTAGATCCTCAGCCGTGACGTCATGGTAGATGGAGATGTTGTTGCAGTTCTTCGTGGCGCCATTCTCAAAGACTCTCCAGCGGCATCCTGCTGTACCCGTGAGATTGGTCTGCGCGGGCTCGAAAGCGCGTTGAATGCCGGTATTGTTGGTGAGCGAAATGGAGAAAGTCATCCGCTCGCCCACACGCCACGGAGCGTTGCCCTCCTTGGGGTTGGTGAGCGTGATCGTAGAATTTATTGGGATATTGAAGCCTCCGGCAAGCACAGCAGCGCCGTTATACCCAGTGGAGGAATACATATCGTAGACGAGACTCGGCGTAAAACCACCAGCAGCAATATCAGTCTCGGTGACGGTGTGTGAAAGTTTTCCGTTGCACGCATTTAACTGATTTGGCTGAGCCGACTGCCACTTGCACCCAGCCGCTGTGTTGTTGTTCGTCTCCGTGAAATCGAAGTTTGTGGATCGTATCTTAAAGCCTCGGGCAGTGTTAGTTTTGTTCGTGAGTTGCAGATTGAACGTCATCCGCTCTCCCAGAGCCCACTGATCGCCTGCAGGGGCACTGGTGGGAGTGAGGACGAGCTTCACATTGGCGTTTTCAATCGTCGTTGCAGCTTCCATCGGAGCAGCTAAGGCGCGGCTGGGAGTAAGCATTATCCCACCAAGCGCTAAGGCACTAACACATAAGGCGGACAGAGCACGCACAAGATACTTCGTTGTATTCACAATCGGAACATAACATGACGCCCCTACGAAAGACAACCCACTTAAAGAAAGCCGACAGAATTTTGAAATTTTTCTTGAAAAAATCGAATTTTTTCCTAAAAAAGCAGGTCAGAGGCTCAATGGAAAAGAGCAATTAGATGATCGAAGCCCTTTAAAAACGAGCAAATTTATGAGTGGTTGATAAAATCGGTCTGATGGATCTTATCAACCACTCATAATTGTCAATACGTGACGCTAATCAGCGATGCGTGACGTCAATCAGCGTCAGCTGAGCTTGAGCTTCGGCATGGCTTCACCTTTGCCGAATGTGACGTCACGCGCAGCGGCAAGTTTCGAAGTCAAGCCGTTGATCTCAATAAAGCCCTTTGCGTAGCTCTGATTGAAAGAATCGCCCTCGTCATAGGTGGCGAGATTGAAATCATAGAGCGACGTCTCACTCCTGCGCCCAGTGACGGTGGCACGGCCGCCGTGAAGCACCATCCGAATATCGCCGCTGACGTATTCCTGAGTATCCGCAATAAAAGCATCGAGTGAACGCTTGAGTGGGCTAAACCACTGCCCCTCATAGACGAGCTCCCCCCAACGCTCGCTCACCCGCCGCTTAAAACGAGCCTGTTCACGATCCATCGTGACCCGCTCTAGCTCTTTGTGAGCTGTTATGAGCGTCATCGCCCCAGGGGCTTCATAGATCTCACGGCTCTTGATGCCCACCATGCGATCTTCCACAATGTCAATACGGCCAATCCCCTGAGCTCCAGCGCGCTTGTTCAGCTGTTGAATAGCTTGCAGTGGCGTCACAGCCTGCCCATCAATGGCCACCGGAATGCCTTTCTCAAAGGTGATCACCACTTCATCAGGCAGTGGCGGATAGGTGGGATCATCCGTGTAGTTGTAGACGTCTTTCGTGGGCGCATTCCACAGATCTTCAAGAAAACCTGTCTCAATAGCACGCCCCCACACATTTTGATCAATAGAGAACGGATTGTGGTGCGTAGTTTCAATCGGAAGATTGTGCTCGTTGGCATAGTTGATAGCAAAATCGCGCGTGAGAGCCAGATCGCGCACCGGCGAGAGACACGTAATATCAGGGGCGAGCGATGTAATCCCGTTTTCAAAACGAACCTGATCGTTACCTTTTCCGGTGCAACCATGCGCCACCACGTTTCCACCAAACTGACGTGCCGCCGTCACCAGATGTTTCACCATCAGCGGCCGCGACAGAGCAGAAACCAGCGGGTAGGCATCCATATACAAGGCGCCAGCTTGCAGATCTTTCATGCAGTAATCTTCGGCAAATTCGTCTTTAGCGTCGGCGATATACGCCTCCACGGCTCCACAGTCGAGAGCACGCTGACGAATTGCCTCAAGATCTTCCCCACCTTGGCCGACATCGACAGACACCGTGACGACGTCGGCGCCGGTGCGTTCCGCTATCCACCCGATAGCCACCGAGGTATCGAGTCCGCCTGAATAGGCGAGAACTACCCGATCTTTATTGCTCATACGATCACCTCTCTATTGATTGTGTGGAGCATGAATGAGATTGAAAAAATGTAGATTGTTATAGATTGAAAAGGAAATATGCGCACACATAAGCAATGCACGCAGATGTGCCGCCTCCGCCTTGGCTGAGCGATCATGCCGACGGCGAGTCTACGATGATGTGCAGCTCACTTACGGCCAGCAAGCTCAAGCAGTTCTTTACTGAGCTCTCGGGCGCGCGCCTCACTGCTAGTTACGATCAGCACCGTGTCGTCACCGGCAATACACCCCAGTACCTCAGGGAAAACAGCACGGTCGATAGAGGAAGCAAGCAGTTGTGCAGCACCTGGAGGAGTGCGCACAACCACCTGGTTGATAGCGGGCTGCACCGACGTGAGCACCTCCGTTGCCCAACGCTCCAACTGCGTCCGCGCACCTACAGCCGATTCGGAGAGCTCTTCCACATCCGGAATGCGATATGCACGCACACCATTAGGAGCGTGTTCTTTATATGCATGAAGCTCTTCAAGATCACGTGAGAGCGTAGCTTGAGTGACGTTAATCCCCTCAGCCGCCAACAGCTGGCGCAACTGCCCTTGCGAGGCGATCACCTCACTAGCAATAATGGCGATAATGCGCGCCTGCCGAGCAGTGCGAGTAAGCGGAATATCTGCATCCATCGCGCTTTCCTTTCTCAGAGCGCCCCTCTAAACCTTTCTCAGGGCACCCCCTAACAACGCATAACTATACACAACCATGTATTAATTGTCGATCAGTGGGACGTGAGTATGCCCACTATAGCTAGCAGCTGCGAGGCTTACGCCAGGAAAAACGCCAAACAGATTGACCGCTGAGAGCATTTGGACACATTGAGTATGCAGGGGCGTGACGGCGCACATCTAGCGGCACATCCAGCGCGTGCATCGTGGGCGCGACGAGGTATCCCCAGCGCGTGCACCTGCCCTGCCACCTCCTTTAGGATGGATACCGACATGGAGCAACGTGCTCCACAGCGTGACACTATGAACTATAAGGAGCTGAAATGTCGCTGATTAATACTAAGGCAGCTGAGTGGAAAGGCACCGCCTACCTCAACAACGAATTCGTGGACGTCTCAAGCAAAGATCAAGAGGGAAAGTGGTACATCCTCTTCTTCTACCCAGCCGACTTCACATTCGTGTGCCCCACCGAGCTTGAAGATATGGCTCAGCACTACGATGAGCTCAAGGCTATGGGTGTAGAGGTGTACTCGGTGAGTACCGACAAGCATTTCTCCCACATGGCATGGCACGATTCATCCCCACGTATCGCTAAAATTCAGTTCCCGATGGTGGGCGATCCGACGTACGAGATTTCCCAGGCGTTTGACACCCTGCGCCCTGGCGAGGGAGCTGCCGACCGCACAACGGTGCTGGTAGACCCCGATGGCGTAATCCAGTACGTCGAGACCACCTCCGAGGGAGTGGGACGTAATGCCGCTGAGCTGGTGCGCAAAGTGAAAGCCGCGCAGTATGTGCGCGAGCATCCCGATCAGGTGTGCCCCGCCCACTGGGAAGCTGGAGATGAGACGATCACCCCTGGCATCAAGATGGTTGGCGTGCTCTGATACTATGCTCTGATACTGTGCTTTCATGCTCCAGATATCGTTTTAATTATTTGGGCGAACGCATCATGTAGACCCACATTATTGGGACTCACACATCAATCCCGTTAGAGGACACGACAAGAGGTGGCCGCCGTGGTGCACAATGCACGACGGCGGCCACCTCGCATGAAAAACGCGAATGCCTCACACGGAGGATGCAAAGAGCGAGAGCCAGAAACGGAATAAAAGCGAGAGAGGAAGGCAAGACAAAAGCGAGAAACTTGCTACCTGCTGCTATTGCTATCTGCTGTTATCCGTCGCCATCCATTGCTATCCGCTACTATCCCACTACTATCATGCAGTCGTTCACGCACGCGGAACATTCACATCCTCAGACAGAGCAGCGAGGGCTTTGCCTACCAGCGCAGCGCGGCACTGTTCGTCAGTATCGACGTTATCTGCACAGTTCAACACTGCCCACACAACTCAGCGCTATCCGCGCAGCTCAGCTCCGAAGAAATGACGAACAGCTCCGAGCACTTTCTTACGCACCCTTGCCGTCTCATCCGCTGTGAGCGTGTGATCTGCACGCAGCCGCAGCGCATACGCGAGGCTCTTCTTCCCCTCGGGCACCTGATCGCCGGTGTAGACGTCGAACAGCCGCAGCTCTTCAAGTAGATCGCCTGCGGCCTTGCGAATCACCTCAGCCACATCGGCCGCTGGCGTCTGCGCATCAACGACCAGTGCCAGATCTTCTTTCGCCGGAGGGAACGTTGCCACTGGAGCTACAGCAATCGGCGCATCTCCACGGGCAGCAAAGGCTACGTCCATGTCAATCTCAAAGGCCACACTGCGCTGCGGCAGCTCCCAAGCCTTACATACGGCTGGAGCGAGCTCGCCTGCATAGCCCAACACAGCATCTTCTCCTGCTCGGATCTCAGCGCAGCGGCCAGGATGGAAGGGAGCCCGTTCGGCCGCACCTACTCGTACGTCAAGCCCGATTGCCTCAGCGATCACCCGCGTGGCTTCAATGGCATCGCGCCAATCCCAGGTGATAGCCGGAAGATCTGCATACGGTTGGCGAGCAGTAGGAATGGCCACACCAGCCACGTGCAACGGCTGGTGTGGGATAGCTGCGAGCAGTTCATGGATCTGCTCATCGCTAGGCCGCTCGCCAACTGCCGGAGTTTGAGCTGGCGCAATTCCCTGTGGATGGGTAACGGCACCCATCTCGAAGATCGACACCACTGGATTCCCACGCGCCACATTGGTGTGCGCCGTGGCAAGCAGTGTATCGAGCACGCTGGTGCGCATAAATGGCGCTTCTTCCTGCAGTGGGTTAGCGAGGCGAATAGCGAGCCGGCGTCCGTCGTCACCAGCTATCCCTTGCTTGTCGAAAGCAGCCTGCCCCACAAATGGATAGCTAAGTACCTGCACCCAGCCCTGCTCGGCAAGTGCGCGTGCAACATCGCGGGTGCGGCGGCCATTGGGGGAAAGTCCGTGGCCAGCGGGTGCATAGGGCACCACCAAGGGGATGGCATCGTAGCCCACGAGCCGTGCGATCTCTTCCACGAGATAGGCACCGCCATCCGCTAGATCTGGGCGCCAGCTGGGGGGCGTGACCACCAGCAAGGTGCCCTCTCCCTCAGCTGAGTTTCCCGCTACTGGGCTTTCCTCTGCACCGATCTGCACTGAACAGCCGATAGCTCGCAGGAGCTCCACCTGTCGATCCACCGGCACATCCAAGCCCGTGAGACGGCGAGTCTCACTGGTGCGGAAATGCACGGGGCGCATCGGTTCAGTGGTATTGAGCTCAAAGTTTGCCGGATCTGCGCTGCCACCCCCGTATTCCACGAGAATATCTACTACCGCCTGGGCGGCAATAGGCGCCAACTGCGAATCAACTTCACGTTCGAAACGTTTAGACGCCTCTGACGGCAAGCGGTGACGGCGTGCCATCCGCGCCACCGACACTGCATCAAAGTGGGCGGCCTCTATGAGCACGTTGCTGGTACTAGCAGAGATCTCAGTGCTCGCCCCACCCATCGTGCCTGCCAGACCGATCACCCGTGAACCATGCCCGCCGAAGCTGTCGCTGATGACGAGATCTTCCGGATCGAGCTGGCGCGAAACGTCGTCAAGAGTAGTGAGGCACTCGCTATCGCGAGCGCGGCGCACCACAATAGGAGCCACCAGCGCGTCGAGATCATAGGCATGCAACGGCTGCCCCAGATCGAGCATCACGTAGTTTGTGGCATCTACAGCCAACGAAATCGGCCGCATTCCGGCTTCGCGCAGCCGATCTTGCATCCACTTCGGGCTCTGCGCCTGGAGATCGACGCCCCGCACAATCCGCGTGACGAAGCGATCACACCCCACTTTCCCATGAATTGGTGCCTCATCTTCCACGATCACGGGAAAACCTTGGTTATTGACGTCAGGCACTCCGTGAGGAGTATTTTCTGCTAAGCCGCGATCAGTGAAATGTGCACCCGTGGAATGCGAAAACTCACGAGCCACGCCACGCATGGAGAAGCAGTAGCCGCGATCTGGCGTCACGTTGATCTCTAAAACGTCTCCGCCCAGCCCAAGATAGCCCATCGCGTCTGCACCAACAGCAGGCAGACCTTTCTCAGCAGCTTCGCCATCACTGTGGGCAAGCACGATGATGCCGCTATGGTCTTCTCCAATCCCCAGCTCACGAGCCGAGCAGATCATACCGTCGGAGATATGCCCGTACGTCTTGCGTGCCGCAATCTCAAAATTGCCAGGCAACACTGCTCCTGGCAGCGACACCACTACGTAGTCACCAGCCTCAAAATTGTGAGCACCGCAGATGATCCCGCGTGACGGAAGTTCGCTAGGTTCTTTGCCGGTACCAGGGGCGTCGTTGTGTTGCCCCACATCGACGCGGCAATAGTTAATCAGCTTGCCATTGCTCTGCTCTTGTGCCGTACGGGTGAGCACTTTCCCTACCACGATCGGGCCAGTGATATCCGCCTTGTGAATTTCTTCTTCTTCTAAGCCCACACGCACAAGCGCTGCCGCGAGCTCGGCCGCCGTAAGATCCGCAGGCACATCCACGTGATCTGAAAGCCAGTCAATTGGAACGAATGGCATTATGCACCTCTCCCCGTTGTGCCAAATTGAGTGCTGAAACGCACATCACCTTCCACCATGTCTCGCATATCACCGATGCCATGACGCAGCATCAGCGTGCGCTCAATCCCCATTCCGAAAGCAAAGCCGCTGTAGACATCCGGATCAATACCCGCATTGCGCAACACCTCAGGATTCACCATCCCGCAGCCACCCCACTCAATCCAGCCAGGGCCTCCCTTTTTGAGCGGGAACCACAGATCCATTTCGGCGCTAGGCTCGGTGAAAGGAAAATAGCTCGGGCGCAGGCGCGTCTTGGCTTCGGGGCCAAACATTGCCTTGGCGAAGTGGTCGAGCGTGCCCTTGAGGTGCTCCATCGTGAGATTTTTATCCACGGCCAAGCCCTCCACCTGATGAAAGACCGGCGTGTGCGTGGCGTCGAGCGCATCGGTGCGATATACCTTGCCTGGGCAGGCCACATACACCGGCACTCCGCGAGACAGCAGCGTGCGGCTTTGCACTGGCGATGTATGAGTTCGCAATACCAGCCCCTCAGTGGCGGTGAGCCCAGCGCCATCCGCCATCTCAACCGCAGATCGTACCGCCTGGCTCGCCAGCTCTTTGCCGGCCTCATCCGCGTGGGAAGCCTCGCCCGTTAGCTTTTTGCCGGCCTTATCTGCATGGCCAGCCTCACCCGCGCGGGCGGCCTCACCCTCTCCCACGCGCTGATAGCCAGCCACGTAGAATGTATCTTGCATCTGGCGAGCCGGATGGTCTGGCCCAAAGTTGAGGGCATCAAAGTTAAACCACTCGTGCTCCAGCTCCGGCCCTTCAGCGATATCCCATCCCATGCCGACGAAGAAATCAGAGATATCTTCCATGAGCACACCCAACGGATGGCGGGCTCCGCGCGGATGGCGCTGGGTGGGCACAGTGACGTCTACTTTCTCGTTAGCCAGCATTTGGGCTTCGAGGGTGGCATCAATGCGTGCTTGAGCCTGGGCCAGTGCCGCTTGAATCTCTTTACGCGCTGCCCCCATGAGCTTTCCAGCCGTGGGTTTATCTTCTTTGGCTAACGTCTTAATCAGTGTATTTGCATATGTGATGGGCGCATTATCACCGCTGTGGGCAAGGCGAGCCGCCTTGAGCTCGTCGGGATTAGCAGCGGCTTCAAAGGCTGCTTTCGCATCCGCGACGGCGCTAGCAATGCCTGCCGCATCGAGAGGACTCAGATCCATGATCACCTTTCCACGTTTCTTTTCGCTCCCAGTTTAGTTGTTCAGTGTGATGCACGCGAAGCCTGCCCGCATTGCGCTCACGTATGCTCGGAGAGGTAGAATTTTTACGCAAGTTCATCTTGAATATGCCGCGCAGCTAGAAGCAAGCACGCGCAGCTAGACGCAAGCAAACGCGAGCAAGCAAGCAAACGCGAACGCAGCTTGAACGGCAGCTTAACGCAGGAATAGCAGAACGCAGCCATAGCGAGCGCAAACGAGGCAAGCGCAGGCAGAGCAGATGCAGTCGCAAACGCCAAAGGGAGCTCGAATGACACTGTTAGTGGAGTCGATATTTATTGGGATTGCCGTCGGGCTCCTAGCAGGAGCCTTGGGCATCGGTGGAGGGATCCTCGCCATCCCAGTGTTGGTCTATCTACTCGGCCAAGATCCTCATGCCGCCACAGCGGAATCCCTCGTAGTGGTGATCGTCACTGCAATGGCTGCACTCCCCTCGCGTTTCAAACACAGACAAGTGCGCCTCGGCACCGGCATCGTCTTTGGCCTATGCTCAGCAGCTGGAGCTTTTGCTGGCACAGCACTCAACGCTTTCGTCGATGGCGACGTAATGATGTATTGCTTCGCAGCTCTCCTGCTAGCTGTGGCAGTTATGATGCTACGCAACGGCCTCAAACAGCGCCGAGAAGAAAATGCTGCCCTCGCCTCAGGCGCCAGCGAAGAGACGCTCGATGAACAGGCGGACGATCACGAGCAGAAGTTGAGCTGGAAGAAATTGCCGATGTTTTTACTCGTTGGCACATTCACCGGCGTGATGGTGGGATTCTTCGGCATCGGCGGTGGCTTCGCTATGATCCCGATTCTGGTACTCATTATGGGTTATTCCATCCGCGTAGCGGCCGGCACCTCATTTATTGTGATCGCCGTCGTCTCCATCATCTCTTTGCTCATGCGTATCGGCACTCCGGTACAGATCGACTGGATGGTGGCTCTGCTCTTTGCTGCCGGCTCCGGTATCGGCAGCGCTGTCGGCTCCCCGCTGTCCAACAAAGCTCGGGCTTCCACGCTCACGTTTATTTTCGTAGCACTTTTGATTGCCGTCGCTATTTATACTGCTATCGTGACGGCAGTGCTCTAGAAGCTCACGGCGGTTTGGCTTGACGCACTCTGATCCCTGCTGACTGCTTCGTGACGGCGGGGTTCAGATCCCGTGACGGCAACGGTCCAACCCTACTGTGGCGGGATGCCACTGTATGTGGTGGCATTCAAACTCCGTGTGACGGCAGCGCTCCAACACCCTGTGACGGTGGCGTTCAGACCCCGCGGCGTCAGCCTCCAGTACCCCCACCAACACCTGCAGCACATTCCAACGCCCGAGACAACGGAGCAAAATTGTCGAATAGCACACACATTAAGTGGCACCCATCCCTCAATTTTGCAAACGTCGGCCATTCATGCAGACTTTAAGTGATCATCAAGAGCAGCAGAGAGACTTGGCTCTATGAAGCTGCAGCAACCCAGGACGTATTCCACAGGGTGCTAAAGCCAAGAGCGATGGAGGGCACATGATTGAGCTGAAGAACGTGACGAAGATCTATCCTCGCCGCGGCGAGGCTGACGTCGTGGCGCTGAATGATCTCACCCTCACAATTCCAGAGGGATCTATTCATGGGATCGTAGGAGAATCAGGGGCTGGAAAGTCTACGTTGATCCGCTGTCTCACAGCTCTGGAACGCCCCACTAGCGGCTCTATTTTGGTTGATGGCACCGATTTAGCCACACTTGCTGAGAGTAAACTCCGCCAGGCTCGCCGCCAGATCGGCATGGTGTTTCAAGGGGCAAATCTCCTGGATTCACGTACAGCCGCACAAAACGTTGCCTATCCCCTCAAGGTAGCCAAAATCTCTAAAGAACAGCGCGAGCAGCGCGTGAGAGAACTTTTTGAACTCGTAGGGTTGAGCGGGCGCGAAAATTCTTATCCGAGCCAGCTTTCAGGTGGTCAGCGCCAACGGGTCGGGATTGCCCGCGCCGTAGCTGATGCTCCTAGCGTTTTACTTGCTGATGAGCCCACCTCGGCTCTCGACATGGAGACGACCGACCAGATTTTGCAGCTTCTGCGTGACGTGCGGGATCGCACTGGCGTCACGGTGCTAGTGATCACTCACGAGATGGAGGTAGTGCGTAAAATCTGCGATTCCGTCACACTCCTAGATCACGGCGCCATCGTCGAATCTGGAGAAATACAGCAGATCGCACAGAATCCAGATTCTCAACTCTCCTTGAAACTGTTGCCCCTACCGGAGGTGGATACCTCTACGATTCGAGGCGAAAGTCTGATCGACGTGTTCTTCACAGCTCACCCAGGTGAACCTGCCGGATCTCATGTGCTGAGCTTGGCCTCACAGCTCGGAGCAGATATTGCAGCTGGATACTTCGAGAGTATCGGCAGCGTGCAAGTCTCCCGACTGGCATTGACCGTGCCACAATCGAGCGTGCCACACGTCTTAGAGACATTTGCTCAAGCCGCTATTTATGCGAAGGTGCGTGTACGATGATTTCTTCGCTTACTGCTGCGTATCTACCTACTTCTAGGCTGCTCATAGCCGCTAGTGACGGCGCTTGGTTTGCCAACAAAAACGTACAAGCGTATCTCTGGCCAGCTACAGTGGAAACACTGCTGATGGTGTTTCTCTCCACTGCTATCACGGTACTTCTCGGCCTGCCGCTGGGTATCTATCTGGCAGAGAGCCGTAAAGGCGGATTAATCGCCCAGCCTATCGCCCACCGGATTGTGGGAATTCTCGTCAATATTTTCCGCGCTATCCCCTTTATTATTTTGGCGGTGATTGCACTCTTCGCTATCCGCGTGATCGACCTCCCATTCCTCAAAGCAATTGGCTGGCCAGCATTCACAGTGACACTCGTCATCGCGGCTGTGCCGTATTTTGCACGTATGGCGGAGAGTAATGTGCTCGCCGTCGAGCCAGGAAAAGTGGAGGCAGCGCAGATGATGGGCGCGAGCAGAATTGCCATTATGGCGGGCGTCTTAGTGAGGGAAGCACTGCCCTCCATCATTCAATCCATCACTATTCTCACCATCACCATCATCGGCTATTCGGCTATGGCGTCCACCGTAGGTGGCGGCGGCTTAGGCGCGCTCGCCATCAACTACGGCTACCAGCGCTACCGATTCGACGTGATCGTGATTGTGGTAGTTGTCATCCTGATCCTGGTGCAAATCGTGCAGATGGTGGGCGATATGCTGAGCCGGTTGGTGGATCACCGCTAAGGAAGCACCAACCGGAGTTTTGGCAACTGCCCCACTGCTGCGCTGTGTTTATCACGTAGATACCTGCTCCGCAGAACGCAGGCACGTAGACACCAGCTTTGCAGAGCGCAACATTGCCCATTCACTGCAGCTATGACTATCTGGAATACATAGCCCGAATAGTGAGTTTCTCAACTGGAAAAATTTTTAGCGCATATATCTTATATGCGCGCAGAAAGGAATAACCATGACAAACAAAATCTTCAAGATCGTAGCTCTAGCAGCATCGAGCGTCTTAGCACTCGCTGCCTGCTCCACCAACGCTCCAGAGAGTGGAAAGACAGCAGAGGGCGACGGCGTTGTGACGCTCACCGTAGGCGCCACTCCGGTGCCCCACGAAGATATTCTCAACTTCGTCAAGGATAATCTTGCTAAAGACGCTGGCATTGATCTCAAGATCGTCCAGTACAACGATTACGTGCAGCCCAACACTGCCGTCGATGCAGGCGAACTCGATGCCAACTATTTCCAGCACATTGACTATCTCGACGATTTCAATGCCCAAAATGGCACGAAGCTCGCTCACGGGGAGCCAATCCATATTGAGCCTCTGGGAATTTATTCGCAAAAGCACAAGGATCTCAAAGCCATTCCTGACGGCGCCGAAGTAGTGATTCCGAATGACACCTCGAATCAAGCACGGGCATTGAATCTCCTTGCTGACAACGGTTTCTTCACGCTCGCCAGTGGCGTCGATCTGCCCTCTCCGACAGACATCGCAAGCAACCCCAAGAATATCAAGGTGACTCCTGGTGACGCCGCAAACCTCACCGGCCTGGTGGGTAGCGTCGATTTTGCCGTCATCAATTCCAATTTCGCAGCTGCTGCTAATCTTGTGCCCTCCGAGGATTCTCTCGCCATCGAATCTGTAGAGAACAACCCGTACGGAAATGTATTGGCCTGGAATCCTGATTCAAAGAAACTCGATGCTATTAAGAAGCTCGACGATCTGCTGCACTCCGACCAAGTAAAGAAGTACATCGAGGAATACAGCACCAGCCAAGATGATAGCGGCCAGAAGGTTGAGACTAAACCGTGGCTCTATCCAGCGTTCTGATCTGCTGACGGCGTTCTGATCTGCTGTGATCTGCTGCTCCTGCCCTCTCACATCAGCCAGATAGTGCATTCATAGAGGGCACAAAAAGTACGGCGGCTTCCGCGTGCTGACAGACTTGAGTTTCATCACTGAGTCTCGACGCCTGGAAGCCGCCGTTACTTTAGCCAGATAGAGAGAAATCTAGTGGAGGACAGCTATTGATGGGGCTGTGCTTTCTTTGTGGTGACGGCTTGTGGTGACAGCTTGTGGCGTGACTACTTGTGTGACGGCTTGTGCGACGAGCAAATAGTCGCAGCAACAGTCGGCTTCATGCTCACGGCGGAAAGATAGAGCCAGAAAATCGAATCAGAAAATCGAATCAGAAGTGCCGCCGCTAGCGTGAGGCTACGGGTTGATAGCACCGGTGGTACGTATCACCGCCGTGTATCTCGCCGTCACGCCTCGACGCCTACGGCAAAATTTTTCATTGGCCGCGTATCCGCCTCCGTGCGTATCGCCGACACGTCTCAAGCCTCGCAGCGCATCACGCCGCAGATGCCGGATGCTCCACCCCCACTGGATGCTTGCCAGCAAAGGAGAGGAGCGTCGTCACCGGCTGCCCTACCACCAGCTTTCCATCTTGTACAAAGCCCTCTTCACGGCCCTCAAGATGCCTGATCAGTTCGGAGCGATGCTCATCGAGCACCTCTCGATAAGCCGGATCGGACGCGAGATTGTGCACCTCTTTCGGATCGGCATCTAGATCGAAAAGCTGCTCGTGCCCAGTGCCCGAAATCCACACGTATTTGAAGCGCATCGAGCGGATAAACTGCATACTCCACCCGTGTAAAACGTGCTCTCCATGTAAGTACGCGCGCCACGGCTGCTCGCTGACGTTGCCAGAGCGGGGCTGATCTGCGGGGAGTTCTACCCGCTCTCCATTCGGCCCATGAATCAAATTGAGCACCGACCTGCCGTCAATCCCCTGCGGAATGTCAATACCAGCGCATTCAAGCAGCGTGGGCATCCAGTCACGAATCTCAATCACGTCCTCAATCGTGGCGTGCTCTGGAATCCCAGGGCCTTTGATGAAGAACGGAATTCTCGCAGATCCCTCATAGGGATATCCTTTACGCCACATATGATGATCGCCGAGCATCTCGCCGTGATCGGAAGAAAAGGCGATATAGGTGTCCTCAGCTAGCCCAAATTCTCCGAGTACTTCAAAGAGCCGCTCAAGTTGAGCATCAATATGGCTCATATTGCCGTAATACCCAGCTTGCGCACGATGAACGTCGTATTCGCCATACACAGCCACATTAGAATCTGGGCGTTGATCGTTGCGCCACGAGGCGTAATCGTCTATCCAATCCCCTACAGGTACATCGTGAGCAGGGATATTCATGTACTGATCGAATGCCCACTGCGGAGGATCGTAAGGCGGGTGTGGCCGATGGAACGACAGAAAGAGGAAGAACGGCACCGTGGGATCGCGGCGATAAAGCCACTCAATTGCCTGCGTCACCACCCAGCTTGAGGGATGCAGACGCTCATCGCGCGGCCACGGACGCGCCACCATCGAATTGCAATGCAAACCGTCATTCAGATAATCAGAGACCGCACTTTCGCCATCTTGTTGGCGCAGCCACGTGAGATAGTCATCGTACCACTGAGGATCACGGGTGCGCCCACGCGAATAATGTAGGTATCCATCGTGGAGAATCACGTCGTCAAACCCAGCGCGCACCCGCTCGGGATACAGGTGCATTTTCCCGATTGCCTGAGTGTGATATCCGGCTTTTTTAAATTCACCGGCGAGCGTGGTTTCCACGTCGAACGGAATGCCATCTTCATAGCCCACTCGCCCATGATGAGCGGGAGAAAGCCCAGTAAACAGAGTCATGCGAGCAGGTACACACGTCGGAGCCGCCGAATACGCCCGCTGGGCGCGTGCGCCGCGATCAGCAAAATCATCCAGATAAGGCGTGCGCACAGTGGGATGCCCCTCACCTGAAAATGCATCACCGCGCCATTGATCCGTATAAATCAAAATAACGTTTCGTCGCATCAGCGCCTCCGCCACATCCGCACTCGCCGTATTAATAGACCGATAGCATCAATCTGACCGATAGTATCAACACGGTAAAATTCATAAGGTTCGTGACGCCAGAGATTGGCGTCACCCCATTATAAGCTATTGTGCGCAGGAACAGCGGGCATCACCCAGATGTTTTCATTCGCCTAGACGCGCCCACGATCTAGATGCACCTACGATCCAGAGCTTTGCTGCCCAGATACCTCGACCACTCAGATGCGCCCACTAGGTACAGTTTGGGCACCAATCATATCAACGAATTGTGTATCTACGACTCCCCTCACTGCTGTGGCTTTCCCGCTCACTGTGGCTCCTTCATAGCTGGGGTTCTCTCACTGCTGCGGCTTTCCCACTACCGTGGCTTTTCCACTAACACGCCCGCTCCCCACTCAACAATCTCACTAATTGAGAAAGACGCACTATGTTGTATATCTCAAATAGCTTACCTATTGTCAATTTCTCCTCGTATATAAGGGTTATCACAGCATATAAGGCCGAAAGTCCAGATCACATAAATTGTCTAAAACTAGGATGGGAGCGGGCAGGATGCGCACCGATAGCTCGCTATCTTTGCACTGTTCATGGCCGTTTTGCTCTACATATTGCAGCAGCTACGGCGGCTCTGCCCTGCTCTCATAGCACTCAAGATTACTGAATCGAGGGACTCTCGTGATTATCACAGCAGCACCTGCCAGTACACTTCGGCTAGATGCCACCTGGCTCGATTATGCACTTGTGGCCATCTATTTCTTGTTCGTCCTCGGAATCGGATGGATGGCTCGCTCAAAAGTATCATCGTCGCTTGACTTTTTCCTCTCTGGCCGCTCTCTGCCCGCATGGGTGACCGGCCTGGCCTTTATCTCGGCCAACCTAGGGGCCGTGGAAATCGTGGGGCAATCGGCCAACGGCGTACAATATGGCGTACAGACGATGCACTATTTCTGGATCGGCGCTATCCCGGCGATGGTCTTTCTCGGAATCGTGATGATGCCGTTCTACTACGGCTCAAAAGTACGCTCCGTGCCTGAATTTATGCTCAAGCGTTTCGGCCCTGGAGCACACCTGGTCAATTCACTCTCCTTTGCGCTCGCCCAGTTACTCATTGCCGGAGTGAATCTCTTCCTCTTGGCCTCCGTGGTAAATGCACTGCTGGGCTGGCCGCTGTGGGTCACGTTGGTGATCGCCGCCGTAATCGTGCTCTCTTACATCACCCTCGGTGGACTCTCTGCCGCGATTTACAACGAAGTGCTGCAGTTCTTCGTCATTATCGCAGCAATGCTACCGCTCACGCTTATCGGCTTGCACCAAGTGGGAGGCTGGAAAGGGCTCAAAGCTAATCTAGAGCCGTACTACTTCCACACCTGGCCAGCAACCCAACTTTCTGGCTTTGACAACCCCATTATCTCCGTCATCGGAATTACCTTAGGGCTGGGATTCGTACTCAGCTTCGGATACTGGACCACAAACTTCGTGGAAGTGCAGCGTTCTATGGCCGCAGAGTCACTTTCCGCCGCGCGCCGGACGCCCATCATTGGAGCGTTCCCGAAGATGTTCATCCCGCTGATCGTAGCGATTCCTGGCATGGTGGCCGCCGTTAGCGTCACTCCCATTATGGAGCGTCTAGCAGATCCAACGCACCAGGCGGGAGCAGAACCCAACCAGGCCATCCTCTATCTCATCCGCGATATGATGCCCACCGGCTTGCTCGGTGTGGCACTCGCTGGCCTACTCGCCGCTTTCATGGCTGGGATGGCTGCCAATATCTCAGCGTTCAACACCGTCTTCAGCTATGATCTGTGGCAGACGTACGTGGTGAAAGATCGCTCTGACGAGTATTACCTCAAAGTCGGTCGCTATGTCACCATCGGCGCCACCTTGATCGCTATTTTCACCGCCCTTATTGCCTCTAATTTCGGCAATATCATGGACTATTTGCAGACCCTTTTCGGCTTCTTCAATGCCCCGCTATTTGCCACCTTCATCGTGGGAATGTTCTGGAAGCGTATGACCCCTGCTTCCGGCTGGGTAGGGCTGATCGTGGGCACCGGTACCGCAGTGGTCTACTGGGTAATAGCGACGTTTGGCAACACTTCGATTGGGTTCTTTAACCTGCCTGGGCAAGGCACCGCTTTCGTGGCCGCCTCGCTCGCTTTCGCAGCAGACGTGATCGTCTCTGTGATCGTCTCAGCGTTTACGAAGCCGAAGCCTGAAGCAGAGCTCGTGGGGTTTGTAAAATCGGTGACGCCGAAAGAGCACCTCGTCGACGAATCCGAGGCTGCACTCCCCTGGTATCGTCGTACCGTGCCACTTGGCCTGCTGTGCTTGGCACTGGTCATCATCTTGAACATTATTTTCGCCTAAATTTGGAAGAAGGCATTGATCATGGCAAAGAAAACAAACGGTGCAGGCGCTTTCGATATTCGCAACGTCATTGGCCTGCTCATTGGCATCTATGGGGTAGCTCTCGTATTCGCTGCATTCTTTATGAATCCTGGAATGAACGTCGATACTGGAGAAGCCAAAAATTCTTTCTACAATCTCTATGTAGGTATCGCTCTGCTCGTGGTGTGCGCAGTGTTTATGATATGGGCAAAGCTGCGGCCAGTTCAGGTACCTAACGAGGATACCGCTGTCACCGAGGACGCACATACCTCACACCAAGGTTAGGAGAGCACATGGCACAGACACCCCCAGATACGCAGCAGGCACAGTGGTTGATCACCCGCACAGACGAGGAGGGCGCCCGCGATGCACTGCAGGCATTTGAGGCCGCCTTTCACCGCCCAGCTGAAGGGGTGTGGGCTGCACCTGGCCGTGTGAACCTCATTGGTGAGCACGTGGATTACGCCGGTGGCCCCTGTCTCCCCTTCGCACTTACGCAATGCGCATTCGTGGCCGTGGGACGCAATGATGAGCAGTGCTACCGCATCGTGGATGCCAAGCTCTCAGCTCCGCCGGTCACCATCAGCACCGCCGAGGTTGGCCCTGGGAATCCCTCCGATTGGACGGGATATATTGCAGGGGCAATATGGGCTGCTGGCCAGGCAGGGCTGCTCGGTGATAGTACTGCGGACGGCGATCAAGCTAGCGAACGGCTACAGGGCTTCGATATTGCCCTCTCGTCAGATGTGCCGCTGGGGGCTGGCCTCTCTAGCTCAGCAGCCATTGAATGCTCGGCAGCCATCGCCGCTGTGGAGCTCTCTCATGGGCGAAGTATCAGCGAAATAGAGCGGGTAGCACTGGTGGATGCCACAATGCGGGCAGAAAATGAAGTGGTGGGAGCAGCCACCGGAGGCCTCGATCAAAAGGCCTCCCTGCTGGCTTGGAAAAGCCACGCACTGTCGATTGATTTCGGCACCGGCGCATACCGGCAGGTACCGTTCCATATCGCCGAAGAGAACCTGGCTATCCTGGTGGCCAACACCAACTCTCCGCACTCGCTAGCAGATGGGCAGTATGCATCGCGTCGAGGCGTAATCGACGGCGTAGCTGCGCACGCCGGTAAAAAGTTCCTGCGTCTGGTGGATAATCCCTATCAGGCAGCTTCGCAGTGGGCAGCGCAATCGGTGCCTGACGGCGAGAGCCCCAGCAGTTGGGAAGCTACCGTACACCGGCGGGTGCGCCACGTCGTCACCGAGATAGCCCGCACCGAGACCGCTATTACGCAGCTAGAAGCTGGAAATTTCCGCGCGTTCGGCGAATCTATGCAGCTGTCGCATATCTCGCTTAAGCACGATTATGAGGTCTCCACGCCGGAGCTGGATACCGTCGTAGAAGTTGCCCTGGCTCACGGCGCGCTCGGAGCACGCATGACGGGTGGCGGTTTCGGTGGCTCCGCCATCGCCCTCATTGATAAAGATCGGCTGGTTGAATGCGCTGACGCCATCGCTGAGGCTTTTGCCCAGCGCGGCTATCCGACGCCAGAATTTATCGCGGCAGTGCCAAGCGCTGGCGCTCGCAGAGTGCTCTAAGAGGGTGCTCTCAGAGCAGAGTCAATCTAAGAACCAGCAGAGTGCAGGGGGTGCTCTCCACGTGGAGAGCACCCCCTGCACTGATTTTCTTTTGCCCTAAGCCCAAAACTTAGCACGTGAATGTTCACAGCCTCCCTGAGCTACACCTATCCCCGTCGGCCATTCCACAACCCGCTGTTACTCCCGCAGCCGCTTCGCCGCGCTGCCATCGCCTACTGTCATCACCTACTGGCATTGTGAACCTTTCGTATGCCGCCCTGATTATGGATTCTTGGAGGACTACGCGAGAGTTATACTCTCTGCTGGTAGCTGGAGCTGCTGGTGTCGATTTCTATACATTAGGTGGGGTTCCCAGAATCACTGATTCTGGGAACCCCACCTATAGCGCCAGCGCTTAGCACCGCTCAGCGCGATCAGAAAAGCAATCAGATCTCTTCTGGGATCATGCTGATAGCACCGCAGGGGCATTCCTCGGCGCACACGCCGCAGCCCTTGCAATACTCGTATTTGAACTCATATTCTCCAGCTTTAATTTTGAGTACTGCGTTGTCTGGGCACACCCCATAGCAGTTGTCACAGCCGAAGCAGTTACCGCAGCTCATGCAGCGGCGTGCCTCAAAGACGGCTCCTTCTTCATCGAGTCCTTGTACCACTTCATCGAATGTGCTCCAACGCCGAGGCCCTTCGAGCTTCTCACGTATTTGCTGCGGAGCATCGGAATAGTACCAGGTGGTCATGCGATCGAGAGAAGCATCGCCTGGCTTAGCCGGCTCCTGGTATTCTTCTCCACGCAGCCAGGCGTCGATATTGCGAGCAGCTTTCTTACCATGCCCAATGGCCGCCGTCACGTTCTTATCGCGAGGCACCATATCGCCGCCAGCAAAAACGCCTGGATGGCCAGTCATCATGCGGTTGTTGATCTTCACCACGCCGCGTTCCATCTCAATGCCATCAATGCCCGAAAGCAGACCGAGATCGGCTTCTTGCCCGAGAGCAAAGACCAGCACGTCTGCCGCTAGCTCATCATGCTCACCCGTGGGCTGCGGGAAGCCGTCCGCGTCGAGCTCCATTTTCTCAAGCTCCAGCTTGCCATCCATAGCCTGCCGCACTGTGCGCAGCTCCACCAGCTGGACGCCCTCTTCCAGCGCCTCTTCCACCTCAAAGTCGTGAGCTGGCATCTGGGCGCGGGTACGGCGATAGACGATGAACGTCTCTTCCGCCCCCAAGCGCACAGCCGAGCGGGCGGCGTCGATAGCGGTGTTGCCACCTCCGTAGACAGCCACTTTCCGGCCAGCGAGCGGCTTCACGCCATCGACGTTTTCACGCCGCACTTCCACCTGTCGCAGCAGCTCCACGGCATCGAGGACGTTCTTAGGATCCGAGGCTGGAATCGTTACCTCTTTCCCGATCTGCGCGCCCACGGCGAGGAAGACAGCATCGAAATGATCGAGCTCGCTCTTGAGATCTTGCACCTGAGTGCTCATTTCAAATGTCACACCCATTTTGGCGATGCGATTCAATTCACCGTCGAGAATGCCACGCGGCAGCCGGTAGCTAGGGATGCCATAGCGCATCATACCGCCAGCTTTCTCGCGCTCATCACGAATAGTCACGGAGTGCCCCAAACGCGCGAGATGGTAGGCCGCGGAGATACCAGACGGGCCAGCGCCTACGACCAGCACTTTCTTTCCGCTGGGTTCAGCCGTGACGGGAACTTCCCACCCCTCTGTGAGGGCTTTATCGCCGAGGAAACGCTCCACTGCATTGATCCCCACAGCCTCATCTACTTTGGCACGGTTACACGCAACCTGGCAGGTGTGATAGCACACGCGCCCCATCACAGCAGGAAGCGGGTTGTTCACCATGATCTCGCGCCAGGCGGCTTCGTAGTCGCCCTCTTCGGTGTGGTAGAGCCACTGCTGGATATTTTCACCCGCTGGGCATTGCTTGTTGCACGGTGGCAGCAAATCCACGTAAATTGGCCGCTCACTACGCCACGAACCGGTCTCATTCTCAAGCGAAGACCCCACATCAAGGGTGATAGCAAAAGGCCGATCCTTATTTTCATCAACTGCAGTCATTACTACTTCTCCTCGCCCTTGTAGAGCACAAATTCGTCGAGGCTTTCCTCATCAATCAGGTTGTAACGGCGGATATTCCGATCAGCAATAGCTTGAATCCGCTCCAGCACAGCCGGATCAGCACCTTTCTTAAACAGATGCGCAAAACGGCGCTGAAGTTTGAGATACTCCTCCACTTTCACCGGACGGCGGATCTTCATCACGCTGGTGACGTCACCATATTCTGCCTCGAACACTGGGAACAAGCCCGTTTCCATCGCCAAGCGGGAAAGTTTGATGGTGTCGTGGCTGAGCGTACCCCACCCGAGCGGACACGGTACAAAGATGTGGATATAGCGCGCGCCGTGAATCTGCATAGCCTTATTGACTTTGTATTCCAGATCGCGCAGATCGGCCACAGTGGCGGTGGCAACGTATGGAATCTCATGCGCCATAGCGATCCGTGGCAGATCCTTGCCCTGGCCAAACTCATTTCCTGGGCGCGGCCCCACCGGCTGAGTCGTCGCAGTGCGCGCAGCTGGCGGGGTTGCACCCGAACGCTGTACGCCGGTGTTCATGTAGGCTTCGTTGTCGTAGCAGATGTAGAGCACGTCATCATTGCGCTCAAACATACCGGAGAGCGTGGCCATGCCGATATCTACTGTGCCGCCGTCACCACCTTGAGCTACCACGCGGGTATCCGTGATGCCGCGGGCGCGCAAAGCGGCTGCAACGCCAGAAGCCACGGCTGGAGCGTTGGCAAAGAGCGAATGAATCCACGGCAAGTTCCATGCCGTCTCTGGGTATGGAGTGGAAAACACTTCCAGGCAACCAGTGGCATTGACGGCGATGAGTTTCCCATCGGAGGCAGCCATTGCGGTATCGAGCGCACAGCGCGCACCGAGAGCTTCACCGCATCCTTGGCAGGCACGGTGGCCAGAGGTGAGAGCATTAAAACGCCGACGGCTAGCCTGATTCGACTTCAGCTCTTTATCGACGAGGCGGTTTCCTACAGCATACGAACCCACTTGATAGAACTTCACTGCTTCACGGGAGGGAATTTCTGTCGCGCGGTAACGAGGAGTTTCAAGATTTACTTCCGTCATAGTCCCTTACCTCCTATTTCTGGGCTTCGGCTAGACGCTGGTCAGCGCGTTCATGGTAATCGCGCACGACGTTTTCGGCTGTGGCACCGCTGCGGCGAGTAGCCGCCTGGCGAGCCAACTCGCGGTCGATCAGATCGGTATCGAGATCAAGGAATGTGGTGTACTCAACCTCATCCCGCACAGCGCTATCAAAGTACTGATTAAGCGAACCACTGGTAATGGCACGTCCGCCCAAGCCGGCGATCACTTCATAGAATGTGTGCCCTTTATCGCCCATAGCGGCGCGCACCTCAGCTGAGACGATACCGCCGATACCCACTGAGAAAGCGCGCTCCAAGACGATGATGCGCTTGGCGTGGTGCAAGGCTGCGGCGATAGCTTTGCTGGGGAATGGACGGAAACTCACCAGCGAAAAGACGCCGATCTTCTCGCCCTTTTCACGGCGTTCGTCGATGACGTCACGCAGAGTACCCGTCACAGAGCCGAGACAGACCACAATCGTCTCAGCGTCGTCACACTTATACTCATGGAAAAGCCCGCCGGAGTCACGGCCAAAAATAGCTTTAAATTCGTCGTGCACCTGCGGAATGAGATCCAGAGCATCCAACTGTTTGCGGTGTGCTAGATACCGCACTTCGGTAAACGCCTCTGGCCCCACCATCGCACCAATCGAAATTGGATCTGCCGGATCGAGCACCTGACGCGGCTCATAAGCTGGCAAGAATTGATCCACCTGTTCCATTTCCGGCACGTCCACCAGTTCCGATGCGTGGGTGAGCACAAAGCCATCCATACATACCATCACCGGAACGGACAGTTCTTCAGCGATGCGGAATGCCTGCACGTGCAGATCAGCTGCTTCTTGGTTGTTGATAGCGTAGAGCTGCAACCAGCCGGAATCGCGCTGGCTCATGGAGTCAGTCTGGTCGTTCCAGATATTGATTGGAGCGCCAAGTGCACGGTTGGCTACCGTCATAACGATGGGCAGTCCAAGGCCTGAAGCGTTGTAGACAGCCTCCACCATGTAGAGCAAGCCCTGTGACGCCGTAGCGGTATAGGCACGCCCTCCTGCGGCTGAGGCGCCGATTGATGCAGACATCGCTGCATATTCAGACTCCACATTGATGTATTCACAGTTTTTCAGCTCACCGTTTTTCACCAGTTTAGAGAGCGTCTCCACAATGTGAGTCTGAGGGGAGATCGGGTAGGCAGCCACCACGTTGATTCGGCAGCTCGCCAGCGACTGAGCTACAGCCTGAGAGCCTTCAATCTGCTTAAGCATTCGCAGTCTCCTTCATGTTATTGACAAGTTCAAATGCCTCTTGCGCGGCAGCTACGTTCATCTCACCCACTTTTCCAGGGAAACGTTCCCTGATAGCGGCATCCACGGATTCCATCTTGTACAGACCAGTGAGCGCAGCAGCGGCACCCAACAGTACGGCATTGGGCACTGTACGGCCGGTGTGTTTACGAGCGATATCCGCGGCTGGCACCCCGATCACATGGCCTTTGGGCATACGTTCTACAACGTCTGAAATGCCGAGCTCGGCGGCGCTCTTACCGGAGTTCACCAGTGCGTAGCCATCTGGCTTCAAGCCAGAAAACACGTTCATAATCGCCAGCAAAGTAGGATCTTGGACGATGATGAGATCTGGCTCTAGCACCGGTTCATGCGTGCGGATTTCGTGATCGCTCACGCGGCAGTAAGAGACGACAGGCGCACCTGTGCGCTCGGAGCCGAATGATGGGAATGCTTGTGCGTGGCGGCCTTCAGCGAAGGAGGCCATCGCTACGAGGTCGGAAGCCGTGACGACACCCTGCCCACCTCGTCCGTGGATTCTGATTTCTACCATGCTCTAAGCCTATCGCGAAAGCCATAAAACGCGCCCCGCGAGGAGAGTCACTTAAAGATACAATTTCCTTGCGAAATGAGGCTTTTCCTTTTATCTGCGGGAAATCGTGACGTAAAATACTAATTTTTTATAGCCGCGTACGGTTACAGCTACATACGCCGCTATCACACCCAGCTACCGGCCAGCTCATAACGCCAGGCGGGTGAGTATTGCCGGTCGGGTTGTGCTGGGGTTGCGCTGCGGTTGCGATATTTAGGGTTGGCACGATCAGCTCGTCCGCCGTGATCACTCGGAGGGGTGATCATCGCAAGCAGCCACTTGTGTCAAGAGCGTTGATGCTATCGGTCAGGTTGTGCCGTATAGGGGAAGGGCATCTTGAGCTATAACCAACGAAAAGGGAAAGGCATCTTGGGCTACACCCGATGAAGAGATTGCGCGTTGATGCTATCGGTCAAGTTATCTGTCAGGTTGTGCCGTATAGGGGGTATTGTCGGCAGCCATATCAGCAATCAAGGATTGACAATATCAGCTGGCACCCCTCAATGCAGATGCCCTAAAGTACGCACGCAGCGTAGGCCGTTTGCACGTTTGCATCACCGGCCTGAGCGGGCAAAAGCCGAAGCGTACAGGCACAGCGCGCTGGCCACCGAGAGATTGAGCGACTCCGCTTTCCCCCACATCGGAATAGCCACCTTTACATCCGCCCAGGCTCGCTGCTCGGGCGTGAAACCACGCGCTTCATTGCCCACCAACCACAGCGTGCGCCCAGCTAGCAGCGCCGGTTCATCCCCATGTGGGCGCTGAGCTGTGAAGAGATCGACATCTGCTCGCGCATCGGCAAGCGCCACCAACATTCCAGCTGCCTTGGCCTCCCGCACAGCCTCAGCCGGATCCAGATGCGCCAGCGGAAGATGGAATGTAGATCCCGCTGCGCTGCGAATCACTTTTGGGCTGTATGGATCTGTAGAGCCCACTCCCACCACTACTAAATCAGCTCCCGCAGCATCTGCGCTGCGAATAATCGTGCCAAGATTCCCTGGATCGCTTGCCTCCACGCAGCACACTGCCAAGGTGGTCTCCGAGGTGATCAGCTCACTGATGGGCAACTCAGGCAAACTGGCGGCGACGGCGAAAATTCCCTGCCCACTTGGAGCCACTCTCGCGAGCAGATCAGCTTCGCCTAGGTGTACATAGACATCCGCCGCATCAGCTAACTCGTCAATCTCAGGATGGGCAGCCAAGACTTCAGGGGTGGCGAAGAGATCACGCACCCGCTGCGGAGCCCAGCTCAGTGCTTCTCGCACCGCTTGCACTCCCTCTACCCGTATCTGGCCAAAGCGGCGACGGTGGGATGCACGATCCAGCCCCGCCGCTTTTTTGAGTTGGGCAGACCACCCGTTGATGACTTTCTGAGGCATAGGCTCATTGTGCCAGATATGACGGCGATTGCGGAGCTGGCGTGACGCCAGTGAATATGCGCAGCTGTTAGCAGCACACGTGCGGCGATATTCGGGCTCTGGTTCGGCGCTGGTGCTGGTGCTGCTTCGCTGCTGGTTCTGGCGCTGGTTCGAGCCAGGTACTGCTCAGGTGCTGCTCAGGTGCGGCACTGGTTCTGACGCAACAATAGTTGGGCAGTTCGATCACAACGCAGGCCTGCCCGCGGCGCAGGTGACAGCGCCGGTGACGACACTAGTACAGCACTGACGCAGAGATTCGGGCGCCACACCAGTGATGGAGCTAGCCCCGTGACGGAGCTGGCACAATGCCGATAGTGACACTGAGGTGCGTTAGTGGCGCGGGGCTATGTACTTCCCCGAATAGATAATTTTGCTACACAGCCACGCTGACAGCGTTACGAACCCGCAAAGCTTACAGTGCTACGTAACCCCGCTCTCACAGCTTGAACACAGCAGCGGGAAAGACACAACACAATGCGGACACACAGCCAACTATCTCGCTGCCATGTGCCCGCACAGAATCTCGGCAGCTATTGAGCTGCCAACACGCTCTCAGTCGATCGTCTCTCCTTTCTTCTCTGGTAAGAAGAAAGCAGCGATAGCGGCAATGGCAAAAGCCACTGAAAACACCGCAAACGTGAGCAGCGATCCGCCGATACTCATAAAAACCGGCGTGAGCAGCGGCGTCACGATGGAGGCAATACGCCCAAAGCCAGCCGCAGCGCCCGTGCCCGTGCCACGCACATTCGTTGGATAGAGCTCTGGCCCAATCGCATAGAGAGCACCCCAAGCACCGAGATTGAAGAAGCTCAGCATAATTCCAGCGGCGATAATCATCGCCTCTGAGCCAGCGTTGCCATACAGAATAGCTGCTAGCGCCGATCCTGCTAAGAACATAGCGAGGGTACTGCGCCGACCAATAATCTCGATGAGATATGCCGCTACGGCGTATCCAGGAATCTGCGCCAACGTGATGATGAGCGTAAAGGTGAAAGACTTCGTCAGTGAGCTAAACTGAGCGGCAAGCAGCGACGGAATCCACGTGAAAGCACCATAGTAGGAGAAGTTAATCATAAACCAAATCACCCACAGGGCAATCGTGCGCTTGCGCAGTTCCCTACTCCAGATGGAGATGGTTTCAGGGGCGGCGCTGGCCGAGTTAGTCGAACTGTGTGAATTGGCTGAGCTGGGCGAGTTAGTCAAGTTGGTCGAGCTAGCCGAATTAGCCAAGTTAGCCAAGTTGGCCGAGCTAGCCAAGTTAGCCGAGCTAGGCGCTGGGGGCTGCTCCACTGAAGAGTTCCCCACTGAGGGCTGCCCTGCTGGAAAAATCAACTCCGCCGAAGTCTGCCCAGTAGAAACCCGCTCAGCGGTTTCCCCACTCGCAGATACCTCATCTGCGTCACCAGAGTATATATAGTTAGGGCCAGCGGATGCCTCATACTCTTGGACGATCTTTTCCGCTTCGCTGTGTCGGCCTTTCTCTTCGAGATAGCGCACAGACTCTGGCGTGTGCATCCGAATCACCAGCGCATAGAGAGCCGGCACAGCGCCGATGAGCAGCCCCCAGCGCCACCCGTTGTCCGATCCGGCCACGACGAATGTGCCAATGAGCGCCGAGAAAATCCACCCCAGCGCCCAGAATGCTTCCAGCCAGACGATAATGCGCCCGCGAATTTTGCGCGGAGCAAATTCCGTGACCAGCGTGGAGGCCACTGGCAGCTCCGAGCCCAATCCGAGACCAACAATGAAGCGGAATACCAAGAGCACACCCACGCTGGTGGCGAGTGCCGACGCACCTGTGGCCACGCCGTACACCAACAGTGTGAGAGCAAATACCGAGCGCCTGCCGATTTTGTCTGCTAGCAAGCCCCCGAGCGTGGCTCCCACAGCCATCCCAACAAATCCCAACGAGATAATCCACGATTTCTGGGTGTCGGTGAGCTGCCACTGCTGTGCTAAAGCAGCCACCACAAAAGAAATGAGCCCTACATCCATGGCGTCAAGCGCCCAACCGATGCCAGAGGCGCCTAAAAGTTTCCCAAGTTTTTTCGTAAAAGGCAGTCGCTCTAAGCGTTCAGCACGAGTGAGTCTGCCACGTGGTTCAGACATGACGACCTTATCCTTCCCTAATGAAGTCAGAATCATGGTAGGCCAAGCACCGGTGAAAAAGAACGAGCGTCACTATATGAAAAAGAATCCCCTGCGCCGTCACGCCATCCTACTAAAGCTACAAAAGCGCTTTATTCCTAGGGTAAGGTCACACATTACGCGCACAGCTAGTTGAAAAGACGCACACCAACCTCGCAATGCTGGGAGGTATATCACAGGGCTCAACCTGGCATCGCTACCAGATTGAGCCCTGTCTCGTCACAATATGTCTCGTCATAATATGCCACGCCACGATATATCACGACGCAATATATTCTTCATGTCTTATCGCGCCTGAGCATAATATGCACGAGATACACGTACGCCGCGCGCTGTACATACTGACGGTACATACTGATGCCGTCCTGATGCCGTCACGTTATGCAGCGTGATGCACTCACTCACGCACGGGGAGCGTTCACATCCTCCGGCAGAGCAGCACGTGCTTTGTCCACCAGCGCAGCAAAGACCTCGGGATCGTTCACGGCAATCTCGGCGAGCATCCGACGATCCACCTCTACCTCAGCCAGCTTGAGCCCCTGCATAAAGCGATTGTAGGTCAGGCCATGAGCGCGACTCGCAGCATTGATACGAGAGATCCACAGCTTGCGGAATTCGTTTTTACGTGCCCTGCGATCGCGGTAGGCATACACCATTGAGTGCGTGACCTGCTCTTTTGCCTTGCGGTAGAGGCGTGAGCGCTGCCCGCGATAGCCTTTGGCGCGCTCTAGGGTGGTGCGGCGCTTTTTCTTTGAATTGATTGCGTTCTTAACGCGTGCCATCTTTAACTCCTTTAACCTTCAGCCTTGTGCATCGCCGCGATCAGCGACCAGCGAGCAGGGCATTTGCCTTCTTCACATCCGCTTGAGCCACTGGCTGATCCGAGCTCAAACGACGGGTACGGCGGCTGCTCTTGTGCTCCAGCAGGTGGCGCTTGCCAGCTTGCTCACGCATCAGCTTGCCCGAACCTGTTCTACGAAAGCGCTTCTTGGCTCCGGAGTGCGTCTTCATCTTTGGCATTATCATGCTCCCTCTTGCTGCCCTGCAGCATCGTCATCTTTCTTCTCAGCAGCGGCCTTTTCGCTGCGCTTTGCCGCTTGTGCCGCAGCACGTTCAGCATCGCGTTGAGCCTCACGGCGGCGGCGCTGATCCGATTTTGCCTGGCTCTTCCGGCGAATTGGCGCTACCACCATCACCATCGAACGCCCATCGACGCGCGGTGCAGATTCCACCACGCCGTTCTCAGCAGCGTCCTGAGCGATGCGTTGCATCAACTGCAAACCCATCTCCGGCCGCGATTGCTCGCGCCCCCTAAAACGGAGTTGCACTTTCACTTTGTCGCCAGCATCCAGAAACTTCATCATCGCCTTGAGTTTTGTCTCGTAGTCATGCTGATCAATTTTCAAGCCAATACGGATCTCTTTAATCTGGGTGTTCACCTGGTTACGGCGAGCTTCGCGGGCTTTTTGAGCCTGCTCATACTTGTATTTTCCGTAATCCATGAGCTTTGCCACTGGGGGCTTAGCATTCGGTGCTACTTCTACGAGATCCAAGTTTGCTTCTTCAGCTAGGCGCAGTGCGTCATTCACACGCACGATTCCCACTTGCTCACCGCTCGGGCCAACAAGGCGCACTTCAGGAACGCGAATACGATCATTCACTCTTGGTTCGTCGATGATATTCCCTTTCAATTCCACGCTGCGCACGCGAAAAAATCGAGGGGCGCACACTCGTATGCATCTGGCACGCCATACGAGCATTCCCTGCTCTCAGACGCACTGGGGCATCTCGTGACTACATACCTGCGGTCACTCACAAGCTGCTGCGCTTGCCAAACCCGATTCCTAAACGAGTGGAACCCAGGTGGGATTTCTCCGCTTGCGCACTGGCAATATGCCAGTCGGTCGCCGTCAATGCTACAGCACTCACACAGCCAAGCTCAAACCTGACGCCGGTGAGGTCGCGCACGCCAGTCAGCATCAGCTAACACAGCCAGCATCAGTCAGGATCGGATCAATCAGCACTCCAGAAGGGGCGAAGCTCCACCACATCGAGACGCGCTCTCACATAAGGTTCACTCGCCACGACCTCCGTTACCGCATCCACAATCGCATGAACCCGATCCTGGGCTAACCCAGCAAGCATATGTATCGTGAGAAACGCGGCGCCGTTCTCTCCAGGATCAACTGCCACATGGTCAAAACCCTCCAGATAGCTCGGAAGCGCAGCCATGATGTGCTCAGCGAGCGCGTCGTCGTCCCACGGAGCTACCCATGATTCGCCCGCAGCCAGCGCCGCGCAAGCAGAGCGGCCAATCCAGCACTGATTGGCCGTGCTGGGATCGAGTACTAGCAAGCCATCGCCGTGGGTGATAGCGAGGCGGGCGGCATCTACTGCCCGCACCGGCATCGGGCGTACACGAGCAGAGATGTCGTATTTTTTCGTGAAAAAGTTGTATGCATCCACCCCTGAAAAGACGGCGTAGGCCTGCCGTTCGGGAGCAAAATTCACGCGAATCAAACCATCCGGCTGGGCAAGCGGCTCTGGTGCTATCTCATGCTCGGCCACGGAACCATCTGGCGTGCGGCCCGGATGGGGATGGGGCACGGCGCCCACCAGCACTCTTGCCTGCTCGAATGCCTCCACGACACTTTCCGTACGCATCAGCTCCGGCGCTTCAAAAGCGCGTACGAGTGACGGATCTATAGCACCATCATCTCCTGCAAACGGATTGCCTTTCAGCAAAGACTCTAGATACGGCATCGCTTCTTCCTCTCTCATCGTGGCCGGTATTTGCTACTCGTCGATGTTTCCACGGGTAACTTACCGTTCCCGCGATTTGCTTAACGTTTCCGTGGGGTACGTAACGTCTCTGTGGCATTTAGCTCGTCCGTGGTCTGCTGAGGAGCTACCTAGCTTTTTCACGGGCTGTTTAGCCTAGCTCGGCTGCTTGCGCTACCGTGGGCTGTTCTGTTTGAACGCAAGCTGCCACTACTACTGCGGAGTGCCTAGCTCTATCGTGACGCTCAGCCCCGAGCCTCGCACCAGCGAGCCGCCACTCCAGGCCTCTGGACAGCGAGCTGGGGCGTCATCCTTGGGTGTGGCATCACCGGGCAGGGATAGCGCCGTCCGCAGGCATGGCATCATCCCTGGGCAGCTGCCAGCGCCTCCTCTAGGGTAAACGCCCCTGAATATAAAGCCTTACCAGTGATCGCAGCTTCCACTCCCAGCGGCACGAGCTCTCGCAGCGCGCGAATATCGGCCAGAGAGCTCACTCCCCCGCTCGCCACGATGTGTGCCGGCGTTGCTGCACACACGCGCATGAGTAGCTCCACGTTGGGGCCTGCTAATGTGCCGTCTCGAGTGACGTCAGTGATCACATACCGTTGGCAGCCGGCATCATCGAGCCGAGCGAGGGTCTCCCAGAGGTTGCCAGCCGTGCGCACCCAGCCGTGAATAGCTACGTCTTCCCCGCGCACGTCAAGACCAATGGCTATCTGCGAGCCGTAGCGCTCGATCATCTGCGCCGTCCACTGCGGTTGTTCCAGTGCCGCCGTACCGATATTGACGCGGCTCGCACCCGCTGCAAGCGCACGCTCCAACGATTCGGTATCGCGGATTCCGCCGGAGAGCTCAATATGTGCCCCGCGCACGGAACTCACAATTCTCTCTAGGAGCTGGTAGTTCGATCCCCTGCCGAACGCGGCATCCAGATCGACCATGTGCACCCACTGGGCTCCCGCCTGCACGAAATTGGCCACCGCCTGAGCAGGATCTCCATAGTCGTGCTCCGTGCCCGCTTCTCCGCGCACCAGCCGTACGGCTCTCCCATTCACCACATCGACAGCTGGCACTAGCTGCAGAGCTTCCATAGCATCTCCTCGTGTTGTATATGTATCCCTGGCGTGAGCCATTGTGTGTGAGCAATTTTAGTATGAATGAATGTAAGTGATCTTTTAGGGCGAGCTAGCGAGCTATTTGCTAGTATGAACAATCTTTCGGGGTGAGCGTTCTTTAAGTCGGGCACATTTCCCTGCCGGTCCCCTCGTTGTGACTGAACTTGCCTCCACTGAACTTGTCTCCACTGAACTTGTCTCTGCGGAATTTGTCTCTGCTGGAACCCAGTACTGCTGACACTGCGTAGGTAGCAGTTGATCCTGTATGAGTGAGAGTTGATACTGCATGGGTGACGGCGCAGCGCACGAGAGCCGAGGATACGCCAGCAGCAGCTATATCGCCAGCTGCCATATAGCCTGGCTCGCACGATGGATGTGCCAACAAGGCGGTCACATGCGAGTCTCGATGGGATTGGCTCTCAGGCTCTGGATGCGATTTCACATGACGTGCGTTCACGCGATAGCATCCACCCAGTGTTGGAGCAGTTCAGCGCCAGCATCTGCGGATTTTTCAGGATGAAACTGGGTGGCTGATAGTGCGCCTTGCTCGATGGCAGCCACAAAATCCACCCCGTGGTTTGCCCACGAGACTTTCGGAGTACTGGCTCGGCTGAAAGTGGATTCTTGGGCGAGCGCCTGCGCCGGATCGCTCTGCACGGCGTAGGAGTGCACAAAATAAAAACGTGCACCATCCAGCCCGGCCAACAGCACAGAATCTCGGTGAGCCCGAACGGGGCTCCACCCCATGTGTGGCACTACCGGAGCAGGGAGCAGATCCACCGACCCTGGCCACTGCCCAAGCCCTGGCCAGGTATGCTCTTGGGCACCATCGGCACGCTCAGTACCGCAGTCAAAAAGCACCTGCAACCCCACGCAGATACCTAGCACTGCCTGTCCGCCAGCAATTCGCCGCTCAATCATCCGATCTGCGCGCACCCGCCGCAGCTTGTCCATCACAGATTGGAATGCCCCTACGCCAGGCACAACTAACCCGTCGGCTGCCATCACGGCATCCTCATCAGCCGTGAGCTCTACACTCGCTCCCACTCGCTGCAGGGCACGCAGCGCTGAGCGGACATTGCCAGTACCCGCGTCTAGCACCACCACCCGAGCGCTCACTGGACATCACCTGCTTCGCCGTGTGACGCTTCGCCCTGTGCAGCTTTGTCTTGTGCAGCTTTGCCGCTAGTGACGCCACTACCATCTGTTTCGCCCTCTAAGACTTCACCGCCGCTGATGCTCCTACCACTAGCTTCGCCCTGTACGGTGTCACCTTGTGCAGCTTCGCCTCCGGTGTCATCACTGCTGGTGGCGTCACTGCTAGCTAAGGCCTGGAGGGCTTTGCCATCTGAAGCCGGACCGCCGGCTTGTACGTCTTCACCATCGGCCGGCTCGCCGCGGGGAGTTGCACCACCTGCAGAATGATTCTCCGCAACCTCAGCCTCAGCAGTTCCAGTGGTTGCTGAGTCAGCAGACGGCTCACTAGCGCTAGCTGAACCAGACGCAAACATGGTGTGCACCAAGCCTCTCGCTGTCTGAGGATGGATCACCTGCGGATCAATATCATCCATTGAGCGCAGCCCCAACACTAGATCCTCTAATTTCGGATCGAGAGAGTTGAGCAGCAGACCAGCGTGCAGCTCCTCTCCGGCTTTCCCACCGAGCACCCGCTGCGCGCTCACGAGGCCAGATACCCCATCTTCGCCGCCGACGTCTTCTCCTAGCTCAGCTTGAAACAGCACCACGCCATAGGGCGAAAGCCGCGAAAACGTAGCCGCCACCGCGAAAGGATCGTCGCTATCCACGCTTTCGCTGGCTGCACTATCAGCGCCGCTACTACTGGCGTCACTACTATTAACGCCGCTAGAATCACCATCTTCTCTGAGGGAGCCATAAGGTAGCGCCGCAGAAGATGCTGAATCTGCTAACGGCTCAGTTGCAATGGGCGGCATATCAGAATCAGCTGCCATTGGTGGCACATCAGCATTAGAGGCTGCGACATTCCCCGTATCGCTCTCATCTGAGCCCAGTAGTTCGGAAATATCCCAATCGTCAAACGTGGGCACCGGCACATCACGCACCAGCGCCGCCCCTGATGAGGTAGCTACCACGTCTGCCTCTATCTCGTGCAGAGCAGCCACAGCAGCTACCACCTCCGTTTGCGCAAACGGGGTGAGAATCACATATCTTTTGCGTGACGTCACAGCGCTCCTTTCGTGCTTGGCACTCCTTGCACACGCGGATCAATAGCCACAGCCATTCGCAAAGCGCGCGCGAGAGCCTTAAATTGAGCCTCAACAATATGGTGTGGATCGCGTCCATAGAGCAGCTCTATATGCAGACATATCCCTGCGTTGTAGGCGAAAGACTCAAAGACGTGCCTGGTGAGCGCTCCCGTGAAATGCCCCCCAATTAAATGATATTGCTGCCCTTCTGGCTCTCCGCGATGCACACTATAAGGCCGGCCAGCTACATCTACCACGGCACGAGCCAGAGCTTCATCGAGAGGCACTGTAGCATCACCAAAACGCACAATTCCGCTTTTATCTCCGAGAGCTTCGCGCAATGCCTGCCCCAAACAAATAGCGGTATCTTCCACAGTATGATGCACATCTACCTCGATATCTCCGCGGGCTTTCACCTGAAGATCCATCAGAGAGTGCTTGGCGAGCGCCGTAAGCATGTGGTCATAAAAGGCTACGCCAGTAGAAATATCCGACTGCCCACTGCCATCGAGATTGAGACTCACCTCGATCGTGCTCTCGCTCGTGCTGCGCTCGATGTGCGCGGTGCGCGGCATCACTACATCTCCCATCACAGACCTACTTTCCGTACCATCTAGCATCCTCATCACTCTAGCGTGACTCTACTGTGTACCCGCATTTACTGTGTACCCGCATTACTCTACTGCGTATTGACCACGCACACGATGCGTTATGTGCGCAATCGTGAAGATCTACCTCGTTCTACCTCGTTATCGCTCTGAGTTGGGCGCGGCCATAGCCCTGAATTCGTCACACACATGGCTTTGAACTCGTCACGACTCTGGCTCCTTATAGACTCTGGCTCTTTATAACTCGCCGCTCACTGCCACTCATCGCTGCTCGTGCGCTTTGTGGATGCGCCTTGCGCGTGTATCTCGCGTATATATCTCGCGGACGCTTCAAGCGGTGACGTGAGCGGAGGCGGGAACATATCTCGCGGACACACCTTGCAGATGTACATCGCGGACGCACCCTCCCCCACATCACTCTCTGCAATCTCGCTATCGCGCCTCAGCCCTCCTGCCGCCATTACCCCCAGCCATTACCTCTGTGAGAGCCTCAATAAACGCGCGATTTTCTTGGCCAGTGCCGACGCTCACGCGCAGCCATCCCTCCGGTCCAACTTCGCGGATCAAAATCCCCCGATCCAACAGACCTTGCCACGTGGCGTGACGGTCTGAGAATTTTCCGAAAAAGACGAAGTTGGCGTCCGAAGGAGCTACCCTCAGCCCTAAACTGCTCAGCTGCTGCGCAAGCCGATCTCGATCTGCCCGCATCTGCGCCACCTGCCCCATCAACGAATCCCGATGAGCCAAGGCAGCGCGCGCCGCCGCTTGTGTAAGCGCTGAAAGATGATAGGGCAAACGCACCAGCATCATTTGCTCAATTATTTCGCGGCTCGCCGCCATATAGCCAAGACGAAGCCCTGCCGCCCCAAAGGCTTTACTCATCGTGCGGCTGACGACCAAGTGCGGGAACTCATCGAGCAACGTGAGTGCACTCGGCACGCCGTCACGGCGAAATTCTCCGTAGGCCTCGTCTACCACCACGATTGTGCTAGCGCGAGGTGCAATCTGCGCTTCAGGCTCGGCTATATTCACGTTATCCGCCCCACGAGCACCCTCAGGACTGCTTTTTTCAAGCTCCTGTGCGGCGTGTACACGACCCTGCTGCACCCGTGGGCCTGAGCAGAGTGTGAGGTGCAACAGTTCGCGGAGCTCACTTGGAGAGACTGCCGTACCAGTGGGGTTATTGGGGGAAGCGAGCAGCACCACAGCGGGATGCTCAGCGTCTAGCACCTGCTTGATCTGTTCAAAATCTAAAGAGAAATCTGCCTTGCGCCTACCGGCTACGTAGGCCGTGAATGTATCGCGCGCATACTCGGGGTACATCGAGTACGTGGGAGCAAAACTCGCCACCGTACGCCCTGGCCCACCAAAGGCTTGCAACAGCTGCAACATCACTTCATTAGAGCCATTTGCCGCCCAAATCTGATCGGGATTCAGCCGCACTCCTGATTCCGCTGCCAGATAGTCGGCCAGATCGCAGCGCAGAGCTTCAAAATCCCGATCCGGATAACGGTTGAGCTGCCGCGCAGCCTGCATCGTATAGCGCCCAATACTCTCCACAACTTCCGGATCCGGCGCATAGGGATTCTCATTCACGTTGAGCCGCACTGGTACATCGAGCTGCGGAGCTCCATACGGACTCTCACCCATGAGTTCTGCACGTACGGGAAGATTTGCCATTCTCACTCCTGTTTGCATCGTTTTTCAGCGCATCCCCTGCGCCCGCCGCCTTCTGCAGCACGCCAAGCCTCTCGTCTCGCTGCTATAACAAGTCTAAACGTTGGGTACCGAAAAAATTCACGCAGTCTCGTGGATGGGCAGTCTCGCAGGCGGCTAGAGAGGTGACGACAGAACGCGAACAACTAGAGAACCGACGGTAGAGCGCTGGCAGTAGAGCATTGGCGTGACGAGGAGAGAGCAACACGATGAACCACTCGGGCGATACTACCAACCTCACATGAACAATTAGCTGACCGATATGACTAGTAGGATCATCCGCGAAAATCACTAATTTTCTCAACCCCACACCACCGCATAAGCATCGAGCCAGTGCTTCTCCTGAACGGCCAGCTAGGGGAAGCCTAACCTTGCTATCCTTTGCCCTGCACCCGCGTTAGCGTAAGCCACATGAAAAGCTCGACGCCTAGACGCGGCAACGAACCAGCCGCTAGCAACGTACCCGTGCAGATGCCCTCCGAAAAACTCGTGCAGCCATCTTCTGAAAGCGATAACCGTGCGATCACAGGCGCAGATACCAATAGCGGTCTTGACCCTCGCAGTACAGCCGTCCATGCGGATCGAGTCTCTCCCGCTACGGTAGGCGATGATGCATTCGATCAGCTCGTCGTCACCTGTGCTAGTTCTCCAGATCCTGATTCTTGCAGCGCCTGCCAAGCAATTGCCGCAGACGCGACCCCTCTGGATCCGGTGACGTCACAAGAGAGTCAGATGAGTGCGAAGCTCAACTGGCTGCGCGCTGGCGTCTTGGGAGCGAATGATGGCATCGTCTCTACTGCTGGCCTGGTGGTGGGCGTCTCTGGTGCATCCCTTACTGGTAGTGCCTTACTGATCTCCGGCGTAGCAGGGCTCGTCGCTGGTGCACTTTCTATGGCTGCTGGCGAATACGTCTCCGTGAGTACCCAGCGTGACGCCGAGCGCGCAGCTCTTACCCGCCAGCGCCAGCTCATTGAGCGCGAACCTCAGCAGGCAGAGCGCCGCCTCGCTGGCCTTATCGTAGACAGCGGAGTTTCGCGCATCCTCGCTCAGCGGATGGCGCGCGAACTCACCGAACGCGATGCCCTTGGAGCGCACGCCAAATTTGAGCTTGGAATTGATCCTGACGAGCTGACGAATCCCTGGCACGCTGCGCTCTCGTCGATGGCCAGCTTCGTGCTCGGCGCGATTATCCCGCTGTTGGCAATTGTGCTCACGCCTACATGGATGGCACTGCCGTTTACGGTATGCGCAGTGAGCCTGGCACTGGCCATCACTGGCTCCGTCTCTGCCAAGCTCGGCGACGCCCCCATCCTGCGAGCCACAGTGCGCAACGTAGTCTGGGGAAATCTCGCCATGATCGTCACCTACGGCATTGGTACGCTCGTAGGAAATCTAGCGCCGTAAGAGTTTAGGCTATGCGGCTGCAGTGCAGAGTTCGATTCAAACCCTGACATTCGAGGCTTGCCATTCAAGATTTAACACTCTGGGCACAATATTCCCACACTCGGCAATATCTACCAGTATCTGAGAGTAGCTGAACGCGGCTCACCGAGCTCGCGCCGCTGGCTTACGCCGTCACTTCTTAGTCCAAATGACTTGCACGTCGGCATTGTAAGCCCGAGGGAGACCCGTCGGAAAGCTAGAATCTGACTGCCACCACATCTTATCTCCAGAGAGTGAGACCGTGACGACTTGCCCATCGTATGTGCGCCAGGACTCTAGCTTTTCAGGCTCGTAGCTGGTTGCCAGCGACAGCCCAACTTTGTTTTCCCTCCGGACCCTCTCATGGTCAATATTAATAGCCTCAACATCCTGAGGGGAGTCAAACAGCAAAACCGCATACACATCATCGACGCAGCGCTCCAGATCTGGACCACAATTCATTTCTGCAAGGCCATCATCTAGCTTCCACTTAATCAATTGCTCGATGTCCATCAGCCGCACGGTACCGGTAAAGACCTGTTTACCCGCAGCTCTTGCGTCGTCAATCGCCTGCTGCTTGAGTTCTTCTTCGCTGGGCTGTGCGGGCTGCGTCTGGGGTTTCTGGCTCTCGCCGGCAGCTTTGCCATCACCGCCTGCGTCACCCAAGCCTTTGCTCTCAGTGAGCTCCCCCGCTGCAAGTTGCTCCAGCAACGAACGATCAGAAATGGGGACGAAATCCAGCTCCGCGCGAGCATCTTTGATCTCGGCTGGCTCCTGATCTATGCGATACTCACCAGCCTGAGCGTGCGTGAGCTTGCCGTCACTCACCGTGATCGTCTCCGTTACCGTCTGTCCGGTACCAGAGTTATAAACGGTGTAGTATAGGGCTTTCCCGTCTTTCGCGCCGGTGATACCTCCACGAAAACCACCGGCACCGGCAACGCCTATTTGTAAGGTTTCAGCGGGAGCGATGATCTTATTTTCTTTGACGTCAGCGGAAAACACCCGCACAGTGGAGAGCATTTGCGAATCAGTTTGCACGATCAGCTCCAGACTATCATCGCCCGTTATCTCGGCGAGCGTGTAGCGATACCCAGAGAACTGATAGTCGGAGCTATTGCTGAGCATCTCCTCGGAGACGAACTCGTAACTGTCTATTTCATCAAGCACTTTCGTATACAGCCGTGCGGCTTTCTGTTCAGCACTCTCAGAGCCACCTCCAAAAACTTCATCGGGCATAAAATACGCGATCAGCAGACCAATCACTGCCAACGCCGCCACCACAATGGCCACGATCAAGGCCACAATCCCCTTGTGCTTCGGACGGCGCTTGCCACCATCGGATGTAGGAGGCTGTGCAGACGATTGCTCAAGCGCTGGCACCCCTGGATATGTACCTTGCTGCGGGATCAGTTGCGGGTTTGGCGGTGCGGGAATCGGCTCGCGCGGCTCATACCCTTGCGGTGGCTGCGAGCCAGCTTGTTGCATACCTTGCCGCTGCCCATCCTGTTGCTGCGGCCAGCTCTGCTGGGATAACTGCGGGCTATCTTGCGGCTGCGGCGCCCATGTCTGCTCGGTCGGTACGCCCTGCTGAGGGTTATGCAGTTGCGGCTGCCAGTCTTGCGGATCACTCATCGCACTCCCCCAATCTCACCTGCAACGCATGGGCGTGAGCCGGCAAATCCTCATCGAGCGCAAGCGCGCGCAGTGGAGAATAAAGCTGAGCCATCGCTGGCTGCGTATATTCAATCTCTTGCATTGATTTTATATAAGCCATGACGCTCAGGCCAGAGTTGAAGCGCGCCGTACCTCCGGTGGGCAAAACGTGGTTTGAACCAGCCATATAATCCCCAAGCGGCACGGGGCTATACGAACCAACGAAAATTGCTCCCGCATTGTGAATCTGCTGCGCAACCTCAGCGGCAGCGTTAGTGTGAATCTCTAAATGCTCCGCACCGTACGCGTTGGCCACCTCAATGGATGCTGCCAGTGAATCCGTGAGCACCACGCCAGACTGCGATCCCATGAGCGCCTGGCGAGCCCGATCAGCGTGTTTCGTCTGTGCCACGTATCTCTCAAGCGCCGTATCCACAGCTGTGGCCAGCTGCTCGCAATCCGTGATGAGTATGCTCGCTGCTGCCGGATCATGCTCTGCCTGGCTGAGCATATCGGCGGCCACAAATTCAGGGTTGGCGTTTTGATCTGCGATAATCCCGATCTCAGTGGTGCCTGCTTCAGCGTCGATTCCCACTACTGCCCGCACTGCGCGCTTAGCCGCGGCCACATAGATATTGCCTGGGCCGGTGACGACGTCCACCGGCTCGCACAGCACCTCGCCGTCACTGCTGCCCGCCTCACCCGTAGCCCCATAGGCAAACATGGCTACTGCCTGTGCACCGCCCACCGCATACACCTCAGTGATACCGAGCAGCTTGCAGGCAGCCAAAATCGTGGGATGCGGCAAGCCGCCAAACTCTTTCTGCGGCGGAGAGGCAAGCGCAATGTGCGTCACTCCAGCCACCTGAGCAGCCACCGCATTGTGAATCACGGAACTGGGATAGACAGCCAGCCCGCCAGGCACATACAGCCCTACCCTCTCTACCGGCACCCAGCGCTGGCGCACAATACCGCCTGGCACGATCTCACTCACGGCAGGCCGTGGAAGCTGAGCTTGATGGCCGAGCCGATTGTGAGCAATAGATATCTCCAGAGCCACGCGTAGCTGCTCAGACAAACCAGCTTCTGCAGTATCCAAAGCCGACTGCGGCACCCTCAAATGCTTCGGACGCACGCCGTCAAATTTCTGTGCGAGATCGCGCAGTGCCACGGCTCCCTCGGCTCTGACTCGATCAATAATCGGAGTGACGGCGGCGAGGGCTTTATCCACATCCAGCGAAGGTCTCGGCAGCGCAGCCGCCAACTGCGCACGGGTGAGCTTTTGTCCGCGTAAATCAATCGTCTGCAACATCTTTTCTCCGATTTTCTTCGGCTCTCTAGCGTCAAGCGCTCCAGCCTCTAGCACGAGTGTATCTAATCCCCATCCGCAGCGCTGCGGTGGCTAGCATGGCGAAACGCTGCGAGCCGCTTATATGCACCCAGTCGGTTATGCACTCTCCAAGCCGGTTATGTAGTCTCGCTGCTGCCCGTCACAGCATCCACAGCTGCGCCGAAGCGGCGATCCCTGCGAGTGAAATCACTCAAGCAACGCCATAAGGCTCTGCGGTCAAACTCCGGCCACGGCTCTGGCACAAACATCAGTTCTGCGTAAGCGGCTTGCCACAGTAGAAAATTGCTGGTGCGGTGTTCTCCTCCGCTGCGTATGAATAGATCGACGGGAGGCAGTGAGGGCTGATAGAGAGCACGCTCAATCGTGGAAGCCGAGATGGCACTGGGTTTCATCTCGCCGGCAGCTGCCCGCTGCGCAATTTTTCGCACAGCATCCACGATCTCTGCCTGCCCGCCATAATTCATGCAGAAATTCAGCACCATGCCATCGCACTGCGCCGTCAAAGCCTCAGCCTCTCGCAGCTCACGAACCACGGAACGCCATAGTTTTGGCTCCCGCCCACTCCAGAGCACCCGCACATTCCAGTCGCGCAAACGCTCACGGCAGCGGTGAATCACGCTGCGCGAATAGCCAAGTAAAAACTTCACTTCGGCAGGAGAGCGCTTCCAATTCTCGGTGGAAAAAGCGTAGACGGAGAGCACTTTCACTCCGGCTTCCACAGCCCCTGCGATGGTATCCATCAGTGAAAATTCTCCGGCGCGATGCCCCTGCGTGCGCGGCAAACCGCGAGCATTTGCCCAGCGGCCATTCCCATCCATCACAATTGCCACGTGCACCGGCACGGTTCCAGCAGCGAAATTCGGCGCCGTGACGTCAGGTCGGTGTAGCGGCACCTGATCTCCAGGGATATAGGCACCTTGGGAGATATCATCAATACTCACTTGATCCACACGCGCCATTTTACCGACTCGCTGGGCGTTTGTGGCTCACCGCACGACCATTGCCCACCAGTAGTGGCTCGTTTCGATTCGCAGTGCCTTTTACAAGTGCGGCGAATTCTTTTACAGGTGCGGCGAGTTGATATTAGCGGCCGCACTGATAGCACTCGTAGGCCGCGCTGATAGCGCTCGTAGGCTCGAAATTTTCGCAGTGACGCCGCCGGTCAGGTTAATACTCTCGGCCAGTGAGGGCATGGCTCGGGAACTGACATGATCGGCTGGTCAATGCGGCAATTTGAGCTGCACCTCCAGTTAATAAAACTGGTCTGACAAATAGCATCAACCCGATCTGACCAATAAAATCAATCCACTCTGACCAATCACATCAGCCCACTCTGACAGATAACATCAACCCTCGATAGCTACAATAGCTGGCCGACAGCATCACCCGAGCAAAACGAACCTGACCGCCCATATCACCCCGAGCAATGCGCCAACCGGCCGATGGTTTCGCCGCTCTCAGCCAATTAATCGCGCATCCATGAAGCGCAGAGAATTGACGGCGTGCTCTAGCTGCCACTGCATATAGGCGGCAATAATCGCCCCTGCACTGCGCCGACTGGCGAGCGTAGCCACCTCAGCCACAGCCCAATCCCCCTGCGAGAGAGCGCCGAGAAGCTGCCATGTTTCCACTGACGGCACTGAACTTGCCGGCGGTCTGCACCCATCGCACACCGCCCCGCCTACGTGCACATTGAGCGCTTCGTGCGGCCCTGGCGCCCCGCAGAGAGCACATTCAAAAATGGCCAGTTGCCAGCCCGAATAGCTCATAGCCCGCAAAATATAAGAGTTCGCAATCAGATCTGGTTTGTGTGCCCCCGTGGCGAGCGCATGGATCGCCCCATGTAAAAGCGCGAATTGTGCGAGATCTGGCTCGGCCTCTCCGGTGAGCGCTTGAGCTGTTTCCAGCACTGCGCTGGCTGCCGTATAGACGTCAAAATCGGCAATAATTGTGCGGTGATACTCGTTGAGCGATTCGGCCTGTGAGATGGTGTCGAGCGTGCGTCCCTGATGTAGCTGCACATCTACGAGCGCAAAGGGTTCAAGCCGCGCCCCAAAGCGTGACGTCGTTTTGCGCACGCCCTTTGCTACCGCACGAATTCGCCCGTGCTCACGGGTAAACATCGTGATAATGCGATCTGCTTCTCCGAGCGGAGCAGTGCGCAGCACAATCCCTTGATCGCGGTAGGTTTTACTCACGCGGATATTCTAGCGTGCAGACAAATACAGGGCAGCCCGCAAATCGCCACACCACAGGCTCGCGGGCACCGCCCGTACCACGCACCACGGGCAGATCAGCGCAGCGCGCGGTTCACAGCCGACACCATAGCTTTAAACGCTGCCGTCATCGTCGAGGGATCCATGCCCACACCCCAGAGGGTTTGACCATTCACCTCGCACTCCATATAGGCCGCAGCTACAGCATCCTTGCCGGAACTCATAGCGTGCTCGGCGTAATCGAGCACCCGCAGATCCACGCCTTGAGTGTGCATGGCTTGAGCGAAGGCGTCGATGGGGCCGTTGCCAGTGGTAGCGAGCACCTTATCGGCGGTGCTCCCATCGGCATTGCGCTCAGTGATCGTCACGGTGAGCACTGTGTCGTGATCTTTGTCGGCCGTGGTGGCTGTGGTACCGCGCAGCGAATACTTACCCCACGGTTTGAGTCCACTGGCTGCCGTGTGCGGCAGATATTCATCGGCAAAGATCTTCCAGAGCTGATCGGCCGTCACTTCCCCTCCGCTGGTATCGGTGAACCGCTGCACGATGTGCGAGAGTTCCATCTGTAGGCGGCGCGGCAACTCCATCCCATGCACCGCACTCATCAGGTAGGCCACTCCACCTTTTCCGCTCTGCGAGTTCACCCGCACGATCGCCTCATAGCTGCGCCCTACATCTTTAGGATCAATCGGCAGATACGGCATATCCCAGGTCACTGCGTTTTCATCGCCGCCCGCCTCGGCCACGGCACGCTCCCGTGCAGCAAAGCCTTTCTTAATGGCATCTTGATGTGAGCCGGAGAAGCTGGTGTAGACCAGATCACCACTGTAGGGAGTGCGCGGCGGCACATCCATCTGCGTACACTGCTCCACCACGCGCCGCACGCCGTCAATATCCGAAAGATCCAGCATCGGATCCACGCCTGAGCTAAACAAGTTCAGTGCTAGCGTGACGATATCGACATTACCGGTGCGCTCCCCCTGGCCGAAGAGGCACCCCTCCACGCGGTCTGCTCCAGCGAGCATGGCCAACTCCGCCGTCGCAATACCAGTGCCACGGTCGTTGTGATTGTGAGCAGAGAGCACCACGTGCTCGCGGTGGCTCACGTGCCGCGAAAACCACTCCATCTGATCGGCGTAGATATTCGGAGTGGTTCGCTCCACCGTTGTGGGCAGATTCAGCACGATTTCGCGCTCCGGCCCAGGCTGCCACACCTCCATCACCGATTCACACACCTCAAGGGCGTAGTCGAGTTCGGTATCCACGAAAATCTCCGGCGAATACTCAAATCCAGCCACTGTCTCGTCTCCGAGAGTTTTTTCCATATAGGCCAGCACTTCCTGAGTGCCGGAGATGGCGAGTTGCTTAATTTGCTCACGATCCATGCCGAAGACCACTTTTCTAAAAAGCGGGCTGGTGGCGTTGTACAGGTGCACTGTGGCGCGTGGAAATCCCTGCAAAGCGTCGATAGTGCGGTGAATAATATCTGGCCGGCTCTGCGTGAGCACCGAGACCGTCACATCTTCTGGCACGGCATCACTCGTCGCTAAAGACCGGACGAAATCCCAATCCGTCTCGCTCGCCGCCGGAAATCCAATCTCGATCTCTTTCACACCAATGCGCACCAAAAGATCGAAGAGCTGACGTTTTTGCTGTGGATTCATCGGTTCAATCAACGCCTGATTCCCATCGCGCAGATCAGTGGAGAGCCAGCGCGGAGCGTGGGTGATCCGATTGTTCGGCCAGGTACGATCTGGCAGGATCACGGGGTTGCGGTCGAGAAAATGCACATATTTACGGAAGGGCATCTTCGATGGTTTTTGGGTGGTATGTACACCTTGCGTTTTCATTGTCTCTCCTTTGCACACGTCTTGTATGCCGCTTTATATGCTTGCTTTATATACCGTCTTGTATGCCACTTTATATGCCGTCTTCTATGCCGCGGCCGCTCGTCACGCCAGACTTCGAACGATTGAACGGTTCGGCGCTCGGAAAACGCCAGCGGCGTGCACTGCTTGATATGCGTGACGTTGTGTTCGTGACGTTGCGTGTGTGACGTTGTGTTCGTGACGGCATCGCCTCGCCTGAGCTGGAACACCACATTCTCGTCCTGCGCTTGCTAGCATCCTGCCCGCTGACACCTTGCTCCGTATGTCCACGCTGCCCGCCACACCCTAATTTCATGACGGCGAGCACACCCCGCAAGACCTATACGTCCCGCACACCTTTGCATACATTTTCTTTTACCACATAGCGTATGATGCGCACTGTGTACTGATGGCCATGAGTTGATCGGCGCACCAGAACCCGCGGGGAGGAGCCGATCTAACGAGCCTCACCGCGGCGAATAAGCAAAAGCACCCCATTCATGTGCATAGCCACACTTTAGCCCCCGTGATCGCTTGAGCCAAACCATCTCGAAGTATGGGCACGATTGAGCGCCATCTCGGTTCGCCCAGTGACACCAGCTACGGATACAGATCTATCGGGCAAGGGTTATCGGCGCAGCTCTATCAGGCGTGGGATATCGGCGCGGCAGGGCAGTATCTGCACAGCCGTGGGCTAGTTCACGAGTAAAGTGCTGTTGTACAGCTTGGATTCTAGAGGTGACGCCGGTAAAGTGAGCTTTTGGACTTTGCACCTGGCTGGGTGCGAGGCCAAGCCGAATCTATTTCCACGGGTACCCCACACCTGGCAGTCCAGAGACGGCGATCCCTCAACCAGCCGATCAGTCGCCTTGCTGCCAAGGCGGATAGATGAAAGAGACAGAACGTGGCAAATATCAAGTCGCAAAAGAAGCGCATTAAAACAAACGAGAAGCGCCGTCTTCGCAATAAGAGCTACAAGAGCGAACTCAAGACGTACGTGCGCAAGACTCGTGAAGCTATTGAAGCTGGAGATGCTGAAGAAGCCGAAAAGTGGCTCCGCGTGGCCTCTCGTAAACTCGATGTGGCCGTGAGCAAAGGCGTGATTCACAAGAATCAGGCTGCGCAGCGCAAGAGCAAGCTCGCCAAGCGCTTCAATAAGCTCAACGCTCAGTAAACGGCACCGGCGCCTCGGCGCTGCCCAGTGCATCATAGTGGTGGGGCGCGGTATCACCGTGCCCCACCACTACTCTATATGTCGCTATGTATCTCTACGTATCTCTAGGGTTAAGCGACAAAAAATCAGAGCTATAGGACGATAGTTATTGGTGGTTTTGCTGTTTTTCGTTGGTGTGGTGGGGTTTTCTGTGTGAAAAGTCGTTTCGACTCGAGTTTTTGGTTGGTCAATAGTTATTGATAGGATCTCGGTTTTTACCTGTAATAGCAGGCAAAAACCGAGGTGAAAACTAGTTCCATACTTGTGGGTATGGGATCGAATAAGAAGCGTTACCCCGTGTGTGGGACTGGCATGATGAGAAATGGGAAAGATAAGTGCGGCCATCAACGCTGAGGCACAGAATTAGACTGGAACAAACTCCACACCAACACCCCTACCGCAACGACTACTAACCCAAAATCAATAACTTTTGTCCGCTAGCCCCAAAAAGTGAGTCTTATGGTGGCGTGTCGGTGGCTGTGTGTTAGGGCTTGTATCTGCCTGCCCAGCCTTTTCGAATGTGGAGTCCGTCGTCTCAGGGGGGGTGTTGATCGCGTTGTCGATGTCGGTGGGTGCCAGAGGGGGTCTTGCCGTTTTCTTCATTGGCTGGCCGCATAACGGATATAGATGGGCGATAGATGGGCGTGGAAACTGAGAGGCTTCACCCCTTTGTATATACCCACGCGAAAGCCAAGCAAAACCTGACTTTCAGCCCCTAAACCTCAACAATGATTACTCCCCATCCCAGCAAAGAAAAGCCCAACCAATAGCAGCGATTTTTAGCCCTTAGCTCCCAGAGGCAAAGCACTACCAGATTCAGGAAATCTCCAGAACATCCGGATTGACTAAAGCCTTGACAGCCTCCTTAGCTTCCTCAGCTGTCGAAGCCGAGAGCGCAGCCTGAGCGATTGCTCCACACTGGGCGAAATCGTGGCGCGAGAGTGCAAAACGTACGGCGGGCACTTTGGGAGCCGCCATAGAAAGCGAACCTACGCCAAGCCCCACCAACACTAGCGCCATGAGCGGATCTCCAGCAGCCTCGCCACACACGCCAATGTATTTCCCGTTTGCGTGGGCGCCGTCGCACGCAGCTTTCATCACATCAAGCACCGCTCCATGCCAGTAGCTATTGAGCTCCGTCACGGCAGAGTTGAGACGATCAGCTGCCATCGTATATTGCGTGAGATCATTCGTCCCTATCGAGGCAAAATCCACGTATTTCATCAGCTGCTGTGCCCGAATCGCTGCTGCTGGCACCTCGATCATAATGCCCACCCGCTGCAAACCATAGCTGTGCGCTTTATCTGCAAACCACTGTGCTTCTGCGGTGGTACTCACCATGGGAGCCATCACCCATAGGTTTCCGCCTGTAGCATCCTGTGCTGCAGCAAGTGCCTTGAGCTGAGTATCAAGCAAATCTTCACGAGCCATCGAGAGCCGCAGGCCACGCCGGCCGAGGGCTGGATTTTCTTCCTCTTCTTGGCTGGCAAACGCCAGCGGCTTATCCGCTCCAGCGTCGAGCGTACGCACCACCACTCGCCGATCACCAAATGCTTCCAGCACCGCTGTATAGCTCTCCGCCTGTTCCTCGTATGTGGGAGCGTCGGCACGATCGAGGAAAAGAAACTCGGAACGGAATAGCCCCGATCCTTCCACTGCTTTGTCGGCGACGGCCACGGCATCGGCAACGGTGCCGATATTGGCTAGCAGCACCACAGGATGACCGTCTTTTGTAGCTCCTGCTCCACCGGCATGAGCTAGAACCTGCGCTCGTATCCGCGCTTTTTTATCGAGATCGGCACAGACCTGCTCGCTGGGGTTCACCCACACCATGCCTGAGCTTCCATCGAGCCCTACCACAGTACCCGAGGGGATATCCGTTGCTCCCTTTGCCCCCACAATGGCCGCGATTCCTAGCTGCGCCGCCAAAATGGCGGTATGTGATGTGGCTCCTCCGGCCACGGTGATAATGCCTCGCACTAATTCTGGACGCAGCATAGCCGTTTGTGCAGGCGAAAGATCGTGAGCAATAATCACGCTCGGCTGCTTTAATGCCGGAATCCCTGGAGCCGGTATGCCGCGCAGATGGGCGATGATACGATCTCCGATGTCGCGCAGATCTGCCGCTCGTTCGCTCATATATCCGCCGAGGGCAGCAAGCTGAGCAGCATACTCTTCCACGGCCTCCCGTACAGCGTGTGTGCGGCCGCTGCCTTTCTCGATTTTTTGAGCGATGGCTTTGCGCAGTCCACGATCACGCGCGAGCGACGACTGCGCCAGCAAAATCTCTGACATAGCCCCATCTGCTTCAGCAGCCTGCAATGCCAATGCCTCACTCACAGCTTTCATGGCCTTTTTGACCCGCTCAGTGTCTGCTACGGCATCCACCGATCCTGGCTCGTCCGGATCGACGTCAATGGAATTGAGTACAATCACGGCCGGCCCATATATCGAACCTGCAGATACTCCCAAACCTTGAATCTCGTATGCCTGTGTCTGCTCGCCCATCGTTTACTCTCGTTTTCTAGATCGTTCTACCTCGTTTGCCGCCAGCGGCAACGTCACACGTGCGGATACTCAACAGCGATGGAATAGCTGCATTCCGAACGGCTGCATCCTCAACCGCCACATTCTGGACAGTTATATCCCCAATAGATACATCCTGGACGACTGCACCCGCTTGTGCCAACAACTGTTTCCTACTTCTTGACGCAGCAACAGTACCCGTCACATTCGCCAAGACGGCGCACAGCTCACGCCTCTTGGTTTTCTGCTATCAGCGCAGCGAGCGCATCCAAAGCCTCAGTAGCTGAATCATCGTCCGTGGAAAGCGTCACTTCGTCGCCAAATTCTGCGCCGAGCGTCATCACTTCCAACAAACTGGCAGCATCGACGGATTCATCTCCTTTGGTGAGCGTGAATTCTATATCCTCGTATTCGCCAGCTGCATTTGCGAACACTGCAGCTGGGCGGGCGTGCAGCCCATGCGGAGATCCTACTTTTACCGTACGTGAAATCATTAGTCTTGTATCCTCAATTTGTCTCGTATCTGTCAATATGTGCCGTGACGCCGTTTGCTTGGGTGACGCCATCTACCCGCGTGACGCCACTTGCTTCAGCCACGCCGTCTCACCTGCTGAGTTAGATACCGTAGCGAATGAGCAGCATCAAATGCTCTGCCTGCTGGGCTCCGCCTGCGTAGGTAGAACCCCAGGATGTAAAGTTTTCCCTCTGCAAGGCTCCCGCTGCGGCACAGAAGTGCCGCAGCGGGGCTGTATCGCGGCGCATACGGCTTTCTAGTTTTGCCAACGTCTTTTCTGCGATACAGCCCCCGTTGCGGCCATCGCCGTAAATCAGCGCAGCGGATTCTAGGCGCGCGTGGCCAATCAGGCAATCGTGGCAATAGCAGCTGGCTGGGCGCCGGTGGCACCCGCGTTCACTGCCAGCTCAGCGACTTGACCTTTCTTGGTGAACACCACGATGGTGATCGGGTTGAGCCCTGCTCCACGCACCACGGAAAGATCCACCTCCACGATAGGAGTGCCTGCCGTCACCGATCCTGACTCGTGCAACACAGTGAAGCCTTCACCTTTGAGCTCTACCGTCTCCAGGCCGATGTGCACTAGCACTTCCACCCCTGCAGTAGTTTTCATAGAGAAAGCGTGCCCCGTTTTAAACACTTTCACTAAAGTGCCCTCAGCCGGAGCTACCACCGTGAGTTTCTCAGCGTCGTCACTCGGGATCACGGCATATCCATCGCCGAGCATCTTGCCTGCAAACATCGGGTCTGGCACCTCGCTCACCGGTACGACATTGCCGTCAAACGGGGCAACAAACTCGATCTTTTTCTTCCCAAAACCAAACATCAGGCAGCTTGCTCCCCATTGAGTAGCACGTCGGCTTGGCTCAACTCAGCGGCAGCAGCATCGTAGACGAACTGCACCTGCGGGCCAATCACCACCTGTACGTTGTTGCCGGTTGGGCGAATCAAGCCAGCTACGCCAGCGGCCTTAATGGCGTTCTCGCTCACGGCCGCATCGTCTTTCACCGTCACCCGCAGCCGCGTAGCGCAGTAATCGAGCACCGAGATATTGCCTGCGCCGCCAAGACCTTTGATGATAGCCTGAGCTTTCTCCGCGTCCGAAGCGTTCACGGCCAAAGCCTCATCGGCATCGGCAACGTCGTCTTCACGTCCAGGAGTCTTGATATCGAACTTCTTGATGAGGAAGTAGAAGATCACGAAGTAGACGAAGAAGTAGACCACGCCCATCAGGAGCAGCATATACCACTTGTTGGCGATTGGGTTTTGAGCCGAGAGCACCATATCCACCAAGCCTGCCGAGAAGCCGAAGCCTGCCGTCCAGTGGAACGCTGCGGCGATAGCCACCGAAATACCGGTGAGGATAGCGTGCACCAGGTACAGAGCAGGTGCCAGGAACATGAACGAGAATTCAAGTGGTTCGGTGACGCCAGTGAAGAACGAAGCGAGAGCTCCAGCAAACATGAGAGCCCCAGCAACCTTCTTCTTAGAGGTCTTAGCAGTGAGATACATAGCGAGGGCAGCGCCTGGCAAACCAAACATCATAATTGGGAAGAAGCCACCTTGATACATACCCACATTGCCGATGACCTCGCAGGTGTTGGTAGCGCTGTTCCACACGGCAGAACCGAGGTGATAGAGAGTTCCATCGTCGAGGGTGACGCCAGCGGCGGAGCACTCTGTGGCGGAGGTGGCCAGGGCGGCCGCGTTAATGGTCTTGCCACCATTGAGGAAGTTGTTCAAATCGTTGATGCCCACCACGTCAAACCAGAAAATCTGGTTCACTGCGTGATGCAAACCAGTTGGGATGAGCAGACGGTTGATAACGCCATAGATACCGGCGCCCACAGCTCCCAAGCCCACAATCCAGTTGCCGAAGGCGAAGAGGATCGAATACAGGAACGGCCAGACGAAGAACATAATGGCTGCGAGAATAATCGCAAAGAATGAGGTGAGAATCGGCACCAGACGGCGGCCAGAGAAAAACGCCAAGAAATCCGGCAGCTTAGTGGTGTGGAAACGGTTGTACGTCCACGCTGCCAGCACGCCCACCAAAATACCGATGAGCACGTTCTTGTCGTTGATAGCAGCCCAGCCTTGGCTCGCCCAGTTCTCTGGATAGATCCAAGCGCCATCGGCGTCTTTCTCCAGGCCTTTAATGACTTCAATTGAGCCTGGCATCAGCAGCATCTTCACTGTGCCGTAGCCAATCCAGCCAGAAAGTGCGGCAGCACCATTGCTTTGCTTAGCTAAACCAAATGCCACAGCTACAGCGAAAAGCCAGCCGAGATTATCTAGAATTACGCCACCAGCTTTGATCAGCACCAGCGCGATCACGTTGTCGGCGCCCCAACCAACGGGATCAATCCAGTAGCCAATACCCATGAGGATGGCAGCCACTGGCATCACGGCCACGGCTCCCATCAGCGCTTTACCAAGGCGCTGGAGACCCCCAAATACCTTTCCATTCATTATGAGTTTCCTTTCGGTATATCCCAGTGTTACCTGCGACGATCTCGTGTAGTGCGTTCCCACTTATGTGAAGTCGGTGCTGCGTTTAAGCATCGGATGTGCTCCGTGACGCCGCTCCCGTACTGCTGATATGGGACGCCCCAGCACTAGCGACACCAGGAGGAGCAAGCTCAGATGTCTTCCCGCTCTCCTCCTTGGCACCAGCCTGTGCCTGAGCATGATGTAAAGCGCCACGAGATGGAGCGCTTTGTTTCCACGAGTACAAGACCACAGCGAGCATGGCGCTCTCGCCTTTCCACTCGCGGGAGTTCATAGGAGCGCTACCCATGCGGGCAAGAAGCTGCTCGGCAGCGGCATATTCCGCAGGCATATCGCGCTGAATCGTAAACGTGAGCGGGATGCTGCGCGGTGTATGAGCTCGCACCCTTGCATAGATACGCAGCAGCTCGCTGATGAGTTCGGCGTCATCCAATAGCTCATCCCTCACCCCGAGCAGGGATTTCGCCTCGGAGACGAGGCCAGCCATCAAGTTCGCTTGCCCCAGAGGAGATTTCACAGGCACCCCTAGGCGGGCAGCGTTCAGATGCAGGGCAATATAGGCCACTTCAGATGGCGGTAGCGGCACATCGAGATCACGGTTGATCGTGCCCGCCACCAGCTCCGCCGCTTGATACTCTTCGGGAAACACGGTGCGAATTTCCAGCAGCAGCGGATTGTTGATTGTCTCACCGCGCTTAATGCGCTCCAGCGAGAATGCTATATGATCGGTGAGGCTAAGATAGACGGAGGGAGCCAACTCCCCAAGTAGAGATTCTGCTAGCTCAACACCATTAGTTATGGCGTCAAAAATGTCTTGATCAAGAGTGGCAAGGAGTCCTAAAAAAACCTGCAGTTTGCTCGGGTCGATAGCAGTGTAGCGGTGCTGTACACGTTCACCGCTAATCACATCTCCAGGATTCGTGCCGAAACCGATCCCCTTGCCAATAAGTACGACCTCGGGAGTATCAGAGCTAGAAACCGCCCTAGACGAAGCTCCACTGCAGGGGGGGGTATCGGCGGTCAAGGCACGCGCTACCACGGCGTTGTTGTTCAACACCCGAATTGTTGCAAATTCTGTTTGCGATTGTGCTTGTACCACTGAGACTCCCTCACGGTGGACTCTCTGCTTTCGCAGCCACTAGCTGGCAACGCCGCCACACTAGCGCATCGCGCTTCATCACGCGATGCCAGTCACCTCATTGAAAGTATTCATCCCAGTGATGCCTGCCGCAGCAGTAACACCCAGAACTCATTGTTAAAAAATCTAGCACACTTTGACGAAAAGTACAGTAAAAACACTGGCACTCAACACTAGGTTCTAAGTTTTGCCCCGCTCTTTATGAGGTTTCATAGGGTTTCTATGGGTTTTTTACGGGACGTTCATTCTCTCGCGTGTGCCCTGTGGCGACTGGTAATGACTTTTGGTTATCCTCTGGGGGATGCTACGGGCCATCTCGCCATCAGGGAGAGCGTTGATATAGCTTAGATATAGCCTGCCAAAGCAATATGATCTGTAGCTCTGCTATTGCTGCGATACAGCGGGCGCCGGTATGGTGGGCTCGTCAGCTGAGCAGCGGGAAGAGGAATAGCAGATGCAGCAGCAACGTGCTTCCAAGAGACGGTTTTTCTGGCTCTACATCATTGGAATCGTGATCGCTGGTGTTGGCAGTGGCTTATGATTCTTAGCCCTTGGCGCACCGAACGAGAAAGCGTTCATGGGGAATCCGATTTTTTGGGCAGCACTAGCATTAGCTTTCATACTCTCCCTAGTCCATATTGCTCGTGGCCGCAAAAACAACACGAACGGATAAACATAGGTAATCACCAAGCCTGGTTCATATTGCTCGTAGCTGCAAAAACGACACGGGAAACGAGTACCCCTGAATTTTTTTGTCATCCCGTCACGAAATAACTCGTGACGGGTGACAGCAGATAAATAAATTTCGAGTACGTGGTACAAGCACACAAACGCACGCACTACACCAGGCATCCTCCGCGATGAAGCGTACTGGGTTTTGTTCGCTTCTTATGTTGTCGCTACAGAAATGGTCTGGGTTTTCTTCCGTTTGGGAGGGTGGGAGAGTGTGGGTTATGTCGAAGGTTTTTGATCGGGATGTTAAGGGTCGAGTGGTTTGGTTGGTGGAGGGTCGTATTCGTGTGTAGGAGTGCTTGATTGTGAGTGCGTGTGAGCAGGGTGTACCCAGGCTTGGTGTGAGTGCTGGCGTGTTGCGTTAGTGGCTGTAAAAATCGCGGTGGGAGAATCGTGATCGTGTTTGCGAGATCGATCTTGTTGTTGAAAACGCTTGGTTGCGTTAAGAGGTTCGGCAGTTGCGCGATACGAATGAGTTATTGAAGGCCGCGTCGGCTTTTTCGCCTCCGTTCCAGGCCACCAGCGTCCGTGATGATCGCGTTTATTGATGAGTATCGTGATCGTTTCTCTGTCGAGTTCATCTGTGCGACGCTGAAGAAGGAACGTGAGGGGGGTTTCTGTCCTCGCGTGGTTACCGTGACGCGAAACGACGGCCCGCCTCGAAACGCGCGATCAGGGATGGTGAGGTGGTCGAGCTCGTTCGCCAGATCCACGCCGAAAACTACGGGGTCTACGGGGTGGGGAAAATGTGGCACGCCCTGAGACGTCAAGGAGTGAACATTGGCCGAGAGCAGACCAGA
>JAQYTG010000005.1 GCA_028724905.1 Actinomycetaceae bacterium | reverse complement strand
TGCCGCGCGGTCAATTGGCTTTCCAGAGCGGAAAAAATCCCAATACAACAAGTAGTGATGAGGCAGAGAGGGGTCAATGCAGGTTAATACCCCGTTTGATTCGGTCTTTTTGCGCACGGTTGGCCGAGCCCGCTGTCCAGTGACCCACCTCGTAGAGATTTCACCGCCCCTACCCAAGACGCTCACGTTTCTCAGAGCGTGAGGTACGCCAGCGATCCCCATCGAGAGCGGAGATCCGCGAGTGGCAGGGCTTGCACAAAGCCATCAAATTGCTGAAGTCGTGTGTGCCACCACGGCTGAGCGGCAAGATGTGGTGGACTTCCTGAGTCGGGGTAAGCCTGCCTTCTTTCTGGCACTGCTCACACAGCGGATGTTCGGCAACGTAGCGGGCACGAATCCTGCGCCACCGCCGTCCATACCTGCGGTCTATCTCTGGGTCGCGCTCGTACTTGCGGTAGTTGTGCTCGGCGAGTTTAGCGTGCTGCTCGCAGTACCTGCCGTGGCAGAGCTTTGGGCATCCGGGATGAGAGCAGGGCGTTGCAGGCTTGCGCGGCATCACAGCCTCCCGAAAGCATAAGCAAAGCCCTGAACCACAGTGATTCAGGGCTTTGACCTATTTATAACTAGTTACACTATACCGGACTTGATTCGGCAATGTCGTCCGGGTTTTGTCCAACCGGGTTTAGCGTCCGTAGAGGAGGCTGGTGAGGTGGTCGAGGGCGGTTTTGCGCCGGTTGTAGGCGGTGGAACGCTCCACGTGCAGCCGATCTTGCACCTCACAAATCGCATCGGTTGCGCTCTCGTATCCGGAGAGGAAGCACACCTCTAGCACGTCACGCTCCTCATCGGTGAGCGCTTGCCAGGCGGGGTTGAACCAGGCCATGTAGTCCTTGGCTTGCAGGTATTTCCTGGTACGGTTATCGATCCGTTCCAGGTGTCCTAGGATTTTGTCCTCGGCAGCGGTGGGATTGAACGCGCGCCTGCTCCCATCCATGACGGGTGAGGAGAGGCCGGGCAGGTCGGCTTCGATGGCTTTCAGGTCATCGGGCGTGTTGTCGATGATGGTTTCCATGGTGGCGTAGTCGCGGAGGGCTTTGATGGTGGCACCCTGACGGTCGATGTACCGCCACGTGATATCGGTTATTTGGTTCGTGACGCTCATTTCGTTTCTCCTTTCAGGGTGGTGGCCACCGCGTCTATTAGCGCGGCTTGCGTCATGTTTTTCGATTCGAGTGCCGCCAAGATCCGTTCATCAATCGTGTTCTTGGTGGCAATATGCGTGATGGTGACTGGCTTGGCTTGTCCTTGCCGATAGAGACGAGCGTTGGTTTGCTGGTACAGCTCGAGACTCCACGTGAGGCTGTACCAAATCAGGATTGAGCCGCCTTGTTGGAGGTTGAGCCCATGCCCAGCAGACGCGGGATGAATCAACCCGAGTTGGATCTCACCAGCATTCCAGGCGCTAATGTCCTCGCTGGTTTTCAACTGGCGCGCCCCTGGGAAGCGTTGACGGATACGCTGCAGGTCGTGCTGCCACCAGTAGGCAACCAACACAGGATTCCCATTCGCGGATTCCACCAAATCTTCGAGGGTATCGAGTTTCCGGTCATGTACCACGATGGGGTCGCCTGCCTCGGTGTAGATAGCGCCCGAGGCTAGTTGGGTGAGTTTGCCTGCCAGGACGGCGGCGTTCGCCGCGTCAATCACCTCATCGCCCAGCTCGACGACCATCTCTGCCGCTAAAAGGTCATAGACCTTGCGCTCTTTGCCGCTCATGGTCGCCTCAGTGGTGGTGATGGTGAGTGGCGGGAGCGTCAGGTAGTCGCTGGTTCGCATCGACAGCGTGATATCCGAGATGGCCTGATAGATTCGTTCTTCTGCACCGGGTTTGGGCTTGTAGGTGAACACCTGCATTCCGTTGCGCTTATCCGGGTCAAACCAGCGGTCACGATACCTAGAGATGTAGCGGCCGAGCCGCTCACCCATATCCAACAGGCGAAACTCAGCCCACAAGTCCATCAACCCATTGCTCGCCGGTGTGCCAGTCAGCCCAACGATGCGCTTGACTTGCGGGCGGATCTTCATCAACGCAGCGTGGCGCTTAGCACGGTGGTTCTTGAAGCTGGAGAGTTCGTCGATGACGACCATATCCCACTGCCACTTGATACCCGAGCGGGTGATAAGCCAGTCAACGTTCTCCCTGTTCACCACCACAACGTCCGCGCCCGAGTTCAGGGCAGCTCGGCGTTCGCGTTCGGTGCCGACAGCCACCGCCAGGCGAAGCTGGCGAAGATGGTTCCACTTTGTCTGCTCGGCAGGCCACGTATCCCTCGCTACGCGTAGCGGCGCGATCACCAGCACCCGGTGGGCTTCAAAGGAGTCGAAGAGGAGATCCTGTATTGCGGTCAGGGTGATGACGGTCTTGCCAAGACCCATACCTAACAGGAGCGCTGCAGCCGGGTGCTCCCCAATGAAGGCCGTTGCTAGCTTCTGATAATCATGCGGCTTGTATTGCATGGCAGACCTCCTCAATATCGTCCGGGTCATTGAGGACGAGTGCGGTGAAGCCCAGATGCTTCAACTGCCTCAGTCGATGTTTTTGGATGGCGCGGACTTTGCCGCCGGGAGCCTTGACTTCCACGAAGCCGACATGGCCATCAGGCAAGAGAATGATCCGGTCGGGTACCCCGGTAGTTCCAGGGCTGACAAGTTTCCAGCAGACCCCGCCCAGAGCCTCCACAGCTTTCACGAGCTGCTGTTCTATATGTTGTTCTTTCATCACGCAAAGCTTTCTGCTCGCGTGGTGACGGTCGATGACGGTCGTCTACATAACCTTTTTTAGAGAGAAGTAGTAAAAAATTACTCTCTATGTAAGGACTAGTACACGACTGGCATTGACCGTCACCAGCTGGCTGTTAGAGGTCGAATTCGCTCTTGAGCTGTAGGCCGTCAACGAAGCGCCCGCTCTTGGTGCGGCGACGGTTGAAGCCCATCTGTTCGAGAGCCGTATAGAAATCGGACGTCGATCTGGCATACTCACCAATCGAGAGCGCGAAAGCGCGATAGTCGGCATACAGGTCACCAGACTTCTGCTCAAACCCGTCACCGATATCGCAGCGTTCATCGAGGAAGTGCTGCAGCCAATCATTCGATGACTTGTACGAATCGATAGCTGCCTGCACCCGCGCAGGCGGATTGAGGTGATAATCCTCGGCAATAATATTCTTGGCACCATCCACAACCCACTGCAAGATCGCGCCGCCAGCATCATGGAACAAGAACTCTGAATAGTTTTTGACGTCAGAAGAGCCCTCGATTTTCGCTTCAAATGGGATCACGATGAGCCGCCGCCAAATACCGGCATCCATAGCACCGACCTTGGGTAGGTGGTTGGTGTAGAGCACGAGTGTATGGGTCGGCTGATAGGCGAACGGAGCCTTGAACTTCTTCTCGGCATAGATTTCGTCGGTGGAGGAAAGCTGCTTCGCGTTCGAGGTGGAGAGCCTCATGCCTTCTTCCATCTCCGCCGCAATTAACAGACGTTTGCCCTTAGCCTCGGCGAGTTCGGGTTTGACGTTCCTGCGATTGGAGACAGTGAGCACGTCAGCCGAAATATGCCCCGCATACGAACCCAGCACCCTGGCAATCGTGTTCCAGAACGTGGATTTGCCGTTGCGGCCGTCACCGTAGGCGATGATGAGTGCCTCGACGTAGACTTTGCCGATCGCGGTGAGTCCCACGATCCGCTGCACATAGTCAATAAGTTCTTGATCGCTTTGGAAGAACACCTCCAATGCGGCAAGCCAGATATCTGTGCCGTCTGGACTGGGGTCGATGGTGGTTTGTTTGGTGATGAAGTCCCCGTAGTCGTGCTCGTGCATCTGCCCTGTGGTGAGGTCGATGATGCCGCCTGGGGTGTTGAGGGCGAAGGGGTCGGCATCGAGGTCTGCTTGGGTGACTTGCAGCATCGGAGCCGCCTCCTTCAACGAGGCCGTAATCGCCTTGCTGTCCCGGCGTTTGAGCACGTATTTCTCGTAGGCTTGCGCGTCTTGCAGTTGCTCGTAAGCGTTCCACTGGGCTTCGGTGAAGAGGTTTTTCGCTTTGGTCAGGCTCATCGCCGCCAACAGCTGGGTGACCCCGGTGGTATCGCACGCCTCGCGTGCTTTCTCAAGTAGCTCTGCTGCTTGCTCTAACTGGCGCGTGGTGAGTTCTTGAGCGATGGCGCGTGAGCCAGGTCTGGTTTCTTCCCAGAACGAGCCGTTGTACACCAGCCAATCGGTTGCCTCGCTGTAGGCGAGTTTTTGGGCGTATTCGTCTGCGAGTACGGTGGCTTGGCCGACGTCGGTGAAGTCGGTGGGGCGTAGGCCTTGGATTTCGGCGTAACGCTCGGGCGGAATATAGCCCGGTGTCGCAGCGACTTTCGCACCGAACTTGAGCGCCGAGCTCCAAATCGCCTCCAACTCGCTATCGGGGAGAGGCGGCACACAGGTCGCAGCCTTGGCCTCGAAAAGCTGACGGGCCTGCTCGGTGTTGCCGAAACGCACAATCACCCGCCCAGCAAAACCACTCATCGTCGCGTTGCGTGTGCCTTCTCGAATTTCGCCAGTGCTCATCTCGAGCGCGGCGAAAGCATCAGCATCAAGAAAATCCGTGATGGACATGGTGCCATCCACCCAAGTCACCTCGGCATGAGGGTTGCCGTAAATGAAGCGGGCGGCATCGAGCGCGTTCCGGTCGAAAATCCCCGTATACGAAGCCAGCTTCTTCTTGATCGCTGTGTAAGTCCCGGCGTCCGTGACTGCGGCTATTGGGAAGTAGGCGTGGAAGCGTGGCCTGGCGGTCTTTTCACCCTTCGGCTTCAAATGATTACGCGAGGTCGCGGTCGCCAACGCGACGCCCGGGAAGATGAGCGCCAAGGACTCTGGGGTGACCCAGTCAGACGGGCTGTTGGCGTGGTCGTTATCGACGTCCATCACCACGCACGTGGATTGCAGGTAGTTGTCGGTGGAGCGAATATCACCCTGATATTCGGCCGCCACATGGTCATGCGTCACGGCGGTTTTGAGCTCTGCCGCGCTCGCGATGTGTTGGTGGTTCGGGTAGTGCAGATTCCGTTGCGCACCCACCAAATCAGTCGTACATAGAACGAAGTCAGTCATCGAGGTTCACCTCCGCGAAGTTGTGGTCGAAATAGGTGATCGGGAGTTCGAGCTGGTGAGCCCAGCCGATTTCGGCTTTCATCCCGGGCGAGATGCGCGGCGTATACACCCACATGGCCTCGCACTTGGAGAGCAGCACGCGGCCCATGAACATGGCGAGTTCCCGATCCCACGGGTCGGTGTCGTCCATGAATTGCGGGAACAACAGATGGGGTGCGAGTGGGATACGCCTGCAGCGCACCGCATAAGCCGAAAGATCCCTTGCCAACTCCACGTTCGCTCCCACATCACCCGAATACGGCGAGCAAATATATGTGAGTGGCCGGTAGCCGAATTCGGACATCTCCACCGCCCGCAACGCCTTAAAAGCAGTCGGGTCCGCATAGCCTTTGGAGTTGCGCCACGGCGTCAGGTCGCTAGCCAAAGGGCGGTTATCAAGGAGTGCACTCATTTCACATCACCTGCCTGACGTTCGATAACCGGCAGGATCTGGCAGCGGTTCTTCAAAAGGTCATAGATGAACAGGCGGCCTTTCTGCGTCCAATACGTGTGCATCACCGTCTTGCCGCTCTCCAGCAGGTGGGTTTTGGATTGGGTGTAGCCGCATTTCGCATACTCGGCATACAGGTACCAGATGCCTGACTGCTTGAACTGGATATGTTCATCAGCTAACAGTCGGTTGAGTTTCTTCGCACTCAGCCCGTAATCTTTAGCGATAGCAGTAATCGGCATCAACGATGGTGATTGCAGCACGATGTCGTAATACGAGAGCTTCGGTGCTGCCTCGAGCAAAGCCTGCTCGGCGGCGAGGCGTTTGGCGCGTTCGGCACGCAGATGCGTGAGTGCCTGTTCGAGCAGGTCATCGTTTTCGAGTAGTTCGTCGATCGCGTACAGGCCGTGGCGACGAATCGATGGCAGCACCTCATCAAACACCCAGGCTTCGAATTTCTCTGCCGCTGGCAGGTGGCTAGAGACAACCAGCCGATAAACATCACCCTCGCTAATGAAGCGGGCTTGCTGGGTGCGCCCAAGACTATCGACGATGGGGTAACGTTTTGGACCCCCATCCTGCCTGCAATGATCGCGCACTGCTTTTGTAGGATTTTCGTACCCTAAAGCAGTAGCTATGTCTTTGGCACAGAAGATGGTCACACCATGCTCGGTAATCGTGCGGATTTGGCCGAACTGGCTGTTGGTAAACACTTGTAGTGTGGAGCCGGTCATCAGCTCTCCTTTCCTCATTGGCTTGTCGGTGAGAGCCGATGTGTTGGCTCTCGCTGTAAGCCACGGCAGGAGCCCAATCCGGACGGTGCGTGCCTGAACTGTTTTCCTGCAATGGCGCAATACGCCCACGGCAAGACCCGAAACCGGACGGGTGGAGGAAAAGAAAAATGGACCGTTTCGAAGCGGTAGTATTCGCTATTGCTGGTGACGGTCTAGCTCTGGTATATTTATCTATGGACGCACTTCGGTGCTCCACTTCCGAAGCCCGCGAAATCGCGGGCTTTCGTGTTTGTAGCGGGAGGTGACGTGTACGTCGGCTATTTCGATGAGTTTGGGCACAACGGCGCATACGTGAGCCGATTCGACCCGTCCTATAAGACTCACCCGGTGTTCGGTTTGGGTGGTTTCGTGATTCCGGCCCAGAACATTCGTAAGCTTTCTGGTGCCTTCCGTTTCATTAAGGAGCATGGGCTGCGTGAAGAGATTGAAGCGAAAGTAATCTCAGCTGGTAAGCGCGTGGAGCATTGGGAGAAGAAAGGCTCAGCGCTCCTCTCCACGAAGAACATTGAGAAGTATCGGGAAACTCGCCGCTTGATTTTTAGGGTTTTGGATACGTTGAAATCGTTAGATGCTCGCGTGGTGTTTTATGGGCAGGAAAAACTGCGCGGCACTCCGAGTGAGGTTTCTGAGACGAATGCTGAGCGTTACGACCATGCGATGAAGCAGCTGATTCAACGAGTGAATTGGGATTTGCCTGATGGTGAAGACCTGCTAATGGTGCTTGATAAGCAGGGTGAAAAGGAGCGACTGGAGATTTTCGCTGGCGCGGCAGCGTTTATGTTCAGCAGTGAGGATGCCACGAAACTTGTCGAGCCGCCGATGGAGGTGGAGAGCCACCTGTACCAGACGGTTCAATGCGCCGATTGGATTTGCGCACTCCTTGGGCGCATCTCCGCATACAAATACGATCCGGATTTCGCTGAATACAAGTGGGCGCTCAAGTATTTTGGAGACCGCTTGGCGCTCATTACGAGTGAACACTCCAAGATACGCGCCGCAAGCAGTACTACGAAAGATCTCTATCCGAAATTCCTGGGCAACTACGCCACCTGCTACTAGATCGTAAGCCGCACACTCAATCCTTCTGATAGAAACTGCACTCGTATCCGGCCGCATCAATCGGCAGGCCAGCAGCCCACTCTGGTAGCTGGGTCATCAGCGCACAAATGTCGGCTGCGGTGGTGCCGCTATCGGCGGGTTCGTCGATGACGACCTCGTCGTGAATGTGCATCACGATCTGGTACCCAGCTTTCTCAATGCGGGTGATGGCTTCGGCGAGCAGGTCACGGGCGATGGCTTGCACTATGTTTTCAACCAACTTTCCGCCATAGGTTTCGAGCTTCTGCCACTTCCGAGCCACTCCCTGACCCCAATAGGTGATGGAGGTGCCGCCGAAGCGGTTCACTCCGATCCCTGGCTGCACATACGCCAACCGCCGACCGGATGGCAGCGTAATGAACAGCATCCCGGATTTCTTCTCGAACGATAAATCCCCAAGGGTCACAGATCTGCCCGTGCTGATTGCCTTGGTAGCGGCCTTGTCGACTTCGTGCCAGAACTGGACGATGTGGGGGTTGGCTGCCCGCCAGGCGTCCACGATGGGCTCCAGCTCGTCCTCGGTGAGCCCCATTTTCAACGCACCCATGGCTTTCAAAGCACCCACCGAGCCGTTGTATCCACAAGCGAGCACGGCGATTTTGCCTTTCTGGCGAAGCTCACTATTGGCTCCATGTTTTTCTACCGGCACCCCGAACATTGCTGAGGCGGTTGCGCAGTAGAGATCCTCGCCGTTTTCGAATGCGGCGAGTGTTGATGTTTCTCCTGCCATCCATGCCAATACCCTGGCCTCAATCGCCGAGTAATCAGCCACGATAAACCGGCAGTTATCGCTCGGTATGAATGCTGTGCGGATGAGTTGGCTGAGGGTGTCTGGGACGGAGGGATAGAGCATCTCCAGCGCCTCGCAGTTTCCGTCCCGTACTAATGCTCTGGCTTGGGCAAGGTCGGGTAGATAGTTCCTTGGGAGGTTTTGTACTTGTACGAGTCTGCCTGCCCAGCGTCCGGTACGGTTCGCCCCATAAAACTGGAGCAGGCCGTGGGCGCGCTGGTCGGTGCAGGTGGCATCCATCATCTTTCGGTATTTCGCCACGGACGAGCGTGAAAGCTCCTGCCGCAGTTCCAAGGCTTGACGCACATCGCCGGTGGCGCTCGCCAGCGCTTCGTCGACGGCTTCTTTCGCCATGGACTCTATGGGGCAGCCGTGTTGGTTGAGCCATTCTTGTAGCTGCAGCGGTGAGGCCGGATTCTCTAGACCTGTGAGTTCCTGCGCTCGGGCGAATGCTTGTGCCCGGTGGGCTTCATCAATGTGAATGGCGTTCGCGGCCAGTGTGGTGTCGATGCGAATACCACGGTCATTAATCCGCTGATCCACCTCATATTGTTCCCACACGTACTCGGGTACTGGGAAATGAGCGAGCTTGTGGCGGATTGCTGTTTCTACCTCGACATCCCTGGCGTTATAGGTCTTAAACAGCGCCCATCCTGCTGGATCGTCGCTCGGCTGGTGTTGGTGGCCGTCCTTGTCAGGGACACAGAAGTATTTGATGAGGTCTTTGCCTTCGCTCATCTTTTGCGCATCGAGATTCAGCACCGCACCGACGTCTTTCAATGACAGTGGCAGGCCGAGGGTTGCTGCCCAAACCATGGAGCAGCGCCACCCGGCAGGATCAAGCCGCCGACCAAGGTAGGCAGAAAGGCAGGTGCGTTCAAAGCTCGTGTTAAACGCCCACTTCACCACCTGCGGGTCATCCAACGCGGCAAGCACATCGGCCGGGATCTGCTCACCTGAGGCCAGATCCACGGTCTGCACCTTGCCATCATCGACAGCATAGGAGAATAGAAGTATCCGAAAGTCAGGGTCATCGGCATACTTGTAGACGCCGGCTTTGGCGAGGTTGATTGGGGAGAACGTTTCCAAATCGCAGCCTATTGACGTTATTTTGTCCATGAGTAGCTCCTTCCTGTTTTGATTGCACTAATGCAGGATTGGCTGACACGGTATTCGCGGGCTAGGTCACTTCCTCGCCAGCCGCAAAATAGAGCAAAACGTATTCGGCTAACATCGTTGAGATTAAGCTTTCGCCAGCGTTTTCCTTGTCGATAAACGTCAAGAATGTTGTTGTGGCGAGTGTCGTACCTTAGATTGCTAAGCCGATTATCGGCAGGGTCGCCATTGATGTGGCAGACTTCCATTCCATCAGGGGCTGGGCCAACGAAAGTTTCCATAACGAGTTGGTGTACTGGCCTACCAGCGGTTCCTCGTCCTAATACGACAGAGAGATGCCCAGTTTTGCAGTATCGTCCGGGCGTGAGAATGCGACCTGTGATTGTACGAGGAAACGGCTGCCTTGTATACCAGTTTCGGCTGTAAACCACGCGGGTTAAACTTCGTATTCTTCCAAGGTTGCTTGCCTGATAGTGGCCTTCATATCCAGGGATATCTTTCCATTCTTCTTTTGCTGCCATGATTCACTCCTTCAACGAGATGGCGGGATGAAACCGTGCTTAGCTCCATCCCGCCATCTACTTATCCGCGTGTTTAGGCGAGGAAGTCGTCGTCCACATCCCACGTATCAAACTCCGACTCAGCCGAAACGTGGCCACCGAGCGGTTCGCCGTCACGGGTCTTTTGAATGTTCCCGAGCCCGCAGGCGATGCCGCGATTGCCATTTGTGTTGAAGGCATAGAAGCTGATGGACACCCTCGCATAGCAGCCGGAATAGACTTCGGAGCGGTCGAGAATCGGGTTCACGTCCTGATCCACAATCTGCGGAGCATTAATGCTGTTGGCGTTCACGAAGAAGTGCCCAGCGTAGGCTTCGTCGTCGCGCTCGGTATCCCCGTCACGTAGCGGCAGTTTGAGCGAGGCGCGGGGCGGGAGCTTGCCACCGAACTTCCAGATACCCTCCTGAATGGCGGCCTCGATCGCAGCATTAATCGCATCAACCGTAGTTGCATCGTCCTTTGGAATCAGGAGCGATACCGAGAACTTTGGCTTGCCACCATTGATAGATTTTGCCTCCCACACATTCGCATATGAAAGGCGTACCTCGCCGGTGATTACTTTGGTTGGATTGTTCTTCTTGTTTTTCGGGTTCACTCGGGTCGACATGATTACTTACCTTCTTTCTGTTGATTGTCGATGTTTGTGAAATCGTCAGCCGCAGTACTGATCTGCAGTTCTGGGCGTTTGTCGGATAGCGGAACCAGCGTTGGTTTACCCTCGGGCTTGACCACCAGGTCGCCGAGAATCTCAGCGAACTGTTTCTTGCCCATGAGCTTTTCCATCGCGGTAATAGTCAGAAGCTGCTGCTTGTAGATGTCCTTGTAGCCTGCGACTTTCGCGGCCTCAGCCACCGCCTTCTCGTCGGCGTATCTGCGGATGGAGCGGCCAGCCACCAGCTTGAACCCCGCATAATGCTCACCCGATAGCGCCTGCGCGAGGGCGTAGTCCTGCACGTCCGACGCCCACTTGGTCAGTTCGGGAATCCGCGCCAGCACCTCAGCCACCTCATCAGCCGACAGCTCGGCTGGTGGGGCGAACTCGTACTTGGCCAGCTGCAGGTTGGCTTCGGCTCGTGCCCGGCAGGTCGAGGCGATACGGCAGAACTGACACCAGGAACCGGCACAAAACTCGCCCTCACCTTTTGCGGCCAATTCGGCAGCGGGTTTGAGTGTGTGCTCCGCCCACTCGTTCAGCTCAGCCACGCTGATCGTCCACGTGGAAACGTTCTCCCGGCGTGGCTGAAAGATCGTCAGCGCAACCTCGTCGATGTCATAGAGCGCATCAAACAGCCGGAGGGCACCGAGCGCATACAGCATCATTTGTGGATTCCGCTCAGCCTCCACCAAAACGCCCAAGCCATATTTCAGGTCAATCACGTGCAGGGTGCCATCGGCCACGATGAGGCAGTCGCCCGTGCCGAAACCGCCCGGTACAACGTGGGAGAAATCCAAGCGTTGTTCGATGTAGATCACGGCGTCATCGGTGGTTTCTTGAGCCTTGTGATACTGCTCGTTCACGTAGGCCACGTAGTCGGCTACGTAGCGGCGCATCTCCTCATCCTCATATTCCGAATACGGGCGAGGCTCGCACTTCCCAAGGAACTTCGACAGCTCCCACTCACCGAGTGCGTGCGCCGCCGTTCCTTGCAGCGCGGCCTCACTCGGAGCATCCGCCACGCCAGCCGTGAGCTTCGCCGAGGGTGGGCAATGCAGCCAGCGATGCGCCGATGAGGCACTCAAGAGTGCGTGTTTCTGTGGTGGCATCAGGCACCACCACCCTCAGCCTCTGCTTCCGCAGCTGCTAGCACGGCGTTCGCCTGCTCCAGCGAGAGTTGCGAGAGCTTCGTGTGTCCGAACGAGTGGATCTGGGCTTTGATGAAGTCCGTCAAGCCCCGGCGCGAAAGCTCGGCCAGGTTGAACCGAACATCCTCCATATCCAACAGCTTCTGAGGTGAACGCTCAGCCTCTGGCTCTGGTTCAGACGCAGTATCATCGGGTTCTTCCTCAACGATTTCCGCTTCGAGAATGTCCTCATCTGCGTAGGGGTTTTCGAGGCGCGCCGCTGTGATTGGGCGCTCGCCGGGCATTCCGGCATGGTCTTCGATGGTGTTCCACGCCGTCTGCTCCACGATCGCGCCCATACTCGTCACGGCCTCAGCCATTTGGTTCAACAGCCGAATAATCTGGTTAGCTTCATGAATATTCATCACTGTTCACCGCCTTTGTGGCCGTAGCGTTCGGGATAGAGGGCGCGTGCCAGAGCCATGAGGTCATCGTCGTCATCAACGAGGCTCACGGTTTCTGGGATTGGGCGGCGCATCGAATGCTTGCCAATGGTGGTGCGTTCGGTGCGTCCGGTGATACGCCGCATTAGGCGGGCGAATCGTCCTTCTGTTCGCTTATGGTGCATCGCAATCACTCCTTTACTTGGTTCGGTTTTGTTGCTTTGCGCTATAAGCCACGGCAGAGGTCGATTCCGGACGGTCGGCCTCGAGAATTTTTCGCGCCCGCTTAATTGCCCGGGTGTAGGCGTGACGGATCGCGGACTCATCCTTGTGCTCAACCCGAGCTAGTTCAGCAAACGAGTAACCGTCCAGAACGACCGCCTCAATTAGGAAGCGTTGACGTTTAGAGAGTCCAGCGAATGCAGTGGCGACTGCCTGCTTGTTGATGAAGTCGCGTTCGATATCAACATCGGCAGCGAAATGCATCCCTTCTACCGGGAACTCTGATGGTGACGAGTGCCGATCCCGGCGCGTATCTGCCCGGTTCGTTTTCTTCCAGCGCGCGTCATGCTCAAGCAACGCTTGCGCAATCGGGCTATCGGATGGGAGGTGGACTTCGATGTGCTCGTCGGTGACGTAATCGAAGCTGAATGTGGTGTAGTTGTGTGCCATGAGAGGCGTCCCTTCTGGTTTGAAGGGGCCTCGTTAGGTGGCCACGGTTCATGGGATTGTTAGGTGCTCAAATTGAGCACGGGCGCCAGCACCACAGCCGTCAATGCTGTGATGCTGGCGCCCGCTGGTACCTAACGAGAACCCCGAAAACCGCTAAATCGTGCTAATTTCGGATAATGCTTTGCTCGCGCGAATATTCAGTTGTGTAGCGAGGAGAGCGCCAGGAACCGGTATGCCGCAGCCTCCCCGGGTGGCTCTATTTCTTGCTTGACGGTTTTGTTTGAGCCAGTGCCGATGCTGCGACCGTCTTCGCTGCCGTGCCGTAACGTCCATCCCGCATGATGCGCGATGCTTGTGACGCCACCTTCCGCGACGTCTGCCTGCCATTTCGTTTTGCCATTTTTGCCACCTCCTCGCTTGTCTCGATTTGCCTGCTTTTGACCGAGTCGCTCGCGAATAGCCGGGCGTGACCTTGGTTGTGTTATGCAACACAACCATTCACGGTAAAATTTGACTAGCACCGAAGTGCTTCGTGAGCGACCACTGCTAGTTTCGCCGATGAAACGCGAATGAAAGAGGCAGCTCCGTAAGCATCCGTAAAAAGTCCGTAACTGTCCGTAAAAAATCGGGATGGGAGGAGAACCCGTGAAGCTGAGTGATCTTTTCGCCCTACTCTTCGGTGTTACGGAAGACGATGACAGTACTGGTGGTGGCAGATTCCTATTGACATTGACAGATGCGTCTGTAAAGAAAGATTTTCGCGGTCCAGGGAAGAATAAGTTCTACGGGCCATTTGGCAAGAAAGATATGCCCGCAGAAAAACGCGAGCGATCCGATGCCGACCGCCGCCAGCGTATGTTCAACGACGCCAAGAACATCACGGTCGCATTAGCAAGATTCTGGAGTACTCATTTTGATCGTGAGGGCTTTTACGAATTCGTTCAACACCGAATTGAGTTTGGGCGCACTAAAGACATCGGAGCAATTCTCGAGGCGAATGGTTATCCCGGGAAACGTGATGTTGTTATCGATACGCTTCAGGATCTTCTGCTTACCGGCTTGGACAACCGGACACATAAAATCTACGAAATTAACGACCGCCCTTGGAATAGCTCACTGTATGACGCGACGCTGCCAGACAAAATCGAGATCCCTACAAAGAAACACTTTTCTGAGTTGAGGGCAGATGAGATTTTCGTGGTCGGAAACCAGTACCTTTCGGTAGGTGGCTATAAGGTTCAGCTACCAAAACAATCAAAAATCCCTGCTGGCATTAAACCCTCGGAGCGTAAATATATTATGGCGCTTTACGAAGTGTATTCAGAATACACAGGCGAAGATGTCGATATCACTTATATCAAGGATCATCCCGATGAAGAGTGGGTAGAAGACTTCAACGACCACCGGCGAGAGTACTTTGATGCGGACGCACTTCGGAACCTACTTAATGAAGCAAGCCTAGATGGCGAAGAAGAATTCGAGAAAATCAAAACAGACATATATGAAGCAATCAAAGCAACCATTCGAAAACGTTTCGACACAGGCTATGATCGTCTTCAAGAAACAATGACTCGCGTGGGCGAAGCGAAACTAATGGCCTCACACGTCACAACAACCTCGGGTCTATTCAAAATCACTCACCGCAAAGGCGTCTGCCATATTCTCGTCAACGCCGGAAAATTTAAGTGGGTGAAGCCGTAATGAATCAATCGGTACTCAACTCGCCTTTGGAAATGGTGACCCGCGTAGCGCTCATCCTCAATGCTCGCCCCGGGCTACATCGTAGTGAAGATGCCATTGCAATGCTCGATTACTTAACGACTCAAGCAGCAGATTTTGGGCTATCCTATTCGAACTTGCACGGTGACGCTGGCTTCGAATTAGCAGAGTTTGCAGCTCGCTTGAAGCATATACACGCTGGTATCAAGATGGGCGTACTTGCACGAATTATTGCTGCTCAGACAACGCCTACGGGTCTCCGCTACCAAATAACTGACAAAGGCAACGAATACTGCGATGCCTTATCTTCCCAATACAAGAACGAATATCTTTACTACCTTGGCTCGGCCTTAGCTTTCGTTGACAGCCATCAAGCTGTGGAGATCACAGACTTCATTGAGCAAAAAGGTGTGCTCGTAGTGAGAGAGGATGAACAATGACAGACAACCACTTCTACATCGAGTCCATTCGATTCGATGGTGACAATGTCGATGCCTCCGTCATCCGTTTCTCTCCAGGCTTCAACATTATCCACGGGCCGTCTGATACTGGGAAGACCTATCTTGCCAAAGCAATCAAGTACATGCTGGCAGGGTCAACAGCGCCTTTCGGTAAAGAAACCGGCTATGACCGAATTACCATGGTGCTGCAAGGAGTTAGCGGGAAGGTCACGCTCAAAAGGGGTTTAGGATCAACGCTTACCTACGTAGTAGCAGACCGCGATTACGGCATTCCTGCAGGAGAATACGAACAGGCACCAACTGACGGGAATGACGATCACTTCACTATTTCTGATGTCTTACTCCGGATGATTGGCTTGAACGAACCTCGCTCGATATTAACTAACAGGTATGGGAGCAAAGAGAAACTCTCGTGGCGCACGTTTAGCAAGACCTTACACAGGAGCGAAAACCGCATAACTAGTGAAGAATCCATTTTCACAAGCGCAAAATATGCCACGCTATCAGCATTCCTCACACTGTTTTACGACTATGATTTGTCCACCTATAGGGAAGGCATAAGCCCAGCTGATATTGCTACACGTAAACGCGTCCTAGTGCCGTTCATTAACGACGATATTGAGAAAGCTGAGGCGCGTAGAGATGCGCTCGTCAATGAGACTCGCGAGTTTGAAGGCAGAAGCGTCAGAGATGAGATTGACGAGCTCGGCACACGAATGGAGTCATTGACTCACGATCAAGCTGAACGGCTATCCAAGATTGCCGATCTCAATCGACTCATTTCAAATCTTGAGCATGAGCAGACTCGGCTAGAGTTTGCCATCGCCAAATACAACGATCTCGCTTCTGTCTATGTAGCGAAAATTAAGCGCCTAACCTTTGACGATGACGCAAATGACCATGCCGAGTATCTTCGCCCTGAAGAGACATGCGCGTTTTGCGGAAGCAAAATCCACGTTAACGAGCTACCCGACTACAGTGAAGCTATAGCATCAGATACCGCGAACGAGGTTAGTAACCTGCAGGAACTCCAGCGCGTCCAAGAGCAACTATCTAGCCGTACGATTGCGGTACAACAGCACCTATCTGAAGCAAAGCAAGAACTCGCTGCCCTGCAAACAGACCTAGCAAATGAGCTGACCCCAGCAATCAAAGAACTCTCCCAAGCCATCCGGGAGCTTCGGCAAGTCGAGGAAAAGCGCGCAGAGATTGAAATGCTCAACGCAAAAATCGGTGAATGGGGATCTCAGATTGGAGACATTAGTACCGAGGAACCTACCGAACTCAACTACGAGCTAGAAGGATTCTTTCCTCGCGAGTTTTTCAGCTCGATGACGAAGTACCTGCGTGAAATCCTGACCGAAGTACACTACGAAAAAGCCAAGAGCGCAACCTTCGACGAGGACGACTTCGATATCGTAGTTGCTGGCAAACGCAAGAAATCGCACGGGAAAGGCTACCGCGCATTTTTCAATACGATTGTGGGACTAGCGTTACGCCACTACATTTCCGAGCGCGCACTTTATAAGCCAACAATCATGCTCTTCGACACCCCAACACTAGGGCTAGAACATCAAAAGAGTGGGGACGACCTCATCACCCGAAAGGATGAAAACGGGCGACCAGTGACTGGGCTGCTTAGAAACCTCTTCGACTACATGATTGACACCGCTGATCAAGGACAGCTCATCATCCTCAACAACACCGACGTCACACCACCATCCGACTTTGACGGCGCCGGGGCAATGGAACTTGTATTTGGAGACGGCGATGACGCCGACCAGCCCGGCCTGCTGCACGACATCCGAGAACAAGTAGCCGATGAGACGAACGAGCAAGGATCACTGTTTTAAGAGGTTAAGAACTGGCGCAATAGTCCCTAATTAATATCCGAGTGCTTTCTTGAGATGCTCTGCCACATGGAAAGCGAGCAATGGGGGGACAGCGTTCCCAATTTGTCGATATTGGCTTGATTGTGAGCCTTCCCATTTCAGGTCTTTCGGGAAAGTCTGAATCGCTGCTGCTTCCTCTACAGTTATCCGTCTCATATGTGCATTCTTTGGAATTGCCTTAAGCGGAGAGTCATGATCCTCGAAGAGTCTCTTGTGGTATTTCACAATCCAGGGCGTTGATGTGGCGTCCTGTAATGAATCGGTGTCAATGATTGGCGTTCTGTTTCCACCCATTGATGCTGGCAATGTCGGAGACGCTGCGTCCAAATTAATCACGCGTCCTTGACCATTAAATAGCATGCCAGCAAACGGCGAACGACGTAATACAGGATGCTTCGCAAGAGTAATTTTTGCAGTACACATGGAGTTGTTTCCTCTGTCGCCTGCAGGTGGCAATTCCGAAAGAGTCTCTCGCACCGTCTTAGGATTGTCGCGGTTTGGCGCATCACCAAAATCTAAATCAGGGCAGTCAGTTGGAATCCCAATAAGAAACATCCTCTCTCTAGCCTGGGGTACTCCCCACTCAGCAGCATTGAGGACAACAAGCTGGACCTTATATTCGACCGAGGCAATGTCTTTTAACGACGCAATGACGTCTTTCCAACGCGTATTTCGTGCAAGCGCCGCCACGTTTTCCATGACAAAAGCTCTCGGCTTGATTCGAGCAACGAGACCAAGGAAATCGAATACGTGCTTAGAGCGAGGATCTTCTGGATCCATTTTTCCAGCGACAGAAAACCCTTGGCATGGCGGTCCTCCAATAACAAGATCGGCCATACCTTCGGCGAGACTTGACCCCACTTCGCGCACATCGCCAGCTATTGCTCTAGTTCCTTGGAACATTCTTGCCGCAGTTCGCCATTGTGGGTCTTGCACGAATTGAATGTTGTTGTGGGTTCTGACAGCGTCTGGTGCTATGTCATTGCCGAAAACCGGCCTAAATCCAGCCTGAGCAAAACCTATGTCTAATCCACCTGCTCCTGAGTACAAAGAGACAAAGGTCGGGGCAGAGCTATGCTGATTTGTCATAGCGCAATATTACCATAGGTTTTCAACCTAGTCGCTATGTAGAATCTACATATGGCCAGTATGCAACCAGGAAGGAAACTTGATCTTGCGTTTTCACGCGAGATACGTAGGTTGCGCGAGGACGCAGGTCTTAGTCAAACCGGTTTAGCAGCAGAACTCGGCGTAGATCAATCACTCGTGTCACGTGTTGAGGCCGGCTCAAGGCAGCTAACCATAGGTCAAGCAATGTTTTGGCTACAAGGCTTAGGGCTTGATTGCGATGCGGCATCTAGCTTAGTAGCACGCTTGTGGATTCATAACGGAGCGCGGCCAAGTAGTTTTTGGAAATCGGACACCCATCATGACTCTGAATGAACTGATAGACGAACTCCAGCTTCCTATTTCTGAACAGGAACAGAAAGAAGGTGTCGGCAGGCTCAGTAACCTGGTTAATCAATCTTCGTCTTACGATTCGATTGACTCGTATTTGATACTGCTCTCTGATGACATTGAAGAATATTTCCACTCAGGAAATATTAACCGGGCACTCGAGTTCGCAATAACCGCTCTTCTTGAAGGCACCTCCGCTAGTGATATTGGCCTTGACGGAAAGGGCTACTGCGATGTTGTGAAGCACCTCCAAAAGGGTGGTAAACGTGACTGGCGCGGATTAAATCCGAAAGAAGCCCTGCGTCTACTTTCGCGAGCAACTTTCATCCATGGTTTACTTGCCAGAGAACATCTTTCTGCTTCACAGATATCCCGGTTGTTGTTTTCGCTAGAATCAAGTCTTTATGTCCCCTATAAGGCGATACAGGTTATAGCTGCACACTTTGAACTTCTGCCTAGTTTGTCGGTTGACGATTTTGAGAATGTTATACGGCCAAAAGACGAGATCTATTCCAATCAGCATTTTACAGATACATCAGCAGACGAATCGTGTGAAATTGCTGGTGAGCTTGCTAGTCCATGGTTAGACGGAGAAAGCCTTACATCTGATTTGCGCTTGCTAATTAAACAAGGTGAAGGAACAATTCTTACTTCGGAGAATGCCAGTGAATGGCCTTACCTTCAAATGCTCCACTGGTGTATGCTCCCGCTCGATAGATATGACCATCCAGCCTCGTTTTTATATGAGTTTGGGCCTCGCGGTGCATTGGGAGAGGCAGTATTCGCGCAATATCACGTTGCTACAGGAAATGCAGTCTTAAATAACGCTAAGGCTGTATCTCAACTTGACGACCAGTGGGCACGAAACAGATCCGGTGTTAGTGCGCATGCATTGGTGCGAATCTTGCATATGGTTGAAAGTCTTCCGTTTCGTGCTCGGCGCAGCGTGGCTGCAATAATACGTGCTTGGCTGGCGCGAATTATTGAACTAACAGACAGAGATTTGACGCTAATCGATGAGACACTTAGCGCTGCACAGATTATCGGTTTGTGTGGATTCATCCAACATGACGAGTCAAACACCCAAGGAGTCATTGAACAGAGAATTGTTGATGCACTAAGTGTCTTGGCATTTCAACATGACGGATGGATTCCCCGAGGCCTGGGAGATAGCGTAAATGCGTCTAATTTGAGTCGCCACAAACTCGGTGATGTTGAATTCGCCAATATTGACAAAAGGGCGGCTATTGCTCTGGAAGCACATGGCGGCGTGGTGTCACCTGCATACGTTCGGGGTCATCAGCAGTCATTGGCCCGAATTGTTCAACAGCGCCTCGAGGAGTCTTGGGCAAATCTCGACGATCCAGCCAAGTGGAGCGTCAGGGTAATATTTGTTTCTCATGGATCGACTGGAGACCTCCCCGAAAATGAAATTATCCATGAGGTTCCGATCTCATACGAGTACTGGGATTATTCGAAGCTCGTTGATGATGCTATTAACCATTCAACAGAAGAGTTAGTGTTAAGTGCCTTCAGAAAGTATTTTGTACAAGCACTTAATCGCGATGTTGTTCCTCAGCGAATTCGTAACAAGGCATCTCAGATTCTGAAGGATTCGGCGGTCTCTATATAGATTGTATTGTAGACCTTTTGGCGACTCTCGTACCTTTGCGCGAGTCTCGGCTCTGGCAGTGTCCTTGGGTTCACAGGCGTCATCGTCCTTTACCCTTGCCAGCCGGAGTGACCGGAATCTGGGCGGGAGGTGAGCACTATGCGCACAGCCGCGAGCGCCATTTCGTCTAGTATCAAGCCAAAAGCCCGCTCAGATCATCGCCGACCGCCTAATCGCCCTTGTATCCAATACGGACGCTTGTGCGATCCGGCAGAGGGATGTGGAGCAACCTTTTCGCGGCAGAGCCAACAATTGCGCGGCAGGCATTCTCGGCAGGGGAGAGTGCGCCAAGTTTCTGTAAGCCAGCTTCGAGCGCGTCCCATCAGTCATCGTTCTGGCGCATCTGTGATACTTCATTGTCTAGGTACGAGCCACCGTTTTGGCTTGCTATCAAGCGAAAAAGCCCACTCCGGCCGCCATCGCAATGCCTGCTATTTTGTATCATCTTCGGCAGCTAGATAACCACTAGGACGCTCATTTTGATACAAAGTGAGCGTCCTTTTGTTTTGCCTGAACGGTGAAAGTGTAGCCGTTAGGCTCCGATTTTTATTAGTGAGGGCAACGAAATTGTGCGCAAAAATGCGTAGTATTTTTGCTAGCATGCAACGCAGGTCGAATGAAACATTGAGCTTGGTAGAATCTCATTAACATTAGTTTTAAGGATAAGCCCCATGAGTATCAACAGCGCGGAGTACAACGATGATTTGCTTAAGCGTCGTTTTCCATGCGCACACACGCGACACCAGAAAAAGTCTAATCCTAAGAACGCTGATTGTTCTGAACGAATCGGCAAAGCTCTCACTAAACCAGAAATAGGATTTGTACTGCTCGTATTTATTTTTACGATATTTCTTTGGCCGATTATACCTTTTCTTCTAGAAAATCTTTTTGCAATTTTCACGCAATCTGGCGAACAAGTAGACCCTGTTAGATCTATATTCACGCCACCCTTCACTAGCCTAAACTTCGCAGATTTACTCACCTTATCTGGCACGATTCTCACAACTGTGACGATTTGGTATGCCGTGAAAGAAACAGTAACCAACACTGCAAGCCGTGAGAGAAGGAAAACAAACAAGGCTAAAAAGGAATTCATCAAAATCAGCACGCCTGCAATTCAAGTCAGCGACTCTAGCTTCTCCATTGATAGAGAAAAAATAGATCAAAAACTCTTAGAAGAAAAGAGCCAGAAATTCACTAACAGGCTCAAAAAACTCAACGCAAATCCAGCCTGGCTATTCCAAATATCAATTGTATGCTCAGCGAGCATACTTCTTTCTCGGATTTTGCCTTTCGGGAATGGAGCGCTCACAAATGGGCAGAAGATTGTGCTTGTGCTCATTGTGTTCATCCACTGCACCCTCTTTTCCTTTATCGCTAAAGACACAGATCACATTTTTGGCCTCAACAAGAAACAGGGCTTGGATTGGAAAACCCAAGAAGCCATCTCCTACTTCAGAACGTTGTTTGCCTCAGAGCAGCCATCACCCAAAAAAGATACCCGCTGGCATGAAATCTGGATAAACTTTTGGCAAGGGAAAGGCTGGTGGGTCATAGGCACAATCGCTTTTGTGGTGGAAGTTACGTATATTGTTTGCTTCGGGATACATACACCAGAAAGAGAGTTCACATTTTACGCAGGATGTTTTGCAATCATTTTTGCATTCATCGCCTTTCTATTGGTTTTATTATCTTTTGCAGATGCCGCTCCCGTCGCTAAATGGGGTGAAGATAAAAAATGGAGAGGCGCGAAAGTCTGCATAGGAGTATTACCTGTACTTCTTATTATAATGTCATTCTTATTAGTGATAAGTGCCTTCAATTCGGCTGATATCTGTGCGTGGGCTCGATGGCTCGCTATTATCACCGCACTTGTGAGTGAGCTAGCATTATTGCGCTTGTTCCAGGGGCTTGCCGCTATATTCTCCTATAGGAAGTGTAAACGCTATCTCGACCGTCAAGAAAAATACTGGGTGGAGCAGAAGAAACAGGCAGAGAAATAGGCGCATACGCCGCGTTGATCGACTTTGCTGGGCAAGAACTATTGAAGTAATTAGCTAAGAGGTTAAGTTTTGCGGCTAATCCGAAAACAAGTGTGTTTCTTATAGTGACTGGATGGTGCTGATATTTTAGATGAACGAGTTGCGCAAATCGGCCTTAAACCTGTCCCAGTTCACGGTTTCGAGTGGTTCGACAAAACCGATGGGATTGCGTTTCACCCCTAATGCCCATGCCATATGATAGAGGCCATCATCGCGTAGTCGTTGGCACATGAGAGCCATGCGTTGAAGGTAGCTTGCCTGCTCGAACGCAGGGTCAGGATGCCCGACTTGAGTAGTCACTTCTACTGGAACTTGCACGGCGGGCGTCACTTCCATGAGAAACACGTAACCGCGTTTCATTGTGGCAGAAAGCAAACCGGCGTCTTGTGCCCGGCGCAAATCCTGAGCAGAGCCGATCACTTTATTAGCTCGATTATTGAGATTCTTGCCCTCGGAGTCGGTCATTGATTTGTATTCGATTGCGAGCACTGGCTCCTCATCACGCAGCACGAGCAGATCCCACGATTTTGATGCTCGGTAATAGCCGGGCACGTGGCTTTCCGGTCTGTATAGTGGGTGACGCCGGTGAGGCATAGTTCTTGGAGCTCGTCTAAAATGAGCTGGTTGATGCCGACCTTGTGTTTACCGCCAGTGACTGCGGCGCGAGTGCCGCCTTGGGCGTGGCCGCTTGCTTGAGAATACTGTTGTTGTTCGAGTTTGGTTTTCACCCAAAAATCGATAGCAGTGATGATTCGTTCGTGATCTTGCTTATCCACGAGATTAGGCTACATCGTTGGGTACAGTTTCCATGCGGCTTCGCTAGCGCGTTGGCGATCATAGCAGTGGAAAGCACTTGCTAGTTCTTCTGCAATCTCCGGCGGGACGTCAGCTAGTTTTGGTAGCCGTACTTTGCGCATCACGGTGGGCTGGAAGCGAAGAGTGCCTCCACGCTTCCGTACGCAATAAGCCGCCACTTGCTTCTCCACAGGCTCAGACATCAATAGCCCACCAAGGGCATCCAGATTCCACCGATTCGAGGAAAACCACGTTAAGCCGTGATGCGGATAATATCCTGCGGGCACGCGGATAGGGTGTGCATGTAGTTTCCTATCCTGCATCACGAGCAAATCGTGGGTGATGTAGTGTTGGATTGAATGAATCAATCGTGCGCCACCAAGCGTGAGAGCGGCGTGCCACGTTGCGCTGCCGAAGCTGATCCTGGTGGGCTTCATAGTATCGCTCTAAGTGCGGATAGCGTGAAAGATCCACCAGCTGCCGTCCCTGCCACGGGCTCACCAGTTTCTCGCCAGTCCACGTAAACTCCGTGCCTTTAATCGCTCCTGGCGTGACCATTGGCACCAGCCGATCCGCCTCCACGTCAGCTTCCTTGCGGATATATATTTTGTCGGCTCCAGTAGCGATCCCAATACCGAGTGACACGTCATCTTGCTCAATCAGTGGCATATCGTCAAGCTAGGAAAGCCACCGCAAGTCGTCAGGGCTCCCATCAGGCCAGACACTGCTAGAAGTATGCCAATGGCTCATTTGTGCCGCCGAAAGCATCGTTATGCCAATTTGAGGCGCCTGAGGCTCGCCAAGCCAAGTATGCATTCGCGTCACGTTCTGAGAATGACGCTGTAGCATTCGCCACGTTCACGGCGCCCTGATGGCCTTTGTGGATGTTCACGATTGCTGGATATGCGCTTACTTTTTCTTCGAATGCGTTCACGTTGTGCATCACAATCACGTCATCCATGCTGTATCCGTGAATAATCTTTTCCCGTAATGCACTGCCATAGCTGTTGCGCATCCATCGATCCGCGCAAATAAAGGTCAAACGGCCACCCGGTTTGAGCATATTCAGGCCGCGCTCAAAGAAACCAACGAAAATGTCGGCACGCCCGCGCATCGTGGGATATATGCCCCGATAAGCCGCGAGCGCATCGAGGCACTCATCGCTGAAGAAGATGCTGAGCTGGCTCGCCTCAAGGCCGAGCTAGACGTCAAGTAACACGGGGGAGTGGGGAGCCAGCCAGCCTGGTTCCCCCATTCACCCATGTCCAGATAGGAGACCGGGATGCGTCATCTAGCTATCGATATCGAGACCTTTTCACCAGTGAATCTCGCCATGACCGGGGTCTACCCCTACGCTGCCCACGACGACTTCCAGATGGTGTTATTTGGGTATTCGATCGACCGCCAACCACCGATCGTCATCGACCTTACAGGTCGAGAAGAACTGCCCGACGAGATCCTTCATACTCTGGTTGACCCGAGTGTGGTGAAAGAAGCGCATAACGCTGCCTTCGAACGCATCTGCCTCAGCTCGTACCTGCACCGCCAGCATCCTGAGTTACTTGCTCCAGGTGTGTTCTTGGATCCTGGCCAGTGGCGGTGCACGATGGTATGGGCGGCCTATGAACTGCTCCGGGGATAATAGAGGCAGGGAGATTGGATGAAGGAGATTCTCTCGTGCCAGTGAAGTATACAAGTGAGTTGAAGGCTCGTGCGGTTGAGCTCGTGTTGCATGCTCAGGCGGATCCGGACACGGCGACAGGGGCGATTACTCGTGTGGCTCGTGAATTGGGGATGAGTAAGGAGACATTGCGGGTCTGGGTGCGTAAGCACAAGGAGTCTGGTAAGGCGATGCCGGTGGAGTCGGTTGACCTGGAGGTGGAGAACCGTCGATTGCGCGCAGAGCTCGCTGAAGCCAGACGCGTGAATGAGATTCTTAAGCGAGCATCGGCTTTTTTCGCGGCGGAGCCAGGCCGCCCTTGAAGATAATCGTCAATTTCATCGACGAGAACCGTGACGAGTTCGGAGTCGAGCCGATCGTGCGCGCCCTGTCGGGTACTGCTGCACGGATCGCTGTGAGCTCGTATTACGCGTTTAAGAAGCGCCAACCTTCGGCCAGGAGCTGACGAGACCGTGCTTTGAAGGTGGTGATCTAGGAGGTGTATGAGGGAACTACTCCTGTTACGGGGTGCGGAAGATGTGGCGATTGGCCAATCGTGACTATGCCGAGCAGTTCGGTCATGTGGCCAGGTGCACGGTCGAACGACTCATGCGCGAGCTGGGGATCGATGGAAAACGGCCGAAAAGCAAAAGGCCGAAGACGGCGTCAGCACGTGCTGAGGATTGTCCTGCCGATCTCGTGGACCGACAGTTCCTCGCTCCGGCACCGAACCAGTTGTGGGTTGCCGACATTACGTACGTGCCCACACGGGCTGGGTGGGTGTATGTCGCTTTCATTCTCGATGTCTTCACTCGCCAGATCGTCGGCTGGAAGGTCACGAACCACTTGCGCGAATCGCTGGCCAGGGACGCTTTAACGATGGCACTAGCAGCGAGGTACCGCGCTGGCGAGGACGTCTCCGGGCTCGTCCACCACTCAGATCGCGGGGTCCAGTTCCGTTCCGTTCGCTATGGTGAAACCCTCGCCGAATCAGAAGCTATCGCCTCCGTGGGATCTCGTGGGGATTCCTACGATAATGCGATGGCTGAAGCACTGAACTCCGTATACAAAGGCGAGCTCATCGAGCGCCGCCACTGGACCGGACTCATCGAAGTCCTCGCGGAAACGTCAAAATGGGTCGCGTGGTACAACCACAGGCGGATTCATTCCCAACTAGGGTACCACACGCCCGAAGAAGTCCATCAACGCTGGGCCAGCCAGCACAAGCCCCACACCATGGCGGCCTAAGAAACAGAAAAATCAGCCTCTACAAAACCCGGGGCTTGGCGGCAATGCATACGTACAGCTTTGGTGGGATTCTCGTAGCCGAGAGCTGTGGCGAGGTCTTTTCCGGCAAACATGATGATGCCGTCAACGGTGACGGTACGGATCTGTCCGAACGCAGGGTTGGTGAACACTTGAAGGCTAGCAGCCATAATGTGGTTCCTTTCGTGGACTCAGGGAGAGCCACCTTGTGTGGCTCTCTGCTGTAGGCCACGGCAGAAGCCGAAACCGGACGGGGGTGAGCGAAATCAGCTGGAATCAGGGGTGGGGTTATGGAGTATCATGAGGTTAATCGTTCAGCCCGCCTCAACCGTCTGGTTGGGAGTGGGCTGGATCTCCGTTTAGACGCGGGAGACGTGGTGTCAGAGCTACTTTGTGTGGCTCTGCTCTAGGTCTGAGTTGCTGCCATTTGCGGCCTATGCCTTGCCCCCAATACGTGATGGACGTGTTGCCAAAGCGATTCACATCCAGCTCCGGCTTCACATAAGCCAACCTCCGGCCTCATGGGAGGGCGATGAACGGCACGCCTTTCGTACTAGCAAAACTCAGGTTGCCAAGAGAGACGGTGATGCTGCCGAATCACTGGCTTTGCTATGTGGTGTTGCCAGATGGCGGGCTTTGCCCTATTTAGAGTGACGTCATCGGGCGTTATTACCTTGTGATGAGCACATGAACCATCGTATAAACTGGAATCGGATCTCGATATGACAACTGTTGAAAAAGCGGGAAGGATGCAATGGCTGACGTGCTGGGAATCGGTTTAATAGCCTGTGCTTTCGCGCTTATTCTTTTTGGTGCTTTTCATGTGGAGCTTTTCATCTTGAATGCTCGTGGCAAGAAGCGCAAGAATCTTTCACGAGAAGAGAAAATCTATCGAGCAGTTATAAACGAGCGTTTGCCGGTGTGGGTAGCGAATCTCATTATTTTTGCTGGTGCAATGATATTCGGGCTTTCCAAAGTAATTCATCGTGCATTTTTTATAAATACAGCTGGGAAAGGCTTCGCCTCATACGGGTTGAACGATTTGTGGAATGATTTTTTGCTGGGATTGCTGGGAGCTGTGGTTGCCCTCCCGATCGTTTGGCTGGTGTGCTACGCGCTGGCATCAATTATTCCGGATTTACATAAAGCAATGGTCGTGCGCGAGAAGGCTTCACAGCGATCGGCATCTCATTCTGTCCGCACGGCCGATAGCTCTAAAAGCACGTCGCGATACAAAGCTCCTAGCTCTGCCGCGTCGATGAAAGCGAAAGCACAACGCATCACCAAGGAGCTGCGTGCTGAGGTGTATGAAAGTGAGAATGATTGGGATACGCTCTTTCATTTTCCAGCTTTGCAGGATATGAGCGTGCCGCAGACGGCTAAGTTTTATCAGCTGTTCCGTGAGCTTTCAGAGGCAGAACTCATGGCAGATGACCTCCATGCGAGCCACACCGCGATACGCGCATTTTTGGACTGTGCTCAAAAGGCAACTCAGGCTTGGAAGTACGCCACATCTCACGCCCGCGAAGTCGGTTTGACGTATCTCGATACCCAAAAAGCCGCAGATGCTGCCACCGCTATTAGACTATTGCCCGTGATTGATCCAGATTCTGGCGCTTCTGAGAATGAACGACAAACCGCCTATGCGCGCCTGGAACGTATTGCCCGTTCGCTTGGTTTTCAGCCTGCCGTCACTGCCACAATGTTAGACGGAGCAGCCATGCGCTCAATGATCACAGATGGGAATGAGTGACCATGCCGCTAGTTCTCATGTCGATACTTCTCATCGCTCTCTTTGTAGCATCTGTTTTTTATCAGGTGACGGCATACTATCCGATGCGGTGGGGAAGGTTTACGTTCTCTTTCTTGGGATTTGTGGGATTTTTTGCTACTCTCACCGTGCTTAATGCCGAGAATACTCTCAGCCAACGAGGGCTGCCCTGGATCCTAAATAATTTAATTGTGAAGAATTTTATTGCGGCAGCCGTATGTGTAGTAGTTTGCTATGCAATGGTTGCGGCCATTGAACGACGCAAGCGCAAAGTGCTGGAGCAATTTGATACCCCGCAAGGATTTTCCACTGAGGAAAGCGTGGCTCGCATGGTGGCTAATGGGCGTCAGCAAATGCAAGAGATCCATCAAAACATCCTTGCCGCTGAGACGGATTGGGATATGCTCTTCCACTTTCCTGCTCTGCAAGATACGAGAGTGCCGGAAACGGGGCATTTCTATGAGCGCTATCGCAAGCTGCAGGATGCTGAATTGGCTCTTGACGGCAAAAACACGACTGCTGTGCAGGCAAGAAACTTTCAACGCGCAGCCCACTTTGCTAGCCGTGCGTGGCGAAAAGCGGATCACAATGCCCGCCTCCTCGGGCTTAGCTATCTGAGCACCGATAAGGCTAAAGATGCAGCCACAGCTCTGCGTTTGTTGCCGATAGTGAAAGAAAACTCGGGAGCTTCGCCAGCTGAGCAACGCGCGGCTTTTATCAGGCTTGAACGCATCGCCCGAAAATTAGGTTTCAAAGCTGCCACGATCAATAATCTTATTGATAGCGCCGAACAACGGGGGTTGTTGGAACGCTGAGCGTAGGATTTGTGGGCGTAGACGACTGGCAGCCCAGGCGTCCGCCGCAAGTGACGTATTGGTGTCTGGTGCGAATGTGTATGCACGTTGATAGTCTTCTCAGCGAGCCACTGGCTAGGTTCTATCAGCGAGGATTGGCACAGGTGCTAACTTTGCCAAAGAGTTGATATGTATCGGTCAGACCACTTTTATCAACCTAGGGTATAGCCCGTATTGGTAAAAGTGGTCTGACCGATAATATTGACCTTGACCAGCAGGTTACAGGAAGTGTGCGCGCAGTTCCTCGCCTGTGTGGGGGGAAAGATCTGCGAGGCTCAGATCAAACATCGTGAAAGCACCAACCTGCCCAGCAGCTCCTTTACGAGCAGCCGCGCGCGCTGTAGCTGCCAGCACAGCCCCTGTAAATTCTGGGTTGGAATCCAAGGCAAGCTCAAAGCTCACTACGTGGGCTACCCCATCGCTGGTATGCCCTCGACGGATCACTTGCCCACCGTGTGGGATAGCGGCGTGATCTTGCTGCAACTCCTGCTCAGAGATGAAATGGACAGTGGTGTCGTAATCGTCAAAATAGTTCGGCATCTCTTTGATCTCGCGCTCAATACGAGCCAGATCAGCCCCCTCTTCAGCTACCACCCATGCATCGCGTGTATGCATCGAACGCACTGTGAGTTCTACCGGATCGCCAGCTTTCACAGCGGCTACCGTCTCAGGCACCGGCAGCGTGTACTGCCGAGCGTCTTTCACACCTTCAATGCGTCGAATAGCATCCGAGTGTCCTTGAGATACCCCTGGCCCCCAAAAAGTGACAGCCTGGGAATCGGGCAGTACGGCATCACCAAGTACCCGCATCATGGAAAACAGCCCTGGATCCCAACCAGCACTAATCACCGCAGCGTGGTGAGCCTCGCGAGCTGCAGCATCCACAGCCTCGAAATGCTGCGGAATGTTTGCATGAGTGTCAAAAGAATCCACCACATTGAAATATGCGGCCGCTTCTGGGGTCTGCTGCGCTAGATCAGTAGCACTGCCACCACAGTTCACGCACACGTCGATCTTTCCCACATACTCGGGCATCGCCGTCACCGCAGCAACCGGCGCCCCCGCAGTGGTGATACTGGCTGGATCGCGGCGAGTAAACACCACCACTAGCTCCATATCTGGTGCTGCCGTCACAGCTTTTTCCACGCCTCTACCTAAATTCCCATAGCCATTGATCGCCACACGAATCATGTGCGCCTCCTTTTTCCGCTACCCAATGTTCGTAGTATCTCGCATCTACCCTACAAGAGTGCAGATCAATTACTGCTAGGCGTCCACATTGCACACATGGATTCGCACCTAGCTCACGTTGAGCACGTGTGATTGTAATGAGCATATTCCTCGTCAGCGTGACATCTCTGGCCTGACCAGAATACAAGTCCCTGATCAGACACAAGTCGTGATGAGCACGTGCACTCTGATGCACGTAGGCTCTCGGTCAGTGCGCGTCTGCCAGAAAAATTTTTATGGCGTGTAGTTCCTCGATGCACTTACCCCTGTCAGCCTCGTTCATACCTACATGGACGCATAGGCAGATGCGTGACGACGGGCGGCGCAGCTTCTGCAACCGCTGAGTTTCCCACTCCTGAGTCTCCAACCATTGGGCTCCTGACTGGGTTTCCAACCCCTGAGTCTCCAACCATTGGCTGCCGGTCATCTATCTGTACGTTCATCACCTATGCAAGTTCAGGCTAGCAGTGCCAGCTGATCCAGCTACAGGCGCCAAGCTGCGACGATCCGGTTGCAAGCCATATTTAGGGCACAACGACGATTTTGCCGTGGGTGTGGCCAGCCATAGAGCGGTCAATAGCTGTGCGGAAATCGTCCAACGGCACGGAGAGTTCAATCGGTACGTGGATCTCACCTCGGGCGATGCGCTGCGCAATATCACTGCGGGCATCGCTGCGAGCCCGCGCGGCTCCGGTACGAATCGTGCCCTGCGGATACTCAAGAGCAGCGATGAGAGTAATGCGCTGGGATGGCACACCGAGCTCTAAAGCCGCATTGATCACGTCGGTATTAGCGAGATCGCTCGCGGCGTCGAGAGAGCCACCTCCCAGAATTTCGCGCACCCGTTCTGTGAGCCCCTCGCCGTAGGTCACAGGCTCTGCCCCTAAGGTGCGCAGATAATCAGCGGACGAACGTGAGCCGGTGGCGATGACGCGAGCGCCTTTTGCTGCGGCATACTGCACCGCTATGGTGCCAACCCCTCCAGCTCCTCCGCCGATGAGAATCGTCTTGCCCTCGATATCGCCCAGATCGTCGATTGCCGCCACCGCAGTAGCAGCAACGGTGGAGAGTGAGCCGGCAAGCTCCATGCTCATCCCCTCGGGAATAGGAAGCAGCTGGAGATCTTCAGGGGTGCCGACGAGGTAATCGCCAAAACCTTGCGTAAAGCGCGTGCCAAATACGTGATCTCCTAAGTGAAAATCATGAACGCCGTCACCAACCTCATCAATGACGCCGGCAAAATCAGATCCAAACCCAATGGGATACGTCAGACCACGGGCAGTTGCGGAGTAGGGCCCAGATCCGGATGCAATTTTCCAATCTATTGGATTTACTCCTCCAGCTAGCCACGCGACTCGCACTTCTCCGGCTTTTGCATGAGGCTCCGGTACCTGCACGAGTTGCACACCCTCGATACCGTTATCCGCTTGTTGCATCAGTTTACGCATTGTTCAACAGCTTTCATTGTGTCGCCATGTTCGTTGCTGGCACAACGGTGCGTGACGCCAATATATTTCCCTCCACAGCAGATACGTAATACACGCACGGCAGGATCGCATATATACACCACAATGAGTTCGCACATACACCCACATAGGTAAGCGCAGGTAAAGCGCGGCAGACTGTCACATAAAACTCAGTAGGGCTGCATATATGCACTGTGAACGCACACGCAGCTACGCTGCCACATGATACTGTGCCTACATATTCCGCAACGCCACGCACGCACTCACAGCACACGTGCGGCTAGGCTGTGCACACCGACATAAAGTCTGCGTATAGCCGTGGTGGAGCCTGGATCCACGGTCACAAGCTCCACCACAAGTAGCTAACTAAACGTACAAGAATTGCAAGAATTATGGCGCTGGAGTGATCAAATCACGCACCAGCACTTCGAGATCGTTGTCTGCTGCCAAGAAGCCGCGCAGCGTGCGCGCTGTCGCACCAAACGTCAAGAACTCCGAGGCATCCATACCGTCGGGCTCATAGGCGCGGCGGAAATCAGGGATGCGCTGCAGCTCTTTCAGGTAGTGCTCAGCCACGGGCTCGTCGATACGCGCCACCGGCTCATAATCAGACGCATTGATGATCTTCTGCCATGCGAACGGCGGTGACACGACGAGATCTCCACCTTGGAATTCACTCCAGTGATACACATTGCGGAATGCGGCAACTAGTGGACGCGCCGTGAAATTACGCTCTTTGAAGATCTGGTAGGTGCGCTTCATTGCAGCGATGCCTGCCCATTCGAGGGCTGAGGCGTCGATGAAAATCCCATCGCGCTTGACGACGTACTTCAACCAATCATCTAAACGCCCCACCATGAGGGTGACGACGGGGCTCATGCCTGAGACGTCTTTGCCCTCTGCTTTACGCCGCTCTAGACCGCGCTCAATCGCTTCCGCTGAGCGCACCGTCTGTGGCACCGTGAAAGAAACGGTGACGTTGATGGAGACACCACGATATGTGGCCTCTTCGATTGCCTGGATTCCGGTCTCAGTGGCAGGGATTTTTACCACGACGTTTGGAGCCAGATTGTGAAACATTTCGGCTTGATCTGCCAGCGCCTTCGCATTGCGGTAATTGCGAGGATCGGTCTGGATTGAGAGCCGGCCATCGCGTCCGTTGGTAGCATGGAAAGCAGGCTCTAGCAGCTTGGCTGCTTCCACCGACATATCCATCACTGCTTGCCAGCCAATCTGTCCTTCCGTCCAATCTGGATGAGCGTCGGCAATAGCAATGATGCGGTCATTCCAGATCTCAGGGTGGTGAGAAATGGTTGTATAGGCAATCTGAGGATTGCAGGTAGCTCCTACTCCTCCAAAAGAAATTGACTGCTTGAGCTCGGCAACGTCGGAGGAATCGTTCCATAGCACAGTGGGAAATTGCCGAGTCGCGCTCAAGAGTGGACCAGGGGTGTAATTATCCGCGTTCATATCTCTCCTTGATCAGTCGGGAACACCGTTGTACCTATGACGTGTGATGCGAACACTTAAATGTTAGTACAAGTACGAGAGTATGGCAAGATATGTATACACAATACATCTGTTGTGTTGGAGCTGTTTGCGTCACCGACCTACAGCGAAGCCTCTCGCTGGCTACAACCACTCTCTCGCTTTTGGGGTGACGACGAATCCCATTTGTGTACTTCTCTGTGTGCTTCTTTTTTATGCGCTGCATACGCTTTCGCGTACGTGCGTACACCGAGACGCCAGCAAAAGCGCCTAGCGAGACGCCCTAAACCCAGGCTATAAGACGCCCTCTAGAACTGCATTTTTAAACTCTTCGTGCAGAGCTGTATTTTCAAGCTCTTAAAGATGGGTGCACCTCAACACGTATCCTAAGCACTCTGCACTCATGTGCCTCTGGGCACGTCCTCACAGCTACGCATCTAGCGCACCAACCCCAAGGCGATCCCGCGCTCCTACACGCCCTGGGCACCCGTAGGATCTCCTAGGAATTTTGAGCTAGAAGCGGGATAGTGATGTGATACTGGCGCGCATTGTAAACGTGATCTCCGTATTCGATCACGTGATGATCGGCGTCAAACGTAATTCTTTCCATTGTGACGACGGCAGCATTCGCTTCAATATCCAGCAGGCTCGCCTCATCTTTAGAAGCATTGCGTGCGCCGATAGTCTGCAGTGCGCTATGCATCACGATTCCACGAGCGTCAAAGCACGAATAGAGGCTCTTAGAAGACAACTCCGTGAGTGATGGAGCATATTCGCTCGGTATCACATTATGCATCAAGGCCAGGGGTACGCCATCCATATTCCGCAACCGGCGCACTGAGACGAGTTCCGTACCAGGGGCGATTTGGAGCTTTTCAGCGAGAGGATCATCAGCGAAAAAGACTTCATACGAGAGGACTTTAGTGGTGGTGGAGTGCCCACTCTTTTGCAGATCTGCGTTGAGTGAGGTGAGCGAGAGTTGGCGTTGCACATGAGCCGGAGCTACGCGCGTGCCCGCACCTCGGCGGCGCGAAAGCAGGCCGGCGCTCGCTAAATCCTGCAGCGCACGGCGGGCAGTGGGCCGCGATACATCTAAGCGGCGCGCGAGGGAGACCTCATCTTCAATCAACTGCCCAGGTTTGAGCGCTTCCGACGTGATTAAATCGGCTATTGGCTTGGCGATCTGCTCGTAGAGGGGCACGTCTGAATCACGATCAAGCTCAACGATAGGAGCAAAAGGGGTGTTGATAGAGTCGTCGCTCATGTTAATAGTCCCTTGTGTGAAGAAAACCTACAATATGTATGCAATATAGCAGTTGAAACGGATGAAAGGGAACGAAGCATACTCTTTGAGCTACTTGCTGGCTTAGCTACTGCAAATGACCCATAGCCAGCACTGCCTGTTCGCCAGCGTTTGTCGCTCTGGATCGCCGTTCTGCCGTCCCAGAACGCCTCAGAGCGCTTTTTCTCTCCCTCCAACTCACTTTCCCTTAGAAATACCCAGCCCTCTATATCGAGGGGCCGAGCACACGTTCCTACAGTTCACTTTCCCTTGGAGCACCGTCCAGTATGCCAGATACTGCGGAATCCAGCCCGTCCCGCACCATCCAATTCACTGCGCCGAGCTCATCCATCGGAGGGGTGACGGCATCAGCCAGCTCATTCCATCGGCTAGCTGATCTGCTGATCAGTCAGTTCCGCCTTGCAAGGGTGATGTGTCGCTTGGAATATCGGCTAGCTGATCTGCTGATCAGTCAGTTTTGCCATTCCAAGCTCTGCCATCGACCTTTTCCTGGGCTTTCCTGAGCGCTTGCTCATGCACCCCGCCATCCACAAGCCTCGCACGCCCGCCGTCTACGAACCCATGCCCTATGCCTACCGTCATACACCTACCGTCGTGCTCCCGCCCGAGAGAGCTTGCAAGTTCGCGCCTTACGTCCTGGCGTCACGCACCTACTGTCGCGCCGCTGTAGGCTCGGGATCGCACTCGCCGTCACAGAGCACCCGCACACCTACCGTCACACACCCACGCCCCAGACCTGCCGTCCACGCATAACCGCAGCGACGACATTGCACAGCGGCACATCTGCACTGGCGCAAGAATACATACATCCGCTCAAGGAAAAGCGGGCAGATATTCGGCCACTAGCCCCGCCGCACGCATCCGTGCCAGCCGAACAGCACACGACAATTTTCAATTTGTATGCACAAATACTTGACGGAACAAACAAATGCCGTAAGATAGATAGTAGTGATGCTGCGTAACACAAAGCAAAGTCTCAGAGAGGAGCTGATTGCTTTGGTGCACAATTTTCCAGAGGTTCTCACGATTGGGAGATCTGGCGTTGATATCTATCCGCTCCAAGTTGGAGTTGGCTTAGAGCAGGTACAGAGCTTTGGCAAGTACCTCGGCGGATCACCCACAAACGTGGCGGTGGCAGCTGCAAAGTATGGGCACAGCGCCGCCACCATTACGGGGGTTGGCGCAGACCCTTTCGGAAATTTTGTACGTTTGGAAATGCGCAGGCTCGGCGTATCGGACGCATACGTGAAAGTGGTGCCAGAATTTTTGACGCCAGTGACGTTTTGCGAGATCTTCCCTCCCGATCATTTCCCCATCTATTTCTACCGCAAACCCACTGCTCCTGATCTGCAGCTGACGGCAGATGATATCCCCTGCGAGGCACTGCGGGCGGCGGAGGCTTTCTGCTTTTCTGGAACCGGCCTCTCCGAGGAACCATCTCGTTCGGCACATAGAAAGGCTCTCGAAACGCGGGGCAGGCAAGGCTGGACGATCATTGACCTCGATTATCGGGCGCAGTTCTGGGAAAACGAAGAGATGGCCTCGCGGGAGATCGGCGGAGCGATCGAGTTCGCCAATGTGGCTGTGGGCAATCGTGAGGAATGCCGTGTGGCTGTGGGCGAAGAAAATCCAGATCGTGCTGCTGATGCGCTACTTGAGCGCGGCGTGGAGATCGCTATCGTCAAACAAGGTCCACTCGGCACCCTGGTAAAAACCGCCGATGAGCGCATTGAAGTACCAGTGACGAAAGTGCAAGCCCTCAACGGTCTTGGCTCTGGAGATGCGTTTGGCGGAGGTCTTATTCACGGGCTGCTCAGAGGCTGGTCTATTGCCGAAACTATTCAATTTGCCTCTACAGCTGGAGCTATCGTGGCCACTCGATTGGAATGCTCCACGGCAATGCCCTCAGAAAATGAAGTCAAACAGATGATCAGCATTCATCCCGACACAACGCCGATAGTGGAGGCTCGCCGATGATCAACATTTCAGATATTGCCCAGATTCGTGCTTACGAGCCGGAGAGCATCGCGCAGGCGTTGCGTGCTCGCACCCCTGGGCCGGCTCTAGCTGCTGGTGAAAAAATGATGATTATTGCCGCAGACCATCCGGCACGCGGCGCTCTGGGGGCTGGAGCAGACAGTTTCGCTATGAGCAACCGTAAAGAGCTGCTGGAACGCTGTGCAGAAGCTCTCAAGCAGCCTGGCGTCACGGGTTTTCTCGGTACCGCCGATGTTATTGAAGATCTAGCTCTAATAGGCGCGCTGGAGGGCAAACACGTCTACGGCTCCATGAATCGGGCGGGGGTGGCTGGAGCTGCCTGGGAGATGGATGATCGCTTTAACTGCTACACTCCGCAGGGTATTTGCGAAGCGCATCTCGACGGCGGAAAATCGCTGCTGCGCATCAATTACACTGATCCAGCTATCCCCTCCGTGCTGCGCAATACTGCCCTAGCCGTGAATGAGTTAGCAGATCACCACAAAATGATGATGATTGAACCGTTTGTCTCGAATTGGCACGAGGGTAGAATCGTCAATGATCTGTCTACTGAAGCGGTGATCGCCTCAATGGCCATTGCCTCCGGCCTCGGCACCACCTCGGCATACACATGGCTAAAGATCCCGTGCGTGCCCGATATGGAACGGGTGATGAGCTCAACTACCCTTCCCACGCTGATTCTCGGCGGGGCAGTGCCACAAGATCCGCAGGCGGCGCTCAGCGAGTGGGCTAAGGCTCTAGAGCTTCCAGGGGTCTATGGAATCGTTGCTGGTAGATCTATGCTTTTCCCCGCTGATGACGACGTAGCCCAAGCAGTTCGTGACGCCGTGAGCCTGCTATGAGGGGCGCTCAGAAGCGAGGTAGCTCAGATACTTCCTTGAAAACCTACTGCAGGGGTACCGCCCCGCACGAAAGTGGGAAGTGGAAAACGAAAGCGGGAACGGAAAGTACGGTGCTGAGCACACAATGACGCCGAACGCGCACGGGGCATGGATGCGAACAAGGGGCATGGACGTCATGCAAACAGGCTCATAGAGTACGGCAGCACAGCGCGGGAAACGAGAAACGCAGCATAGAAACCCAGTAGAAAATACAAAATCCAGCACAGAGAATATGGTGATTAATGATGAATGACAACGAACAATATGTATTCAAGGCGGGCACAACGGCACAGGAGCCGTACGATACCGTTATCACCCCTGAAAACGTGGGCTGGCAGTGGTGTTCTTTGCGCATTGCCGCCTTGGATTCTGGGCAGAGCATTGAGATCGACACCGGCGAGGACGAACTTCTCGTTTTGCCATTGAGCACTGGTGCCTACGTCGATATAGATGGCGAACGCTACGATCTCGACGGGCGCGAATCGGTGTTTACCTCGAAGACGGACTACCTCTATATCCCTCGCCATAGGCACGTCCAACTCACAGCTAAAGCCGGCGGACGCATCGCCCTGCCAGCTACGAAAGCCACTGCCGATTTCCCCGTGCGCTATTGCCCAGCATCCGAGGCATATTCGGCTCCTCGGGGCGCTGCTCAGGCCTCGCGGCAGGTAACGAATTATGCTTTAGGCAACGCAGTGCAGACTTCGCATCTCTTGGTCTGCGAAGTGCTCACGCCAGGTGGAAACTGGTCGTCCTATCCTCCGCATAAGCACGATGAAAACAACGAGAATGAACGCCAACTTGAAGAGATCTATTACTTCGAGATTCGCCCTGCTGGCGAAAATGGTGAGCACGAAGGTTTTGGCCTGCAAGAGATTTACTCTTCTCGCGGCCACTCTATTTCAGTTGCTACGGAAGTGCGCTCGGGCGATACCGTCGCCGTCCCCTACGGCTACCACGGCCCCTCAGCAGCGGCGCCATTCTACGATATGTATTACTTGAACGTCATGGGTGGCCCCGCCGAGGATTCCACCTGGTTGATGACGGATGATCCCGCTCATGCTTGGCAGCGTGAGGCGTGGAAACAACAAGAGCTTGATTCCCGTTTGCCTTTCTATCCATTCGATGAGGAGAACTAAAATGCAGCAGACTATTCGTTTGACGACGGCGCAAGCCACGATCCGTTTTCTCGTCAATCAATATATTGAGCGTGACGGCGAAGAGAGTCGTTTTATTACTGGTGCTTTCGGCATCTTTGGCCACGGCAACGTCGCTGGCCTTGGCCAGGCTCTCTTGCAAAATGAAATCGACTGGGAGCCAGATGGCGGGCGTATGCCATACATCATGGCACGCAATGAGCAAGGCATGGTGAATGCGGCAGCGGCCTACGCAAAAGCGAGCGATCGAATGCACGTGATGATGGCTACCTCGTCCATTGGCCCAGGTGCACTCAATATGGTCACGGGTGCCGCTCTGGCCACCACGAACCGTTTACCGGTGCTGCTGTTTCCTGCAGACCAATTTGCTACCCGCATTCCAGATCCAGTGCTTCAGCAGGTGGAGAATGCTCAGACTTTAGCAACGAGTGTGAATGATGCTTTCCGTCCAGTCTCAGTGTTTTTTGATCGTATTTCGCGCCCTGAGCAGCTCATTCCCTCGTTGATGCAGGCGATGCGAGCCTTGAGCGATCCTGCCGATACTGGCGCTGTGACGATTGCGATGCCACAAGATGTGCAGGCGGAGGCCTACGACTTCCCGCTTGAGGCGTTCAAAAAGCGCGTGTGGCATATTCGGCGTACGCCAGTAGATAGTGCCGCTATAGCGCGCGGCGTCGAGCTGATTAAGAATTCTCAACGGCCACTCATCGTCGCTGGCGGCGGGGTGAAGTACTCGGGGGCCTCCGAGCAGCTGCGAGAGTTCGCTGCCGTCACCGGCATTCCGGTCTCCGATACTCAAGCTGGCAAGGGGGCTATTAGCTTCGATCAGGAGCAGTCCGTGGGCGGTGTAGGCTCTACTGGCTCGACGTCAGCTAATCACCTAGCCAATACGGCAGACGTCGTGATCGGCATTGGCACTCGTTACTCAGATTTCACCACAGCTTCGCACACAGTATTCCAGAATCCAGACGTGAAATTTGTGAATATCAATATTAAACCGTTTGATGCCGTCAAGAACGCCGGCGAGATGCTTGTAGGAGATGCGAGAGAGGGATTGAGTGCTCTACTGAGCGGACTCGCTGATTATCGTGTGAGCGATGAGTATGCATCAGAGATCGCTCGCGAGCGTGAGGAGTGGTTCGCCGTCACCGAGAAGATGTATCACTATGGCCTCAGCCCTGAGCCGGCGCAGACGGAGGTCTTTGGCGCTTTGAATGAGATGATGGGCGAGAACGATATCGTCATCAACGCTGCAGGATCCATGCCTGGGGATTTGCAGGCTCTCTGGCAGGCGAAGACTCCGCACCAATACCACGTGGAATACGCTTTCTCCACAATGGGCTATGAAGTGCCAGGGGCGCTCGGTGTGAAGCTCGCACATCCAGAATCTGAAGTGGTGGCTATTGTGGGTGACGGCACCTACCAGATGTTACCTATGGAGCTGGCTACCGTGGTGCAAGAGCGAATCAAAGTGATTTACGTGATGCTCGATAACGGCGGTTTTGCCTCCATTGGGGCACTCTCCGAATCTCATGGCTCGCAGCGCTTTGGTACGCAGTATCGGGTGGGTGCTGGGAACGTCCACAATGATGTGAATGCCGAGACTCTGCCTGTGGATCTGGCTGCCAATGCTGAATCCTGGGGAGTGACGGTGCTCCGCGTGAACTCCATTGCCGAGTTCCGGCAGGCATACGCGCAGGCGGTGCAGATGGATCGGGCGGTGCTGATCCATATCCGTACCGCTCTGATCGGCCCGAATCCTCCTGCGAGCGCATGGTGGGATGTGGCCGTTTCAGAGGTTTCGCGCATCGAATCCACTCAGCGCGCCTATGAGCAATATCTTCAGGATCGTCAGCCGCAGCGCGCCTATCTGAACTGAGCACCAGAGCGCTGAGATTATCTGCCGAGGGTGTCTAGGGCACACTGAGGGTGGAAACGGAAGTGCGCCCCCCACAAGGGCCAAGCTGGCGGCTCTGAACGTACCAGTTCAGAGCCGCCTTCCCATGTTCCCCCTGTACGTCGAGCATTGCGTTATTCCCGCCGCTTTGGTGGGGCGGAACGCGTTCTGCTGGGGCAGAGCACAGCGGGTGGTGCCGCCGGTGGCAAATGTGCCAATTGGGGGTGGTATTAACGTCGGTTGATTCGGGGGTGGTATTAACGGTTAGCCAATTCGGCGAGGTAGCATTGCCGGTCTGCTGCTTTTATCAACTCGGCCGTGCCCGTATTAATAAAATTGCTTTGATCGGTATTATGCAACCCGCATGAAGAATTAACTGACGATAGTATCAACTCATATCAACCTTGTGGCCAAAGTGGCCGGCGGTATTATCGGTCTATTCGCTAGCGAGCAAATAGCGCGCGACGTGAGCCCGAAAACATCACTCGGCCGCGAAAAGAGCGCTAATCTCTGGTGAGGATGCGCGGTAATCGGCCAAAAGCTGCGCGCCCAGATCGAGAGACTTTACCAGCGGATGCGAGGCAAAGCCGCGCCAGGCCAACTCTGGATTGCCCGATAGCGCCGCTTCCAGAATCAGCTCTTCACTCGCGCGCAGCGCAGCAATTCCGCCCAACTGGGCGAGGGTGAGCGGGGCGATATCAAGTGGGTGCACCCCGCTGCTATCGACGAGCACTGGCACCTCGATTGTGAGTTCATCAGGCAACTGTTCAATCACGCGGCCATTTGCCCCAGAACCATTGGCCACATTGAGGATCATTCTCTCCGAAGTGTTGTGCGCAATTGCCGCCATCAGCTGCAACGCCACTTCCTGATAGCCGCCGCCAGCTACATCTTCTTCGCGGCGCTCCTCATCGCGCCCTTCAGCCATATACGTCGCTTCTCGGGTGTGCAGCACCGATCTCCACAGATCGAGCGGATCGTTGTCAAGCAGTGCTTGCTGATAGAACTGCTCTTGTTGATCTTTTAAGAATTCTCCTCGGGTCTCACCTTTATCCAAAATTCTGCGCAGAGCATCGTGGGTGTGCACGTAGTAATAGAGGTATTCGTTGGGCAGAGCATTCACGTGGCGAACGTAATCGAAGCCTAAAAGACGCGCCTCCTCAATGTTTGCCAGCATCGAATCGCTGGCAAGCAAACTCGGCAAGACGTCCTGCCCGTCAATGTTCACGCTGCGCAGCCAACCAAAGTGATTGATTCCTACGTAGTCGTAGCTCACGTCTGAAACTTTCGAGTCAAAGAGTTTTGCCACCCGTTTTACCAGCCCAATCGGGGTATCGCAGATTCCCACCACGCGATTGCCCAGAACTCTTTGCATGGCTTGAGTCACGATTCCCGCAGGGTTCGTAAAGTTAATCACCCAGGCGTTCGGGGCGAGTTGTTGAATCTTCTGGGCGATTGCCGTCATCACTGGGATTGTGCGCAGGGCATAGGCTAAACCGCCAGGGCCAATTGTCTCTTGCCCTAATATCCCGTGCTTAAGAGCGATTCGTTCATCGACGGTGCGTTCTTTCGTGCCGCCCACGCGGATTGCTGCAAAGATAAAATCAGCGCCCGCAATGGCTTCTTCAAGGTTTGTGGTGACGACGAGCCGCGGAGGATTCTCACCGAAACGTTCTGCCATCTGGTGTATTACCCGTTCGATCACCTGGAGGCGAGTCTTATCGACGTCATACAGACATACGTCATCGACCACCACATCTACGATCTGGCTTGCAATAGCTTCATAGACGAGGGGGGTACGAAATCCGCCTCCGCCTAGTATCGTCAGCTTCATGCGAACATTACCTCGACTTCCGTATCATTGAGCATCTCCAGCTTCTTTGCTGCTTTATTAGTGATTAAGGTATCGAAATCTTTGATATCGGCGACTTTCAAGAAACCCGTGCCTGGGAATTTGTCGGCATCGGCCAGGAGGAATGTGCGGCGGGAAGATTTCATAAACGCCTGCTTGATTGGCACTTCACTGGCCGTTGTATCAAGTACCGAGCCATCGACAGCAATACCTGATGTCCCCACGAAAGATTTGTCGATCCGCACGTGTTCGAGGGTGTGCGTGGCTTGATATCCCACGAGCGATTGGTAGCTCGGCCGCACCACTCCGCCAGAGACGATGATCTCCAGTTTCTGCGAGGTCTCTAACGCTCTCACCACAGCGAGCGACGTCGTCACGATCGTCACTGGTCTATCGATCAGAAATTCACACATGGATGCCACCGTGGTACCGGCGTCCAACCCAATCACGTCTCCGTCTTCCACGATGGAAGCGGCCATACGGCCAATCGCTTTTTTCGCAGCTGAAGAGATCGTGGCGACCGTATGAAATGGAACTGAATCTTTTTCAGGGTTGAGCGCAGATCGGACGTCGGAGGCTCCTCCGCGCACGCGACGAATTTTTCCTGCAGCAACGAGGATGTGTAGATCGCGTCTCACCGTGGCCTCGGAAGCATCAGTAGCTTTGACGAGTTCAGAGATATCAACGAAGTTTTTGGTTTTGACCAGCGAGAGAATTCTGCGTTGGCGTTCTTCTGAGAGCATGACCTCAGCATAACACAAGGCAATCAAAAACAATCAAATTCGATAAAAATCAAGCGTATTGAATCAAAATCTGTCACAATATCCGTGTCGGCATCAATGGAGATCCGAAAGGGATGTGATATGAGTACAAGGAAAATGAAATGTTTAGGCCTCGCACTCGCGGGCGCATTAGTTTTTGGCGTGACGGCGTGCGCACCAGGGAGCAATAACGCGACATCTACGCCCGCGGAACCTACAAAAGTAAGCAAAGACGTAGCTGCTCTGGGAGATATCACCCTCACCGTGTGGGATCAGGAAGTGCGCGGCTCACAAAACGATGCCATCGTGAAACTCAACGAGGAATTTCAAAAGAAATATCCCAATGTAACCATCAACCGCGTCACCTCATCGTTTGACGACCTCACACAGCAACTTACGCTAGCTCTCTCGGGTGACGACGTGCCCGACGTCGCCCAAGTTAATAACGCCCGCGGAGATATGGGAGAGTTCGTTAAAGCTGGCCAGCTCGCCAATCTAGAGCCGTGGGCAGAGCTCTACGGATGGACAGATCGTTTCGCCCCATCTGTACTCAGTAAAACCCGCTACTCTGCAGATGCCACGACTTTCGGCGAGGGAAACCTCTATGGTATTCCGCAAAGCGGCGAGCTCGTGGGCATTTTCTACAACATCGAAAAACTAGACAAGCTGGGGATTTCGCTCCCGCAGACGTGGGAGGAGTACCTCGTGGCTCTCGATAAAGCAAAGGCCGCTGGAGAGCAGCCTATGGTGCTTGGAAATATCGAAAAATGGCCAGCTATCCACGTATTTGGTTCGCTCCAAGCACACTACGTGCCAGTGGACGACATCGTGAAACTCGGAATGGGTAACGCCGGATCCTCCTGGATCACTGAGCAAAACACTCAAGCGTTAGCACAGCTCGCAGCCTGGGGGCATGGCGGCTACTTCGGCTCCTCTCCGAACGGGACGGACTACGATCCAGCATGGGCGAGCTTCGCCAAGGGAACAGGCGTCTTTCTGCCAGCAGGATCATGGCTCGGCACTGATCTTGAAAAACAGATGGGAGACAACCTCGGATTCATGGTGCCCCCACCTGGAGTGGACGGCACACTAGCTACCACCGGCGGAACGGGCATCCCTTTTGCGATCCCAGCGAAAGCCAAAAATCCAGTGGCGGCAGCAGCTTATATTGACTTCATTACCTCTGATGAGGCAATGGAGATGATCGCCGAAAATGGTGGAATGCCAGTGAACCGCACCATTGAGCTAGCGCCAGCCTCAGGAGTACAAAAGCAAATCTTCGAAGGATTCGGAAAAGTGGCAAACGAGGGAACTCTGCTTCCCTACCTCGATTATGCAACGCCTACTTTCTCCGACACCGTGGGAGAAGGGCTGCAAAAAGTACTCGGCTCTCAGAGTACACCAGAACAGGTGCTGAAAGATCTTGAGGCCGATTACTCTGCTTTCACGCAGGGAAAGTGATGATGCATGGCTAGTCGGCGCTGCAAGCCAAAAGGTGCTCATCCGTCTGCTGTCGTCAGGCGGATGAGCACTCCGTACCTGTTTATCCTGCCCGCTTTCATTCTCTACGGCGGATTTCTGCTTTATCCTGTATTCCGCACTGCGCAATTCTCGCTCTACGAGTGGAGCGGTTTTGGCTCAGCGACGTTTGTGGGAATCGGAAACTACGTAGACCTGATCGGAGATAGTCGATTCGGCGCAGCAATTGTGCACGCATTGACGTTGATTCTGTTTTACTCAGTGCTCCCACTGATCGTGGGATTAGTGCTAGCAGCTATCCTGCGGCGCGGGCAGGTGCGGGCAATGAGCTATTTCAGAGTGCTCATTTTCTTACCACAAGTGATTGCCCTGGTCGTGGTGGCTGTGGCATGGCGGCAGATCTACGCCCCGAACGGCACCCTCAATTCCATTCTTGCCGTGTTCGGCATTCAATCGGATACCGGTTATCTAGGTGAGCCCTCTTTTGCCCTCATTGCCGTGGGTATTATTGGTTTTTGGCTTGAAACTGGCCTGGTGATGTTGCTGTTACTTGCGGGAATGTCTCGAATCTCTAACGATTTATACGAAGCTGCTCGGCTAGATGGCGCTGGGCCGGTGCAAGAGTTTTTCGCCGTCACGCTACCTGCAGTTCGCGGAGAAATCGTGACGGCACTCGTCTTGACAGTCATCGCAGCATTAAAGACCTTTGATTTGGTCTATATGACGACGGGCGGCGGGCCTGGCGATGCCACGACAGTGCCAAGCTACGAGGTGTACAACCGTGCTTTCCAGCTTAAAGAGATCGGATCTGGCTCAGCAGTTGCCATCGTGCTCACCGTCATGGTGTTTGTGATCAATGTATTCGTGAGCCGCATCGGTGAAGAGAAGAAGGAGGGGCGATGAAAGTACCTCTCGTTGAGCGAGTGTTGGATGAGATTATCCTCGTTGTCTTTACGCTCTTTGCCATTTTTCCGATCATCACTATTATTGCCACCGCCCTCGGCCCGCAGCTAGGCGATCCAAGCGGAGGGCTGCATTGGGAGAATTTCGCCGTCGCCTGGGACGAGGGAGGATTCAGCCAGTCGCTTCTACGCTCGGCACTCGTGGCTATACTAGTCCTCCCCGTGGCGCTGATTGTCTCCATTTTGGCAGGGTATGCATTTGGCACCATGACGTTCCCTGGATCAACGGTGCTGTTTTACGTTTTTCTCTTCGGCCTGATGGTGCCGGCAGAAGCAATCGTCATCCCGCTTTATTACGACTTTCGCGCGCTGGGGCTCACGGATACTATTTTCGCCATCGCGCTTCCTCAAATCGCGCAATCAGTGGCTTTCGGGACTTTCTGGATGCGCACACAATTTCGAGCTATGCCGCGCGAAGTACTAGAAGCCGCAGCCATCGACGGCGCCGGAGCGCAAAAGACGCTCTGGCGCATTTTGGTGCCGCCCGCCTTTCCGTCCGTGGCCACTGTTGGGGTGCTCATGTTTATGTGGACGTGGAATGAATTTCTGATTCCGCTGGTGATGTCTCCCTCCGGTGCGTGGCGTACGGCGCCGCTCGCCCTGAAGATCTTTAAGGGGCAATACACCGCAGATGCTGCACTCATGGCTGCGGCTGGCCTAGTAGTGGCCATTCCGATCGTTGTGGTTTTCACTTTTACCCAGAAATACTTCATTTCTGGAATGCTGGAGGGAGCGTCAAAAGGATGAACAATATAGAAAAGATAAGTGCCCTTGAAAAGGCGGACTCTCTCGACGTCATCACCACTGGTACTGTATTTGCAGATATCGTCTTTTCAGGGCTTCCTGCGCTCCCACGGCCAGGGGAAGAGATCTACGCCGGATCCTTGGCTTCCGCTCCAGGCGGGGTGGCCAACCTCGCTTTTGCGCTGGCCAGGCTGGGCCTAAAAACCGCACTAGCCACTGATCTCAGCTCAGATCAGTACGGCATCTGGATACGCTCTTGCCTCATGGGTGAGGGGGTGGATCTATCGGCCTGCTCCTACAGCCATACTGCTACTGCCGTAACGGTGGCAATGGCCCTAGCACACGACCGCGCCATGGTGAGTTATGCTGAACATTCTGCATACGATATGGATTCAGTAGTTGCCTCCATGCCCGTCGCTCGTTCAGCGGTTGCCGACCTGCGGGCAGACACCTCGTGGTGGGCAACCCTTGCACGCCGAGGCACCAAGATTTTTGCAGATGCTGGATTTGATGACGCCGGCGAATGGAGCAAAGAAGACTTACGCCCGTTGGAGAATGCTTACGGATTTACCCCCAATGCTCTTGAAGCACTGGCCTACACTCGCGCAGATTCTATAGATCAGGCGCTGACGGCACTAGCCGAGTACGTGCCCCTGATAGCCATCACTGATGGTAGCAATGGTGCACGAGCGCTCGATCAAAACACTGGCGAAACAGCTAGCTACCACGCATTGCCCGTGCAGGCCATAGATTCCACTGGAGCGGGAGACGTCTTTGCCTCGGGGCTGGTCTATGGCACTCTCGCGCAGTGGCCACTCGATATACGGCTCAGATTTTCCATTTTGTGCTCAGCACTCTGCGTGGAGCACATGAGCGGATCGTTTGCCGCCCCAGGATGGGCTGAGATCAGGCACTGGTGGATCGGCGTCACGCAAGCAGCAAGCGCGGGAGATGCGCAAGCTAGTGAGCTCGCATCAGACTACGGATTCCTCGCCGACATTGTGCCCGAGCACGCAGAACCAGTGCGCCGCGCATTGCCGACTTTCTGCTGAGCTCACGCAGTCTGCGGGGCACTGAAAGCAGCTAAGCATCGCAAGTAGCTGAGCTACCGAGATCTGCTGAATTAATGCGATCCGGCGGGCATCACAGCTGAAGACCACGGTGGGCAGTGCGTGCGAGAATCACCGTGGGCACCACAGGGCAGAACCGTAGCGGGTAATGCGGCGGAGAATCGCGGCGAGCACCGCCGTTCAGAACCGTAGCGGGACCGCAACTGGCGACAGCCCCTCAGGTATATCCACTGCGTAAAATTCTCCTCCCTCTAGCCAAGAGACAAATAATCAGTTAGACTGTTAATTGTCCGCACAAAAAGAGATAAAGGAATCTCAATTGTTATAGGCGTGGCGAGAGAACTACAATGAGGAGTTCAATATGGAAACTATCCAGCACTGGATCGGTGGCAAGCTCTACGAAGGCCAGCCACTGCGTACAATCAATGTGGATAATCCAGCGACGGGTGAAGTGAGCGCACAACTGTTGGTCGCTTCCGAACAAGATGTACAGTACGCCGTTGAGGTGGCAACCAAGGCACAGAAAGAATGGGCGAAGTATTCGCTAGCGAAGCGCACAGCCATCATGTTTAAGATGCGTCAGCTGGTGCTCGATCATCAAGATGAGATTGCGCGCGCAATCGTGGCCGAACAGGGCAAGACGTATTCTGATGCCATTGGCGAAATTCAGCGCGGCCGCGAGACTCTCGATCTTGCGACAGACATCAGCACGAAACTCAAAGGCGAGTACTCGTACAATGTGTCCACCGGCGTAGATATCCACACCATCCGGCAGCCACTTGGCGTCGTCGCCGGCATTTGTCCCTTCAACTTCCCTGTGATGGTACCTATGTGGATGCACCCACTGGCACTCGCCACCGGCAATGCATTCATTTTGAAGCCATCGGAATCTACTCCTACGGCTTCGCTCATCATCGCTCGGCTCTACCAAGAAGCTGGCGTACCCGATGGCGTCTTCAACGTCGTCAATGGCGAAATTGAAACGGTGACGGCGATCCTAGAAAATACGGGGATTCAGGCCGTTTCTTTCGTCGGCTCTTCGCGCGTGGCTAAGATCATCCAGGAGGGCGGCACCAAAGCCGGCAAGCGCGTACAGGCTTTGGGTGGGGCAAACAACCACGCCATCGTCCTGCCCGATGCCGATCTGGAATTTGTGGCCAAGCAGGTGGCTGCAGCGTCATTCGGCGCAGCAGGAGAACGCTGCATGGCACTGCCCGTTGTAGTGGCAGTAGGAGGAACCGAAGACAAACTAGTGGATCTCATTGCTCAAGAAGCACATAAACTCCACGCAGGTATGGGATTGGACGAGGGCGTGGACTTCGGGCCCGTCATCAACCAGAAAGCCAAAGATCGCATCGTCAAGGCCATTGATGACGCCGAAGCAGCAGGGGCAACAGTGGTGGTTGATGGCCGCACATACACACCCGAGGGTTACGAGGGCGGCTACTGGCTCGGCCCGACGGTGGTGCGCGATGCTCCTCTGGATTCGGATCTGTACGCCACCGAGACGTTTGGCCCTGTGTGCGTGATCGTCGGCGCTGAGACTTACGAAGAGGCCATTGAGCTCGTCAATGCACAGCCCGTTGGCAACGGTAGTGCCATCTTCACCAATGATGGCGGCATGGCGCGCCGCTTCCAGCTCGACGTTGAAGCTGGAATGGTTGGCGTGAATGTGCCTATTCCTACCCCAGTGGCGTTCTACTCGTTCGGCGGCTGGAAAGATTCGCTCAATGGCGACCTGCATATCCACGGCCCCGAGGGTGTGCAGTTCTATACCAAGATGAAAGCTATCACCGAGCGGTGGCCATCAGAATCTACCTATGAGGCCACGATGTCGTTCCAGCGTGAAGAGTGAGCAGCGCTCGCATTTCTCGATGACGGTTTATGTGTAGCTGGAGGGGTGAGCGATCACCCCTCCAGCTTTTAGATGCTCTCATGTATGGCATTTACTATAAATGATAGGACTAATTTCTAAAAATGAGGTGACAAATGCTGCTATAAGACTGTAGACTTTGATTAGTCTCAGTTTCTGTCGTATCTGTGCAGGGCTGGAGATAACTATTTGCAACGTTGCAAGTTGAGCTAACAACTAAAGGTGGTTTGTATGTCAAAGAAGACACTACGAATAGGGGTCATTAGCCTCGGATGGATGGGGCGACTCCATTCACGCAGCTACAAACAGATAAAAGAACGATTCCCAGAGTTAGATGTGGAGTGCGAACTCGAAGTAGCGTGCGATTCAAATCCCGAAGCTCGCCGTATCGCTATCGAGGAAATCGGATTCAAACGAGCCGTATCAGATTATATGGAGGTCATCAACGATCCCCAGGTAGATGCCGTCTCAATCTGTAGCCCTAATTTTCTGCATCATCCGATAGCTATGGCAGCTATTGAGGCGGGGAAACCTTTCTGGATTGAAAAGCCTATGGGCGTCAATGCCAAAGAATCCGTGGAGATTGCTCGCGCTGCCGAAGTAAAAGGACTCGTGACGGCAAGTGGATTCAACTATCGGCACACTCCCGCCATAGAAAAGCTGCGCGAACTCGTGAGCACCGGCCGGCTGGGCACCATCACGAATGCCCGAATGTGGATGATCGCCGATTATGCTTCTTCGCCCGATGGGCCATTGACGTGGCGCTACGACCGCTCGAAAGCTGGCCCTGGCACGATTTCGGATCTGATGAGTCACGGCGTGGATCTGCTCCATTATCTTCTGGGATCGCCGATCAGAGAAGTCAGCGCCACCACCGGCATCTTTATCAAAGACCGCCCAATCCCCACGAAGCAAGGCGTTGGACACACCGGATGGGAAATATCCGATCGGCGCGGAGCCGTGGAAAACGAAGACTACTGCGCCATTCTCGCCCGCACGGATAGTGGCGTCTTGGCCACTTTAGAATCCTCGCGGGTGGCCGTAGGGCCGAGGGCGGAATACATCGTCGAAGTTTACGGCACCGAGGGTTCTGCTCGTTGGAACTTTGAGCACCTCAACGATTTGTATGTATGCATCGGGCGCGACAACGAATTCCAAGGCTATGTGCGCGCTATGGATGATCCGTCCTTCCCATTCTTTAGCCGATTCCAACCTGGAGGAGGCACATCCATTGGCTTTGACGACATGAAGTGCGTCGAAGCTGCAAAATTTATCCAATCAATCATCACAGGAGAACAGTTGGCGCCATCAGCGGCCGATGCCGCGCTAGCAGCACTGATCGACGATGCAGTAGTGGAATCTGCTGCCACGAAGACGTGGACGAGCATTGCTCCTTTTGAAGGCACCACAACATTCGCTTTCTCAGGAAAGAAAGAGGGGAAATGAGCGAAGAATTTCCTAGCAAAGCGGAGATACACAATCTCGTTGAGACGTCTCCAGCAAAAGGTAAACACCGCAAAATCGTGGCTGTGGCAGGAGTGGCCACTCTCGGCTCGTTCTTATTCGGATACGATACCGGAGTGATCTCAGGGGCATTGCCCTATATGTATATGCTGCAATCCGCAGGAGGGCTGCATCTTGATTCCGTCGAAGAGGGGCTCATCGGTGGTGTGCTCCTCATCGGGGCAGCTATTGGTGCCCTAGCAGGAGGTATGCTCTCCGACCGTTACGGACGCCGTCACAACCTCATTCTGCTCGCTATTATCTTTACGATTGGCGCTCTAGGGACGACGTTCTCGCCGAACCTCGCAATTATGTATCTCGCTCGTTTCGTCTTGGGGCTGGCCGTGGGAGGCGCCTCAGCCACCGTTCCTGTATATCTCGCAGAGATGGCTCCCAAACGCATTAGAGGCACTATTGTGGCCGTCGATCAGTTGATGATCGTGGTGGGTCAGCTCGCCGCTTTCACATTTAACGCCATCATCAATGGCATCAGTGGTGGGCCTCAAATTAATGTGGTAAGCGATCCGAGTGGGCAGCTCACCGCAGGAACGCACCCGTGGCAGGCGGTGAAAGAAATAACCGCAGGTATGAGCGATTCAGCCGCTCAAGAGTTTATGAACAACCTCGTAGTCAATGGCGGCAACGGCAACGCCTGGCGCTATATGCTGGTGATCTGCACGATACCAGCCGTGTTGCTGTGGATTGGGATGCGGCTCATGCCCGAATCTCCTCGCTGGTATGCCGCGAATAAGTTCTATATCGAGGCTATCGGCACGCTGAAGCAGATCCGCGACGACCGCGACGACCCCATCGAGCTGGAACTCTCCGAAATGGTGGAGAATCAGAAAGCTCAGCGGCAGCAAAAGCGCGGTACCTGGAGCGACGTCTTAGGCACTCCGTGGCTGATGAAACTGCTGATCGTTGGCATGATCGTTGCGGCGTCAAACCAATTCACCGGCGTGAATACCGTGATGTATTACGCTCCAAAGGTGCTCGAATACGCGGGTATGAACACCTCAGCCGCCATCACGGCACAGGTGGCCAACGGCGTGATGTCGGTGGCGGGATCCATGCTCGGCCTGTTCTTGGTGTACAAGTTCCGCCGCCGCTCAATCCTCCTTTTCTGCATCGGTTCAGTGTCGATCGTTTTGGCGCTGATCGGCGTGGTGTTTGGGGTGTTCATTCAACCGCACATCATTGATGGCACCACCCCTGCAGCGTCGTCTGCGTTCCTGATTCTGGGGCTCATGGGCGTGTTTATGCTCATTGTGCAGTCGTCCAATGGGCCTGTGGTGTGGACGATGCTCGGGGAAATGTTCCCCAGCTTCGTGCGCGGGATTATGAACGGCTGGTGCGTGTTCTTCCTCTGGATTTGTAACGCTATCGTGACGACGCTCTTCCCGATTTTGCTCGACAACTTTGGTGGCGGCATTACGTACGGAATTTTCGCCGTTCTCAACCTCATCATGTTTATCACACTGTGGAGAGTGATGCCGGAGACCTCTGGGAAATCCATGGAGGAAATCGAAGTGATGATGGAAAAGCGTTATTCCAAGTGACGCCGATCGGCCACTAGCTCGCCAAGCGAGCTAAACGCTGAGCACATAAGAAGCGGGCTACGCCACAGAGAGTGTCCCTGTACGGAATCAAACCGTACAGGGACACTCTCTGTGGCGTCTATGCTGTTGTTTTAGCGTTTAACGCCGTAGGTTAAAATAGGTCAAAATGCTTCGAGGCTCAGCAGCTTCCGATACATCCAGATGCGCACAAGGTATCCATGCATCCAGCAGCTGCAGAGCTGCGATATTGCTATCGCTTATTGATCTGATCGTCAAGCGCCATGAAAATGCATATCGGCGTCACGGCAGCTACAACTAAGCCGGCTGCAATCACAGCAACTGTGGCAGAGAGCGCCACACCGACATAGGCAATAAGAGCCATTAACAACACAAAAGCGAGAGTGAGAGCAAGTTTAATTTCTACGTGAGAAAGGAAACGCGCTGATGCCGCGAACCGTGAACCTGTGACACCCCGCTTAACCAAAGCCATCTGATTATTGAGGACGAGTGTCGCCACTTTTTCTCCTTTGCGTTCTTCCGTGTAGAGCACATGGGTGCGCTCTACACAACCATGTGCGCGACTCGAAAGAATCGCTGCCTCGTATTGAGACGTCTTTATCCTAGCTGTACTGACAATTCCTTCTCAAGAATATGAGCAATAGTGAGAACGACGTCACGTATCATGTGCCATTAACTCGCTATTTTTGTTTCAAAGCGCGATTTTGCGGCTTTGGATATGCTACAGTGAACTCTGCAAACAGCTCTTTTGTGCTGTAACTAGAGTGTTTTCTCGTGGCTTGTTGCGATGATCGTACGCGATCATGCCGCTGGCGCCGAGTAGATCTAATTGTAAATACTAATTAATCATTGACAGATAAATGATAGGTGAAATAGAATTTATATATCTATCAAAAGGTAGTGCGTAGACACGGCGATGTGTTTACGTCAATGCTCATCCTACTCGGATGTATCCGGCGAAGGTGGGCGTGAATCATAGTTGTCAAAGGAGTGGCTGTGGTTAAAATCGGAATTGTAGGTGCTGGTCGCATTGCTCAGGTACACGCTAAGTCCATCGCAAATAATCCTCGGGCGCAGTTGGTGGCAATCGCCGATCCGGTGCAAGAGGCGGGAGAGGCTCTCGCCAATCAATATGGTGTACGTTGGCTGGCTGATGCCGACGACATCTTCAATGATCCTGAAGTAGAAGCTATCATTATTTGTTCGCCAACACCTCTTCATGTGCCGCATATTTTGGCTGCTGCCAAAGCGGGCAAACCTGCATTGGCCGAAAAACCAATAGCAATGGACGCTGCAGCAGTCGATCAACTGGTGAAAGATCTTGAGGCGTACGACTACAACATCATGGTGGGGTTCAACCGCCGTTTCGACCCGAATTTCTCCGAGATCCATCAGCGGGTGGAAGCTGGAGAGATTGGCGATCTGGAGCAGCTCACGATTATTTCGCGCGATCCCGAGGCTCCCAGCCCTGAGTATATCGCGGTTTCTGGCGGAATCTTCAAGGATATGACGATCCATGATTTCGATACTGCAGCTTTCTTCCTCGGAGATATTGCCACTGTGACGGCAGTCGGCCAGCATCTCGATCCTGAGATTGCCAAGACTGGCGACTACGACGCCGTGGTAATCGTCTTGACCAACAAGGATGGCAAAGTGGCCACGATTATCAACAACCGCCACGATGCTTCTGGCTACGATCAGCGGATTGAGGCGTTTGGCCGCGAGGGATCATTCATCGCCGAGAATCAGCGCGATACCACCGTGCGCGCCTACACTGCCACTGCCACCGACGCTCAAGGGCCATTCCAGCACTTCTTCCTGGAGCGCTACGCTGCTGCCTTTGCGCGGGAGCTCGATGCATTCTTGCAAGCGGTGGAAAGCGGAGAGAAAGCCTCGCCGTCCATCGCCGACGGATCCCGCGCTATCCATCTGGCTGAAGCTGCCGAGGAATCGGCGCGCACCGGAAAAACTGTCCAGCTGTGAGCACCTCCGTGGGCTGGGCGCTCAGCACCCGCCTGTTCGCTGCTTGACGTCACCCTGTTTGCCGGTTGGCTCCGCCCAGCCCGTGCTAGTGCCGCCACCCTGACAGGCCGCGTTAGCAACCGAACAACCGAACATTCTAACTATGCGGCATCAACCCGTACGCAGAGGGCGGGCGGCTTTGGCCTCACGTCCACGGCCGCTACGCTCTGCAGGCATCGCCGCTTGTGGCCATCGCACGGCGCAGGCCACGCCAGACATAAGACACATAAGATAGAGAGCATAAAAGGAGAAATAATGAAAATTGCAGGTGCCCCGATTTCCTGGGGAGTATGCGAAGTCCCGAATTGGGGATATCAGATGGAGCCCAAGCGCGTGCTTGGTGAGATGAAAGAACTCGGGCTCACGGCCACAGAATTTGGCCCGCAGGGCTGGCTGCCGGTGGATCCCGAGGGACGCGCAGCTGCCGTGAAAGATTTTGCATTGAAGCCGGTAGGATCGTTCTTCCTGGCCGTTATGCACGATCCAGACGTCGATCCGCTCCCCGCCGTTGAAAAAGAACTTGAGGCATTCAAAGTAGCTGGCGGTGAGTATCTCATTCTCGCGGCAGATTCCGGACGCGAGGGCTACGATGATCGTCCTGTGCTCGACGAAAAAGGGTGGGAAACTCTCTTTACCAATCTCGATAGAATCGTCGCCCGAGCAGCTGAAGACGGCGTAACGGCGTGTATCCACCCTCACTGGGGAACGATGGTGATGCTCGATGAGGAGATTCGGCGAGTGCTCGACAACTCCCATGTGGGGCTGTGCCTAGATACCGGCCATATGTTCGCTGGCGGCTCCGATCCAGTGAAGATTGCACAGGAATACGCTGATCGCGTGAAAATCGTGCACGCCAAAGACGTCCATGCGGATCTGGTGAGCAAGCTCCTGCCAGGGGAGATCACGTGGTCTGAGGGAATTAAAGCGAATATGTTTGCTCCTATCGGCGAGGGTGATATCGACTTTGCCGCTATCGTGGCCGAACTGAATAAAGTGAATTTCGATGGCTACTACGTGCTTGAGCAAGACATTATGATCGACGAAGAACCTCCTGCGGGGGCAGGGCCGAAGCTCAACGCCCAGAAGTCTTTCGAAGCTCTGAAAGCTCTTGCCTGATCTCGGTAGCTCTGCTAGAGATTCTGCCCTGCCAGAGCTGCTCAGACCGTCACGCCGATAGAGCCGATAAAACTGGCGCTTGCCGACAAGCTAATGCCTGCAGCGCTTGCGGGCGCTGGCTCTATTGATATCGACGAACGCGGAGTATCCGCGAGCACAGATCACGGGTGAATAAAACTATCGGCAAATAAAACATCGACGAATAGAGTGGCGCTCACCGCACCAAAATGGTTGCGGTGAGCGCCACTTATGAAGCGAATCTATTGAGTGATATGTAGAAGATGCATCACTGCCTAGAGCATTACTCTCCAGAAATGGCATCTTTCACTTTGTCCGCCGCTGCTTTCACGTGAGCACCGAGCTTGCCGGCTACGTCGCTCACAGCCTCTTTGGCGTCATCGAGCTTGTCGGTCACTTTGTTGCCTACCTCTTTGGCCTTGCCGCTAGCCTGATCCACGTTACCCTCAGCCTGCAGGTTCTTATCACCAGTCACTTTTCCAGCCGCTTCCTTGGCCTTGCCCGTGAGCTCTTCAGCTTTATTCTTGATCGTTTCGTCCAGAGCCATTATGTCTCCTGTAGGTTGTGCGGTCATTACTTGCAGTAACCATAACGCCTATAAAGTTGAATTATTCCACAATGTAGAAATTGCTTTGGGGAAGTTGAATGGGAAAAGATCTTGCGATACTTCTTGGTCGATACCTCTCGCAGGACTCCTCGGCCGATACTTCTCGCGGGGCAATTTGCTCGCCCTTCAGGTACGAGAACGCCTCGGGCAGCTTGTCGTCACGCACTTGTCGGGGCAATCTGTGCGCCCGTCAGGTACGATAACGCCCGCTCTTCAGGTACGATAACAGCAGCAAAAATCGCCGCCGAGCGATCCAGGATTATGCAAGCGATGCCCGATAGTGCAAAGGAGACAACAGAGCGTGCGTATAAAAAAAGTAGTGATGATGGCTCTTGGTTTCCTCTTTACCGGGCTGGCCTTTCTTGGCGTCGCCTTGCCGGTAGTGCCCACCACCCCATTTTTGCTGCTCGCCGTATTTTTCTTTGCGAGGAGCTCCGAGCGTTGGCACAGCTATTTGCTCAACCATCGAATTTTCGGACAATACCTCACAGACTATTACAACCATGAGATGACCATCGGCAATAAGTGGCGCACCATTCTCATTCTGTGGTGCGGCATGGGGCTGTGTATGTGGTTGCTGCGCAGCAAGCTCTGGCTGGTGATCTTACTGGCCGTGATTGCTATCGGCGTGACGATTCACCTAGTGTCGCTACGTTCGGTGACGCCAGAGAAATCCGCGTCGAAAAAGTTGGGCAGCGAAACACTCGGCAAAGAAGCGCCCGCTGGGGAAGTATCCAGTAAAGAAGCACGTGGCGGGGAAGTGCCCAACCAAGAAACACTCGCTGGAGAAGCGCCCAACCAAGAAGTACGTGGCGGGGAAGTGCTCAATGGAGAGAAAGCGGAGAAAAATGATGAGTACTTGCACCTTTGAGCAACTCTTGCGCTGGGGCAATCCTGAGGGAATGCTGTGGAAGTTGCAAGAGCTCCCCGAAGAGCAGCGAGTAGCTATGCTGAAACCCCTGCGCGGGACGGCCAAGAAAATCCTCGAATCCGAGACGGCCAGCTACAGTGACGACTGGGACGGACCATTGAGCAGTGGCCACGATCGTGCAGCTGCCATCGTGCGCTATCCGAGGGCGGAAGATGTAGCTCGCCGTGTCCCTGAAGTGCAGGAGTTTATCGAGTGGGATGTGCCTGCTCTCTTCCCGAAGGATCTCTCTATGATTCTCGCCTCCTGGGGTGAGCTCTTTCTTAAAAATCCTAAGCATTACGACCGCGTGGGCAATATGCTAACTGCCATATCCTGGCTCAAGTACAATTCACTACGCATACCGTTCACCCAAGGAGTAACGCTTTTACTCCTCACCGGTGGTGTATTGGGCGGTGTCGGCGCCTCTCGTCTCTACGATGTGCTCGCCGGCAAAGACGAATTGGCATTCTCGCTGGTCAAGGCTGCTTTCCGGATCCCTGGCGTCAAAGGAGCTTCGTTAGAGCAAGCAGACGGCGGATACTTTGGCGAAAACTCTATCGGCGGCTTTCTCATTCCCACGCTGATATACACCGGAATAATCACACAAAGCGAAGTATTAACCTGGTGTGATGGTGCTCTCATCATGCCCGAACGCAGTAACTACGATAAGCAATGGTTTCGCAGGCTAAAAAAGTATCTGACATCAACGGCTATCCCCGCCATATCAGAACCGTCCGAGCGCTACTGGCTCTCTCCGCGCGAACGACTCATTAGCGTCGCCCTCGATATGCAAGCCGGCATCGCCCATCCGGAGATTGAGCACAACAGCGCGGCCATGCGGCTCCTCCCGTTGATGCTGTTTTTGCAGCACACGGATTTCGGCGGATTGGAGATAGGACTCACCACCACACACATCGACGAAAATCCCCATAGCCTTCATGAAGCTGACGGGCACAACATCGTCGAGCAGGCGTGTTCCGAGCTGGAGCGGCTCGGTTTGAGCGAGGTGGCCGCACTGGTAGCAGATTGTGATGCTCACTGGCATAAATACCGCGAGAAGCACTTAGAACGCGATCTGCCATACCCTGACGAAGCAGCTGAATACGACAATGAGCTGGACCGGATGTGGTATGACGTCAGCGACTCCGTAGAGCAAGCAGTGGCTGCGGCTTTAGCTCAGCTGGGAGATCAACCATCCTAGCTCAGGCTCAAACTCTGGGCCATACCAGTGATCGGTATCAGCCACTGTGCGTTTGATGCAACGCACTGTGAAATCTGCTGCAATGCGTGCGCTCTCAATCAAGGTATGTCCATTCATCAGGCATCCGACAAAAGCCGAGCTGTATACATCGCCGGTACCGTGTGCCCCTTGAGCTACTTTTTCGTGCTCATAGTAGGTGTAGTCACCGCCGTCAAACACCACCACACCAGTGCGATCCGCTTTATAGCTGACGCCTGTGAGCACAATCGTTTTCGCTCCTTTATCCGTAAGCGCTGCAAGTAAAGCGTCAATATAAGCACGATCATACGTCTGGCGATATTCCATGCCCGTGAGCATCGCGGCCTCCGTGATATTAGGCAAAATCACGTCCGCTGAGAAAGCGAGCCGTGCCATTGCTTGCACAAAAGCGGTATCAAATCCAGGGTAGAGCTGGCCGTTATCTGCCATAGCTGGATCGACGATAAAGGGAGCGCTAGGCTTGAGCAGCTTGTGCGCAATATCCGCAACGATATCAATCTGCCGTTCGCTGCCGAGATATCCCGTGTACAGCGCGGCAAAATCAATTCCTTGCTGTGCCCAGTGATCCTCGATAGCAGGCATATCGTCGGTGAGATCGCGGAACGTATAGCCCGTGAAACCGCCCGTGTGAGTAGAGAGTACAGCCGAGGGCAAAATTGCTGTTTCGTGTCCACACGCCGAAAGAATTGGCAAGGCCACCGTGAGCGAGCACTGGCCTACGCAAGAAATATCCTGAATCGTGAGAATGCGCTGATATGCCATTTCTATCTCCTCCGTATCGCTATCGACAGTGTTGTGATATGTCGAGTCGTTCGAGTGAACCTTGCGGGCATTTCTTTCGAGTGTCCGCAGCCTACCTCTGGCTGCTGCAAGCGGCTCTACCTGCTCAGTGTACTCATGGCATCCGACCAGCCAAAACGTCGCACACTATATGAAACTGCGAATCCCTATTCGCCATTCGTGTGGCATCCAGAGGTAGTTTGATATTCGTGCGGCCATCTAGAGGCAGTTCGTGACGCTGCTTACAGGTACATCGATCACGTGCGCAGATCGCGTAAATCACCGATATGACTACTGTTCGCCGCGTTCGCGCAGTTGATCATACTGCCCGCCGTTTGCGCAGCCGCTTATACTGCCCACCGTTTGCGCAGCCGCTTGGGAACGGTTCAGTTTAGATCACACGCATGACGAAACATCTTATATCGCCCACACTGACGAACTGTTTGCACGCTGACAAGACGTTCTATATTTGTCGCGCATTGCAAACAGGTTGCGTCTTGTGAAATGTTTGCATCTTACGAACCTTTTGAGGTGTTTGCGCAACTGTTTACAAAGTCGCTATAAATTCCGCCACGTTCGCCGCAAAATTTCTTGGAGCGTAAGCATTCCAATCTGCCTCGGCTTGTGCGATCTCAAAGAACTGTGCCTGCGGCATCAGCTTGTGGAGCTCACGAGCGCCAGCTCTGCCGTGCCGATCTTTTTCCGCGGCGAGGATGCGCACGGGCAAGCCGGCAGCATTGAGCTGCTGCACGCGCTGTAACAGTGAAACGCCTTCTTGAGCCAAGACGCCTTGCGGTATCGAGACGCCTTGCAGCGCTTGCATATACGATAAACGCTGGGCGTAGCTGGCATTTGTGAATTTCCCATCGGCACTGCGCGGTGCACTGCCCTGCCCATGAAGAACCGCTGCGAGCTTTGCGCTGCGCACAGCACCTGCGCTGACGGCAATGCGAGGTTCGGCGAGCAGCAGGCCAGCAATACCCCCGCTGGTAGCGCCGCTGTTGCCGTCACCCTCAGCGATATGGCGGGCACAAAACTCAATCGCCGCGATAGCACCCGTGCCCGTGGCCACCACAATAACGGGTGGCTGCACCACCACCTGAGCGAGATCGTGCACAATCGCGCTATCCATCGCCTCAAGATCTGCTCGCCCGTGAAGCTGCGGAGCTACCACTCCCCACGCCGGAGGAAAACTATCGGAGACGGCACGCCACACCTTAGGAAGCTGGTGTGCTCCGTGAAGCATCACAACCGTAGTCACAATCTACTCCAGATCAAACGTAGGCGAGGCGCGAATTAAGCACGGCGGCGATCAAGGAGTGAATCGAGAGTCTCTCCCACGCCCAGTACATTCACCCGCTGGTGACGCGCAGGCTCATCGGCGATCACGTCTGGCACGGCGTTGGGCTCTTCTGGAAGTACATCTCCCACTCGCTCTCCAATGCCCTGTGGACGATATGGCACAGCAGCCTGTACCTGATCAGTGGCGATCTGCTCGGCAACGGAGCCGTGCAGCGCACGCTTAGTTTGCGCGGTATCGGAGTGTGCCGCCGTGGCATCGTAGGCGATGCTACGGGCATCTGCCTTGCGCTGAACGTCGTATCGCGGTTTAAGCGTGTAGCTCGGGAGAGTAATTTTTGCCATCTTTGCTGGAGCTGGCGTGGCCGGAGTGGTTGAAGTATTTTCGCGTGACGGCAGCCCCGCTCCGCGCTCAGTCCGAGCGGCCACACGTTGATCTCGCTGATCTCGCTGAGTGGAAACTCTCCGCGCCTGTACTCGACTTGACTCAGCTAGCTGCCCCTGTGCTCGGCGCTGCTGCGGAGTTTTCTCGGCTTCAAGTGCTGTGAGTTGCCCGCGATCTGCCCGAATCACCCGCACACCAGTGCTCATCGTCTCTTCTCCAGCTCGTTGCTTATGCCGCCGGATCGCAGCTTCGTGATTCTCTTCCCCTCGGTTTCGCTCACGTTCGGCGCGGCCTTGGCGTTCTGCGCCCACCTCACGCCCCTGCCGCCGCTCCTGATCTGCTGCTGAGCTAGCTTCAGTACGTTTCCCACGGCGCAATTCGTCGATCCTGGCCTGCGTGGCCGCTAATTTTTCCGTATCGTCACGGTCTGCCTGACCCCAGAAATTGAGCATATAGGCGTATCCTGCTACGTAGAGGCCGAGAATCAAACTCAGCACAATTGCCGCCGCGAGTGGCAAACTCACCGAGAAAACCAGTATCCACACAATCACGGTGATCGCCGCTATCGCCACTGCACCCACGCCGTAGCGCACTCGGGCTGCATGGCGGGCCGCAATCCGAGCTTTGGCACGTGAGCGCGCTCGCGCCAGAGAACGAAGTTGAGAGGTTTTCCTCTGCCTGGGGTTAGCAGCTGGTTTCTGCTTCATGTCCATCACGCGCTCCGTTGGAAAAATTGTGCACCGATATGTCGAATTATTGGTCTGCGTATATGTACGTTCATGAATCATTCGCAGATCTGGAGCGTACCGCTCGTCTTTTGGAGCTTCTGCCACCACCGCCCGCTGACGGTAGATAGCTGGCATCACAATCACCACTAGCAGTATCACTGCTGCTGCAACTGCGATTCCTTCCACTCCCACACTTATCAAGCTATGCAAAGAACACCGCGCGTGCACCACCTAAGGATGGTGTGTCGCCCCTAATTCTCTAGTCAAATAGGCATTCAGCTAAGAAGTTATCCCCAATAACCACATTAGTATCATCATTCTCATAATTAACATAGCCATGTTCGCAAACGTAGCGGCTACCTCACCCGTTGCTGGCGGCAGTCCGCTAACGGTCACGAATCAAGAATAATGCACGGCACGCTATCTCCTGCGCTCACCGAACTCGTCTGCGGAGCAATCACCGCCAGCCCGTTTGCTCGCGCTAATGCACTAATCAAAGTAGAGTCGTTTTCTATCAAGGGTGTAGCCCGATAGCCATCGTTTGGATTGCCTACCACGCGCACCGGCACATAGTCTTCCAATTCCTTATGCCCCGTCCACGCCGCCGTCATCTGCGCCGAAATTGGCCGCCGGTGAATATGTGAGTACCCTGCCATGTGCAGCAACGCTGGACGAATGAAAATCTCGAATGCCGTGAGCGCTGCCACCGGATTCCCAGGCAAGCAAAACACCACGGCCTCATCGTTGATCGTGCCAATCCCGAGTTGGCGCCCTGGCCAGAGAGCTACAGCATCAAAACGTACTGAGCCGAAACTCGCCAGCACTTCTTTTACAGTATCTCCACCCCCGTAGGAAAGCCCCCCAGTGGTAATGATAATGTCTGCACGCACGAGCTGATCTTCCAGCGTCTCACGCAATACCCGTTTGTCGTCACTCACCACGCCCACGCGGAAGACGTTGCCACCGGCCTCACGCACAGCACTGGCCAAAGCGTGAGAACTGGCGTCAAATACTTTCCCTGCTTGTGGCTTCCGGCCAGGATCCTGCAGCTCATCCCCAACGGCCATAATCACGACGCGCGGAGCGGGATGCACCAGTGCCGTGGCTCTTCCCTCGGCCGCCAGCAGCGCCAGATGGCGAGCACTCAGACGCACTCCCGCAGGAAGAATTTCCATTCCCTCGCGCGTATCTTCCCCCGCATGGCGCACATACGATCCCGCTGGCAGTGCACGCTTTATTTGCACCATAGCCGTGCCGCGGTTGGTAAAAACTATCGGGATGACGGTATCGGCTCCCGCTGGTAGCGGAGCACCTGAGGCCACCTGCACGCATCCACCTGGGACGAGCGTCCCCGCATTCACGGCAGTGGCCGGCAGGGCATCAATCACTGAGAGGCTCACCGGATTCTCAGCACTCGCCTGCGCTACATCGCTGGCAAGCACCGCATAGCCATCTCCATCAGCGCGATCACGCGCGGGAATATCGGCATTGGCATACACCGCCTGCGCGAGGATACATCCCGCAGCGCCGTCGAGAGAGACGTCTAGGGGTGGCAGCGGAGCACTCACCTGCACACAGTGATCCAAAAAATCTGCAACTGTTCTCATACCGCTCTCCCCGCTCACGCTCACACGCACGCACAATAGATGACGTCACCAGCATACCTGCGCATCAGCTCAAAAACCGTGGGATACTAGATATATGAATCAGCTTTCGCTTCCGCAGACCGCGCAGTACGACACAGAAGATGCCAAACAGCTCGTGCGCTCTGCCATACGCACCCACCGGAAAGAGCGAACCGAAGCGGCGCGGATCAGCGCTGGGGAGCAGATCGCCACACACGTGCTCGATTTCGTCAAAGGCTCCCGCTGCGTGGCCTGCTATGTGTCGGTGAACAAGGAACCGCCCACGCGAGAGCTATGCACACAGATTGCCGACGCCGGCATCCAACTGCTATTGCCTAAGTTGGGGCCGCACCTCACCCGTTCGTGGGGTTATTTCCGCGGCGATGCTGATTTAGAGACGATGGCTCCAGGGCGCCCACCAGAACCTTCAGGGCCAGCGTTTGACAACTCAATTTTGGCCGATGTAGACGTGATGATCATCCCTGCGCTCGCCGTCAATTCCCAGGGGGAACGCCTCGGCCAGGGCGGCGGTTGGTATGATCGGGCGCTCAAAGGTATCGGCTCTCACACCAAGGTAGCTGCCATCATCTACGACGAAGAATTCCTCCGCAGTGCACTTCCACAAAACGACATGGACGTGCTTATTCCCTTTGTGATTACTCCCAGCGGAGTTTTCCCCACTGCTTCTGCGCAGTCGTGACGTCAGTGCTCCCTGATGTGATGTGCCAGCGGCAGACTGGGTTGGCACGCTTCAGCAGCTATAACGTACGCAAGGAAGTGCTGACGGTGGCAGGATCAGGAGCCGTGACGTCACGCATGAGCTGATGTATACATGAACCAGCGTGTACGCAATCAACTACGCAGACAGGCGCATAACGCACGAGCCTATGACGCTCCGACTAATGACACGCAGGCTCATGCCCGCATGAGCCAATATGTACCAGGACAACTTGTGCACAGGTATGGGCATTGCGGTAGTTATCCACAAGGGAGACTGCTCAGGCGCGCAGCAGTGGAATCTCTCCCACACTGGGACTATGAGATTGTGGCACTGGACGTCTACGAAAACCGGCCATTCGCGCGGCTCGGAGAGAATGGGCAGCGCGGTATTGGAAAGCTCTGCAGCAACCAGAAGCGCTGCACCACAGTCGCTTTCCCAGCAGGAGCATTCGCGCACTGGTCACCACCTGCGTCACGGCAAACCGCACCCGCCTCACCAGCACCGTGCAGCTCAGCATCGCGCTATTCGTCGCCCATCTCCAGTGCGAGCCCTCGTATGGCGTTGGCGTTGGGTGATTGTAGCTCTTGTGTTTGGCCTCGTAGTTCAGTCGGCTCTCACCACACTCGGAATACACCAAAAGCCGATGAATACCGTCGTCGTAGCATCCCACGACCTCAGCACCGGCACCACCCTCAACCGTGGCGAAGTACAGCTAAAAGCCCTGCCAGTTGAAGCAATACCCACTGGCACTCTCAGTTCTCTTGACGCCGCTCTAGGGCAGATTCTCGCTGCCCCGCTACCAGCAGGGGCGCCAATTATCGACAGGCAACTGCTCACCTCTGATTTCGCAGCTTCTGCTCCACCAGGCACGGTGATCACCGCCGTCACTCTCGATCATCAAGCTACAGCTGCGATGCTTCGTGCCGGAGATCGCATCCAGCTCTACTCACCGTCCAATGCCCCAGGGGATAGCAGCGAAGCTCAGCTACTGACGGACTCTGCATTGGTGATGAGTGTGAGGGCAGACGTACAGGACAAAAGTATCTTGCGTGACTCACATAACAAAGGCGAAATATTTGTGGCAATTCCTAAAAATGACGCTAGTCTAGTGATCGGCCTCGGAGCTAAAGTACCCCTTCATGCAGTGATTGTTTCTCAATGACATAGCGCAGACGAGATGGTACCTACCAGACCCGCATTCCCTGCGAGCGCGGATACTGATGCACCAGCAGGCACCAATAATCATATAAACATCTAGAAACTGCACTAAACTGCGCTACAACTCATGCACTCGCAGTGGGAAAGGTACCGACATGGGCAAAATGTTTTCAGGATTTAAGGAATTTATCTCTCGCGGCAACGTGATTGATCTTGCCGTGGGCGTGATTATCGGCGGGGCTTTCTCGCCGATCGTCACCGCTCTGAGCGACAAGGTAATTATGGCGTTCATCGCTGCCATTTTCGGCAAGCCTAATTTCGATCATGTAGGCGAATTCACCATCAATGGAGCCACCATTATGCCTGGCACCGTGATCACCGCCGTGATTAACTTCCTACTCATCGCGCTGGCTCTGTATTTCTGCATCGTGGTACCGATGAACAAGCTGCGCAAAACCAAGGAAGTGGAAGAAGTGGCCACACCTAGCGAAGACGTCGTGCTGCTCACTGAAATCCGCGATCTGCTCAAGAAGAACTGAGCTAGGTGCGGGCTTGACCGTCTTTAGGCGTGACGGCAGGCCACAGATTATAAACAGCGCTGCTCCGCTGCTGGATCGCTAGATCTTGCCGAAATGTGGCGGCAGATTTTCGAGGATCTCACGCTCTCTGGGCGTGAGATCCTCTCTGTTGAGCCCACTGGCCGGAGGATAAGTCTGGCGGTAGGTATTGCGACCAGCACGAGTGGAGTGGTTTGCGCGAGTCTGGGAGGCAGAGGACTCTTGGTGAGTCAAAGCCTGCTCAGGATAAAGCAGCTCACCGCGCTGTAAACGCTCCCGATCTATCCGCGAAAGCGCCACCGCTCGTTTGCCGCTGCGACGTTTCTGGGGCTGCTTAGGCTGATCTTCGGCATCACCGATCTTGTGTATCGCTGGCATTCGCTGCCCTCTCAGCTTTCCCATTCGCCTGAGCGGAATCTTCATCCGGCACAGCCAGACCTGAACGGCGTACTACGTTGCCCAACACCAAATCAATCTGGCCGCCCCGACGTTCGATTCCTAGCTCGTTGCGTAGCTCTTCGAGAAGCTGGCTCTGCGTGCGCGGCACGCGATCAGAGGCAATCCATGCCAGCATATCGTCTAGCTCATCATCGGTGTAGGCCACTAACGGCATTCCCACCGAGATATTCGGGCGCTCAGCACGAGCCACTGGCTTCACTACTTCGGCCTGTGCTACTTCTGGGTGCGTTAGTTTTGGCTGAGCTAGTTTTGGCTCCGCTACCGCCGATTCCGCTACCGCCGGCTGTACAGCGGCTGGCTTCGCACCGGTCGGCTGGGCAAGGGGCGAATTTGCTCCCGAATCACCAGCACCCATCACGTACTCACCGGCTGCGTCCATCGTGGGGACTTGCACCGAAAAACTCGGTTCATGCAGCGAATGCACTGCTTCCTCTAAGAGCCGCTCCACGGCTTGCGCCTGGCCAGCCGGATCAATAAACAGGGAGGTTGAGTATGTCTGGAACACACTCCAGCCAGCTTGCCGGTATGCCTCCACGCGATGGCGATCTCGGCGCCGCAGCGAACGCTCATGCACATAGGCTTCGTCGTCAAGTAGTACGGCCACTGCCCAGGTGCCTGGAATGGCGTCACTGCCGGCCACCAGCGGGATCTTTTGCGAGCCGCTATAGCCGAAATTCAATGCCGTCTTCCAGCCGTTTGCCTCTAGTCGCTGAGCTAGATCTTCCACCAGTGGTGCCAACGCTTGCGGCTGCTGCCCTGATGCCGCGCTCACATAGCCGTCTTTAGCTGCCGAAATTACTTCTGCTAAAAGCTGCGGGCCTGGGGTGGAGATCTTAGCTCTATCCATATCGCCAGGGGCAATAGAGCTCACCACCGTCAATTCTTCACGAGCTGCCTCAATCGCATCCACCAAGCCAAGGAATCCCTGCGGCTGAGCGAGTTTCCCAAAGGAATGCAAAAGTCGGCCATGCACGGTTTTCCCAAATCCCACAGTGAGCACGACGTGATCGCGGTGCGCGCCTGCTACCTGTGAAATATCCACAATCTCAAAGGGTTCATCGGGGTGAGCTTGAGCAAATTCAGCCAACACCAGTGAGCTCGCCAACTCCTTATGGAACGCTTCGCGCACCCGTTTGGCATGGCGCTCATTCGCGGCAATCACAATCAACGACTGCTCAGGACGATCTAAAGCATGATCCGCGATCACGTCGATCACAGCGTCTACTTCGGCGCTCGTCGTCTCGATAGACCCATCTCCGCCCAGAGATGGCATTCCATAGCCATCCACGAGCACTATATGCGTCGAACGTTTGCGGGGATTGATCGGCACCGGCGAATATACGCCTTCATAACCATGCCCGTTGAGTGCCATAGCGCTCAGTTCGTTGAGCTGCACCCGATGGGTAGGTAGCTGCAGTGACGGCAGCACGCGCGCAAATTCCGTGATGGCAAGCGGCGGCTTTTCGAGCGCCTTATCTGGTTCACTCGCCGCCAGCAACGCCGGACGCCGAGTATCGCCCACGATCACGCCCTGCCGTCCACGCATAACCGCAGCGACTACACTGTACAGCGGCACATCTGCACTGGCGTCAAGAATACACACATCCGCCCAAGGAGAGGCGGGCAGATATTCAGCCACTAGCCCTGCCGGCATAATCCACACCGGACGCGCCAACTGCACGATTCGCGGATAGCTTGCAATAGCCTCTTTGAGGGCGGGGGTATCGTCTCGGGCAAGAATCGCATCCAGACTCAATGTCGCATCTCGATGAGCTCGGGCAAATGTACGCATCTCGGAGATGGCTGCTCGCCTCACCGGCTCGGCCAACGATGCCACATGAGCCGCATCCAGTTCGCGTAGTTGGGACAGCAAATCGGAGATATCTCGCGGCCCGAGCGAAGCCAACACTGGAGAATCCACCATCAACCGCTCAAACACCGAAGAGGTGCAGGCCAGCCGGAACTCTTCATTCACTCTCTTAGCAGGCACATGGCGAGCTTTCATATCCGCAATAAAAACGCCCAAGCCCAGATCCGTGAGCTGCTTAAATGCGCTATTACGCTGCGGAAGCGTGCCAAGACGCCCCTCTTCTTTTTCAAGCGCAGCCAGCTTCGAGGTGAGTTCTTCCCACGGCATCGCCAGAAAATCACTGCCATCAAAAAACTCAGAAAGTCCGCTGATCTTCTCTTCCATCAGCGCTCCCTGCTTCCGAATGTGCGAGAAGCCTTGCGGCAAAATTGGCCAGCCACCATCGTGAGAGTATCTACTCCACAGTTCGCGCCGCTCTTGTACCAGTTGCAGCTCAGCGTGGAGATCTTGAGGGGTGGCTCCAGGGCGCACTAAATCGTCCAACTGTTTGCGAATTAGGCGTCGCTCAGAATGCTTCATGTGCACATCGTGCTCGTCACGCCACTCTTTCGAGGCTGTAGCGATCACCATATCCTCAACGGGTTGTGTGAAAATTTTCGGCAAGAACGTATCGAGACTCTTGGAAATCCCATTGAGCATCTCGATCTGATCCACCCACTCACGAGGTGTATGTGCTGGCACTAAGCCCGTCTGCTGGCTCACTGCCGTCATCGCATCCACCGTCTCTGGCACTACGTGCTCACGCAACTCGTGCACGAGTGCAAGCGCTTTCTCGGCGTCATCATGCGTTTGCACATCTGCTGTTGCCCACAGCGAGTCAGAGTACTCCCCATCAAAAACGCCCAGCTCCGCAGCTTCCTGCAGCTGCTGCTCCACCTGCTCATAGCCAGCATCTCGAATAGCGGTGATACTCGTTTCTGTGAACCGCACACGGGTGCGCGGCCCGTCAGGCTGCGACGTAAGATCAGCTAGTTTCTCCAGCAGATCGTGTACCGAAGCCTCCCAAAACGGATCTATGCGGTGCAAATCATCCACGAATGTGGAGAGCTGGGCGCGTGCTTTCACCAGTTTGTCGCGTACATCCAAGACGGCTTCACGATCTACATCTGGCTTCTCTAAGCGCAATCCGGTGCGCAGGCGATATGCTGCGGTATCTCGATCCCAGAAATTAAGAACCAGATCTCCCACACCTGCAGCTTCACATTCACGCTGGATAGCTGCCCCAGTCGAGGCGTGCGCCGGCACTATAAGCACCGAGCGGCCACTGGCAGCAGCATCGGCTGCAATGGAGACAATCGTACCTATTCCAGCAGCTCCTGGAGGGCAATCAATCACGAGTGAACGCCCAGAAGCCACAGCCTCCACTGCGTGTAGCTCATCCACATCGCGGTCTCCCACGCCGCGCTCTACCTCAGGAGCTCGATCTTCCTGATCTCCAGGCGGGAGCGGAGCACCCGTGAGAGAGCGCACCCGTTCATCTCCAGCAAGTGCTGCCATCACTCCAGACTCTTCGATGAATGGCTTCATCGCTTCCAGATCTCGAACGAGACGTTCCCCTGGGTGAGAGAAACACCCCAGCAGCGCCTGTGGTTCATACGAGAAATCCGTGAGGTAGGTGCGCCCCAGCTCTATGAGACGAGCGATGACGGCATCTGCCAGCGCATCAGACTCAGCGAGCCGTTCCACTGTAAGCAGCTCGTGCGCAGACGCCCCCGCCTTTCTGAGCACGTCGCCGAGCTGTGGGTTGATAACGGCAGAGCGGGAGAGACGAATTTTTGCATCGCCCGAGGGGAGAAAGTCCACGTGCACCGGCCGCATGAGCATGGGCATACGCATTCGTTGAGCCTTGGTGTGTGCAGCGCGCGAAGCTGTAGCTTGGGTGGCCGGCTGAGCGCTGTGGTGGGTGGCGATTGGGGCAGCCGGTTGGGTGACACTGCTGGCAGTGGCATCAGCAGCAGTGGCAACGGCGGTATTTGCATCGGCGGGGGTAGCTGTGGCAGCGTCGGCAGTCGCAGCAGTGCCCTGGGTTGATTCTGACGTAGTTTCTTGGGGGGCTGCCTGTTGTTCAGGAGCCATCTGCCGCTGGGCCGGAGCTGCCGCATTCTGGGGCGTTTGAGCCGCCGTTTCCTGATACTTTTCTGACGCCGTTTCATCGGAGGCTGCTGACGTCACCGCTGGTTCGGCCTCACCACGCTCAGAGATACCGTGCCCAGAGATACCGTGCTCGGAGATCTCTTGTGCCGCCCCCTGCCGTGCCATTGCCTGCGAATCGTCACGAGAAGTGGAGAGGGCAGCAGTTTGTGCACCGCTTGGCTCAGGGCTTGGCTCAGATATTTGGGGCAGCCATGCAGCTTCACCAGCAGTCAAGGCAAGCTGAGCAAAACCATACGAATCATTGAGCCGATTCACGAGCTGATGTAAACGTTCTAGCTGCGCCACCGCACGCTTGTACGAGTGTTTCTCACGCACCACCGAGCTGAGCAGCGTCGTCGCCCCCGAATACAACTGAGCGGCACCCGTGGGATGTGCATGAGTGAGATCCACTGTGGTGGTGGCAAGCTCAGCTAACTGTGCGACGTTGCGGCTAGCGGCTACTAGATCCTCGTGCCACTGCCGATAGGCGGTGGACGCATAAGACGCATGACTTGAGCCTATCCCATGCGCCCTCTTGTGCACCCCGTACGCCCCAGTTTCTGACATTCCAGCTTCTGACGCACGCCAGCGAGTGACGGCAGTATTTTCTGCGTCGTCGTTCTGGGCATGATTTTGTGCATGGCTGACGCCGTTCTCAGGCGCAGCACTAGGTGAGCCGTCCAGCTTGCGGCTCAGCTCGGCGTCATCACCATCTTTATTGCGTCTTAAGAGAAAACTCACCCTTTAACCGTACTTTCCTTTGCCTACAATGAGAATCTCCCGCGCCGGAAAAGCCAAAAGTGATACGACGTCACACAATATCACCAAGCGCCACATGGGATCGACGCGCGGAAAATGATACGCCGTCACCCCCCCCCAAAAAAAATGATGCCGCGTTACAACGGGGCGGCGCGGATGGGTCAGGGAGGATGGCTTAAGGTGAACGCTCCAGTGTAGAGGACTCATCTGAGGGTGGATAGGCTAACTTGAATCTAACCTGAACGTCACGTCCAACTTGCACCGTGGAGGTGGCTCATCTGAGCGTGGATGAGCTAGCTTAAATAGCTCGGCGTGGATGATCCTGCGTGAACGGTTCAACGCAAACGGCTCAACGTGAAGAGTAGAGAAATGCCGTGACGCCAAAAAGCGGGTGCGCGAGTGTGATCTTTCTACGTCTTGCGGCATCGTAAAAGACCAGCTCCGTTTGCATAACCCCCTTAAAAGAGATTTTCCGAGTAGTGATGAGATTGTCGTGAGTGATGTAGAAGATGCCTTTGAACGGATGATTGACGGTGATCATCTCCGGCATCACCACCAGCGAGAAACGAGAGTAATAATAGAAACAGAGAAAAGCGGCGATGCTCCCAACGAATGTCGATGCGATGACGAACCAATCCTTACCGGTTTTGTCTGTATCTGGTATCGCCGCCCATAGAGCTATTCCCGCAGCTAAGAGGATTATTCCCACGGCAAAGATAAAGCCTTGCGCGATCTTTGAGTACGTCTGCGTCTCGTGTGGCATCTTGGGCTTGCGATATTTCGCAGCAAGCGCAGCGGACATCGCCATCACGAAACCCGTGATAATTGCACCGATGGTGGATGCCCCCATAACCCCGCTTCCGTCGCAGCTGATACTACCAGCCAGTTATTATTGCAGGTTCCATCACTGAGCCATTATTTTGGCGTTGCCGGCCGATGATATCAGCTGGTCGTCGTGGCATTGCCCGCCGTTCGAGGGCGTCGGTACTGCCGCTATCAGCCGGATGTTTGGTATTGCCTGCCATTTGGAAAGGGCATCGGCGCCACTGCTCAGGGTCGATACTGTCGGGTGGGGTAATGCTGTCGCGCGGAGTGGTGCTGTCGCCTGTGGGCAGGCGGAGGAGCTCATGCTGCTGCCAGGTTGATAGTAGTGGCGGCTCCCGTGCTTGATCGGCGGATAGTAGCTGCCAATTATTCTCCCAATGGGGTGGTATTATCGGTCAGACTAACCGCACCTCGCCCAGCGTCAGAATGGAATGTAGCCGACCACGGCACGAGTTTCCGAGCGGCACACAAGGAGCTAGGCGTTGAAATCAACCTGCCGTTTGCGGCTATTGACGGCGGTAACATCAGTGATAGCGGTAACATCAGCCGCGCGGCTCCACGCTTCAAGGGGATCGCCATCAGCACAATTAAATTGTGGCTGCGGTAACATCAGCCACGCAGCCACCAGATAGACTGATGCACTGCTGAAAACCAGCCGATGCTACCGCCGTCACTACCACTCGGTGCACCTTTCAGAAGAGGCGCACCTTTCAGATCAGAAGAGGCGCACCTTTCAGAAATTGAAATTACGCTCGTTAGCTTTCATAAAATCAGCGAAGGTATCGAGATTGCCATCTTTGGCGCTCATCGTGACTGAATCAATCAGCGTGTGCCACCAGCTCACATGCCAGCCCTCGCCATCTTTTACAGCACTGACGCCAGCGAGCGGATACTGCGCAGATTGCAGGGCAGACATATCGAGCGAAAGCTCGCTAGGAGAGGAATAACTAGAGTCGCCTTGTTCATAGCGCCACGTAAACTTGCCGCCTGAAATGCTAGTATCCACATACGCGAGGTTGTCTTCTGTACTTACTTTCACCTGAGTCGGCACTACTCGCTGGTGACCGGCATAGTTGTAGCTGTTAAATTGAGGCGCTGCGCTGCCCAGAGACACCCGACCGCGGCGATCGTCGTTTCTAAAACTCGGAATACCCCAGTAAAGATCATTGCCAAATGGCCAGAAAAGCATACCGTAATATTCAGGGTGAAATCCTCTCGCCCAATAAAGAGGGCAGTTACTGTCATCAGAACCAGAACAGACTGTCGGGGCTACACTGATCGCCCGAGCCCTTCGCTCAGCAAGCGGGAAACTACCAAGGTACGCATCAGTATCGCCTTCTTCCATGGCTGTGAGTATCCCTGTGGCAGCCTCCTCAGCAGAGCGATAATGCACCGGCTCAGGTATTTTCACGCCGTGCACCCCCTCCAATTCATCAGGTGAGAGCTGTAAGCCTAGACCATAATTGCTAAACACATTTAGCAGCGGCGAGACGAACCAGCCATTTCCTTCGCGCACCGTCACCACGGAAACCGGGTAGGTCCGGTATTCTCCTCCGTTTTCGAATATCTCCCCGAGATCAACACTGCCTGAAGATTCATCTTTGAGAGCATTTCTCAACTCACTCACTGTATTGCTCACATTCCGTTGTGAGGTAGGCTCTGGGCCATCATAATATTGGCCAGCGCTTTCAAAACTGCTCCTCAGCTGCCCCGTAAACTCTGCTTCAGCTTCGGCACCCACTGACAACAATTTTTCTGCGGCATTCACGAACGCATCAATATCTTTTACTTCACCGCGCATAGTGCCGTCTTTGATGCCAAAGATGGTGATCCCATCGCCAACTTCGTACTCGTCGTATTTGATATCGGTCAGGGAATAATCTACAGCGGCGAGCATATCCTTCACCGCCTGCTGAGCCTCGGCAGCAGCGTTCCCGCCGGTAAGATCCTGCGCAGCCGCCAGCGCACCGTCTTTCACAGACTGAATATATTGCATATCCGCCGGCGAAAAATCACGCAGCACGGCAGATATATCGTGAGCATTGATGTGGTCAATCATGCGGGTAAGAGCAGCTTCAGCGCTCTTCGCGCCGCGCGGCGTGGACTTATACCAGATGATTCCGCCTACCACGAGCGCAATAGCCACAACGGCGGCAATAATGCCAATAATTAGTTTAAGATGCTTATTCTTCTGCTTCTTCTGCCCGGCGGCAGGCTCACCAGTTGCGCGGGGGGGGGGAGCTGCAACATTGGCCATGACGCCAGCAGCTTGCGGGTATGCCCCAGGAGCACCTGGATACATCGCCTCCTGCTGATACGCGGCACCTGGGTAGGGAACACCTTGCTGTGCGGCGGCGCCTTGGTAGGGAGCAGCTTGCTGTGGCACTCCTTGCTGTGGAGTGCCTTGCTGGTAAGGGGTGCCCTGTTGGTATGGAGCGCCCTGTTGGTATGGGGTACCCTGTTGGTATGGGGTGCCCTGTTGGTATGGGGTACCTTGATTACGAGGTACCCTGAGGATAGGGCTGCTGAGGCTGCCCAGGATACATATAGGGATTATTTTGTGTGTTCATAAGTGGATACTAACACCCAATAAAAGAAAATACGCCGAAAAGCCGAAATTCAATCACCTCCCAAGCGGTTCGCACATACCGAAGAGCAGTCCACGCACACCGAAAACAGCCCACGCATACTGAAGCGGGTGGAAACACCGATATGAGTTTCCACCCGCTTCAAGCATCTTCATACGCGAACTACGCGATCATGCGCGTCGTCCGAACACTGCCGTCAGCTGCAATCCGTCAGCTGCGACGACGGCTCACCACTAGCGAGGCCGATCCCGCACCCAATAGTGCCAGCATCAGAGCAATCGCCGCTACTGTATGTGAGCCGGTATCCGGCATTCTCGATATATTCGGCTCAGCAGAGCTAGGCTCTCCTGCAGGATGAGGCACAACCGGAACCTCAGGAACCACAGTGCTACCGCCGTCAGTGCTACCGCCGTCACCCTGTGGCTTCTCGTCTTCACCTGGCGGTGGCGTCACTGTACCCTCACCCGACTCACCTGGCTTATCCGTCTCACCGCCACCAGCATCGCAATTCAGCGACTCTTTAGTAGGAGCCGTCCAAGTCCACTTATCTGTTGCTCCCGCTGGGAACTTATAGGCAGGTTTCGCACTAGCTGTGATCGTGATGGTCTCGCCGTAGCCATAATCCACGCGCCCGTTTTCATCTGGGGTGGCTGTGCGCTGCTCCCCAGCGGCATTCGTGATCGTGAGGGCATACTCCACGCCCTCCATAGGCGTGACTTCAGCGTAGGGGCTCACCGTGCAACTCACCGGATCGTCAGCATCGGCATCCGCATTGGAGCTAGCAGCAGGAGTGACTTCTTGCTTCGTGATCGTCAGACGTATCGTGGCCGTCTTAGTCTGCCCACGTTGCGTGAGCGTCACGGTCACGTCACCATCAAACTCCGCTTCAGGGGTGCCCACGATCTGCCCCGACGTTGCATCGTATTGCAAGCCCTTAGGCAGATTTGGAGCAAAACCGAGCACATAGCCTTTAGCAGGATCCACCGTGATATTTACATTAATCGGATCAATCTCTGAGAGTACGTGGCCGCTAGCAGCAGTTGGCAGATCCAGAGCGATCGGCACTACGGGATCTCCACCGGCAGGAGTGCCAGGATGGAATTCCTCCCCTGCCACCACTGGATTTTCCGGCTGCGCTGGCGCTTCCAAGTCTGCCGCTGGCACAGCAGAAGCTACACAGAACCCAGCGGCAGCGGCGAAGCTATCTTCACGCCCAGGCACTTCATCCCACACGTCCGTGATCTGGAACTTCACGTACTGCCCGGGAGTATTTGGAGGAAGTTTAATAGCTTGCCACTCGGTGCTATTTGCCAGCTCCCCAGTGAGCACCGCCTCGCCCCAGTCTTCTGAGCCAGCTTTAGCTGTGGAGGAGAGATAGATTTCGTAGCTCTTGATACGCCCGTTCACCTTATTTTGGCGCGGTGCATACTCAATCGTGGTCATGTAGTTTCCATCCAGTGCCGCAGTGGGGTTAAACACCACCCAGAATGGGAACTGATCGAAACCACCATTCCAGCGGGTATGCCAGAACGTATCCATCTTCGCCGTGCCGTCGGCATTCGTATCGAAAGCTGCGGTCACGTATCCACTCACAGGGCCTTCGCCGCCACGTTCTTCAGAACTAGCAGTGATATCCGTAAAGCCGCCGCACAGCCTTGGCCCTACGATGCCTTGCAAGCTCACACTCGTCGTAGCTTCCTCATCGCCAGCTGTCCACCTAAACTCGGCCGTACCTTCGGTAGCAGTAGTGTTTTGCACGCGGAATACTGCCGTAGCAGTCGATCCGGCCGGCATTTCTGGGATACTGACAGTATCTGGAAGCGCTCGCCAACCTTCTGAAAGTTGGACGCTCACTGTGGAAGCCGGAAGATCGGCATCCGAGGGAGCATACAGCGTCACCGTCACGTCTTTCCAAGTAGTAGGATCCACATTCGTCACCGAGCCAGGATCTGCACTCATACCCATATCACGTGCCATGGTGAAAAGAGCATTATCTGCAATCACGCCGTTTGCGCTCACCAGATCTGCTGGCAGTTGAGCTAGCGTGCCCGCCGCCACGCGGTTGCCCTCACCCGAAGCGGTGCGTTCCAGCATAGCCGGATTATTGACTACTACAGGCGCGCTCACACCTTGAATATCCACGTGTCGCTCGTTTCCGGTGACGACAGCAAGATACTGGTTGGTGATGGCATTGCGCATAGAGACTTTATCGGAATCGCGCTGCACAATCTGCCACTTTTGGTGGGTGCGAGCCATAGGGGAATCGCTACCGCGGTTCGGCCACTGCACGTTCATATTTTTGCACTCAGCAAGCGCAGCTCGGGCTCCCACTTCCGTCACCACACTCAAATGTTTGGTGGCGTTCTGATCAATTGTGAGACACTGCCCACTGGCCGTATCACGTACCTGGTAGTAGCCATCATAGGTGGGGGTGATCTGCCACGGCCCTTGCCCCACTGGGGTCAGCTCCGAGAAAGCATAAACTCCAGGGGCTATGTCAGCACCGGCTACTTTGGTGCGGATCGTGGGTTTGCCAATGGCGTCAATAGCGGATTTCATACCGCCAGTACCTTCCCAGCGAGGCCACGGATTAGAAGCGCTCCACGTCATTTGCGCTAAGAAAGCAATCGAATCGGCAGTCTGCAGCTCCACCTCATTTTCGGTCATATAGGAATTATCTGGCCAGAGGCTGACTCGCGCACCGAGCAAATTCGGATGCTCTCTATCTATCTGTACCCCGCCATCAAACTTGCCCACATTCCAGCCGGTGTTATAAAGATTTTGCGGATTCACACCATAAGCCATCTGCCGGCTCCAGTAAAGTGACTGGCTGGTGTTCATTAGTTTATAGCCGTCGTCGAGGAACTGCTGGGGGGTGTAGGCAGCCTGATTCAGCCAGTAATCCACTACCACATCAGTGTTGATCTTTTGCTGCGCGCTGCGTTTCACTCCATCATTAAATACGCGAAGCTGCTTGCCCTTAGCTTTCACGTGTTCATACACTTCATTGATAAAAGCATTGAAAGCATCGTTAGCTGTGGCTGAAGGGCCAAAAGTGTCTTGAGCATAGCGAGCAAGCTGTGGATAGCTGGCGTAAGCGCTGCCGATCATGTATTCGTCAGCGCCCATGTGCCAATAGTCGGTGGTAAATACGCCGTCATATTCGTCAATCAAATCCTTATACAGCTGGCGAGCCTCTGGCATAGAAATATCGAGACGATCTGGTTGATATTGACCAGCGCTATTCACGAGCTGATATTGCGGAGAGTTTTCCAGCCAGATATTCATGTGCCCAGGCGAGTTGATCTCTGGGATCACGTCGATATTGTAGTTATCGGCCTTCTGCACAAACTTCTCTACGTCTGCTTTGGTGTAGTAACTCCACGTGTTTGTGTCTGGATGAGTATCGCTCTTTACTTTCATCTCCATGAGCACCTGGTTGATGCCCAGATCGGCGATATCATCGAGGAAGCGATCCACCCATTCTGGAGAGATGTTGATCTGGCAAGCGCACAAAATCACGCCACGTTCGCTGTATTTTGGCACAGACTTCCCGCTGCCGCCAGGCAGCACAAGCTGCTGATCGCCGCGGCTTTCTTGACGCAAAAGCTGGCTGAGCGTGCGCGTGCCATAGAAGATGCCGGCATCTTTAGCAGCCGTGATCGCCAAGCCATCTTCGCCGATGCGCATCTCAAAGCCTTCGTCACCCAAATCAGTGCGCTCGCCGTCAAGCACTAAACGCACATCTTTATCAGTGGCAGCTACACCCGAAACTGCGGGAACGCTCTGCCCCAGATAAGCGGTGAGCTCAGTGGAAAGCATCTCAGCACGATGTGCCTCGGCAGTATCTGTGACGATCCGAGCCCCAGGAGCTAACGTCCACGTGCCCGCGCTTTCCGTAAAACCATCAAAGCTGGGCACGGTGCTGGGCAACTCTATCTGCGCAGCCGCACCGTCCCAGCCTCCGCCTGCTGCGGAATCATTGGCTAACGCTGCCGGAGTGAGAGCAGCAAAAGCCAATGCTGCCACACTAGTGAAAGCAGCGAATCTCCTAAATTTCATATCTCTCCCCGAATTTTGAATTATGTCCAAGCAGTCCTCACTAGGCCACTATCCAGCTGCACCATTGCACAAACTGCAAGATCTATTGAATCTTAGCAAACTAGCCGCGATAAATTTAGGACTAGGGGTTCTATTTTGGGGTGCGATGTCTTTTGTGGTTGTGGGTGTGAGGACTACAGTCGGGAAAGACAGTTGTACTCTTATGGGTACGTCTTATCATCAGTGACGCTTGAGGATTGTACCGAGATTGAAAAGCGTCTTGAGCGTGGTGAAAGCCTCGCCCAGATCGCACGCGTATGAAGTGTTCACCGATCCGCGATCAGCCACGAGATCAAGCGTGGCTTGTATAAACCCAGCGAGGATCAAGCCAACTATCGGATCACACCCTGGGGACGATTAAAAACCGGCTACCGGAGCCCGCTCCGCTATGTGGCTGTCACAGCAGACTGTAAAGCAGTACAACGGCAAGCCCGTTCCCACCAGCCCTATGTGATAACCACGACCCACTGATCACATATATCATCAATAAACTCTGCGAAGGCTGGATCCTACAAGCAGTCTCAGGCCGCCTCCACATCGACTGTCCCGACAATACAAGAATGCGTGCCTGCAGTGAAACCCTTTACCGGTGGGTCTACCTTCCCTCACAACGCTAGCGCGGTTATCTGTGCCTATTTGAAGTGAACAGCGAGTGGATAGTTTCGCTCGAGTCGCTTTATTTCTGCTTCGTACGAGCGAATTGTGGACTCAAGTTGGTCGATTTCATTTCCCATTCTCGTCAACGCGACATGGCGTGTGCGTATATCTTTCGTTAATGAATCGGCCTGTTTCCGAAGTCTAACAAGCCTGTCATAATTTTTTTCCACGTTGTACTCTGAAAGAGTGGCTTTCAGTTTAGATTTTTGTGTACTTTGCTTTTTTGCCATTCTGTTGTACTGCCGAATCTTTGAATTTACTTTCTTGATCAACGGCTTTGTTGTGTCAAAATATCGTTGGGCTAAAAGAGATTTCTCATAGTCAACTACTTTCGCATCAGAACACGCGTGTGGCTTACTAAGTGCACCGTATTCTTCTGCAATGCGCTCTTCCGATATCGAAGTTAGGAAAAAACGGTGAAGAATATCTTCGTCGAATCGTAATGATTCCTTTTTGGAATGCTCTCCTGGAGTATTCCACGCTGTATCGACAATCCACCATTTTCCAGATAACTTCACCTCATTCCATGCGTGGTTTAGCTCTGTGCTTATGATTGATCGTACAGTGTAACCCTTTTCTCGTGCAGCAGCCTCGAATAAGGCTGCGAAATCCATGCAAATGCCTTTTTCTTCTTGATTGTTGTGGGTGGATCCTGGGCTCCATGTTGTAGCAAAGAATGCACTCGTGAATCGTCATAGACAATGTTCGTTGCAATCCAATCATTAATGGTCGCCAGCTGGTTCCAATCGCGCGATTGAATGATCGCGGGTTTCCTTCGAACTGGCACAAGGGCGTAACGCTATTGAATCAATAGGAATGCGACGCACTTCAATAAAATGTCCGTGAGGTGTTGAAATACGTTCCGCCATAGTTAGCTCCGTTTTCAATAATTTTTACCCGATTTTATATTTTCGTTAGTTCCGCACGAATAATTATTCGCGCTAGCAGACCTATATTATTCAAGCACTATCATTGTAGAGGCACTTTAGATTGTTATAATTCTTTTAGCTGAAAGATTATTTGAAGTTTAGCGTTAGTTGTCTTGATCGCGTTTCGGTAGAAGTTGTGTTTAACGAAGTTGGGTGCTAATAAACTAGGCGCTTGGCGAAAATTTCATTTAGGGGTATCGGTGGAAAAAGAATCAGGAATTACGCAATCTTTAGAACGTATTGCGGCCGCCTTAGAAGAACTGAATGATCGGCTTGAAGAATTGCATGAAGAAGAGGAGTTCGACGATTTCCCCGAGTTGCTGGCCGCAAATGATTGGCTGCAAGAATTAGATGAGCACAGTGTGCAAGATGTAGAGGTGCTCGACTCTTTTCTAGCTGAACGGCAAATGATATTGACGAAGCTTCCAGAGAAAAACAGATACGATCTGCTATTTGATCGTGTTTCGGAAATGATCGGCAAGTATTATGATGCGGTACGCCCAATTCTTGATGCTATAAAAGCCAACCAATCAAGAGGCAAAGCATTTACCATCTCCTTAAAAGGGGTAAGGCAACGTACTATTACGGTGCAAACAAAATTCTGTAATTTCCTTTACGAGAATTCAATGTTGCAAGAGTACGTCTATCGTCGCTCACCTATCAACACAATAAAGGTTCGTCCCTCAACGATTGGGATCGTTCAATCGCTGCTCAGTGGTCATTGGATGGAACGCTATGTAAAACTGTGTATTGAAAGGGTTTTCAGGGAATTTAGCAACGCAGATAAAGCTAGTTATGAAATTTTTACAAATGTGGCAGTTCGGTTTCCTGATGGGGCAAACTTTGAATTAGACACGCTCGTATTCATCAACGAAGCGGTTTACTGGATTGAATGTAAGTCTGGCGAAATTGGCAGCTACGTACGCAAATATGCAACTATCTCACAAGACTATAAGTTTGATCTGTCCCGTACATTCGTCGTTTTGGCAGAAGCTAGTGCCAAGCAAATTCACTCGATTCAAAAAGAGTATGGAATAAATGCTGTGAACTTGAAAGATTTTCCATCCACAATACGTTCTGTTTTTGTGAAAGAACTTCTGCCAAACCTCACTATGTAGGCAGTTGGCGTGCCCTACTCAGATATTTCGCCATTTAGTATCTGCAGCCATTTATATGTAGATTCAACCGAAGGTTGTGATTCATTAATGCGATAAGCGAGATCTGGTGGGCGGCATTTGTCTTTGGCAGTCTCCGACCATCCTAGAGTTATTAAGTTTGCCCAAATATCTCTGTTGTAATCGTCAGTCGCTGGTGCCCCGTATTGCTCGGTTAGGCACCACCCTAGGGCCAACTGCATAGTTTTCGGCATAGCGCCAGCGAGAAGTATTGGCTTGTCTGCATACTGCTGGCGAGTTGTCCAAAGCAGACGAGAGTATTCGAGAATGAAGCGTGTGGCTTTTTCGCTATCTTCTTTGCCGGTGATCTGGAATGGGCTTACTCCCTTGTTTTTCACAGTACGAAAAAGTACGTTTGCTGGGTGAATATAGTTATTTCCCGTCAGCTTTCCGGTGTTATCTAAGAGGATGAAAACCGCATCGATTTCTTCAGCACTGCTCTTAGGCTCATCTTCTACTGTAATAACGCTGTAGGCTGCCGAATCGCTTAGATCAATATTTTTTTCGCTTGAAAAGAGAAAATGCCATTCGCTTTCAGTAAAAATGAAACTGCTTTTCTCCGGCAATGCGGAAGAACTAGTATCTGCTGATGGCTTTGAGTTGGCATTAGTGACGTCAGGTGCCGCTGGATCTCCCTCAGTAGGAGGCTTATTATCTGCTGATGGCTTTGAGTTGGCATTAGTGACGTCAGGTGCCGCTGGATCTCCCTCAGTAGGAGGCTTATTATCTACCGATGGCTTCGAGTTGGCATTAGTGACGTCAGGTGCCGCTGGATCTCCCTCAGTAGGAGGCTTATTATCTGCCGATGGCTTCGAGTTGGCGGCAGGATCGGTTTCCTGCTGAGCGCTATTCTTCTGATTCCTCTTCCTCCTTTCAATCTCGTAAAAAGTAGTTTTTTCTGGGAAAAAGAAAGTTTGCGTGGCCAATCCTAAACCAATAGGGAATAACATATTGGGAATCAGACTGAAATTGGTATTTGCCTGATCTTCGTTCATGGAGCGCTCGAGTTCAAGAGCCATGGAATCCACGGTATCGCACAGATCGTAAACCTTTAGGGGGAGTCCCCCTTTATTTTCCTCTGTGTAGTATCGTTCGCCGGAAAACTTTTGAGTGATTACCTTTGTCTCCATGAAAGAATTTTCTATGTGCTGCACCCTTTCCCAGTTTAGATCTTTCATAGAGCTAGAGAGCAATCGTAGATAATAACCGGTGCCAATCATGCGCATATTAGTTGAATTTTTGCGTTCCTTCGTTTTTACAAAAAATGCAAAACCAAACGAACAAAGAGCGCAGGTAACAAGTATGAAAAACCAAAGGGTATTCGTTATTTTAAAATCTGGGAAAACGTTGGGGAGTACGGCTATGGCTTCAGATGAAAAAGCGGCTATTGCTGCTGTGAAAAGACCAAACATCGCCGAGTTGCGAGTAATGCGTTTTTTATAGTTTTTCGCGTCGCGGTTTAAGTCTGCAGCTTTATTGGTCATTTTCTCTCCTAGCTCGCAGAAGATGGCTTATTTATATATAAAGTTATTTGATTTTAGTTTCAAGAGAGTGACCTCGTCGTTTCGCGAGATACATATTTAAATTCTATCTAGAAAGCAGACCATCATGTGAAATTTGCAACATTTTTATCTATTGTGTGTAAGTATTATGACCGGATAAATAATTAATAATTTGTCACTAAGGGGTTGCAGGCTAGTGCAAGGCAGCGTGATTATATGCTCACTATAAAGAACATAGTCAACCTCACTGGGCATGATGTGGTGGTGTTCCAGGAGGCAACGGGGAAGCCGGGCGCTCGGCTTGAACTCACAGATCAGGGCGAACTTGAGGTGCTTGCGAGTTTTCCTCCGCAGGGGTCTCCTCGTCACCTTGAGATTCGAGAAGAATCGGGCGTGATCAGATTAGTGAATGATAGCTCAGAACTCGAGATTCCCAGTGGAGTGGAATCTTATACTGGGCGTTTATTGAATTTGCCAGATCCTGAGCAGGGCACGCTCTTTATTGTCTCCCGTATTTCTGCTTCCGCATCTACTCGTCATGATCTCGTGTTCCCAGCTCGAGAGGTGCGCCGTCACGGAATAGTGGTGGGGTGTCGTAGTCTTGCTTTTCCGCGTTCGATGCCAACAACAGTTCAATAGGGGCTCCACGATGAAATATATCTGCAAACGTGATGCCGAGACGTGGAGCATGGCTCCTTTTCCTTACGGCGGCGAGTATCGGTTGGTTGAGGCTGATTCTTTTGTGGGTTTAGTGATTGATGATGCCAAGGATTCAGTCAGTGATGCCGCATATGTGGTGGTAGATGAAGATGCTTTATCGGCAAGCCCAGTCGCAATAGTTGACGGTAAGAGGGGGAGGAAATTCTCTAAAACCACGCTCAGCTTTAAAGCTGCAAATCTTACTGCAGAGCTAAAAGTGGGGGATTGGCAGGATAAGCAGGCGGGGCAATCAGGACTTGAGCAATCAGAGTTGCAGTCTATGCAGACAGCGAGCGGGATACAACTCGGTATTAGCTCTAGTGGCGAGGCGGTGTGGCTTACGGATGGTGGGTTATCTGCATGGCGTGAGAACAGAATAAGGGAGCAGGCTCAAAGGGAGGCTGCAGCTCATCGTCGACGCCAAGAACAACTTAAAAAAGAAAAAGAAGAGCAGGATCGGAGGGAGGCAGAAGTTGAGCGTCAACGTCAAGAACAACTCAATCGACTTTATGGTGCTGAAAAAGTTTTCGTCAATCCGTACACTTTTGTGCCATTACCTGAGAAAGTGGATCGTGGAAAGCCGAGATGGCATTCAAGCCTGAGCGCAGATACCTCTGGTATCTCAGATGATCTTTTGCAAAATTATTCGAGCCAGAATGAAGCGGGATTGTCTGGTAAGTTCACGTGGCAGCTTACGTTTAAGACGCCATTGGTATTGCCCTTAGACCAAGCTCCACAGCTTATGAATGGGAAACTGCTGTATCCTGGGTCATCGTTGCGTGGAGCGCTACGATCAATTCATGAGACGCTTACAAATAGCTGCATGAGAATTTTAGATTCTAGCTATCTTCCTGTGCATCGCGAGCCTATGAATGTAGATACAAAAAACTATCACCTAGCCGTGGTGCATAAAGTGGAAAATGATGCAGTGACGGAACTGGAGCTATGCAGTGACGAATGCTGGATAAGTAGTGATTGTTTACCACAATCCAAATCCGGGATTCAATCAGGTAGTCCAATAAATTTTGACGCATCTAAAGCTACATACAAATCACAACTCAATAGACGTGAGCTTCCACAAAAAGAAAAAGTGACTGTTGATCCCACTAGTAACTGGGTGATGCATCTTACGGATCCGGGTGCACGGAACAGGGACAAAGGATATTTCTTTGCTGCTGGAAGATTGTCGGGAAAGATAATAAAGCTTGACGCATCAGTATGGGAAGATTTTCGCCGTGTATGTGAGGGAGGTGGGGATCTTATTGGTGTGCCAGCACGTCAAGATACTTTAGCGAACCGCCCCCAAAATCCTCAGTTTGTGCAGGTGGTGTTCGGTGATCGCCTTATTGGTATGCGGCGTAAGGTGGACGGGTGGTTATATCCCGGCGACACCGTGTGGGTAGAGATTGACCATGTAGGGGGCAGCCAGCGAGAAGAAAAAATTGTTCGATTAAAGATGGCCACTATTTGGCGAGCTTTTGGCAAGCTTCCAGTGAGAGAGAGGATGGCGGAAAGCTGTTTGCCGTGTTCTGATGACGATTATTTATGCCGTTCGTGTCAAGTGTTTGGTTCGGTTGATCCTGAGGGAGATACAGAGAAAAAACAACAGGTGGGCTATGCCTCGCACATAAAAGTCTCTTGGGGAGAAAGCGCTGGTTCCGTGGATGTGCAGTTGAAACAATTGCCGCCATTACGCGCGCCCAAACCCAGCTCGGGAAATTTCTATCTTGTCACAGCCAAAAAAAGCGATTTAGCATCAGTGTGGTCTGCACGTAAAAGAAGTATTGATGAAGATACTATTTATGATGCGAACGATCATGTGATTAGATCTCATTGGGGAAGTTCCTTAGATCAAGCGGACGCTCGTCAAATCAGAGGGCGTAAGTATTATTGGCACGGTGACGATAAGGGACGAAGAGAAAAATATAAAGACGTAGCAGAGCGCACCGAGCGCAGCACCGTTTCTGGCATAGTGCTGCGAGCAAAAGTAACTTTCGACAATTTAAGCCCTGTGCAATTGGGATGGCTCTTGGGGGCTGCTAATCCGAATCTTCTGCTTAGTCCTCAAGAGGGCGGGTATTGCTTGCATTTTGGAGGTGGGAAGCCACTCGGATACGGCAGTGCTGCTCCAGAAATTTTGAACCTTGAGGTGTATACGGCGCAGAGCCGCTACGGACGAGATAGTGAAAGCGATGAAAATAGCTCTGCTATTGCTGCCCGCACAGCAAAATATTATTGCGATCTCGCTCTTACATCGGTGAGAGCGAGAGATAACAAAGACCAGCAAAATAGCGGAAAAATTTTGCCCGAGTTTAGCCAGACGTTTGTGGCTCTAGAGCGAGTATTAAGTATGAAGCCTGAGGGAGTAGACGTTGGCCGAATTTCCTACCCTCCAGGTGTTGGTGGAGATGCAACTTTTAACCGTGATGATACTCGCTTCTATGAATCGTTTAGATGGTTCCAGCAGCATACGGGGGCTCAAAACGGCGATATGACTCCGCTTCCGCTTCTTGTAAATCTTCAGGATGAGAAAAAGTTAGTATCGCAATATGTGCCTATTCCTCCGGATTCCTGGATCGGGAAGGACGAGCAAAAGCGAATTAGGGATGACGAGAAAAAAATACGTGCCGATCAGTATTATCGCGGAAAAGGAGGCCGGTGATGAAGAGCAATGGTGCACAGGCGCCCAGCGGAAAGCGGGCTTATGCCACTGTGGGAATGAGCCGAATTCAAACGTACCTGGGACGCTCGCGGCATCTTTGGGGTAGACGCGGAGCTTCTGAGAGGTTGGCAGAAGCTACTTATTTGCCGGAAGATCATCCAGACTGTTTAGTGGGCGAGGTTTTGACCCATCATCCACAAGTAGAAGTTAATTCTGAGGGGTTGGATATTGATGGTGTGGTAAGTTTGTGCACCAAAACTGGTGACACTAAAGAAACTGGTGGCACTAAAGAAGATGTGAAAGCCGCGGCTGATGATCTGGCAAAAGCGATAGCTCGCAAAAATCCAGGAATTACCCTCACTGTGGCTTATACGGACCAGAGCGATAAACTATATGCCGAGTTAATTGCGCAAAATGATTCCGAAATATGGACGAGAGAGGCGTACTATTCAATTGCTAATGAGTTCCCACTTCTACGTCCGTGCGATGAATGCGGGTTAGACCCCGCCACCCGCAAAGTGAAGACTCCAGATGGTGAAATGCGGCTGTGCCAAGACTGTGCTGGGCGTATCACCCAAGGCGATGAAGATATTAGAGCGCAAAAGAAACGTACGCTGGATAAAGATGGCTCTACAGCGTCTTCTAAATTTGTGGCCGAACGGGCGCTTTTAAATGAGTTGATTAGTAGCGGCGAGCTAGCACTAAATATTACACGTGAAGATGGGGCGAAGTTTCGTAAATCAGATCTGGCAGTGGATGATTTTAAGCAGCTTGCCAAGCTTGGAGCTCACAATAAAGAGGCTGATAATACCGATAAAAGTGCGCAAGACGGTATGACGTCGGATACTCCAGCTGGACGCGTGCGCACTTTTGATTCTAATCACGTGGCGCTTATTTTTGCCGACGGCAACGGTGTGGGTGGTTTATTTAAGAAACTTCAGGAAAAAGCACTTGAAGAGAAATCCACGCGGGTGATGCTCGATGTTTCCAAAAAGATGAAGAAGCACACTAATGCAGCGCTAATTCTAGCTACCAAAGCGGTGATAGACGCAGACGAGGGAAAGTGCCCAGTGGTGCCGCATATTGTGGGTGGAGATGATATCTTGGTGAGCGTCTCAGCTAATTATGCTTGGCAGTTTTTGCTCACGTTCCTGCAAGAGATGCAAGAGCCGTTTGCGCGGTTGGCGCGGCAATATGAAATTCCTTCTCACCTATCTATCTCCGCTGGCATGGTGATATGTAAAGCTGGCTTTCCTTTTGGCAACCAAGTGGAGCTAGCAGAGAAATTACTTAAGCGCGCGAAGCAAGAAGTGCGTGGACAGGAGTGGAGTTTCACGTGGTTGGATCTCACCTATGACGGTGCTGATCTAGAGGCGCATAAAGTGTGGCAGCTGGAGCGCTTGGAAAATAGATCAAAGCAAAACAACGATGGAGAACCTGCTGCCGCATTTTTTCCAGTGCCAGAGGCGCCGGAAAGATCAGAGCTAAAGAAAAGTGAATTCGAGGCCATAGACCAACAATTTTCCCCCATCATCCCAAACTGGCGCGAAGCACTTCGCATAGCTCGCACGCAGATGAGCGCCCATAGTGAATCGCAACTTCGCCTTATTGTGGGGCAACCAGAGAATCGTGACATCAACTTAGCGCATTTTTCGGCCCGTATGCCTTCTGTTCGTGAATTCTTAAAAGAGTGCGGAGTTGAGGATCCTACAAAGATCACCGATAGACAAGCCGGCTATATTGAGGACATTCTAAATATGGGTCGCTGGTGGCGTGATGTGGAGGGTAGTCATTCTTCAGCGGGTGGCGATTCAGGTAATGCCCAAATCTCGAAAACTCTAGAGGAGGAGAGCGAAAATGACTGACGCCCTCACTTTGAAGATGATTTTTGAGGGGCCTATGCGTGTAGGAACTGGGTATGCAGGCAAAGGCTTGGATGAAGTGATTGATACGCAATATCCGCTTCATGAAACAGCTATCAAAGGGGTTATACGTGATTCTGCGCGGATTCTAGTAGCACAGCTTGCCAAATGGGATAGAGGCGATGACCATCCTTTCATTACGGCTGTTTTCGGCGGTGGCCACGGGCAAATATCTCCTTGGAATTTCAGTGTGGAAATTCCACAACCTCCTAGGCTGGCGGCGCGCGCGGGCATTAAGCTCAACGAAGATGGCATTGTAGAGCCAGGCTATTTACTGATGAAAGAAGAGTTGTGGTGGAGTGCAGAGAAACCGCCAAAACTAACTGTCATTCGGCGCGGAACTATTGAGCCGCCCGAAGGTGTAAATCTCAATTCTGAGAGTGTCATAAATGCACATCTTGCTCTCATTCATTTAGCGGCACGTCTAACCCAGAAAATCGGGCAGCGCAAAGCACGTGGGATGGGCTGGGTGAGTTTTAGTGCTGAATCTAGTGGTAGGCCAGAGCGGAGCGTCAAGGAAGATCTTGATGCTGTCACCGAAGCAGTTGTGGCGTATTCGCAACTAGTGGGGGAGGTAGGCCATGTCTCAGTGGCTTAAGCTGACAGTGACGGCACAACAGCTGGTTTCGTTCGGTGCAAGCGGTGAACATGGGTTTCTCACGCGCTCCCACCCGTATCTGCCAGGATCAGTGATTCGTGGAGCCTTGGCTGCAGCGTGGTTCCGTGCCGGCAAACAGACAAACGATCCGGGATTCAAGGAGATTTTCCGTGAAGGTCATTTCGGCCCAGCCTATCCTGTGGGAGTGACGCTGGATAGCCAATCGGTGAGCCAGTGCAAATATCACGATCCGAAAGCCGATCATAAAGAATTCGCAGATCTAGCTTTCGGAGAAGATGCTGCCAGGAGTTGTCTTGCCGGGCGTGAGGAGCTTAAAGGGGATTTTCGTGGTATTGCACTTATTAACCGCACTGCCACTGCATTGGAGGCGAGAATCAACCAGGCGAAAGATGGCGCGTTGTATTCGCGTGAGCTGATTGATAAGGGCACTAGATTTATTGGGTATATTGTGCTTCCTGATAATGCAGATGCGAGCTTTTTGACGGGCAATGGCTCTAAAGGTAGCGAGCCTGGAGTGAGGCAGGCGTTTTTTGGCGGGCGCACATCCGTGATGGGAAGATCAAAGGTGGCAATCAAGCCATGTGATAAAAAATTTAATCCAGATCCCGGAAAACCATGTGTGATTCGCACTTTGAGTCCCACGATTTTGGTAGATGACTATGGTCTACCGAGTATAGATCTGGCTGGGGCGCTTAAAAAGATGGTAGGGGTGACCCCAGAAGGAATATGGAATGAGAATCCGCGAGTGGAATCTGGGGTGGCCGGCGGTTGGCATCTCGCGTCGGGATTACCTAAACCCACTGAAGTGGCGCTTACGCAAGGAGTGGTAGTGCGGTTTGCGAAAGGCGATATGACAAGCAAGAAACTCCAGCATCTACTCGAGAATGGTCTTGGCCTGCGCACAAACGAGGGGTATGGCTGGGTGGAAGTAGTTGATAAAGCCTGGGAAGAACCCGAGTCGAGGAAAGAGGATTCGCAATCTCAACTCATGTCCGAAAGGGGCGCACAATGAAACGGGTTGTTATGCGTGTGGATCTCAAGCTGGAAGCATCATGGCATATCGGTACTTTGGATTCACTCCTTGCCAAGAAAAAAGAGGAAAATTGTGAGTATTTGGCAGCCGAGAAGAAAATAAAAGAGTCAGGGGTGCAAAAAGAAGAAAAATCTGAGGCGGATTCACGCAACTTCGATGAAATTTTACGTCATCCAGGTACTGGCCAGCCATACGTGCCGGGCAGTGCGATTGCTGGATCTCTTCGAGCTACGGCAAAAGCTTACGAGAAAAAGCATCACGTAAATTTTGTCTCGAGATTATTTGGAGATGAATTTTCTAGTGACGAGAAGAAGCGTAGGCCAAGTGAGCACCCCTCCTCGGCATGGTGGATTTTAGGGACTAGCCTGAAATCAGATAGTCAAAAGATCACTCAGCGCACCCGCAACCGCATTGATCGTAAACGTGGATCTGCGAGCAATCGGGCACTCTTTACCACTGAAGCTGTGGAGGCTGGCAGCGTATTGAGTGTCTATATGGGCTGTGACTATGATTCATCAGATCTCAGTCTATTCAAAGATATGGTCACTGTGATTCGTGAGTGTCAACCGCGTATTGGCGGCTACACTTCGGTGGGAATGGGGCAGGCGAGGATGACTGATCTCATATATCGCATATTTGATCTATCAAATTCTGATGATCTGTTGGAATTTTTGGGTTATTCCGAGGCTGATCCTGTTGCTCGCGCTGAGAAGTGGCTGGAGATAGCTGCAGATAGTCCAGAGATAGAGAACTTTGACAGCTTAAGTGAATACGGATCTTATGGAAGGATCCCAGTAGGAGCAAGCTCTAGAGGAAATTATCTTCATGCGGAGATTCGCTTGCCCTTTTTGGCTTTCAGCGAGGAGCAGGCAAAAGCGGGAGATACACAACGAATCTACGCTAGCACTTGGAAAGGTATGTTGCGCTCGCGGGTTGAATTCATCGGCCGGTCATTAGGGTTGAGTGTCTGCTCAGATAATGCTGAAAAGGATGATTGGTCGGGTTGCGGGCATTGCGATGTGTGTGCGGCTTTCGGATCCACAGCAGGTCCGGGTGTGTGGATGTTCCGTGATTCGCGTGTTAATCCTGATACGGCAGCTGCAAAGTTCAAAGAAGTGGGTCAGAGCCAGCGCAGTGAGGTGCGAGAGGTGCTTGATCTTCCTGAAAATAGGGGGCTGTATGCTCGTTATCGCAATGCTATTGACCGTTTTACTGGTGGGGTGCGAGATTCAGCCTTGTTTGTGCAGTATTATCGACAAAATTGCTTGCTCAATCTGGATATAGATCGAGCACTCAACTCCAAACAGCCAGCACCTTGGGTGGAGGCGGCCTTGCTTTGGGCGTTGAAGGATCTGAACGATGGGTTGATCGCTATTGGGCCAGAAAGTGCAGTTGGCTACGGTATGGGCGCTGTGAGTGACGTGAGTGTGAATGGAGACACCAAGGATCTCAATAAGTTAGAAACGGTTCTGTCATATGCTCAAGCTGGGGCTGCAATGGAGGAGAAAGCTGATGGGTGAGATAAGCACGACGATGCAAATGTGGCTCACTGGATACGGCGAGCTCGAATGGGCGCAGGTGTGTGAGCTGTTAGCTAGTTTTAGCTGTGCTTATGCGGATTATGAAGGTTTTCATGTGAACGTGGATTGCCCGGAGGAAGCTCCTGACTACACTCATCTATGGGCGTGGAAAGACGGAGAAGTTGGCGGTCTTATGTTGGCTCGGGTGCGCATCAATGCTGGCAAGGGAATTGTGGGGGTGCTCACTCAGGATCGCGCAGATATTCTACCGGCGCCGAGTATTGATGCTAATGAGAAAGGGCAAGGCGTACCTAATTTTAGTGAAGCTACTAGTGTTGCCAGGCCTGTTGCCGTCACGAAAGAAGTGGCTGTGAACGTCACTGCTGGTATTCAATGGGGTGTAGAGGAAAAGCGTATCGGCAGGCAGTATGGGGCTAGCGTCACCGATGTAGAGTTTGCGGTGATTAGCCCAGAACTGCGGCTTAGTAGCACTTTTGTATGCCCAAAAAATTTTTTGCCTACAGATAAACAAAGTGATTTATGGGAAAAATCTGTAGCTACAGGAAAAGGTGAATGTCGGGGAGGTAATCGCTAATGCCTGCCACGTTTTTACTGCCGCTACCGGATATTTCGAAGCCGGTAAATCCAATTATTTCGCGTGCTGCTTTCACTAAGTTGCTTGATAATGCGGGTGGAAATTGGGGGCATAAGCCGGACACCAAACCATATACGATTTCGCAGGTGTTTTTGGGTATAGATGGTCAGGTATATGTGGAAATCAGTGTGCTCACTGATCTGGCCGAGCGATCGCTGCGAAGCTCGCTGGCGGAGACAAGTAAGATGCGGTTTGGCAAAGCGCTCACGCGGCTAGGGGAGCTAGAAGTAGTGAGCAGAAGCAGCTGGGATGACATTGCTCAGCTAGGCAGCCCTGAGTTTGCGGATATGCAGATCTGGGAGCTTGAGTTCTTCACTCCCACGTTATTTCGTAGTGGCGATGATGCTAGTGCTTTTCCCTTACCCTCAGCTGTGCTCCGAGCAGCTGCCGGAGCGTGGGAGTCGTATGCGCCAATACCGATTGAGCAAATTTCACATAAAGATGCTGGTCGTATTGAAATAGTGGAGTTTGATATTCACACCGTACCTGTTACTCTGCCTAGGCCAGCTAAACGGCGCGATGCTTATGGCTTTGTGGGCACAATGAGATTAGAGTGCAGAGATATGGAAGTGCGGGCAAAAGTAGCGCCACTATTTGGATTGATTCCCTATTGTGGAGTCGGTTCTTATCGTAATCTGGGATATGGGCTAGCTAAGTTGGTTTCGACTACATAATAGTGGCTACGTAAAGATCGATAACTTTGCATTTTGATCTGCAATTCTCCTAGTAAAGTCTAAGTAAAGGTTCGTGGTAAAAGCCGTTTCACCGGATTTCATAGGAGGTGAAGAATGTGCAAACGCTTTCTCAATGTGCTTTTAATAGAGAATCTTTGGAACGAGCTTGGAAAACTGTGCTGGCCAATGATCTAGCCGATGGAGAGTTATCGTCAGCTGGGCGACGTTTTGAAGCGGATTACCAAACTAAACTAGATGATCTTGCAACGGAGCTTTTCAATCACATTTGGGAAGCGGGCACTCTCACACCAATTGAAATTCCGAAAAATGACGGTATGCGGCAGCTACACATACCGACAATTGCAGACCGCATTGTGGCTCGTGCGATTCTCGATGCGGTGAATGCTGCTGTGGATCCGCTCCTTGGTGCTGGATCTTTTGCGTTTCGTCCAGGGCTAGGAGTGAATGAGGCAGTGCGCGAAGTGGCAATGTGGCGACAATTTGGCTTTAGCTGCGTGGCACGCACTGATGTGAAAGATTGCTTTCCCACGCTGCCGCGCGAAATAGCGGTGGATAGATTATTTGACATACTGCAAGCCGATGAATGGTTTGAACGGGTTGTCATAATGCTCACGCACAGGAGGATTGGTCATAAAGGACGTGTGGCTCCGGGTGTGCCTCAAGGCTGCCCGCTCTCACCGATGCTGGCGAATTTAGTGCTGACGGATGTGGATGAAGCATTGCAGAATGCAGGATTTCCAGTGATCCGCTATGCCGACGATATAGCGATCATGGCTGAAAGCGTGGAAGAGGGGAAAGAAGCGTTGGACGTGACGCGCAAACAGGTGGAAGGCTTGGGTATGGAGCTTAATACTGAAAAAACGGCCGTGATGGATTTTGATATAGGTTTTAGTTTTCTAGGAGAAGATTTTAATTCTCGCTACCCGCCTTTGATTGATCGGATAAATGAACCCCAGCAGCGTTCACTCTACGTAGCTCAACAAGGAGGAAAGGTGGCTCGTAGGAAAGGACGCATAAAAGTATTTACAAAAGATGAAACTGAGCTCCTTGACGTGCCACAATCGCAAATTTCTCGTCTTGTAGTTTTTGGAGCTACTGGAGTGACTGCAGGAGTGCGCACCTGGGCGTTAGCAAATAATGTGGATATTGTACTTGCTTCGCGTAAAGGAAATTATCTAGGTACTATCACTAGCCATGAAGATGCATACAGACCAGCGCGGTTGCGTGCTCAGCTGGATTTTAGTGATTCTGATGAAGCGCTTGATCTCGCCAAAGCAATAGTGAAAGCGAAAATACACAAGCAAAGAGTGCTGCTCCAGCGAGCGAATCGGCGGCACAAGTCAAAAAACATAAGAGAATCTATTGAGGCAATGAAGCGGCTCATAGACATGATCCCCGAAGCAAGCAATAGGGAAGAGCTGATAGGACTTGAGGGGGCTGCCGCGGCGCAATACTTTCCCTGCTTTGGCTCTCTGCTCCCCGATGAGCTAACATTCACCAATCGTTCTCGTAGGCCACCTAGGGATGTAGCGAATGCGGCTTTATCATACTTGTATACCATTTTGTTAGGTGAATGCGTGACTACCTTACACGCTGTTGGTCTTGATCCTGGTATTGGTGTACTGCACGTTGAAGACGAAAATCGGCCGAGCTTGGCTTTAGATTTAATGGAAGAGTTTCGGCCTTTGATAGTAGATGATTGCGTGTGGCGAATAAGTATGCTTAAAGAATTACGATTAGAGCATGGGCGTGAAGAGGCTGGCGGTATATGGCTCACTAAAGCTGGGCGTAGAGTAGTGGTGGATGCATACGAGCGTAGAATGCTGCAGCAAACTTCAGCACTGCCAGGATTTTCGGGCACGATTCGTCGGCATCTTTATCGTCAAGCTCAGCGTTTGCGGACAGCAATCATGGGTGAAGCAGAATGGACTGGCCTATCGTGGAGATGATCGTAATTGCTGCTTATGATGTAGCCCAAAATGATAGGCGTGCACGCATAGCTGCAGTGTTGCAGGCGTATGGGGATCGGATTCAAAAATCGGTGTTTATCTTAAAAGTGGAGCATAAAGAGCTAGACGACATTGTGGCTAAAGTGCAGAATATTTTAGATACAGATACTGATTCTCTATGGTTTGCGCGGCAGTGTGCAGATTGCTGGGAATCGCTGATTCAGCTCGGGCAGAGTGCTAAGCCTGATAGGTTGCTATATTGGATGGTGTAAAAGTGGGATCTGCTAGTGCAGATTCGGATGCGGTAGTGGTCTTTTGGGATGAGGTGCGTGCATAGCGTTTTACCTAGTGTTTGTTGTTTTATAAGTGGATATTGGGAAACTGAAAGCAGTGTGTGATGAGGTGCGTGCATAAGGATCAACATAGTGGCTTGCTGATGCCCCAAAAAATCTGGGCTGTCAGCTACTGCTATGCGCGATGTAGCGATTAGAAACCGACAGATCACCAACAGGGTTGGTCTTCCGTTTTTGTCAGCTACTGCTATGCGCGATGTAGCGATTAGAAACAGAAGCAGCGCGGGCAAATCCTCCTGCACGGAATTTGCGTCAGCTACTACTATGCGCGATGTAGCGATTAGAAACCAGGACGGACAGGTGCCATGCACTGGTGCCTCCTCGTGTCAGCTACTGCTATGCGCGATGTAGCGATTAGAAACCGTCGGCTGTGCAGGTTGAGCAGGCTTGGTTGGCTGGTCAGCTACTGCTATGCGCGATGTAGCGATTAGAAACAGTGACGGAGCTTGAAAGGTGAAATAAGAATTTCAAGTCAGCTACTGCTATGCGCGATGTAGCGATTAGAAACGAATCTGGCCAGCCGTCACCGTCGCTATCTGGCGCGTCAGCTACTGCTATGTGCGATGTAGCGATTAGAAACAATTGATCACCCAGAGTTGTGCCCGATTTTTTTGTCAGCTACTGCTATGCGCGATGTAGCGATTAGAAACTTGCGAACATCACGAGCAGCCTCGGTCACGGCCTTCTGTCAGCTACTGCTATGCGCGATCTAGCGCCATTGTGTATGGTCAAATGTTTTTGAGCCGATTGTGTAGTTGTTTTTGAGCTAGTGGGTGGCTCACTTTTCGTGGGTATGAAAAGGACACTGGCAGGTTCGTGTTCTGGATTCCTGAATGTTGTTTGTTGCGATGTTCAGGAAGGAAAGGAATTTGACCGTACCAGTGTCCGTTCAAAAAGATATCAGAACTCGTCTTGCGCAGGGGCAGAGCCAACGCCGGGTGGCTCGTGAGTTGGATCTGTCGCGTAACACGGTTGCTAAGTATGTGGCTAGGGAAGATTTCTCCCCTGCGCCGAAGATTACCAAGCCGCGTTCGAAGATGGAGCCCTCTGCCCAGCTCGTGACCAGCTGGTTGGTTCAGGATGAGAAGATGCCACCCAAGCAGCGCCACACAATCCAGCGTGTGTGGGAGCGCCTGGTGGAAGAAGAAGGATTTACTGGCTCGTATCACAGCGTGATGCGTTGGATGCACCGGTATCGGGTAGAGCGTCGCCACCCCGGGCAAGGTTTTAGCGAGCTGGTATGGCAAGCCGGGCAGATGCACGTTGATTACGGACAAGCTCGCGCAGTGATCAACGGTATCGAGCAAGTCGTTTACGTGTTAGTGGCAACCCTTCTCTATTCCAATGCCAGATTCGCTGTTGCCAGTCCGGCCCAGAACGCTGAATGTGTCTGTGCGGGGTTACGCATGATTTTCGAGCATATCGGCCAGGTCCCAACCCGGTGCGTGTTTGATAACGCGAGTGGGATTGGTGCCAAACACCGTGATGGAACAGTGACGATGACACGTTTATTCGAAGCCTTCGCCACTCATTACGGTATCAAGGTCGCGTTCACTAACCCGTATTCGGGACACGAGAAAGGACACGTGGGAAACGCGGTTGGCTTCCTGCGGCGTAACCTGATGGTTCCCCTGCCACGCGCTCAAAGCCTCGGGCAACTTTCTGCACTGCTTCTTAGCCGGTGTGATAAGCTCTTAGAACGCAATCATTACCGTAAAAACATTCCTATTGGGGAACTGTTTGAAGATGATAAAGCTGCTTGTAGTCACCTTCCCCGGATCGGGTTTGATGCTTGTAGCTGGCAACGCCGCACGGTTGATAAAGTCGGTAATATTCAGGTTGATAACCACACGTATTTGGTAGGATCACAACACGCATTAACTCAGGTTCATGTCGGAATCCATGCTCAAAGCATCGAGATCCTCAACCAAAGCGGACAACGTATTATCGAACACTCGCGCTCTTATAGCACTGATCATGCTACAGTCTTTGACCCGCTAAGCGTGCTACCGAACTTGATCCGCCGGCCGGGAAGTTACCCGCAATCAATTACTACGCCCCTTACTCCCGCAAGCCTTAGCCCGCTATCTCGACCATGCCGATAATCCTGGGCGTGCGGCTGTTTTACGGATGATGTACCGAGCATGCCAGATGGCGGACTTCCCTTCCATTGCCTCAAGCGCGGCCGATCTGCTCACCCACGAGATAGAGCTAAACCCCGATAATCTCTTCCTCGCTGTCCGTGCCACACTCCAACCACCTACCACGTCAACAAACACGGTCGATCTGACCGCCTATGATGCTTTACTCCCAAGGACTGCCTCATGACAAATGAACTAACTCTTGACCAGATTATGGACCTCACGCGGGGCATTCCCCTCACCCGCAACGTCCTGAAAACCGCGCTTGCAACCGCTAACGACGAACAGCGCGCGTTTATCGCTGATCTACTCACCGCTGAACACGCCTCCAGAAAACAGGCTAAACAAGACCGGCTCTTACGCCAAGCCAAGTTCCCCGTCCGTAAAACCCTCAACAACTACGACTACTCCATGATCACTTGGCCAACCGGCTGGCAACAAAGCGATCTACTGAGCCTGGACTTCATCACCAATCACCACGACCTCGTCTTCTACGGCGATATGGGGACCGGGAAAACACACCGTGCAATCGGGCTCGGACACGCTGCCTGCCAGGCCCGGTACACCACCCGGTTCTTCACCGCAGCCTCACTTATCGCTTTCCTCCGCCAGGCCCAGGACAAAGGAACACTCAATGCAGCCATCACCACGATCGGGAAAGCCAAACTCATCACCATCGACGAGTTCGGCTACCCCCCATCGACATCACCAGGGCCCGCCTCCTATACCAGATCATCGCTAACGCCTACGAAACCCAGTCCATCATCTACACCTCGAACCTTGAGTTTTCCCGCTGGGGAACAATACTCGGGGACACGAACATGGCCGCCGCGATCATCGACCACACCGTCCACCACGGACACATCCTCAACTTCACCGGAACCCCCTGGCGACTAAGCCACTCAACCATGAAATAACCCACAACCACACAAACCAGCCAGTACACAAACAGCACAAAACACATGCCGAAATGGCTCAAAAACAACTGCACAAACAGCTCACTTTAACTTGACGAAACACACCGCTCCCTCAGGGGCCTCGGGCTAGAGATTTCACGCCCCCTGGGGGGCCTGTGTGCCTCGCTGTGGGGCGAACGCGCGGTTTTCGCTTCGAAGTGCCGCCACAGGACTCGATCAGACTGTGGGGCTTACAGACCGGTTTGACGCGTGGGCACGGCTGGATGGTTTGGGGTTGATTTCCACTAATCCTTAGGTTCGCGGCCTGTGATACGGCCGGTCAAAGCACAGCAATTTCGGCATGAAGTGCAAGATGATCTGACTGTCCGATTCTCTTGGTGTCACAGGATGATGCCTGCAGATCTGGGCTCATCAGAATGTGGTCAATCGGTGTCCGGAGGAATTCTGGGAGCCGGGAGCTCCACGTTCCCAGCTGCCAGGAAGAACAAGACTCTTGCGCATCGGTTAGCCGCGAACGAAACGCCAGGGCACCGTGGCGCAGCGTGGCGTTGAAGTCACCGGCAATAAGAATTGGCTTTGTGTAAGACTCTCCAAACTCAACTACACGCTCCAAGTCTTCTTTCCAGGATTTCATCAGTCCGGGCAACGGTGGGGCAGTATGGATGCCGATTATGGTAGGTAATCCGGCTCGTTCGAACTCAATAGCAACAGTTCCAAAGGATGTTGCCGGTCCTGTAGTCGGTTTAGCTGGGCCAAGTCTTTCACTTACGACCACGCTGGTTGGCGCAATTGAACCATTGTATGTTGAGGTGAAACCTGCATTCGGAGTTGAATATACTGAACCCTTGTACGATGCCGCCTTGATAGCACGGTTGGCATCATCAGCACTCGTTTCGGGAAGTACGATCACATCCGGGTTATAAGTGCTGATCAGTTCTCGAAACCCGGTGGGAGTTAATGTTGCTGCTGCATTGAACGTGACTACGGATAGTACACGTTGTGCTTGCTCTGGTGAGGTTGCCCTGCTTGAGGTTGATAACCCGTTGGGGAGGATAAGGAATGCCAATGCTGTAAGGGACCACACTGCGCAGCTGGTAAGGGCTAATGCACTGCGAGATTTCACCTTGCATACGATGAACGATGCAATGCCGCATAGCAGGAGGACCATGCCCAGGAGGGATGGAAAGGCTAGAATCTGGGCGAAGAAAAAGGTCGTGCTCACCTTTTGTGCGATCCAGTTGCTGGGAAACAGATCCACAAAGAGGCACGCGCAGGCTAACGCGATTATGGGGATGTGGACAGCCTTGTGTCCAAGCAACGCTTTAGGGTTGCTTGGACACAAGGCTCGGTAGTGATATGAACCCACTGTGCTTTGAGATCTACTTGAGTGTTACCAGCTTGCCAGTTTTTGCTAGGGTTTCACAGCGGTTTGATGCGCTGTCATACGTCCTGTAATTGGTAGCGACCTTGTGCATCAAGGTCTTGCCGGCACGCGAATACTTGAACCAAGCATTGCGGTAGCCAGAACCAGAATAGTTCCAGGCAGCGCCATCGTACTTCACCTGAAGAACCTCAACAGACGAGGCCCCGTTAAGGCTGTTGCCGAAGCTGGCAGCGTATGCCGCTCCTGCTCCTCCCGCAGTGAGGGTCGCAGCTAGAGCGAGAGAGGCGATTTTCTTCTTCACGTTCATGATCTGTGTCCTCTCTTCGTCGAAAGGATGCAGTTCTAACACCCCATTTTTAAGGTAACCGGTCACATTTGTACTGTCAAGAGATTTCGATCTATGCAGCGACCTTTACCTGCATCTTTCCGAATTAGCCGTAGGGTGTGCACGGCAAACACCTCGGTTGAAAGTCGTGTGTGTAACACCTGCCTGGCTATCGCCGCCCTGAGGGAGCTTCTGTCCTTTGCGGCTAAATCCACACGTTTTGACGCATGCCCCATATTCTGGCACTGGAGTACCGGCTACAACACCCTCGGATCATTGGGAACAGGGCGAAAGAGCCATGCCGAGGTCCAGCGACGGGTTCAGGGTGAACCTAGGTTCTATTGACAGGCAATGGCTCGGTCCTGAACTACCAATCATGCTAATGGGCTGAACCTTTTGACGCTAGGCCATACTTTTTGACGCGTCCGCCTTCAACGGGGCAAGCCACCCACTGAGACGACGCTCCGGTCGACCAATCAGCCGCCGTCAGAGGCTCTTCCACAGCTCCGCGCACCCGACCCCAACACCCTACAAACCGCCCCAGAACAGCGAAAACGCCACCCCGGACACTTCCCGGCGTGGCCGGAAATCCTTGTATCCAGAGTGACGTTCTATTGGAGCCACCTGAGAGAATCGAACTCTCGACCTATTCATTACGAGTGAATCGCTCTGCCGACTGAGCTAAGGTGGCGCGCCCATCCACACACGTTTGCGTGCACGAACTCGCGTAGCTAATCTACCTAAAACGCCGTCCACTTTTCAAATGCGCGTTACACCTGCAAATGCGAACTGCCCCCGCCCCTATTCACCAGCTCGCTTGGCATCCGCAGTAGACGCAAAGCTCCTGCCAGGAAAGCTCAAAAGTAACGAAAGTATGATGAAATCTCGTTAGTTTTCGTGACGCCAACGTGTTGTGACGACGAGAGCTTTTGTGCCGTCACGAATGTGCCAGTGATGCCATCGCCCAAACATCACACAGCCAATGGCGAGGATCCGTATAAGAAAAACCACCGTATCAGAAAAACAATACGTTTTATCCCGTAACCCTTGAGTCAAAATTGTGACTTCTGGTGACGACGCGCCAAAATTCAACAAAATAGGCCTAGTAGATTCAGCTAGTTTCAAGTAGCACACGTGAAAGCGCATGATGACGTCACCGCAAAACAGCGAGAACGTTGATGCTACCGGATGGCACCACTGAGCAAAGTACCGAGAACATCAGGGTAACTGACTGGAGTTACCGCAAACAACGGCGTTACCGTAAGCAACAACGTCACCACAAAACAGCAAACCGCGATGCTGCGGCGCGCCTCACTCCAGCAGCCTTACCCAAGCAGCCTCACTCCGGTGCGCATCACCAGCAGTGTCACCCACCCCAGCAGTGTCAACCCAAAGGGGCAACAAAACGGGCGGAGCTACTTAGCCGGACACACTAAACCATCGTCTGGCACGATACCGCGCAGTAAGTAGGCATCAATCGGATCGCTTACGCATCGTGTCGAACGTCCATAGGCGGTATGGCCGGTACCTTGCCAGGTGATAAGACGCGAATTTTCAAGGGAGCTGGCCAAATCCTGCGCCCAGGAATACGGCGTGGCTGGATCACCCGATGTGCCTACGACCACGATAGGATCTGAGCCGCTTGCCACAAACGGACCTACTTTTTTGCTGGGTTTGTCTGGCCACAGCGAGCACGTGAGCTCGTCATAGCCAAACACCGGCCCGAGAATCGGCGCCGCCTTTACCAACTCCGCTTCTTGCTCGGCCCACTGTGCGGCATCTCCCTCCACGGGGTAATCGCCGCAGTTAATCACGATATTTGCCTCCATCGCATTACCCGTAAATACCCCATCTTGCCTCCCCAGGTAGGCGTCAAAGAACACCTGGAAAGTGCTGCCGTCTCCGCGCTCAATCACGTCTCGAAAAGCCCTGGAGAGCTTGGTGTAGTCTGAGCTGTACAGCGGAGTGATCACACCGTAGAGAAACGCCGACTGAGTGAGCGGACGCTGCGGATTGCTCGTCTTTATAGGCTGTTTGAGCGCCTGCGCGAAAAGCTCAGCAACTTTTTCTCGCGCCTGTTCTAAAGTACCTGAAAATGGGCAGCTCGCTCCTCGCTGCAAACAATCAGTGAGGTATGCATCGAGTGCTTTTTCAAAGCCGACGAGCTGATCGCGGGTTTGCTCAAAATTAGTTTTAGTGGCAGCCACGGCTCCATCGAGCACCATTCGACCCACATTTTTGGGGAAGAGCTGAGCGTATTCGGCTCCCAGCTCAGTGCCATAGGAAAAACCGAGGTAATAGAGTTTCGGATCTCCTTGCACCGCTCGGATAATATCCATATCGCGTGCCGTGTTTTCGGTGTTAATATAGGCGAGCTGCTCTTCTGAGTGTTCCACGCATCCCGCCACGAACTCCTCAGCATCCCGTTTGCTGGCAGCCTCCCCAGCGGCAGTGTTCGGATAGCTGGCCTCAGCAAATTTCAACAGCTGCTCATCGCTCACGCAGTCAATCGGCTGAGATTCCCCCACACCGCGCGGGTCAAAACCAATAATATCAAAATGCCGTAAAACCGCCTTTGGGAAAAAATGATCAGCAGCTTGGGCAAGCATCTGCCCGCTCTCGCCAGGGCCACCTGGATTCACCAGCAACGACCCGATTTTCTCACCATCAGCTATATGCTTCGTGACGGCAATACCCAGTACGTCACCTGTAGGATCTGCGTAGTTCAACGGCACTGTATAGCGGCCGCACTCCAGAGAATCCCCGCATTCTTGCCATGTGACTCCCTGGCGGTAAAAGATCTCCAAATCTGCTGGAATCTCCGGCATCGGAGCCTCAATCGGCAGGGCAGCGTTCGACTGCGCGCCCCCGCGAGAATCTGGATTAGAAGGGTTCGTGACGGCACACGCACCCACAAGAAGCACACACACCAGTGCTGCTATTGCGGTGTAAGTTTTCTTCGTCATCTCTGTCTACCTTTGCTCCGTTGTTGCTCGGCGGTTGATACGACTGGCCAGCTAATGAGCAACCTAGCCGATGTGATCAGCCAGAGGTACCCACTTAGCCGACGCTGCCAGCTAGCCATCAGTTGATACGGTCAGTCAGACCAATTTTATCAATATGGGCTGGATCCCGAGTTACTGGCTGGCCGACTGCCCGACCGACCGACCGTATCAACCACCCGAGAAAATTAGCTACCCGAGATAATTAACTGACCGATCATATCAACCCCACCTGAGAGATGCCTGACCGGCAATATCGCTCTCGTCTGAAGCGCATATCATTCTTTGCCTGAAGCAAAACGAAGCAAGACGAAGCAACCCAAAGCGAGACGAAGCGAGACGAAACAACCCGAACAACCGCCAACAGTATCTCCTCCGACACCGCAGCAGTATCCTCCGGCTACCGCTATCACCCCTCCGAGCGCCCACCGTCACCACTCGCCATTACGACTACTGCCACTACCACCACCCGCCACTACCGAGCACTACTGCACAAGCTGCACTAAGGCCGCTTCTATAGCAAGTACTGGTGCCACGTTGGCGCGCAGCCGCTGCCGCGCTTTCGCGCACGCATCCATCGCGGCGATGGTTTGTTCAAGCGTAGAGATTTCAGCCCGCTGATCAATCTGAGCGGAAAAATCCGCATTGATCGCTGGCACGTCAGCCCCGAGCTGCTTCACCATTACATCTCGGAAAAAACTCTCAATATAGATCAGCTCTCGATCAAGCATATCTCGCTGCATACGGGTTTGCCGGCGCTTCACGTTGCCAGCATCCGCAGCCACCTGACTTTTCACGGCTGCCGGTACCCGACCATCAGGATCAAGCCCCAAATCCTGCATTCGCCGGCGCTGTTCAATTTCCATGATGTCTGCCGCGCTGGTTGCTGGAACTACCGAGGCCGGCGAAGCTGCCGAAGCGCTACGCTCAGATCCACTATCGGCAGTCGCATACATTTTTTCAGGATCGGTTAATAATTGTGCAGCGAGCACTGCCTCTCCTACGCTGTGAACCACCGTCAGCGTCATAAGCGTATTTTCTCGCAGCGCCGCTGCCGCCCCATCAGTAGCCAAAGCTCTAGCTACACCGATGTGAGATTGCGCTGCTTGTGCAGCCACTAGGGCTTTCTCAGGATCAACACCATCACGCGCCGTGAGCAACTGCGCTACATCTTGGGGGCTCGGCGTCACCAGATTGATATTTCTACACCGCGAACGAATTGTGGGAAGGACATCGGCAACTGCTGCCGTGCACAGCATCCACACAGTGCGCGCAGCAGGCTCTTCAATTGCCTTGAGCAGCACATTCGTCGTCCTAGGCAGCATCCTATCGGCGTCTTCCACAATGAAAATCCGATAAGCTCCCTGCACCGGCGCCACGTACGACTGTGCCACATAGGCGCGCACATCGTCCGCTTTGATCGTCACGAGATCAGTGCTCACTGTAGTCACATCAGGATGGTTATCCGCCATGACGGCTTTGCAACTAGCACACTCTCCGCAGCCAGGGGTCGAGCCAGTGCACTCTAGCGCCGCAGCCAAAGTCTTTGCTGCCAACGAGCGTCCCGATCCTGGCGGACCAGTAAAGAGCCAAGCGTGGGTCATTGCCGAGGAATGTTCTGCTAGCTCGCCTCCAGCTAGCCCACCCTTAGTTAGCCCACTCCCAGTCAGCACGCTCTCCGCTAGATCGCCCCTAGAGAGTGCGTTATCATTTTCTGCAAAATTTTCTAGCTCTGCCCCGCGATCAGCCTCGGGCGCAGCGCGACGTGCGGCAAGGGCGGCGCGCAGTATTTCTTCCACTGCCGCTCCCTGGCCAACGAGCTCATCAAAAACGCTCATAGTCGCCCTATGCTCGTTCTGCTTTAGGCTGCGTGACGCCGGTGCTCGGGTTGCGATTAAGTTGCGCTTTGTCTAGCATCTGCTGCACAGCAGCCCAGATTTTCGCCGCAATGTCGGCCACGGCCATGCTCCCATCCACGATGAGAAACCGCTTGGGTTCGGCTTCGGCCAAGGCCAGAAAACTCTGGCGTACCCGCATCTGAAATGCTTTCCCTTCTGATTCCATCCGGTCGTGATCTCCCCCGCGCCGAGCGAATCCCTGATCTGCTGGCAAATCTAGCAGTATCGTTAGGTCGGGGGGCAGACCACCCGTAGCCCACAGTGAAAGCTCTCGCACCTCGTGCGGATCAAGGGCTCGCGCTGCTCCCTGATAAGCCACTGACGAATCAAGGTATCTGTCTGAGATCACCACCGCACCACGCTCAAGAGCAGGGCGGATCTTGCTAGCCACGTGGTGCGCGCGATCTGCCGCAAAGAGCAGTGCTTCGGCGCGCGGAGCTACCTCCCCGCCGTGCAGAAGCAATTCACGGATGGCTTGCCCCAGCTCGGTTCCCCCTGGTTCTCTGCTGGTGAGTACGTCGTATCCGCGTCTTTCCAGCTCGTTGGCGAGTGCCGCCACTTGCGTGGATTTCCCAGCGCCGTCACCGCCCTCGAAAGTAATAAATAGACCTGCCATCACTTATGCTTTCTTTGCCTTACTCGTGCGGCTCGCTGCACTGGAACTCTTCGCAGTTGCTGTGTTTCCAGCCTTTGTTGTGCCTCCAGCCTTGCCTTTGGCTTTCGTAGCTTTGGCAGTTTTCGTGGCACGCTTGGCCTTTGTGCGAGTTTTCGTTGCGCTCGCTCCACCATTTTCTTCGATTTTAGCGCGCCGCATAGCCAGCAGTTCTTGCGCGCGTTCCGGCGTGATTTGATTGATGTCGTCACTACGTGGCACCGATGCATTCACTTTGCCGTCAGTCACGTACGGGCCGAAACGTCCATCTTTGAGTACGATTGTGCCTCCAGAAACTGGATCTGTACCGAGCTGCGCAAGCGGGGGTTTTGCAGCTGCACGGCCGCGCGCCTTAGGCTGCTTGAAAATTTCCTCTGCCTGTTCAAGGGTGATGGTGAAAATCTGATCGTCGCTAGCAAGAGAGCGCGAGTCGTTGCCACGTTTCATATACGGCCCGTATCGGCCATTGTGGACGGTGATCATCTCTCCCTCTGATTCTCCCAGTTCGCGCGGGAGTGAGAGCAGCTTCAAGGCATCGTCTAGCGTCAGCGAATTGACGTCCATATAAGAGAGCAGCGAAGCTGTGCGCGCCTTTGGCTTCGCTTTAGAAATTTTCCCCGTGGGGGTGTACGCCACTGCGTCGTCAGGGAGAAGCTCCGACACGTAAGGCCCGAAACGGCCATCTTTCACCACGATGGAGTAGCCCGTAGCAGGGTCTTGGCCGAGCACGCGGTCTTCCTGAATGGCGGCATCCAAAATACTGCGCGCTTTTTCCACGGTGAGCTCATCTGGCGTGACGCCGGCAGGCACCGAAGCGCGGCGCCCCTCCGTACCGTCTGAGTTAGTTTCTTCAAGATAAGGGCCATATCTCCCTACTCGCACCACGATTCCATCTCCAATTGCGATGGTATTGACGGCGCGCGCATCAATATCTCCGAGGCTGCCCACCTGATCGCGTAAGCCTTTTTCGCCGTTCACTCCGCGATAAAAATCTGCGAGATACTGCACGCGATCCTCTTGGCCAGCTGCTATTTCGTCGAGATCGTGCTCCATGTCGGCTGTGAAATCGTAGTCTACGAGTTCTGGCAGATTCTCCTCAAGTAACCTCACCACTGAGAATGCCAGCCAGGTGGGCACGAGGGCTTGCCCTTTGCGCTCTACGTAGCCGCGATCAATAATCGTGGAAATCGTCGAAGCATACGTAGATGGCCTGCCGATTCCTTTTTCTTCTAAGGTCTTCACCAGGCTAGCTTCGGTGTATCGCGGCGGAGGAGCCGTCTCGTGGCCGGCGGCTTCTCCGCTGCGGTTCTCTAGCTCTTCTCCCTCAGTGAGCTGCGGCAAATGCGCCTGTGATTTCTCTTCGTAACGCGCAGAATCTTTCCCCTCTTCGTAGGCACTCAAAAATCCTGGGAAAGTGATGATCGTCCCCGAAGCCGAAAGCTGTGCCTGCGAATACTCAGGCACCGAGGAAATGTCGGCTACAAGACGAACGGAAGCTGTCGATCCAGTGGCATCTGCCATTTGTGAAGCCACTGTGCGCTTCCAGATCAACTCGTAGAGAGCATACTCGCGCCCGTGGAGCTTCCCAGCCACCTGCTGGGGAGTACGGAATTCATCTCCCGCAGGCCGAATAGCCTCATGCGCCTCCTGGGCTCCCTTAGATTTCGTGGCGTAGTATCGCGGATCTGGTGGCACTGATTGAGTGCCATAGAGCTCCGCAGCCTGCTTCCTGGCCGCATTGATAGCTTGTTCCGAAAGATTCACAGAATCTGTTCGCATATACGTGATGAAGCCGTTCTCGTACAGCGACTGCGCCACCCGCATGGTATCGCGCGAGCCCATGCGGAGTTTGCGAGATGCTTCCTGCTGTAAGGTGGACGTGGTGAAAGGGGCAGCTGGACGCCGACGAAATGGCTTCGTTTCAATGCTCATTACCGTTGAGCTACCACTGCTGAGCGCTTTGGCGATAGCCGTTGCGAGCTGTTCGCTGAGCACCAGCACACCATCCGATATAGCTTTCTTCGTGAGCTGCCCGTGATCGTCAAAATCTTTGCCCACGGCCACGCGTGTGGAATCCACTGCCGTCACTTTTGCCGTGAATTCCTCGGCTCCTTTGGCGAGCGTGGCCACCACGTCCCAATAATTTGCGCTGACGAAAGCCATGCGTTCACGCTCACGCTCCACCACAAGACGAGTGGTGACGGATTGTACCCGCCCCGCTGAGAGTCCTGGAGCTACCTTACGCCAGAGCAACGGCGAGACTTCGTAGCCCACTAAGCGATCAAGAATACGGCGAGATTCTTGGGCGTCTACGAGCTGTGTGTTCAGATCACGGGTAGATTGCAATGCGCGTTGGATAGCTTCTTTAGTGATTTCGTGAAACACCATGCGTTTCACGGGAACTTTAGGTTTTAAGACTTCCAGCAGGTGCCACGCAATAGCTTCACCCTCGCGATCCTCATCGGTAGCAAGATAGAGTGCGTCTGCATTTTTCAAAGCATTCTTCAGCTCTGCCACTTTCTTCTTTTTATCTGGATTTACCACGTAATAAGGCTCAAATTCGTCCTCGACGTTTACAGCAAATTTTGCATAAGGGCCTTTTTTCATGCTGGCCGGAAGATCGGAGGGCTTGGGCAAATCACGGATGTGCCCTACGCTCGCCTCCACATCGTATTCAGACCCCAAATAGTTCGCAATTGTGCGCGCTTTTGCTGGAGACTCCACGATCACAAGTGTCGTCACGTGCGTTCCCTCTTTCCTACATTTATATGCATCGCCGCGATGCTGGCAAGTCTTCACCACTTGATACATATATTTTTGCCTCGCTCGCGCTTATCATAGGCTCACGACAACCAATTTGCGCAACACCGCTCTATCTGAATGCGTCCGAATGCTTTGGGACGATGTGAGCTCGCCTACAATGCCACACGGTGTTACATGACTATATGCACACGCTACCACTTTCCCCTCAGTATGAATCTCTCTGTAGGTTGTGCTTTATTCACTCCAAATATATAGTAAAATACTTTTGTACTGTTTTAAGTAGATCATATAGTATTCCGCTCTTTGCATTTTTGTTGTGTAAAACATCAAAAACGATTTATTAAACAAAGGAGAAGATTATGAGACTTCTGAAAAAGGTTGTCTGCCTTTTTGTGTGCATCCCGTTGTTTGTTTCGAGCTCTTCGGTTGCATTTGCACAGGATATAGCTACGGAAAGTTCCCCAGAAGATGCAATTGTTTTTCAGGATGAGACTAAGTTGGTGATAGCTCTTACGCAATCTTCACTGTGCTTAGATGGAGACGAGATCTCTCAGAATGATCCTATTCCTTTAGCTATTGGCGATCCCTATCCAGGAAATCCCAGCGCTAAATCGTGTAGTGAAAGCATATATAGATACTCCGATGTGGCTAAGGTTGTTGAGCGTCTTGGGACGTCTCCCTCAGCTTTACAAAAAATGGGTTACCTCGCCGCCGTCACCTTTTTAGCATCAAAAATCGCTGGTCCAGGAGGAACTATCGTTTCGCTCGCTTTTGGTTTAGTTGATGCTATACGCGTTCATCCAGCTGATTGGTGGGCGCAGGCCTTAGCGAAAATTGCTCTGGGTAAAGCCTCGTATGTGAAACGGACAATCTATTGCAATTATGGGGGTGGATATCCGGCGGCTTACAGCATTCTTACGTTGCATTGATGGGTGTTGATGCTGTTGCGGCAGGTGTAGGGATGAGGAATAAGGAGTGGTGAGTGTGGGTATTGTTCGCCGTGGTGTGTTCGTGAAGATTCTTGTGGTTGTCGTGTCGCTTCTTTGTGCGGTGGTGACGTGGGTCTATTGTGTTCTCATTGCTCCGAGTGCTCCTGTGCGGATGTTTCATAAGGTGGCGGTGGTGCTTCCTACTCTTGTGTTGATACTTCTTGCAGGGCTGATAGGCAGAGGTTCTCACACTGCGGGTACGTGTGGGGGTGGGGAAGAACATTCCCGTGGCGTGGCTTATGTTCTGTGCCGTTTGATGGAGATCGCGTGTTTTGTGGGAGCGTTTTTCTTATTGCTCATCCTCAATGATTATAGCATTACTTTCTCGCGAACTATCCCGTCTATTCCAGTGTCTGTGCCCTATTGGCATAGTTTGGCAGGTGGGGGATTGCTAGTGGTGGAGTATCTGCTTATGAGTGCCTCGTACGCGCTGTCCTACACGAATAGAAGACTATGGGGAAAATGGCTGTGGGGGAAGTCTTCACCACAGGGTAATGTACGCTCGGGTGACGCAAACTGAAATTGAGAGCCTGTCAAGTTTTTTGTGTAAGGGCCGGTTTCCTTTTTGTTTGTTAGATGTATTTCTCGAAGCGGTCTGGGTAGACCACTGCGAGTTGTGCGAGGGCTTGATTTGAAATGGTCTGGGTTTTGTTCCGTTTGGGAGGGTGGGAGAGTGTGGGTTATGTCGAAGGTTTTTGATTAGGATGTTAAGGATTGAGTGGTTTGGTTGGTGGGGGGTCGTATTCGTGTGTAGGAGTGCTCGATTGTGAGTGTGTGCGAGCAGGGTGTACCCAGGCTTGGTGTGAGTGCTGGCGTGTTGCGTTAGTGGCTGGAAAAATCGCGGTGGGAGAATCGTGATCGTGCGTGCGAGATCGATCTTGTTGCTGAAAACGCTTGGTTGCGTCAAGATCTCTCGAAATCTTCGGTAGCCAAGTATCGGAAAATGGCCGATGCCACCTGCAACGACGAACGAGCACATGGCTTGTTGCAGTTTTATGGAGCGTCTCGTACCGGCCGTTGGGCTGGCAGGTTGGTGCAGGTGCAGAATCTGCCACGCAATTATCTGCCTGATCTTACACAGGCCAGAGCACTCGTGCGTGGCGGTGATTTTGATGCATTGGAGATGCTCTACCCATCAGTACCAGACACGCTCAGCCAGCTCATTCGGACAGCTTTTATCCCGTCTGAAAATCACCGCTTCATCGTCGCCGATTATTCCGCTATCGAAGCACGAGTACTCGCGTGGCTAGCAAGCGAACAAGCCACCCTAGCGGCGTTCACAAACGGTGAAGACCTCTACTGCGCCACCGCCAGCGCGATGTTTGGCGTGCCGGTCGAGAAACACAGAGCCAACAGTGAGCTGCGACAGAAAGGCAAAATCGCTGTGCTCGCGTGTGGCTACAACGGCTCCGTGGGTGCATTGAAAGCCATGGGAGCGTTAAAAATGGGGCTCACCGAGTCTGAGTTGCAGCCAATAGTAGACGCATGGCGCGCGGCCAACCCCAACATCGTCGCCATGTGGCACGACGTCGACCAGACCGCAATCCAAGCAATCACCACCCGAAGCACCGTGACCCTTGGCAACCTTAGCTTCACGGGCACGAAAGGGACGCTGTTCATCACCCTCCCATCAGGGCGGAGACTCGCGTATGTGAAACCAGGGCTGGGCGTGAACCGGTTCGGCGGAACCTCCATCACTTATTGGGGGCAAGGCATAAGCCGCAAATGGCAGCAACTCGAAACCTACGGCGGAAAACTCGTGGAGAACATCGTCCAAGCAATCGCACGCGACCTACTAGCCGAAGCGATCACCCGAATTGAGCAAGCCGGCCACCAGGTAGTCATGCACATTCATGATGAGGTCGTCATCGACGAACCACAAGACTCCGGCACCAACGTCACCGACATCTGCACCCTCATGAACCAACTCCCACTATGGGCTACTGGTTTGCCGATAGATGCGGCTGGGTATGAGTGCGAGTTCTATATGAAGGATTAAAAGATATCAAAATGTAACCTATTGACCTGACACCGATGCTAGACTACTAGTAGCTCATCAGCCAGGCGCTGAAGGAGTATCTGGAGCCGCCCTCAGAAAGGCGGCTCTTGCTTTTGCCAATATTGGTCTATACGCCTTAATCAGAACCCCACCTCCACCGCCCCAGCCAGCAAGCTATGGGAATAAGTGTGGGGAGCGATGTGGGGAGTCAGTGATTTTTGGAAAAAATTTCCGCCCTATCTTTTGGCTTGCTAGAGCGGGAAAACGGCTGTCGGGGTAGCGGGATTTGAACCCACGACCTTCCGCTCCCAAAGCGGACGCGCTACCAAGCTGCGCTATACCCCGTGCAAGCAGTACAACTTCGAATGAATCTACCGACCTTGCAGTGATTGCGAAAATTTGCAGCTCCCAGCTGCGATATCCCGCAGAGCGAGTGACGGGAATCGAACCCGCGTGACTAGCTTGGAAGGCTAGGGCTCTACCATTGAGCTACACTCGCATACCGTACGCTCTCGCGCACTGCCTTTAGAGTGTAGCAAGAATTGCAGCAGGCTAAAAATCAGCGTCATATCTATTCCACCTTTTCAAGGTGTACGTCATATAAGGCAACGTTTGTGCCGGATGTAATTCTCCTAAGACGGGAGCGTCCCGTTTGACGTCCCCCCCGCTAGTCATCATCACCTCTCGCACGTAGCTCTGCGCCCGTCTTGCCATTCTGTGCATTTCTCTGCTCCTTACCCCATATTGATCATTCTACATATTGATCATTCTGCGCCATCTTTCCCACGAGTTTCGGCTGATCAGATGTAGTTCGCAGTGACGAACCCCATATATGTCAGTAAAGGCCCCATGAGAAGACACTAACTGCCAGTAGGCAGAGTCATATCTGTCAGTAGGCCAAAGTTTATGTCTGCCGGCAGGTAGAGTCCATTACAACTCAATATCAGTTAAAGCCTATCTTCGCTAAAAATTCCACGCCCTCAGGGGCGAGCAAGCCCGCTAAAAAGTTCATTGCCAGAGTCCACTAAATGAGGCAGACATTCACGATCCATCACCGCGCGTTATAGTGTCACTGCACGCTCCGCTCTCAAGGGCGTAGCTCACGATCACGTGCTACAGTTGTGGCTCGGCGTCACGAAACTACATTGTGGATACGACTCGCAACGCACGTATGCACGTGCAGGATATGACGAAAGATAAAGAGATCACATCGCTGTGAAAGGAGATAACGATGGCGAATCCAGAAGATAACCCAAAGCTGCACGCACTCGGTTTTGCAGTCTCGAGCAAGGTTCCCACGCACTGGTACAACCTCGTTGCCGACTTTCCTGAGCCGATGCCGCCCTACCTCAATCCGCGCACTCACGAACCAGTGCAGCCTGCAGATTTAGAGCCGCTCTTCCCTAAGAGCCTTATTGCTATGGAAATGAGTCAGGAGCGTTATATCGAGATTCCTCAGCGGGTGCGCGAGCTCTATTCCACTTATCGGCCATCACCGCTTTTCCGTGCTCACAATCTGGAGCGTGAAATCGGCACGAATGCCCGCATCTATTACAAATACGAGGGCAATTCTCCTGCAGGGTCGCACAAGCCAAATTCTGCCCTTGCGCAGGCCTATTTCAATGCGATCGAGGGGACGACACGCCTCACCACGGAAACCGGCGCAGGCCAGTGGGGGGCCTCTCTTTCGATGGCTTGTGCGCTTCTTGGCCTCACTGCCGAAGTTTGGCAGGTACGTGCATCCTATGATTCCAAACCCTACCGGCGTATGCAGATGGAAGTTTACGGGGCACAGTGTCATCCTTCGCCGTCACAACTCACTGAGGCTGGCAGGGTGCTGCTAGAGCAAGATCCACAGACATCAGGGTCACTCGGGATGGCCATCTCGGAAGCGGTGGAGAGTGCTGTGGGAGATCCTCATGCCCATTATGCCCTGGGCTCAGTACTTAATCTCGTGCTTATCCAGCAGTCTGTCATCGGAGAAGAAGCGCTGGTGCAGCTTCAGGAAGCGGGGGAGACGAGTGCTCCTAATGTAGTCTTTGGCTGTGCTGGAGGCGGATCCAACTTGGGCGGACTCGCGGCCCCGTTTATCGGGCAAAATCTTCGCGAAGGTACCAGCACCCGAGTAGTGGCCTGCGAGCCGGCGTCATGCCCGTCAATGACTCAAGGGGAATACCGCTACGATTACGGCGATACCGCCGGCCTCACTCCGATGATGAAGATGTACACCCTGGGGCATGATTTTGTGCCAGATCCGATTCACGCTGGAGGTTTACGCTATCACGGAATGGCTCCGATGATTTCTCATGCCTACCACCTTGGCCTCATGGATGCGAAGGCTTTTGCTCAGGAAGACACCTTTGCTGCTGGCGTGGAGTTTGCACGCGCTGAGGGGATTATCCCTGCGCCTGAATCTACTCATGCTATAGCTGGGGCTCTCACGTATTTGCGTGACGGCGAAAACCACGATGACGAAGTTGTGCTCATTGGGCTCTCTGGCAACGGCGTGCTTGATCTGCCTGCGTATCACCAGGTGCTCGGCGGGCAGGAGAGACCTGCCTAACCTGCGAGTGGTCGCTTCTGTCTGGGGATAGCTTCCTCCTAGATGCCCCTTTTTTCTGGTACCGAGGCCGCTTCTGCTGTAGATGCTGCTTACGTCACAAGTACTTGTGTCTGCTTGTGTCTGCGGATGTCCGCACGCTGCGGGTGCTTGCGTATGCCCACAGGTTCCCGATTCTCGGATGTTTTCTGGGATGTTTTCGCAGCTGCTCATGCCAGCTGCGAAAACCTGTTTCTGTGTGATTTGAGGCTTTTGTGGTGTTTCTAGAAGCTAGATTTCCCACTCTGGTGCTGGTTTTAACTCTCCGCGTTACTAGTCTTCTGGGTTTCTACGCCGTGCTGGTTTTCTGCGCTGCTAGCTTTTTACGCTGTGTTAGCTTTCTGGCTTCCGGCTGCTACCAGTTTTCTGGTTTTCTGCGTCCACGCGAGCGCCAGCAGCTGGTGTGCCAGTGGCGGCGATCTCGCTGGCCTGCTTCTTTGCCAAACCAGCCCTCTTCCGTCCAAGCTACAACGTGCGCTTCCCCGACGCTGATCATCCCGCCGCACCCTGGGCAGAGGTACTCCTTTTTCGCGTGTGGAATTTTTTGCACAATATAATCAAACCCGCCTGGGCCTCTCTCGTAGCTGCGTCCACCCATGAGACGCTCTGGATCTAGTGGGCGTATCTCGAGTTGGTACTTTTTTGAACGTCTCATAAGCCAGATCATAGCTCATGGGCAGGGCATAGTTCATAAGGTAGATCCATAGCTCATAAGCTAGGTTCATAACTCGTCGAGTAAAGTTCAGGGTCAGGTGAAACGTAGTAAATCTGAGACCTAGACACATCTAAACCTGGAACGCATTGACCATGCTAAAACGCATCTAGCGTCTAATGCCGGAACGTATTTAGGCCAAGACAGCTCCCATATAGAGAATGCTCAGCACGGTCTCGGTGATTCCCACACAGATCAATAGCTGCCGAGCATTCACGGTTCTGTTTGGGCGCGGGTGAGCAGTGCTGTCTGCTTGAGGGTGAGCAGTGTCGCTTGCTTGCGGGCGGGCAGAGCCGCGTGTCTGCGGGTGCGCTATGTGGGTGAAATACATCCAGCGGATGATGAGAATGCTCCATATAAATGTCATTCTCCAGTCGAATATCTGGAATGCCCACGCAGCGATGGCGGCCACTAGTCCCACCCAGTGCGAAATTTTAGTCAATATGGCATAGCTACGAGAGGAACGTTCGCGTACCAGAGATTTCACGAATGGTATTGTGCTCCAGAAGTAATACGTGAGCGCTATGGTGACGGCGATAGCTTCTACAGCGTTTGGAGCTAGTAAAACAGCGGGCAGCGGACCCCACTGTGTAAGATCAGCAATTGTTATGCCGGCCGGTGGAGTGATGCCAAGGTCGCTGACGACAGTGCCAAACGGACCGTGCAGGCGCATTCCTGCATCCCAGGCTACGAGACACATCAGACCGGCAGCCATTACCTCTACGCTGCGCGCGAGCAGAGTACGCCCACGGTGAGTGAGCATAGCCCACAAGGCGACCCCAAATAAGGGGATAAAGAAGACCAACCATGATATTAAGGAACCGCAGAGCCATAGGTTGAGAGCTGCTAACAACACACTGATGGTGCTCCATAGGGTGACGGGAGGGCGAAAGCGAGGTTGGCGTTTTGAGCTCAGCCATAGATTGAGAGCATAGAAAAGTGCATAGCCGCTTATCCATAGAGCCAATAGTGGCAGATGCTGCCATGTGAACCCGCCTCCGATAGCTCCCGATAAAAACGGAATCACAGCCATCATCCATGCCCCTTTTTGGTCTGGAAGCCAATGCACCCTAGAGGATCTAGAGGGCAACTGAACTGCGGAGGAAGACTGTGTTTGCATACTTCGATCCTAGCGAATCAAAAAATATACTGAAAAGTTGCGAGATCTGCGCATTTTTCATGACGCTATGCAAAGTTTCAGAGGCGACACAGAGTTTCAGAGGCGACGCAAAGTTTAATGGAGCAGCATAAAGTTTATAAGCTGTAAAAAGTTTCACGCGATTGTGTTAGCTTCGGATGTGAGCGTTCTGCAGCGCGTTACACCGCTGTGATGTTCAGCAAGTTCAGATAAGAGATTCGGGGCTTTTTCAGGATGCGAGTAGTCTGAGAACGATGAATACGCAGACTCAACATACTCATGGTCTTGAACGACGGCTTACGAGTGCGCAGGTCTCTATGATTGGGCTTGCTGGCGCTCTTGGCACCGGCTTATTTCTTGGTTCGGGTTCTACGATTGCTTTTGGTGGCCCAGGTACGATTCTTTCGTATCTGCTCGCCGGTATGCTTGCGCTCATCGTGGTGTGGGAGATGGCTGAAATGGTGTCTGTCCATCCAGTACCGGGCGGATTTGGCGCAGTGGCAGGTGCCTATGTGGGGCCGTGGAGTGGTTTCGTGGTGCGATGGAATCTCGTAGTTACATTTGTGATTGCCATCGGGGCGGAAGTGACGGCAGCGGGTACGTACTTACAGCATTGGTTTGTGGATTTACCACTGTGGGCAGGAACCGTAGCCTGCGCCATTTTTATCTTCGCTCTCAATCTCCTCACAGTGCGCCTGTATGGCACATCCGAGTACTGGTTTTCCATGATTAAAGTGACGGCCATTGTGGTCTTTATCGTGCTCGGCTTGAGCTTAATTTTCTTTGGCTGGCCTTCCCCAAATCCGCCCACGGGGTTTGCAAATCTTACGGCACATGGCGGTTTCGCTCCCAATGGGATTGGGGGTATCCTGATTGCTGCGTGCTTATCCGTGTTTAGCTTTGGCGGGCTCGAAACGGTGGCGGTGACGGCGGCTGAAGCCGAACACCCTGAACGCGATGTGCCAAAAGCTGCGCGGAATATGATCATCCGGTTGCTATTGTTTTACGTGCTGGCAATCGCCGTAGTCGTCACGCTTCAGCCCTGGAACGCCACGGTGACCTCTGGTTCGGAAGTGACGGCTTCTCCGTTCGTGCGCGTGATGGATCTGGTGGGAATCCCCGCTGCAGGGCACATTATGAATGCCATCTTGATTGTGGCGGCTCTATCTGCCGCAAATGGGTGTCTATATACCGCTTCACGCATGATACATTCTCTCGCTCTCGATGGTCTTGCTCCACGCATTGCCGGAGAGACTGCCCGTAACGGCACGCCGCGGATGGCTATTGCAGTTGCAGCAATCGGGGTGGCGGTGACTGCAGCACTGGCAATTTTCACGCCGACGACGGCATTTTTCTATCTCTCAGGGTGTGCGACGATTGGCACTTTGGTGGGGTGGGCTTTCATTTCAATGACGCATCTCGCATTCCGAAAGCGTCGTGCCCACTACGAGGAAGAAACAGGCATATCTTTGCCAACTCCTCCCGCGAGGCTATGGGGAGCGCCGTTCACGTCGTGGCTCGTGATTATTGCAGCAATTGCCATCTATGTGGCTTTGGCTGTGCCGATGCCTGAAATCTGGATTGCGGGTATTCCGTATTTGGCAGCGCTGGTGATTGCCTATGCTCTAGTGAAGAAATTCCACGGTGTCTCGCCGCAGCAATCGTTGAGTCTGGAGTGACGAAAACTGCCGGCATCTCGGCTGCCTTTGACCGTACCTCTCGGGTCTTGACGTCACTCCCAGACCTATTTTTCATGGAGTTTGCCGCTTCGGCGCTCTAATAGCCCTGAGAGAGGGTGACGGTATGGGGTGGCGTTTGCCCCGCATAGAGAGCGCGCAGATTAGCGATGAAATCGTCAATCATGTCAGAGAAGAATGTGTATCCAGAAACGTGTGGGGTGGGGTGACATCATCAACGCCGCCCTTGAAAGCCTTCGGACACGCTCACCGCGGATGATTCGAAGACCACATACTCACCGCCAGTGGCTACTGGCTCTATAACCGATCCATCATGCTCCGGCTGTTAGAAACTTTCATCACCTACACACGCCCACCACAGGCACCACCAGACTTACAGACGCTTCACGGCGCAATACGATCCCCAATCAACCGCACCACACAATCCTTGATTTTCCTGATCAAAACGCTTGGGCGTAATCATCTTGACAACCCTCATAATCAGAAGGAACCCACAATACTTCACACTGTTTGCAGTTGGTCTGACTGACAATATCACCCTATAGCTGAATCACCCCCCCCAATAGCGCCCATTCACCAAGCAACAAGACCTAACCGGCAGTATCGGCCCACGGGCAGAAAATCAGACCGTTAGCGCCATACCAACGAACCGCCACAGCGTAGTAGCCGTCTACTTATCAAGCACTATGCTATCGACTATGGTGTAACCGTGGCGCTCGTCAGCAAGACGCATCGTGTAGAGATGATGTCCACTTGCAATAACCTCAGACCCATAGCGAACTTTCGATGTATCTATAGTCAGCTGCTTCGGCGTGATCGACCACACTTTCCCTTGAGGAGAGTACGCCGCCAACGTCCCCTTCGAACCGTTCTCCGTATACGTGATCGTGATCAACCCCTGATCCCATGAATACGCATCCCCGAAGGGAGGACCGCTCAGATCACCAATAGGAATATCCACTTCTTCACCAGTTTCCGTAGACAATACCTTAGTCGTCCACTTCCCCCAGTCTTCACCGCCAGTCTCATTCAACACAATATAGCGATCATCAGCGAACACTATCACAGCCGCTATCTGCTTTTCCCACAGCTTCTTTCCGGTGACGTCACGCACCCCCAGCATACCGGTGATAGGAATCTCACCATGACTCTTGCTAACGCTCACCAAGAATCTATCGGCACTAACCGGCCAAACATCATAGTATTCTGCATCTGCTGCGCCGGAGAAGTCGCTGCGAGCCATGAATTCTTCTGCCCACTCAATACTCTCCCCAGAATCAGCGCGTAGCAACAAGGTCTTATACGTCTTATGCGCGTAACACGAAAGGTTTATATATCCAGATCTTTCATAGAAGCCGCTGGAGCAGCCTTCCTCTGCCCTTTCCCACACTTTCTCTTTCATCGTGGGATCAGAATAGAGCGTGATGCTATGCTCCGTCTTCTGCACAACACGCCCCTGACCGCCCCCGAGCAAACCAATTTCCCACGGGGAACCGTCACGGAGCTCTCCTGCGCTCTCCCCCGTACGCACATTCACAAACACGTACTGATAATCAGCATCGCCAGCGTTATCTATCTGGCAATCAACCCGCACATAATCACCACCAACACTAGACAAACCAACCTCTCCACTACAGCCAAGATCACGTGCGCTGGATCGCCAGAGCTCTTTATCGCGCACGGCATCCACCGCCCACACCTCATGAGCACTCTCACTCGAATAAACAACAATCCCGTCCACCTCAGAAACAGTGGAATCATCCGCTCCCTGAGACGCGGTAATACTCTGCACCCGCGGCTCCCTAGCCAAACCAGCCACCACACCAGAACCACCAGCATCAGGCTTGAGCACAAACCACCACACCAGCACCAGCGCCGCAGCCACCACCAACACCGCCAGCACACTCAGCAGCGCAATCAAACCCTTACGAGACTTCTTCCCAGCCCCCTGACCAGACTGAACACCCCCAGCAACCTGAATATCTTGAGCAGCCCGAGCAGCTTTAGCAGCACGTTTTGCCGCTTTCCTTGACATCGGCTCACCAGCAGGTGATGGCGCATAACTTCCAACAGGCGAAGCCGGATACTGCCCCGCAGGCGGAGGTGCATAAACACCAGAGGACGGATACACACCAGCAGGAGGCGGATAAGCACCAGGAGCTTGCTGCTGGTAAGCATCCTGATCCGGCGGAGGATAAGCACCGGTAGCTGGATATCCGCCAGCAACCGGAGGATAATAAGAAGCGGCAGGCGGCGGATAAGCACCTTGAGACACACCCTCATAGTCCGACCGAACACCCTGCCCAGACTGCCCATCTACAGGCGCACCCTGGGAATACGGTGACGACGAAGACGGATACTGTGACGACGACGCTACCCCTGACGGTGACGACGACGGTGACGGCGGATAATACCCACGCTCACCCAAATAAGACACCTGCGGAACCTGCCCCGACTGCACATACGAGCGCTGATAAGCCTCTGACGACACACCCTGCACTGACAGCGGCTGACCCTGACCACCCACATACTGCGGCGGCACCGGCAGATACACACCAGCATCCCCCACCACAGACCGATCAGCTCCAACATCCATCACAGACCGTTCAGACCCTACACTCCCTGCCACACCACGATCCGGCGCACCAGAAGGAACACCAGCAGAAGAAGCAGCACCAGCAGACGGATCTACACCAGCCCCACCAGCCACAGCATCACGCGACACAGACTCATCACCATTGATACGCTCATCACCCATACACCACACAATAACGCACTCTCTCCCCCCCCCCCGCACGACAACCACACCTTGGAATCTAGAGATCGAAGCAACACCCACATTGCAGTGTGCCGCATCCCACGCATGGTCGAGCTTGGAAGAACAACCAAATTTTCGCTACCATTGAGAAGTTGCCAATGAATTGGTAGCAAGCAAATTCGTAAAGGAGTGAATCGTGGCCTCTGTATGTGAAATCTGCGGCAAAGGTCCAGGCTTCGGCAAGAGCGTCTCGCACTCTCATGTGCGCACGAACCGCCGCTGGAATCCGAACATTCAGCGTGTGCGAGCCATCGTGAGCGGCACGCCTAAACGCCTGAACGTGTGCACCTCATGCCTAAAAGCCGGCAAGGTAACGCGCGCGATCTAATCTTTGCAGACAAAGAGCAAAGCGGATTTTCTGGATCTCTCCAGAGAATCCGCTTTTTGCTGTCCTACTATCGTGCCTACCTGCCCAACCTTTTCGAGGTAAAGAAGAAAACGTGAGCCTATTTGGTGTGTGTTGCTAGTTTTGACTCCTAGCCCCGCCATCAATAAATGTTGCCCACCAGCCCCAATTTTCCCACACCTCCACATGGACGGCATATAGGAGTTAAAGGACAAAAATAGTTGCTTATGGCGGTGTGTCGTGGTTATTTTGTGACTAAAAGACAAAACGCGAGACTCTGCGCTGTTCGCTCCCTATCGAAATAGCGATTATTTTTTTGGAATTAAAAGACAAAACGCGAGACTTAAATTTCGCTTTTCCCTGCTACATCAACGAAAATTCACATTTTAAGACTTTCGTCATAATCGGGATGCACGGTGGTTCGGGGTGTATCTCCAAGGGCGAAAGTTTTCACCATCGTCACTATAATCACCATAATCAAGTTGTGCACTTGGCAATGGCAGGGTGCGCTCGCTGAGCAAGAAAACTACGCTGAGTGGAAAAATTACGCTGAACAAGAAAACTACGTGATCGAGAGAACTGCGTTCGCAAGTCCGTCGCCACCCCCATCCCTAAAGTCCGCGTCAGAAGAAAAGCGCTACTAAAGGACGGAATTTATTACGCAAGTTAGCAGCTTCACCCCTCCTAGTTGCGTGTGGGCACACTCAACGCCGCACACAGTACCGACCAGCGCCCCTCGGTTTGCGGTGTGGACGTATCCCTTTGAGGCTCGCTGATAGCACAATCAGGCACTGGCACCACGGGCAATCAACTCCCGAGTCAAACGCACTGCCAACAAAAGCAGCGCCACCAGCAGATCGCCACACTACCGACAGCTGCCATGCACCGACGGCCGTACTACCGCCAAACCTCGCACTACCAGCAAATCACTAAATTACTGACAGCTATCACACACCGGTGATCAGCCACCGCAAAAACCGAAGTTATCCACGAAAATTCAGTGCGATTAGAGGGACAGAGAGAATGATGCTGCTAGTACAAACCCGTACCCCGCTTGTTAAAGTATCCTCACGCGCCAATCGGCGTGGTAGCTAGAGGGATGCTATTAGTGCAAACCCGTGCCACGCTCCAGTGCAAGCGTGAGCAATTCGGTCACTAAATCGGTGTAGGAAATACCAGATTCTTCCCACAATGCCGGATACATGGAAAACGGTGTAAAGCCAGGCATCGTGTTGATCTCATTCACTAGCACTTCTCCTTGCTCCGTGACGAAGCAATCCACCCGCGCAAGCCCCTCGCAGCCAAACGCTTCAAAAGCCCGCACAGCCGTCTCTTGCACAGCAGCCGTGGCAGCGGCGCCGATCTCGGCCGGAATCTGCATCGTCAGCGCAGCGGTATCCACATATTTGTGGGAATAGTCGTAGAAAGTATCGGCTGGCGCATCGAGCACGATCCGCCCTGGCACGGAAGCTCGCGGGGTTTGCCCGCCATGCCCACCGAGCACACCGCATTCCACTTCTTGTCCTCTAATTTCCTCTTCGACCAGCGCTTTAGGATCGAACTCGTGCGCGACCTCAAGTGCCTGATTGAGTTCATCCAGGCTATTCACACGAGTGACGCCCAGCGATGATCCCGCCCGAGCAGGCTTCACGTACACAGGGAAATTCAATTGCGCTACAGCATCGCGCACTGCCTGTGGATCGCGCTGCCAGTGGCTCGACGTCACCACACAATAAGGACTCACGGGGATACCGGCGTTCTCTAGCACAATTTTCATGTAGTGCTTGTCCATACCAGCTGCCGAGGCAAACACTCCGCATCCCGCATAGGGGATGTTGGCCATCTCCAGGACTCCCTGGACGGTGCCATCTTCCCCGAATGGGCCATGCAACAGCGGAAATGCCACATCGACGTGCCCCAGCGAGCGCACTGACAGCTGCCTACCACCGATCCCGCCGTCACAGCTAGCGGAGGTAGCAATCCCGCCGCCGTGAACGCCGGCACCCTCAGCATCACTCTCGCCAGCGCCCTCCCCCGTAGCGGCATTAATACCGCCAGCACTGCCATCAGCGCTATCACCGCCGCCATTGGCGTTCGCTTCATCGGCGCCATCATCCCCAGAAATGGCAAGCACTGGCTGTGATCCATCCCCTGCGGGAATCACTATCCGTTCAGCCCCGCCAACCACTTCGGGCATCGGATCGCCCAGCACTAGTTTCGATGGATCACTCTCCCCTAGCACCCACGTACCATCTCGACGAATTCCAATCGGCAGCACGTCAAAACGCTCGCGGTCAATCGCCTGCATCACGGCTCCTGCCGTCACGCAAGAAATCGAATGTTCCCCAGATACTCCGCCATAAATAAGAGCTACACGAATGCGTTGTGCCACGTCAGCTCACTTTCTCCACATGGGCTCCGAGTGCCAGCAGTTTCTTCATAAAGTGCTCATACCCACGATTGATGATATTGACGCCGCTGACGACAGACGTGCCGTGAGCTGAAAGAGCTGCGATGAGGTGTGAGAAGCCTCCGCGCAAATCCGGTACTTCAATCTCAGCTCCGGTGAGCTCAGTAGGGCCTTGGATCACGGCGGAATGATAGAAATTGCGCAGCCCGAACCGGCATTGCTTAGATCCCAAGCACTCCCGATACACCTGAATATGCGCCCCCATTTGGTTGAGCGCCTTGGTGAAGCCAAAACGATTTTCATACACCGTCTCATGCACAATCGACACCCCGTGTGCCTGCGTGAGTGCCACCACCATCGGCTGCTGCCAGTCAGTCATAAAACCAGGATGAACGCCAGTCTCAATCGGCATAGACTTCAAATCTCCGCCCGGATGCCAGAAACGAATCCCGTCGTCAAAGACTTCAAACTCTCCACCTACTTTGCGGAAAACATTCAAAAAGCTCATCATCGACTGTTGATCTGCTCCGCGCACGTACACATCTCCATGCGTGGCCAACGCGGCACACGCCCAAGATCCCGCCTCAATCCGATCAGGGAGCGAAGTATGCGTGAAACCGTGGAGCTTGGCCACACCCTCGATGTGAATAGTGCGATCAGTATCCACATTGATGAGTGCCCCCATTTTTTGCAAGACAGCTATGAGATCCATGATCTCAGGTTCAATAGCTGCCCCTTTGAGCTCCGTAATCCCTTGTGCACGCACGGCAGCCAGCAGCGTCTGTTCGGTGGCTCCTACTGAGGGATAGGGCAGCTCCACTTTCTTGGCCTGCAAACCGCCAGGAGCTGAAAGGTGCAGCCCAAATTCTTGCGGCTCTCGGCGCGCGCCCATGTCTTCTAAGACTTTCAGATGAAAATCTACGGGGCGCGATCCGATATGGCAGCCGCCCAAATCAGGGATGAAGGCCTCGCCGAGAGTATGCAGCAGCGGGCTGGAGAAAAGAATCGGGATGCGCGAAGAACCGGCCAGCATCATCACCTCATTAGGGTCTGGCAAATGCAAACGCCCCGGGGTAATGACGATCGTGCCTGCATCCTGATCAAATTCCACATCGGCACCGTGCAAACGCAACAGTTCGCTGACCACATCGACATCACGAATGAGTGGCACATTACGCAGCACCGACGTCTCGGACGTCAGCAGAGCAGCCACCATTGCTTTACTCACGAAATTCTTCGCGCCACGCACCGCGATCTCGCCATTGAGTGGAAAACCACCGTCCACTCTCAATACGCCGTCAGCCATCCGTATCCTTTGCTTCGGGAAAAACTACTACGTCTAAGATACCTCTAAACGCCTCCACACGCCCGAATCACGGCACGGCCACGTGCGGGCATTGATACTAGCTAACGGAGCGGGCACTGGTACTAGCTGGTACTAGCTGGTACTAGCTGGTATTAGCTGGTACTAACGGCCAGACCACTTTTACCAGTGCCGTTTTGTCAGCATAGTTTTGTGGCATAGCCCTTGTTGACATAGCCTCTTATCAGCGCTCTTATCAACACCGCACGAGTGCCAGTGAGCGCCAGAGAGAGCCGAGCGGACAGCGCAGGAGCGGAAAACCAATACAACAACACGGCACAACGCAAAAGCGACTGCGAACCAGAAAATTTGAGGGGTCACATCCCGAATGAGATATGGGCGACGAAGAAGCTGGAGAGCTTCTCAGCAAGCCCGAAAGTCTGAGAGCTCACATCCCGAAAAACGAAGACCTGAAAAGTCAGAGATTCAAAAATCAGGAAGCTCAGAAACTCACACGCGAAAATCCGAAAGCGCGAGACCACCACCCCGCAGACTCGCCCAATCCCCAAAGATCCAGAGATGATTGCGGTGGGCGGAAAATCCCGCCCCCACCACACCAACGAAAAACAGCTAAACCATCAATAACTTTCGTCCTACAGCTCACATATTCAGCGGAAGATCCCCTACAGGACGGGAGATTCCCACACAGAGCGGAAGACCCCCCAGAACGGAAGATTCCCCTGCAAAGCGCGAAACCACTGCGGTGAGCGGAAGCCCACTCCGATGGCGGAAAACCACCCCACAGAGCAGAAGACCACTCCGTTAAGGCACTCACCAGGGATACACACTAGGGATTACAGGGATGACGCCATCGAGTCACTCCACTGAGCTACTCCACTGTGTCACTCCACTGGGCGCGCCGATTCCACATACGCCGCCGGCAGCGTCTTAGCTGGCAGCGTAGCTGGCTTAAACGCTGGCCGCTGCTGCTCGTAGGCCGCAATGGCGTCTTCATCACGCAAGGTGAGGCCGATGTCGTCAAGTCCCTCCATCAAACGCCAGCGAGTGTAGTCATCAATCTCGAAACTGCAGGTGAACCCTTGCGCCTGTACCGTCTTATGTTCTAGATCTACAGTGACGTCAGTGCCAGGATTCGCTTCTAGGATCTTCCATAGCTGCTCAATATCAGCCTCAGCTACCACGCCAGCTACCAAACCCTGCTTACCAGCATTGCCACGGAAAATATCTGCAAACCGCGGAGCGAGCACGGCACGGAAACCGTAATCATGCAAGGCCCATACAGCGTGTTCACGCGAAGAACCAGTGCCGAAATCATTGCCTGCCACCAGCACTGATCCCCCCGCATATTCGCTCTTGTTGAGCACGAAATCAGGGTCTTGACGCCAAGCCTGGAAGAGCGCATCCTCGAAACCCGTACGCGATACCCGTTTGAGATAGACCGCTGGGATAATTTGGTCAGTATCGACGTTAGAACGGCGCAGTGGCACTCCAACTCCGGTGTGCGAAATAAATTTTTCCATCTGTGTACTTCCTAATATGCTTTATCAATTGTTCAATGTTTTGTAGCTGCGTTGTAGCTGCGTCTATGACTGCTGCCGGTAGGCTTGCGGCTAACCTTGGGCTTGCTCACCACCGATGATGCCAGCAGATCTACGACTGACGACTGCCTGTCTATCCCCCCAACCGACGATTATTAGATAGCTCCTAACCGACGATGAGCAAAGCCACAGCTGATGAGCGGTGCGACTGGCACCTGCGGCGCCAGTCTATCTCCGACTTGCCTTTAGCCCTGCCGCCGGCTTGCCGCCAGTCCGCCACAGCCTATTGCCCAGTTTCCACTAACTCGCTTGCATCCGGCACTTACAGCTGGCAGAGCTAGGTGACGGCACCATAAAAGCGTCTGGGTCAAAGCCCTCTCATTCTATCGGCCACCGACTCCAGGAGTATCTCCTTGATCACAACCCTGCCAGAGCCGACCCTGCCAGAGCCGCACCACTAGATCCTCCTGAGAGAGGGGCTAGTCGAGCGGTTCAAGATCTGCCGGAGCGCTGAGCGTACCATTCACAGCCGTAGCTGCTGCCACCAGCGGCGAGACGAGATGCGTGCGCCCACCCTTTCCTTGCCGCCCCTCAAAGTTGCGGTTTGAGGTGGAGGCGCTGCGCTCTTGTGGAGCGAGCTTATCGGGATTCATGGCCAGGCACATCGAACACCCAGCATTTCTCCACTCCGCTCCAAACTCAGTAAAGATTGTGTCGAGCCCTTCGGCTTCTGCCTGCAGCCGCACGCGCGCCGATCCTGGCACCACCAGCACCCGCACGCCGTCAGCCTTTTTACGGCCTTTCACAACGGCAGCGGCACCGCGTAAATCTTCCAAACGCCCATTTGTACACGATCCGATAAACACGGTATCCACCGCGATATCTTTCATCTTGGTGCCAGGCTCCAAGCCCATGTACGCCAGCGCACGCTCGGCCGCCAGACGCTGAGACTCATCAGCGATGTCTGCAGGGTTGGGCACCGAGCCAGAGAGTGGCACTCCTTGGCCAGGGTTCGTCCCCCAGGTGACGAATGGCTCTAAGCTGGCGGCGTCGAGTTCTACTTCGGCGTCAAAGACGGCATCGTCGTCACTGCGCAAGCTCGTCCAATACTCCACCGCTTGATCCCAGAGTTCGCCTTGCGGGGCGTGTGGCTTGTCTTTGAGGTAGGCAAACGTCGTCTCGTCCGGAGCGATCATTCCCGCGCGAGCTCCTGCTTCGATGCTCATATTGCAGATCGTCATGCGAGCATCCATGGAGAGCTTGCTAATAGCTTCACCTCGGTACTCCAACACGTATCCTTGGCCTCCGCCGGTGCCAATCTTGGCAATGAGCGCCAAGATGATGTCTTTCGCACTGGTGCCTGGCCTTAGCTCACCCGTGATATTCACAGCCATCGTCTTAAACGGCTGCAGCGGCAAAGTCTGAGTGGCGAGCACGTGCTCCACCTCAGAGGTGCCAATCCCAAAGGCCAGCGCTCCGAAAGCGCCGTGGGTGCTGGTGTGGGAATCACCACAGACAATCGTCATCCCTGGCTGGGTGAGCCCCAGCTGTGGCCCTACCACATGGACAACGCCTTGATCGGCATCTCCTAGCGAATGAAGTCGGATACCAAACTCTTTGGCGTTTGCCCGCAGCGTCTCCAACTGGGTACGCGATGTCTCATCGGCGATCTCCTTGTCGATATCCACCGTAGGGGTGTTGTGATCCTCGGTAGCAATCGTGAGATCTGGCCGGCGCACCTTTCGGCCTGCCAAGCGTAGTCCCTCAAAAGCCTGTGGGCTCGTCACTTCATGGCAGAGCTGCAAATCTATATACAGCAGATCTGGAGCCCCATTTTCTCCGCGCTTCACTACGTGATCGCGCCAAACTTTTTCGGCTAACGTGCCACTCATACACGCCTCTCTCTCGCTTATTTTGTGGTATACGTCAAGCATTGCCGCTTTTCGGCAGGGTCATGTTTGCGTCTCAGCTTTCGAGATGGCAGTATCGAGCTATGGACAACGAAAGTGGATCGGGCGTCGGGGTACTCGACAAAGCAGCTTCCGTGCTCAGCGCTTTGGAGGCAGGCCCACTCACGCTCGCACAGCTCGTCACTTCCACCCACTTAGCACGGCCCACAGCCCACCGGCTTGCCGTCGCCCTCGAGTATCATCGGCTTGTGGCACGGGATATGCAGGGGCGCTTTGTGCTCGGCCCACGGCTATCGGAGCTATCGTCTGCGGCCGGCGAGGATCGACTACTAGCCGCAGCTAACCCCGTGCTCATTGCTCTGCGTGATCACACCGGCGAATCCGCCCAACTCTATCGCCGTCAAGGGGATATGCGCGTGTGCGTAGCGGCAGCAGACCGCTCTATGGGACTGCGAGATTCTATCCCCGTGGGTGCTATTCTCTCGATGCGAGCAGGCTCTGCCGCGCAGGTGCTGCTCGCTTGGGAAGAGCCAGATCACCTGCACCGTGGCCTACACGGCGCCGAATTTACCGCTACCGTGCTCTCGGCAGTACGCCGGCGCGGATGGGCACAGTCGGTAGCTGAACGCGAACCTGGAGTTGCCTCCATCTCTGCTCCCGTACGTGGCCCCAACGGACACGTCATTGCCGCAGTTTCCATCTCTGGCCCGATTGAACGCATGGGCGCTCAGCCAGCGAGGCGGCACGCAGCAGCAGTAGTGACGTCAGCAAATCGGCTCACCGACGTACTCAAACACGCCGACACCGTGTGACGGGCAGGTGCCCCAGTCATATTGTGGCGCTTTGGTCTGAGGACGGCGCGTGACGACAGTCTGTAACAGTACTGTGTGACCACTCTGCGCGGGGCGACATCCTGTGACGACGAGGCGTGCCAACGCTGCGCGACCACGCGGTATGACCACGCTGCATGACGACAGAGCCTGCGGGCACTTGTGCGACGACGGGCACCCAGTTATCTGAGTGTTTTAGTTTAAGAGGTAGCACGTACCAACGCTGCGCGACGGCGGCCTGCAAGACACTGCGGAAGACAGGCAGCTCGCTCAGAGGCGTGACATAACATCAACCCACCCCAGATCGTATGAGCGATCCCTTAACGCCGCTGCTCCAGGCAACTTACGTTAAGGGATCGCACGTTCGATGCAGGGATCTCTTACATTCGCTAGCGAGAGCTCTGCCGGCGGCGAGTGAGAACTGCCCCAGCAGCCACGAGAACTGCGGCGATACTACCCACTATTGCCGCACTAGAGCCGGTGTTTGGTAGCGGGTGAGAGGGCTCTGGCGTGGGCGGCTGCGGAGGCTGAGGAGTATCTGGCACTGGTGGTTCTTCCGGAGTCGGAGGCTCCCCAGGTGTTGGTGGTTCTTCCGGAGTCGGAGGCTCCTCCGGTGGCGGCGGCGTATTAGGGATATTGACTACTTTGACATCCACCACCGCTATATTTCCCTGTTCGTCTTTCTGAGGCAGCACCTCAAAAGTCAATGGGGCATCCAGAGGTTTATATCCTGAGGGCGCAGCCACTTCGCGCAGGTAATAGGTACCAGCTGGAAGCCAGCTCAAAGCCTTAGAGCCGTCTTCATTCGTCGGCACAAAAGTGCCGGTTTCATCAGTGCTAAACCGGCCTTCGCTATCAGCGCCCGGCACCTGCACCCGATTGACGTTCAGCTGCTGGCACGTCCCATCTTCGCACTGCTCAATTTGCTCAAGAGGCGGAGTAGTAGCGCGCTTACACGCATATCCTCCCTGATCGGCAGGCAGATATTCTTTCATATCGGCGGCTCGGAAGAGCTCAAAAGTAGCTCCCGCAAGCGCTTTACCTTGATCGTCACTCTTCTTCAGTGCAAACGTGGTCTTCAACGGCTGATACGTATAGTACAAGTGCTGTATCCGAGCACCGGACTTGTTGTAATTGAGTTTTACATTTTTACCAGAGATAAAACGTGGAATATCCAGCGCTGCGGTGTCGGGATCAACGATGCCGTTGGTGTACACCGGCAAATCATTGTCTACATATTCATAGCTAGGAATGTTTTGCACGATTGAATCCACTGTGGGTTTGTAGGAGAAATCAGCTTCGCCCGGGCGTACCGTCTCATAGGAAACAAAAGAGTCCCCCTCGGTGAGCATCACTTTCAGCTTGCTGATGGAATCAAAATTCTGATCTTTAGCAGACCGATAGTTCGTCATAAACTCGTACGGCCAGCGCGCCATGAGGTAGGAACCAGAGCTTGAATAAAACTCAATCGGGGTGGTGTAGGTGAGATCCGGATAGATTTCGTTTGCCGTGATCGTCTCGCTCACGGGCGCAAGCAAACGATCTTCTAAGCACTTCTCAATATCGAACGTCGTGCCTGCTACCTCGCCTCCCCAGCTACCCAGTTTGCGGTTCGGAATTGCGACGCCCTCCTCGACGCCGAGAAATTCGCGATAAACCTCGTCTTCCACATGGCGGAAATCTGCTCCCGCGAGGAACGTCACGCTGATTCCTTGAGCGGTAGCTCCAATGGATCCTCCCTGAGTGTCGCCAGTAGAGCCCGTCCCCCACGACATTCCTGCCCAATCGCCATTGATGGGAAGGTAAGCGTCAAACTGGAAAGTATGCTCTTCGCCGTCTCCAAAGAAATCATCAAAGACGATGTGCGTCGGCTCGTACATGCCTCTGCCTCTGTTCATCCGCACGAAATTACCCTGAGCGTCTTTCACGACCATCGCATCTTGATTGGTGACGTCATAGGCGGGATACGGTTGCCCGTCAAAAAGGAAATTTTCTATGGGCTTCCAGATATAATTCGACGAGTTATTATCCGACATATCGGTGTACTGCCAGCTCACTCCCCAGCGGAAATTATTGGTACCCTCTTGGCCTGGCTGAAGATTGTTGTAAAAACGAATAGTCGTTCGGATCGCATCGCACGGATCAATGGAAGTGCTCGTTCCAAAGAAATGCAAGGTGGTGACTTCAGCGTTGGGGTCACGCAAGCACCCGTCCCCTACCGGATTTTCCGGATCGTAATTCGGATCTGGCGTACCATGCACCCACTGATAGCTCAACTCATATTTCGGAAAAGGCCGCTCTGCAGCGCTAGCCGGCATCAGCGTGGTGATCAACGTTGCACAACAGACGCATACCGCCGTCACAGCCCCCATCATTTTCTTTTTCATGTATTCCCCTCATCAATTACTCCAAAGCCACAAGCTCACGGCTAGCACACTCACAGCCGCGCATCCCCAGCCTTTGGTGAAATTAGTAAAAGATGGTGGCCAGTCTACTCCTGCAGACTCTTTATGTCTCCCCTAACTCCTCAATATCTGCCACACATCAAGGCTTCTGCCTCACTGCTCGCCCTCACGAGAGTGGCAGCAGAGCTGCTCAAAGTGGTTCTGCACATATCAAGGATTCGAGCCAGTTACTCGCCCTCTTTTGAGACGCTGGTATAGGCGCGTCTCAGCGATACAGTAGCTGAGCGCCAGCACGATCACCACGCCGATCACAATTGCCCACCACGGGAATCTTGGCAGCTCTGATTGAGATCCAGCTTGCTCAAGATCTTTCGCGGGCGTGGGCAGCACCCGCTCGCCGGTCACCAAAATTCGGTGGGTGTTGATCCCGAGCGGAGTACACGTAATGAGCGTAGCCAGATCGCGCCCCGCTTCCACCAGCACTTGCTCACTCTCGTGCGGCTCCACCACCTTGATAGACTCCACTTTATAGGTGAGCATTTCACCAAAAACTTCGATAGTGAACGTGTCTGCAGGCTTTACTTTGTCTAGATTTGTAAACATGGTGGCAGAAGCTAAGCCGCGATGTGCGGTGATCACCGTGCGGGTAGATGTGCCGCCCACGGGCAGTGAGGTACCCTCCAAATGTCCGGCCCCTTTGAGCAGCACGTCGTCTGTAGCGCCGTGATACACCGGCAGATCCACGTCGATACTGGGGATTCGCAGCCGTGCCATCAGCCCGTCGTCACCCACGTTGAGCTGTTTGGCGTAGGGCAAGATCCCTAAAGCTCTACTCTGCCCAGCTACCTTCCCCATGCCTGATGGGATTCGCTCGTATTGGCCGAGCACCGCTCCTGACGAGAGTGCCAAATTGTAGCGCTTAGCTTGGGCGAGCTGCTCGGCGCGGGCTGGCTCGGCGTGATCCACAAGCCCCGCATAGCTATCTACCAGCTGGGATTGATCCCACTGAGATTTCCAGCTTGCCACCGTGGGATACATCAAAAGGCCAGTGCCTAGAAGCGCCAAAAAGCTGATGAGATACGCCATGATCAACCTTTTCATGCTTCTTCTTTCTAGCTTCATATCTATGGTTTGATTCGAGAAAATCTGGCTTGCGAAAATATTTATAGAAAGTACTTATATATTGCTTACGTCAAGCGCAGTAATTAGTGTCTGATGGGGCAAGCACAATGGACAAGCGCGGTAGTTAGTACACTATGGAGCACGCACGATGGTGGGTGTCCGATGTGCAAGCACGCTAGTTGGTACACAATGTGCAAGCGCGGTAGTTAGTACACTATGGAGCACGCACGATGGTAGATGCTCGATGCACAAGCGCGATGGTGGGTGCGCACCTCATTATTGGATACGCACCCACCACCTTGAGCAAGCCGGTCACCGAATACCTCAATGTGAACCACATTGAATACCTCAGTGAACCACCTTGAGCAGCTCTGCTGCCGCTCGTGTCTATCGCAGCGCCTCCACAGCTGCGCTACGGCTTTAGTCGTCAGCTAGCGAAATCAGGCCTCTTTGCGGCGCATATTCACAAATGCCAAGCCGCCAGCCGTGGCCAGCACTGCGATGCCAGCAATGGTGAGCAGCACCTTTCCTGCCGCACCCGTGAGTGGCAGATTCGGACCAGTCTGCGGAGTATTCACCACGTTATCCTGATCGTTCAGCACATAAGTACCAGGGGTGATAGTGATTTCTTTAGCTTCTGGGTCGAGCACGAAGCCAGCTGGAGCCACAGTTTCCTTGAGCCACACTTTGCGCTGGGTAGCGGCATCACCTTTACCGATATAGATACCTGGGAAGTTCACCACGCCATTTTCATCTGAGGTGGCAGTGTCGAGCACAGTATTGCAAGCCTGATCAGCGCAGATCTGGAACGTCGCTCCAGAGAGAGCTTTAGCCGGATCTTGCCCGTCTACTTTCTTGAACTGATACTGGCCATACTTAGGATCTTCCTCAGGCACAATCGGCGGATTGTCTGGATCCGGATTATCTGGATCGTAATCCTGGAACGGATCGTATTCGCCATCAATTGGCCAAGCGGCGTTCTTCACGATTCCGTCCGCAGGCAGTGCAGTGATTTCGGTCTTCAGAGTAAACGTCACGGTGGCGCCAGCAGTCACTTTGGCCAAGCCAGTCTCGGTGAGCGTGATCTTCACGTACTTCACCTGGTTGGTGGTGCCTTTTGTGCCCTGTTCTACCTGGAAGTCACCTGCCTCAAGAGGGGTCTCGCCAATTTTCACAGCAGCCGAGCCATCCACATAAGTGAGGTAGCTTTGCAGCTGATCCACTACGCCATATTGGCTTGGGGTAGCATCAGTGGCGGTGGTGGTAATAGTCCACGGAATCTCATCGCCAATCTTCTTGAGGTTGGCATCGTCGGCTTCCTTGGTGCCAGGAGTGTTGAGATCGTTCTTAGGATAGACGTGCACGTCGGTGATCCAGTCGCCGTCCTCATTGGGGAATGGAATGGTGACGAAGAATGGAGCTACCTTCTTGGTGATAGCATTATCGCCTGGATCAGTTTCTTTCACCAGGTATACGCCAATGGCGAGATTTTCAAACTTTGTGGAGCCATCTGCCCCAGTGGCCTGCTCAGTGGCATCACCTGCGGTGAAAGTCTCAGCACCCGAAGCGATCGTGCCCGCCTGCTCGTTGTAAGTCAGGCTAGCTACTTTCGCCCAGTCAGCGTTGTTGGTGAGATCTAGGCCGTTCACCTTAGCCACCGAGAACTTCACACCCTCAAGCGAGGTGTTGGTAGGGGCAGGAGTGAGCTCCGTGCCGTCGCCAGGGGTGGTGGCTTTAGGATTGTTGTCGTACTTATGAATAGTGAGCGAGCCATTGCCAGTTGGCATATCGCCCGCGGCGGGAGCAGCAAACGCGCTCTGCACGAGAGACACGCTCGTGAGCATAAACGCTAGCGCGAAAGCTAGAGCTAAAGCGAGTGCCTGCTTTACCCCTTTAGGTTTTGCAACCATTTTCTTTCCTTTCAGTGAGATTCTCAACTGCCATAAGGCTGCGCACAGCCTCAATCATTCAGCTAAGTTTCTGTGTGCGCCTGCGTCCAAGCATGATAAGAGATACAGTGAGAGCAGCTAGAAGCGTGCCTCCCCCTGCTATGAGGAAGAAGTCGCGTCCGACTCCTCCCGTAAGTGGCAACGTAGGTCCAATACGCTGCTCATTGAGAATCGCCCGTGCGCCTGTGAGGGCGTAAGGCTCTTCGGAATCAAGAGTGATGAAACGCACCGAGCTATCAAGGATATAGCCGCTCGGAGCTTTCGTTTCTTGAAGAGTGTAGGTTCCCAGGGGGAGGTCTATAAGTTTCACAACCCCTGGAGTGGGATCGGCGTCACCAGTGCCAGCACACGCATCGGCGCCAGCTTGAGCTCCTGCCACGCAGTCGGTGATTGTGGCGGGTTGCTTGCCAGAGTTTTGCGGATAAGTGAGCTTCCATTCGGAGCCAGACAGTAGCGAGCCGAGTTCCGATGCGCTGCCAGTGGCTGGCTCGCCGTCAGTTTTCGCGCGCTTCTCAAAAATAATCGTGCCACGCATAGGCTCATTGAGAATCGCATCATCATTCGTGAGAGTGTAGGGCTTATCAGAATTGATAATAATCTCGCGGGAAGCATTGGCGGAGAGCTTATAGCCTTGTGGGGCTTTCGTTTCTTTAAGCACGTATTTACCAAGCGGGAGATCCACTACCTTAAACACGCCTGGGCGCGGATCTTTATCAAGCGTGCCCGCACAGCCACTCTCCACTATGCAATCCGTGAACGTCATACTTACTCCTGGCACGCTACCTTCTTCTGGATACGTGAGCTCCCACTGCGAGCCAGAAAGCAATTCGCCAGCTGTGCCATCCCCAGCCGTGCCATCCACTGAAGCGCGCTTCTCGAATACTATAGATCCGAGCAGCTCGGTGTTTTCGAGCGTTATCTCAGCGTTGGCGCCGTTGAGCGCGACTGCTTTTGCTTCGGTGAGCGTCTTATACCCTTCAGGTGCAGCCACTTCCTGCACAAGATAGTGCCCATCAGCCAGGCTCTTCCACGTCACGATGCCATCAGCTGGAGTGCTCACCACTCCTTGGGTATTAGCTGGCACGGATTCACTCGTCACCAGTTTATCAGTGCCAAGATCTAGCTTGCCGTTCTCATTGACGTCTTTCCACAGCTTAAGCTGAGCACCAGCGAGTGGCTTATTATCCTTGCCGTCCACTTTAGTAAGCTCAAGATCATAGCCATTCACCCCATTAGTGAAAGTGCAGCTTAGATCCACGCCGGCCCCAGTTGCTTCAGGCACGGTGAGCACAGCGCTGGCCGACTTCGCGTCAATCGTGAGTTGCTCGGTGGTAAGGCTAGCAACTGAATTACCGTTGCCGTCCACGCATTTAAGACTGGGCTTATATGTGCGCAGATCCGTGCTAGTAGTGATAGTTTCGCTCACCTTGAGGCGAGCACCAGCAGCCACTGGCACTGGCCCCGCATAAACGGCTTGCTCACCCGTGGCAGAGCCCGTGGTGGTTTCTTCGTTCAGCAGCGCACCATTATCGAAGGAGATGGACAGCTTAAACTGATCATCAGAATTGATGCGCTCGATCACGTTCTTGCGCAGGTCAACGCTGGGGAACCATGTCATTGCGCCAGCCATATCCAGGATCTGCGTGTTGTAGAGCTTATAGCGGCAGACCGAAGAGGGGCCATCGACGTTTTGCGGCTTGCCAGGCTTAGCCGTCAGATTGTTCCAGATACCAGCCACTGCAGGATCTTGGTTGAGACACAGGGCAGGAGCAGTAGAAATCGTGCCTGTTGGCACTTCATTGACTATGCCACCTAAAACTTTGCCAAAAACCTGGGATGAATCCCAGTTATCGCCTTCGGCCAAAATATATGTACCTGAATCACTGATATGGTTTGAGGTGATAAGAGTACCATCAGACAGCACCGCAAAACCCGTAGTCTGTTGAATAAGGTCGTAGCCTTGAGCACCCTGGTTGTAAGCACCCTTGGTTGCGAGTTCGATGAGTGGAAGATTAAATCCAGCTAACTGCCCACCCGTTCCAGCCTGAAGATCATCGGCACGGACGATCGACATACGCACATAATTGAAGCTCATTCCGTCTCGGGAATCAATATAATTCACCGCCGAGCTCACAACGATTGATCCATCGTCAGTAAAAGCAATATCGCCGCCGTTTGTATTCATCGTGTTGCCATCTGGGTTTTGCACCGCATCAAGAGGATAATAACCGAGGTAGACTGGGCCGTTTTGATCCATGCGATACACATGAAAATTAGTTTGCCCTTGATCATTCATGACGACAGACCCGAAATAATACTTCCCATCTATTGGGTTCACTCCACCCATCGGCACAGCTTGGGAACGTCCAGATTGCTCTGGCGGCACTGTATCGGAAGCCAAGTAGAACGGCACACCGTAGGTTGTCCAGGAAGTGGCTCCTGGCTCCAGCTTATACACTTGGTACGCGCCTCGATAGTTTGTTCTCAAGGTATCATTACTGACGCGCAGCATCGCATAGTAGCTGCCGTCTGGTCCTGAGCCAAGTGCATTGTATTCAAACCCTTGAATCTGATACCAGTTGCGCGTATCGGCATTATTTGACCCGTGATCCCAGCGGCCATACTCAAAATCTGGGTAATACGTGGTGTTCACAGGCTTTGTCTTTGCCCTTGCCGACTGGCTAATAGCAGGCAAATATGGCAACGCAGGGATCAAATTCCCTTCGTCGTCATATCCGAGAATCTCACCCGTACTCGTAAGCAAAAGAAGATCTGATGGAGTATCAAGCTGTACAGGCTCAGCCACGGCGGCCGGAACGGCGGCTCCAAACATCAGGGCACAGGCAAGCATCACAGCAGCCACGAAGCGCATGGAATTTCTTTTATCCATCAGTGCCTGCCCCCCCCTTCGCTCTCGTTCTCACCGTCGTACTCGTTGCCGGTTTCGCCGCTCGCACACCACCGGCGCAACACTCGTTACCCGAGATGGACGTCTCGGGTAAGCTCACGTTGCCAGGCAACACACGGCGTACGCGACGCACAATGCGCACGCACACGCGATGCACAACGAAGTACAACGACGACGCACAAATATTTTTTACATTTATTTGCGCTCAGCCTTTTATGAAAAGTAAATCACCCCCCCCCGCAACCTATAGGACTAGAGTCCTATTTATACATTTCTTTAATTATTCGTTTTTACTCGGATTATTTTTTACATTAAATAATTACTAACAAAACTTGCGAGCTTGCCAGATTTGCGCCCATTAATTTTTCGCTGTGACTCTCATCACTTTTAGTGAAAATAGTTAGGAAATAGTATGAGTGCACCCTCGCAGCAATCGAATAGGAACACGATGAGCCATGAGCGTCCAAACATAAAAGCACAGTGACACACAGCGCGAAGCACAAAAAGCACAGCGACTCACAGGCGCGTAGGTACCAAAACTAGGAGAAAATACTGAGGTGAATGGCGACATGACCATCAGCCAGCAACCTTGCATCCACAGCAGCTCCTGCTACCCGATCGCGGCATCTGGTTGCCAGTGCTTGATAATACGTGACCTTGGCGCTCACAAGGGCGTTCACCAATACTTGCTCATCAATAATATCTACTCAGTAATATCTGTTCAGTATTCGAGAGGGGACTCGCGCGCCGGCTACACCGCCGCCCCGCTCGCAGCACAGCTGCTTCACGACTGAGCCAGAAAAATGCTCCACCGGAGCATTTCCACAACCAGCTCAGCCCTCACAGGTCCGAGTCCACCGAATTACACAGTTGTGCCGGAGAAACCCAAAGGGTTTCTCCGGCACAACTAGTACTCGAGAGGGGACTCGAACCCCTACGCCCAAAGGCACTGGAACCTAAATCCAGCGCGTCTACCAATTCCGCCACTCGAGCGCGCAGCTACAAGCCTAGCGGCTATCTGCACGTAAACAAAAATGTGCGTAGTCTCAACGTATCCCAACGGCGTCACGCAACACTCATCAACTCTACCGAGCCTTATCAGGCATTAATCCCCAGCTCTTTACGCAGCCGCGCCACGTGCCCAGTAGCTTTGACGGCGTAGTGAGCGCTGGCGACCGTGCCATCTTTAGCCACCACAAATGTAGAACGAATCACGCCTTGCACTACTTTGCCATAGTTCTTTTTCTCGCCAAAAGCCCCATAGCTCACCATCACGGCTCGCTCCTCATCGGAAGCGAGCGGAAAATTGAGCGACTCTTTATCCACGAATTTTTCTAGCCGCGCCACTGGATCTGGCGAAATCCCGATCACGGTATATCCCGCTGCGCGCAGCGAGTTTTCCGAGTCCCTAAAATCGCAGGCCTCAGTCGTGCAGCCTGGAGTCATCGCTCGTGGGTAGAAGTACACCACCACCCCTTTGTCCGCTTCCTGAAGTGCTTGAGATAGTTGTACCGTGCCGCCAAAAGCCACGGGAAGCTCAAAATCCGGAGCCCTATCTCCCACGCTCAGTCTGATCGTTTCAGCCATTTTCTCTCCTTATGCTACGGGTATACCCGCTTGGGTATATCCCTCTTATGCCGTTATACACCTCTGTGCTGCTAGCCGTCCTCACCTTCGATCATCTCAAAAATCCGCAGCCCCACCGACAGCATAAAAATCACAAACCCGATGACCATCGGCGTCATCCCATAAGCGGTGGGAAACAGGATCGCACACCCCATCTCCCCTGCTGCCACCCATATAAGTTTGCGCTTCCACCAGCTCACCAAGGTAAGCACTAAGAATACACTAGCGATCGTACAGATCATCACAGCCGTTATATTGCCGCCGAGGAGTATCGGCGTACGCCAGCCCAAGACGGCCATCATTATTGCATAGGCCACGCACAGGATCATCATTGGCTGCTCGAATTTCCGCATAGTTTGATTCTCCCACATCTGCACGAAAGCTGGCACAATCAGAGTATGCATGATGTGGCATCTGACGACATTGGCCCGTGGCTATCGCCTGAAGAACTCGCTTTCGTGCGCCGAAAAATGCCGATCTTGTACGTTGATGTGGTGCCGATCCGCCTCGACGATTCTGGCGAGCTGGAAGCCATCGGGCTACTGATGATTGCAGGAGCAGAGGGGCTATCCCGAGCGATTGTGAGCGGCAGAGTGCTCTTCCACGAGTCGATCTACCACGCCCTCATCCGACATATCGAAAAGGATCTCGGGCACATGGCTCTTCCACAGCTGCCAGCTTCGCTCATACCGTTTACCATCGGCGAGTATTTCCCCACGCCTGGGAACGGTCTGTATGACGAACGTCAGCACGCCGTCTCGCTCGCTTATCTCGTGCCCATCGCCGGAGACGCCTCGCCAGCCTCCGACGCTGTTGAATTCTCGTGGTTTACTCCTGCAGAGGTGGCCACTAATCAGCTACAAGCTGAGATGACGCCGAGCCATGCAGCAATTTTGCGCCGAGCTCTGGCACACCTAGGAGCACTCTAGATGAGCAGGAGCGCAGAAAGCCGTAAGGCGCACAGCCCCATACATCTAGGGATAGTGTGCCTAGGGGTACTGTCATAGGCGCGTTTGCACTGCCATACGCTGCAGTTCGTGACGGCGAGTGATGACAGTAGTAGCGGTGCCGACTTGTAGCAGCGAACCGCAGCGCCGATCCATAGCGCCGCGTCGCCTCAGCAGCGTCAGGAGTGCGGTCAGCTACGCTTCCTGTACTTTCTGCGCTACGTCAGCTGTGCGATGACCCGCGCCATCGCCGGAGCCAAGGCTGCAAAAGCCTGATGCCGATGAGAGATCAGATTTTTCTGCTCAGGAGCCATCTGCGCGAGCGTGATCTGGTAGCCCTCGGGTTGAAAAATCGGATCATAGCCGAAGCCAGCATAGCCAGCAGGTTCGCGGCGCAGCACGCCATATATATGCCCGATCTGCACATGATCTGGCTGGCCTGGAACGGCGAGCACCGCCGCGCAAGAAAAGTGAGCCTGCCGATGCTGAGGAGCAATATCCGCCAGCTGCCCCAACAGCACATCCAGGTTTGCCCGATCATCTCCGTGGCAGCCACACCAGCGCGCTGAAAATATCCCTGGGGCACCGCCGAGCACATCCACGCACAGCCCTGAATCATCGGCAAATGCGGGGATACCCAAAGCGTCTGCTATCTGATGCGCTTTAATAGCGGCGTTTTGCTCAAATGTGAGCCCATCTTCCACTGGCTCTGCCAGCCCCAGCTGCGCTGCAGAGCCGATCATATCGGTATTGAGCTCCGGAATTTCCCGAGCCAGAATTGAGCGCACTTCTTGCAACTTGTGAGCATTGCGGGTGGCAAAAATAATAGCTGGCGTCATGCTCCTAGCACCTCACGTTGAATCTGAGCGAGTTCCGTATTGCCTTTGACGGCTAAATCGAGCAAGATCCCCAACTCTGCACGGTCAAATGGCTCTCCCTCCGCAGTCCCTTGTACTTCAACGAACATCCCAGATCCCGTCATCACCACGTTCATATCCGTTTCAGCGCGAGAATCTTCCTCATACGGCAAATCCAAGCATGGTACGCCGTCGATAATACCCACCGAGATAGCACTCACAGAGTCTTTCAGCACCGGCCTGCCCGCCCTCGGCGTCACGAAACCGCGCTCAATCCCCCACTTCACGGCATCTGCGAGCGCCACATAAGCCCCCGTGATAGCAGCGGTACGAGTACCCCCATCTGCCTGCAGCACGTCGCAATCGAGCACGATCGTATTTTCTCCGAGCGCGGCAAGATCCACGACGGCTCGCAGTGAACGTCCGAGAAGCCGAGAAATCTCCTGCGTGCGCCCGCTTACCTTGCCTTTCACGGATTCGCGCTGATTACGGGTATCAGTGGCACGCGGCAGCATCGCGTACTCTCCCGTGACCCAACCCAAACCAGAATCTTTTCGCCAGCGGGGCACCCCCTCCGTGAAACTGGCAACGCACAGCACCGTCGTCTGCCCGAAACTCACCAGCACACTGCCCTCGCCGTGCTGGAAATAATGACGCTGAATACTTACAGGGCGCAGCTCGCTGCTGGAGCGGCCATCTGCGCGCACAAAATTTTCCTTTGTAGCCATAGTGCCAGTGTACGCCGAGTGCCTGCGCACGCCATCCGCCCGCGAGTTTTCTTTGGGCACCCCTCACACTTTGGGCGCCCCTCGCACTGTGCCTAGCTCCAAGCTGTACCAGCTGTCGTTGGCCGCCCAGAGTCCCTCACACCATCGGGAAGCCAGCCAGCACGCCGTTCTCCACTATGCCAGCTATCGTTTGCCGCCGAGACCCCTCGTTGGTCGTCATCACGCCCAACGTTGGCTCCTCAAGCACCCACCAATCGCTGGCCGCTAAGACTCCCTCAGTGGTCGTCACCCTCAAAAATGTCTACCATTCGGGTGGGAAGCCCAGGCTCACCCTCGGAAAGACGCCACGCAGAGTATGGCAAAGCAGCGCGGGCGTTGCGGTGCCGCTCTGCAGCCCGAGCAAGTGCCCCTGCATCAGTGTGTTGCGTATTGACCACGCCACCGTCAATGAGTTTGACCTGCAACGGGCGGGCGCCATGAGCTTCAAGATAGGCAATCCCCTGCTCCCAGCTCTCGGCCGAAACGATGATTTCTTCGGCTGCGCGGCCAGTCTCGTCGTGCGTGCGGCCAGCCACTTTTAAGCCACCCACAGAGTTTTTCTCGGCGCTCTTCTTCGCCACTTCATGCATCTTGCCGTCAGATCCCTCGCGTTCCACCAGCTTATACACCATCTCTGCGGTGGCATGGCCAGAGCCGGTGACCAACTTCGTTCCCACTCCGTAAGAATCCACAGGAGCGGCGTTGAGAGCGGCAATGGCGTATTCGTCGAGATCGTTCGTCACGGTGATCTTCGTAGTCGTGGCGCCAAGGCCGTTGAGCTGTTCACGCACCTTGAACGCCTGAGCTACAAGATCGCCCGAGTCGAGACGCACAGCTCCGAGTTCCCCGCCAGCTTCGCGTGCCATCTTGACGGCGAGCTCTACGCCGTTGGGGATGTTAAAGGTATCCACAAGCAGCGTCGTGCCTGGGCCCATGGTGGCGATTTGAGCTCGGAAAGCATCTTCTTCAGTGTCGTGTACCAGAGTGAATGAATGGGCTGCCGTGCCAATGGGTTTGATACCGTACTGGCGAGCCGCTTCGAGATTCGAGGTGCCCACAAACCCGCCAATCACAGATGCACGGGAAGCAGCAATAGCGCTCATTTCATTCGTGCGGCGAGCACCCATATCCAGGCAAGGGCGATCGTGGGCGGCAATAGTCATACGCGAAGCTGCTGTAGCAACGGCAGAATCGTAGTTGAGGATAGAAAGCAGCACCGTCTCCAGGATGACCGCTTCGGCAAAGGTACCCACGACGGTGAGAATAGGGGAACCTGGGAAATAGCACTCCCCCTCGGGGTAGCCGTAAATATCACCACTAAAACGGTAGTTGCTCAACCATTCGAGTGTCTCATCATCTACCACGTGAGCGCTGCGCAGATAATCAATCTCATCTGCTCCAAAATGAAAATTCTCCACGGCCTCCAGAGCGCGCGCCGTACCAGCTACGACGCCGTATCGGCGGTTTCCAGGCAATCGACGGGCAAAGAGTTCAAAAACGGACTTGCGCCCTGCCGTGCCGGATTTAAGGGCAGACTCAATCATAGTGAGCTCATACATATCGGTGAGCAATGCCGATGTATTTAATGTTGTTGCCATATATCAACGGTAGCTCATGCACGCTTCGCGGGCTACGGTTGCTCTTCCTTTGGTGCACAATGTGGGCAAACAGGCAATGAAAGCCCTGCATGAGGGCAGCCATTGTGCGTGACGTCAGACAGCGCAGGAGCTGCTGCGATGCAGGCGAAGTATGAGACGGGTATGAAATACAGCTAGCTACAAGCGTAACGACACACAGAGCATCCTTAGCCCGAGAGCCTCGGATGGAATCGGCTGTGTAATACCACGCCAACATCGACATGGCATGGGACGGCCAGGGGCGCAGAGCCGAGAGCAACATCGAGCCGCAGAGAACGGCCACGGGCACAGAGCCGAGAGCAACCGCTGTGCGCGACGCCACGCCAACCCGCGCGACGCCGCGAGCCAGTATGGAATCAAGGCCGCGATGGACGTCGGCTCCGGATCGCGTGGGCATCCTCACGGGGATAGCTCCCTCGCAGTGGCCTCTGCGCTCGCAAAAGCCAGTAAAATAGTGCACATGAATAATTCGCCTATCGGGGTTTTCGATTCAGGTCTTGGCGGGCTCACGGTGGCGCGCGCCATCATCGACCAATTACCTCACGAATCGATCACATACATTGGCGATACGGCACATACCCCGTACGGTTCTCAACCGATTGCATTGGTGCGGGAGCTCGCGCTATCAGTGATGGACGATCTGGTGGATTCAGGCGTGAAAATGCTCGTGATTGCCTGCAATACGGCTTCGGCTGCAGTGCTTCGGGATGCCCGCGAGCGCTATACGCTTGGACGCGGCATTCCGGTGGTGGAAGTGATCCAACCAGCCGTACGCCATGCAGTGCAAGCCACGCGCAATGGAAAAATCGGGGTCATTGGCACTCAGGCTACTATCTCCTCGGGGGCGTACCGTGATGCTTTCGCCGCAGCGCCACATCTAGAGCTGACGATGCAGGCGTGCCCGAGGTTTGTGGAGTTCGTAGAAAACGGCGTCACCGATGGTCCGGAGCTGCTGGCTGTTGCTCGTCAGTACCTCGAACCAGTACGCGAGGCGGGAGTGGATACTCTGGTGCTTGGGTGTACCCACTATCCGCTGCTCACTGGCGTCATCCACTACGTGATGGGGGACGGCGTGACGCTTGTCTCCTCTGCAGCGCAGACGGCGCAAGACGTGTATAGCGTCTTACTCGATGGCGGATTAGCGCGAGAGCGTAGCCAAGGAGATCCGGTCTATTCTTTCTATGCCACTGGTGATGTGGAATCCTTCGGAAAGCTCGCTCGCCGATTCCTCGGCCCCGAGGTGAGCGTGGCGAGGCGAGAGAGCGACTTGGTACACAAAGACGTAGCGGATAAAGGCCAAGCAGACGCAAATCTAGCAAACAGCACACACGGCAGCCTGCCCAAAGATGTAAACGATGGCCGAGTGAGCGGCAATCTGGCGAATAAAGACCTCGCGAGCAGCGATCTGACGAAAGGCGGCGAGCGCCCATGAAACTCACGATTATTGGATGTGCAGGCTCCATGAGTGGACGCGATAGTGCCGCTTCAAGTTATCTGGTGCAGGCAATGGGGCCAGATCCGAAACTGGGCGGCCTAGAGCGCACGTGGAGCGTGACCGTTGATTTCGGAGCAGGAGCAATGGGGCAGCTACTCAACTATGCTGATCCGGCGATGATCGACGCTATGGTGATGAGCCATCTGCACGCGGATCACTGCGTCGATATCGTCGGAATGCAGGTGTATCGGCGCTGGTACCCCGAGGGGGCGCTCTCCCAGATTCCGGTCTTTTCTCCTGGAGATGGAGCGCTGCGCACGCGCGGCATCTCCGGTGACGCCGAGGATGAGACATACGCCAGCGAATTTGATTTTCGCCGTGTTCGCGCAGGAGATGCGGTGCGTATCGGCCCGATGCAGATCGAGTTTTTTCAGGCGTTGCACACGGTGCCAGCTCTCGGTGTGCGGATAACGGGGCCGTCAGAGCGCGGCGATGGGGATCTGGCGGTGATAACGTACACTGGCGACACCGACTACTGTGAGAGCGAAGTACAGGCAGCACACGAAGCTGATGCGCTGCTGAGCGAAGCGGCCTTTGAAGAGGGGCGCGATACCGCGCGGGGTATCCACATGACGGGCTTACGGGCCGGAGAATTGGCGCGGGATGCCCACGCCAAGCGGCTGCTGCTGACGCATTTACAGCCGTGGACGGACGCTACCACCAATGTGCGAGATGCGCGCAGCGTCTTTGACGGGCCAGTGGCGGCTGTGCGTCCAGGCGAGGTATTTGAGGTGTGACGCCAATCTCGCAGCTTAGTTGGCGTGAGTGCGTGAGTGCTAGGCGCTGCTACTGCGAGGCATGAGTGCCCGCCGTCACTGCAGTGCTCGCCACCACTACGGCTGATCGAGTTTGCCTCACTGCGGCTGATCGGGTTTGCCCGAGCCGAAAGGCCAAGCGCCTGAGCCGTTGCCACCGAGCTTGTCGTAAATCTCTTTGCAGATCGGGCAGATAGGGAAACGGTCTGGGTTGCGCACCGGCGTCCACACTTTTCCACACAGCGCCACCACTGGACCACCCTCTACAGCAGAGCGCATAGCACGATCTTTGCGCACATAATGCGCATAGCGCTCGTGATCACCAGGATCAATCTGCTGCTCCTCGCGCTCCAGCAAAGCCGTGGAGCCAACTGGCTCCGTGCCAAGCCCACCTGGATCCTCGGGATATCCAGGAGCACCTGGTTCGTTTAGTGCCATCTGAGCATACAAAGCATTCGTCGTCATACCTAGTAGTGTACAGCTGCGCGCGTATGGCGCCACTTGGAGATCGCTACCCGTAGGCGGTCACATCGAATCCAGTAGGTTACAGCGCAGTATGTCGTCACCAGTGATCATCAGCCATTGATAAAAGCGTCTGATAGATGTTATCAGTGCCAACTAGCCAGCACTTGGCGACTGGGCACGCGGCAGTCTAGTGGGCACACGATAGCACGGGGTAGCCTAGCGAGTGTGTACAGGGTGTGGTGACAGTCATCGCCCTAGCCTGGGAAAGCGCTGGGCGGCACGGAGTAGCTTAGCGAGTGTCTGCCGGTAATGAGTGCTGGGCGGCACGGGGCGAGCGATACCGCAAGATACCGCACACTGCGCCACCGCTCGCCCAGCAAGACGTCAACGAATCAGGTCAGCTTTCGTCTCACAGTACAGACAGCGATAGATGGGAACCCGATCCGCAGCCGCCGAGACCTCACCTCCAGAAGAAGCAGCCGAGACGTCACCTCCAGAAGAAAGCGTAAAGATATGAGGCAATTCCTGCTCCGTGGTGGTGATACAACGCGGATTTTTGCACTTAATAACGTCTACTAGACGCTGCGGCAACGAGAGCACCCGCTTCTCCACTAGCTGCCCACCGTGAATGATATTTACCGTGGCCCCTGGATCCACGTAGGCAATCACGTCTAGATCGACGGGCATATCGGCGTCAATTTTAATGATGTCTTTGGTACCCATTTTGGCGCTCTGCACCCGCTGAATAATGGCCACGCTAGCGCTGAGTTCCTCCAGCTTGAGCAAATCGTAGAGCAGCATTCCACGGCCAGCTCGAATATGGTCAATCACCACGCCGTTGTAAATCTCGTCGATGTTCACAGTTGTGCCTCTTTCTCTTGCTGCAGCGCATCTTGCGGCGCCGCTTCTGGCTGCGATTCTTCTGGCTGCCGTTCTTCTGGGTGCGATGTATTGCCCAGCACCTCACCCGCTGGCTGCGGGGCACTACCCAGATCCGCATTGGCTGCCTGCGGCGCTGGTAGCTGCTCGATCGAGCCCGAATCGGCGAGCAGCTTCAGAATCAACGCCATGCGCATATATTTGCCGTTGAGCACCTGCTCAAAGTATTTTGCTCGCGGATCGCTATCAATCGCTACCGAAATTTCATTGACACGTGGGAGCGGATGGAGCACAATCGCATCTTCTTTCGCCAAAGCTAGCTTTTGCGGGGTCAAAATGTAGGTGTCTCGCAGCCGTAGATAGTCCTCTTCATTGAAGAACCGCTCGCGCTGCACGCGCGTCATGTAGATCACGTCAAGATCACCTATCGACGCTTCCAGATCCGTGGTCTGTTCGTACGGAATGCCGAGCCGCTCCAGCGTCCCTTTCTTCACGTAGCTGGGTAGTTTGAGTTCCTGGGGAGAGATCAATACGAACTTTATCCCCTGATAGCGGCTCATCGCGCTGATGAGCGAATGCACGGTGCGCCCGAATTTGAGATCGCCGACGAAGCCGACCGTCATATCCGACAGCCGACCTTTGCTGCGGTAAATCGTGAGCAGATCTGCGAGCGTCTGCGTGGGATGAGAGTGCCCGCCGTCACCAGAGTTGATCACCGGAATGCTGGCATTGTTGGCCGCAACCAACGCCGCACCCTCTTTGGGGTGACGCATGGCAATGATATCTGCGTAGCAGCTGACAACTTTCGCCGTATCGGCCACGGATTCGCCTTTACTGGCTGAGCTGCTGGCAGCGCTGCTCACCGAAATCACATGGCCACCCAACTCATACATCGCCGCTTCAAAGCTGAGGCGGGTGCGGGTGGAGGGCTCAAAAAACAGCGTGGCCAGTTTCTTGCGGGCACACGTTTGTGCGTATGCATCTGGGTGAGTGATGATGTCGAGAGCTGTAGCGATGAGGCCATCAAGCTCTGCGGTGCTCAGATCGAGAATGTCGATCACGCTTCGTGGACGGCAGGCACTCATGGGTTTCCTTTCTGATATTTTCTTGACGTTCAGGGGTATGGCATTATTCGTACAACTCGTCATGGTTCCATAACGGCTTCTGTAGCAGGCTGCGTGACGGCGGAAGGCTTCACGTACGTACACTCGGTTTCTGTTGCTCACCAGCATCTGCGTTTGCTCGCCAACATCTGTGAGTCTACGTGCGCTCGCTGCCCAGATCACCCCTTGCCAATCTGGGCGTCGCTTGCGCACATCTGAAAGAACTGCCCAGATTGCTCCGGTTGCACTACTGGTCTATTCTCACTGGTCCGCTTTATGGGAGCCACCGTCAATCCAGCTTTCATCTGCGGGGTTATCTCGGAAAGCGAGCAGCCGCGCTACGTCAGATGGCTGAATATATCCCTCCTGCGCTGCCACGCGAACTACGGCGTCGAAATCAGTGAGCGAATGATTCACCATCCCAATTTCTTGCAGCCGCTGATCGGCAGCAGCCATGCCATAAGTAAAAATCGAGACGATGCCGAGCACTTCCGCGCCAGCCTCACGCACAGCTGCAACGACGTCTCCCACAGATCCGGCCGTGGAGATGAGATCTTCAACCACCACCACTTTTGCTCCCTGATCGAGCCGACCCTCAATCCGATTGTTGCGCCCATGGCTCTTGGCGCTTGAACGCACATACCCCATCGGCATATCCAGTAGATATGCGGTGATAGCTGCGTGGGCAATTCCTGCCGTTGCCGTGCCCATCAGGGCTTGAGCCTGCGGGAAATACTGCTGGATCGTCTGCGCAAGGCCACGCTCCACTGCTTCGCGTACCTCAGGGGTGCTAAGAGTGAGTCGGTTGTCGGTATAAATCGGGCTCTTGATGCCGCTAGCCCAGGTAAATGGTTCGTCCGGCCGTAGAAAAACGGCTTTGATATCCAGAAGATGCCGCGCAATAGCTACTTTCAGATCTTCCTGTGCCATCTTGTATGTCCTTTCCAGCCCCTGCTGTTTTATGCACGTTTGCTCGTTTTACTCGTCTGTTTCTCTGGTGGTCTATCTGCATGTTTGCGTGTTGATTTCTGTATCTTTTCTCTATCTTTTCGCTATCGTTTTTCTCCCTGGCTGCTAGCTATAGCTGCATTTCTGCATCATCCGCTATTTTCTGCCTAGCCCCGCCTGGGCAGGCTAGTTTGCGCCAGCCGCTATCGCTGCGCAATCTTGCATGGTGGCTTATGCTTGCACCAAAAATTCACTCACGCACTGCCGGTATGCCGCCACCGGATCCTCAGCCTGCGTGATCGGCCGGCCTACCACGATGTAATCCGATCCAATACTGCGAGCGCGTGCCGGCGTCGTCACCCGTTTTTGATCTGCTACCACTCCCCCAGCAAAGCGCACTCCAGGAGTGACCGTCACGAACTCCTCTCCGCACGCTTCATGCACGCCGCGCGCTTCCAGCGGGGAGCACACCACGCCATCTAGCCCCGCATTTTTCGCCGTCAGCGCATAGTGACGGACCACATTGTCCAGAGGTTCATGGATGCATAGATCACGCTCCATCGCTTCCTGATCGGTGCTCGTTAGCTGCGTGACGGCAATCAACATGGGGCGCGTACCATCTGGACGGGTGAGCCCCTCCACGGCTGCCTGCATCATGGCGGTGGTACCAGCGGCGTGCACATTGCACATATCCACATCGAGAGAGCTGAGCACTGCCATTGCCTTCCTCACAGTGTTGGGGATGTCGTGCAATTTGAGATCGAGAAAAATTTTGTGCCCACGGGCCTTGATCTCTCTCACGATCTGCGGGCCTTCAGCATAGAAAAGCTCCATACCGATTTTCACAAACGGTTTGCGCTCCTCGCTCTCAAAGCGATTCAAAAAGGCAAACACCTGCTCAGCACCTGCAAAATCACAGGCCACAATCACGTCTTTAGCGTGATATTCCTGGCTCGTCTCAGTATCCATCTCCGTTTGCTCCCCCATATTTTCCGCTTCCATCGCCTCGGCTCTCATTGCCTTGGCTGTTTTGCTCCCTCATCTGATCTGCATCATGCAGTGCCATATCAGCTAGTGGTTACGTTTTGCCATGCTCACAGTTTGCGCCCTGTAGCGTTCGCGCCCTGCAGTATCCGCCGCTTGCACACACCACCGCCGCGTGCACAGCTGTATCGCGTTCATGGCTTACACACTCGCCGCTCTCGCACTCTCACACCGGCGTCACCCACTCACAGTATTGACCGAGAGCGGAGCCGGCTCTTACAGCGATAGCCTTGCTCAGCCATCTCATAGCGCCGCCCCGATCACATCGGCCAGCGCGTCAATGCCGAGTTCGTCCATCACCGTGGGCAGCTGTGCCACGATACGCAAACTGGCTAAGGGATCTACTAAATTGGCCGTCCCCACCTGTACGGCGCTCGCTCCGGCCATCATCATTTCCACCACGTCGCGGGCACAGCTCACGCCCCCTATTCCCGCTACGGGGATATCCACCGCACGGCATACGGTGTCTACCATTCGCACAGCCACCGGAAACACTGCCGGCCCTGAGAAACCGCCGTCGCGCCGAGCAATCACCGGTTTCCTGCTGCGCAGGTCAATACGTTCAGCCAGCAAGGTGTTGATCAGTGAGAGGCCATCAGCTCCTGCCTGCGCGCACGCCCGCGCGATGGCGGCAATGTCGGTGACGTTTGGGGAAAGTTTCACAATTAAAGGTTTGCGAACCACAGCTTTCACAGCGCTCACTACCTGCTCAGCAGCACGCGGATCTTGCCCGAACGTCAGCCCGCCGCCGTGCACATTCGGGCAGCTCACGTTGAGCTCTATCCACCCCACCTGCGGCTCAGCATCGAGAGCCTGGCTCACTCGCACATATTCGTCGATGGAGAAGCCACTCACATTGGCCATTACTACTTTGGAGTATCCCGCCTTGGCGAGCAGGGGTAGCTCACGCTCTAGCACCGCCTCCACTCCTGGGTTTTGCAGCCCCACAGAGTTGATCATTCCGGCGCTGCACTCCGCAATCCGATGCTGTTCGTTGCCGAAACGAACCTCGCTGGTCGTGCCCTTAAAACTGAAACTTCCCAGCACGTTGATATCGAAAATATCGGCAAATTCGTAGCCGTAACCAAAGGTGCCACTCGCCGGAATCACGGGGTTGTCGATATCTATACCGCACAGGCGAACGCCGAGCCGACCGCTGGCATTTGCCGCGCGCGCCAGATCTTCAAGATGCGCCACCCGCTCTCGAAATCCATCGCGCCCCTGCGGTACGCCGTTTCGCGATACGCCGTGCCGCGAAACGGCGCGCTCCCGTGATACGCCGCCCCCCTGCGATTCCTGGTCCTGAACGAGCGTACAGTGATCTGCAGCCTGTGGGGCACGATCCGGAGCCTGCGGGGCTTGCACCGCTATTTTTCCCATAGGATCTCCTCTTTTCGCAGCACTGGCCCTTCGGCGCATATTCTCTTGTACCCGTCGCTTCCATCGGCTAACCGCACGTGATGCGAACAGCCCATACAGGCGCCGTATCCACACCCCATGCGCTCTTCAAAACTAAATTCGCCAGGCACGCTCCCGCTGGCCTCATACACTGCTCGCAACATTGGGAGTGGCCCACAGGTGTAGAAATACCGGTATTGCTGAGGATCTGGCATCAGAGCAGTCACAAATCCAGGCACACCATAGGAGCCATCTACACTTGCCACAGCTACCGTGCATCCAAGCTCGGCAAACTCTCGCTCGTAGAAAACATCCGCCGCTGTATTAAATCCCAGCGCCACCTGCACGCCATATCCAGCCTCGCGCAGCTCACGCGCGAGCCAGTAGAGTGGCGGCACTCCCACGCCTCCGCCAATCAGCAGCACGGCGTCACGCACGGGTTTCATGTGTTCTTCTGACCCGATAGTGACGGCAGCGTCAGATGAGCTACTCGCGCCGGCTCCTGCCTGAGATTCCGCCGCTGCAAAGCCGGAGCCAGAACCAGAACCGGAGGCGGAACTAGAACCAAATCCGGAGCCAGAACCGGAGCCAGATCCGTTCGTTTCCGCTGGAACGCTGCGTGGGCTGCACGCAGCATCTGGCACTGCCCCAAAACCATTTCCTAAACCAGTGAGAAGATTGAGCGTGATGCCAGAGCCCAGCTGCGCCAAGGCTGCCGTTCCCTCACCCACCACTTTATAGACCAAAGTGAGCTCTGCCTCTCGGGCGCCCTGATCCCGCTCCAGATTGGCCACCGAAATGGGGCGGCGCAAGAAGAACCCTGGCACGGAGACGTTCACGAATTGGCCAGGGCGAGAGATGCCAGAGCAATCTCCGCGCAGTTTCATCTCCCACACGCCGGCAGCGATGTTCCGCTGGCTCAAAAGTTCAAAATCTCCATCTCGCACGTTGGCCATCACGCCATCTCGTACATCGGCCATCACGCCAGCCGCGCTACTCATCGTTCCTCGCTCTGCGCGTCGCTCGTCGGTGTATCCACCGTATCCGTTACGTCGCCCGTCTCGAAACCGCCCGTTTTTAGGCTCTCTACCTGATAGCCGCGCATCTGCGCCACGTCATCTAAGCGATCTGCGTCTAGGCGACCTGCCTGAGAGCCATCGAGCTTGAGCTCCGGCGCGGCATAGGCTACCACTCCGTCCACCACCGTCAGCAGGCAACGGCCATTCACATCCATCCCCGTATACGGCTGCGCCTTGCCCAGAGAGAGGAAATCACTCGGATTCACTTCGCTTCGCGCGCCCAGATCCCACACCGTAAAATCGCCAGAACCAGCAGCCGGCAGCCCAAAGCGTTCACGCGGCGTGAGCACCATCAGTTCCAGCAACCGTTCCATGCTGATCTTTCCGCTGAGCACAAAACGGGTGTACATCAGCTGGAAAGAAGTCTCAATCCCCACGATGCCGAAAGCACTGCCAGCGAGCCCCTGAGCCTTTTCGGAAGCGCTGTGCGGAGCGTGATCCGTGGCAATAATGTCGATCGTGCCGTCGATGAGCGCCTCGATGAGCGCCTGACGATCTTCGGGCGAACGCAGCGGCGGATTCATCTTAAAGCGGCCATCTTCTTCAAGCATCGAATCGTCGATCAGCAAATAGTGCGGAGCCGTCTCGCACGTGATATCTATACCGTGCTCTTTCGCTTCGCGCACCAACTGCACGCTTTCGGCGCAGGAGATATGGCACACGTGGTATTTCACGCCAGTGGCTTGCGCCAGCTCAATATCACGTTGGATCTGAGCCCATTCCGCCTCTTTCGGGATACCTCTATGCCCGTGGGCGTTGGCATAGTCACCAGCGTTGATATAGCCATCGCCTTTGAGCTGCTCAATTTCGCTGTGCGTGGCGATGGGCTTCCCAGTGGCGGCAATCAGCTCCATCGCTTCACGCATCATGGCCGCACTTTGCACTCCTTTGCCGTCGTCAGAAAAGCCCACTACGTGTTGGCCAAGCTGTTCAATATCCACCAGCTCCGCGCCAGCCTCACCGCGCGTGATTGAGGCATAGGGATAGACGCGGATAACGGCGTCACTCTCAATCAATTCTTGCTCATAAGCGAGATTCTCTAGCGAATCTGGCACCGGATCGAGATTCGGCATGGCACACACATCAGTGAAGCCGCCGCGAGCAGCTGCACGGGTGCCAGTAGCAATTGTCTCTTTATAAGAAAATCCTGGTTCTCGCAGATGCACATGAACATCGCAAAAACCAGGAAATACTGCGAGCGAAGAAAAATCACAGTCTGATTGAGAAAGCATTCGCTCAACTCTCTCAAGCTGCGGAGAAAAATGCGAATACTTCTCCGGCTTCACCACTCTCAACCCGTTTATCGTCCCCATGTAGCTGCACCCCTGCCGTCATCACTTTCTGGGCTGTGAACATTGTGCCACAGTTCCGCTCAGTGGCACCCGTTTATCACACCCCAAATATGTGGTACTCAAAACATCAGCAGCACCCGTGCCATGCTCCTCTGCACCATACACACCCATGCCATGTGCCTCTGACCATACACATCTGTGCCATGCGCGTTCGCACTATGTGTATCTGCGGGTATGCACGTTCACACTATGTGTATCTATGGGTATGTACGTTCGCACTATGCATCTGTGCACTATGTATATCTACGGGTATGCGCGTCCGTATTATTCGTATCTGTACTATCTGTACCAGCATCATGTGCATCTGCAGCTTTAACCTTCACGCCTGCGCACACCTATGCCAAGTCTACGCCATTGGCTTAAGCATCCCTACGCCATGCTGAACACCAGCCCAAGCCATCATCGCGCTCGCCCACAAACACTGTACCGTTTCTTCGCCATGCCAAGAGCCGGCACTTTCTACGAACCCCGACCCATCAAACCGGCACCCCTAGCCGCTTGATAAACAACATAGGACCCCACGCCAGGCCTCAGCATCCTCGCCTCACGCCCAGCGTCCCCGCGCCATGCACGTTTCTAGTTTTTATCCAATCTATGCCAGATGCACTATGCGAAATCACTACACAATGAACTGCGCAAGATATATACAGGATGCACTACGCGATAGGTTAGATATCGAATGTACTATACGAAATCTATACACAAGATTTACTACGTGCGAAATGTATACAGGATATACTACGCGAGATGTGAGATAACGGATGCTCCTCACAAACACTGATGTACTATGCCAACACCAACGTATCATGCACCACTGAGCAGAATCTGCGATGGGATTTTTGCGGAAAATTTACCCCACCGGCCACGTACACTAAAAAGAGCACGTGATAAGCCATACTAAGCAAGAGGAACGACGGATGCGTGACAGCAAGCAAACAGCAGCCCAATTGCGGTAGCGAAATACCGCGGTAGCGAGCAACTGTGATAGCAAGCAACTGCGGCAGCGGAATACCGTGGTAGCGAAAAGCTGCAGTCGTAGACAAGTGCGGCGGCGAATAACTGCATCACGAATAACGCAGCTACGAACAGTCGTTCAGCTGGCAAAACTGACAGTTGAACGACTGTGCGGGAACGAGCCGTGACACGGACAGCCGGTGACGACAGGCAGAAAGGGACGATAGTGACGATGGAACAAGAGATGCGAGAGCCCTGGTCAAAGCGTCCCATCGTGGGTTTTGACACTGAGACGACGGGCGTAGATGCCGCTACGGATCGACTGGTCACAGCATCAGTGGTAGTAGTCGATGCGGGCGGCGTCGAAAAGTTTTACTGGCTGGCCGACCCTGGCGTTGAGATACCACTGCCAGCCCAGAATGTGCACGGTATTTCCACTGAGCAGGCTCAGCGGGAGGGCGAGCCCATCCGAAAAGTACTCGATGAGGTGGCACAGATTTTGCACGTACACATGGAGCAAGGCCACCCAATTGTGGCTTTTAACGCCTCATTTGATTTCACTTTGCTAGAAAATGAGCTGGCTCGCCACGATCTGCCCACACTCGCGCAACGGCTCGGACGCCCGATTGGACCGGTGATTGATCCGTTTATGCTCGACAAAACGGTGGATAAATTCCGCCGCGGAAAGCGGAACTTGGAGACGGTAGCACGTTTTTATGGTGTGTGGAATGACGACAATTTCCACAACGCCGAAGCAGATGTGATGGTGACGCTCCGAGTACTCGGCGCCCTGCTGCGCCGTCACCCCGACGTCGCCACTGAAAATCTCGACGCCCTCATGGCAGCTCAGCTGGAGACCTACACCGACATGACAAACTATTTTGCCCGCAAAGCCCTCGAACACGGTCGCAAACCCGACGTACACGTAGGCTGGCCAGTGGCACATTAACGATCCAAGCATGGCACCGCGCACACGTCAGCACGCCAGCACCTCACACGCCAACACCCCACACAGAGGGTGCCGCCAGCTTTCCACTCAAGACTTTCCACTCAAGACTTTCCGCTCAAGAGACCTCGCCCAGCCCGCACAGATATCGAGACCCCTGAGCAGCATTTTCACGCTATGAGTGGCAGGTGCCTGGCAGCACCCTCTGAAACTATTGAACAATCCTCTCCTGTGAGTTTAACCCGCAGCGCCCCACACGGCATACGAGACTCTACAGAGGCTCCACAAGACAAGACGTACACGCGGCTACACCTGAGCTTGCTGAGCTGCCGCAATGAGCGTCTCAGCACCCAAACGCAGACCTTCCTCCTGAGAGTACTTTTCGTCTTCGTGCTCAATTGACACATTCATATCGGGATTAATGGCAGCAATTTCGGTGAGGAACTCGCTCCACCAATCGACGTCATGCCCGAAACCGACGTGCGTAAAACGCCAAGCAGGATCTTTCTTATGTGACGTGCAATAATGGAACATCGCCGAGGGGTAGCGGCTATCTTCATCGTCTGACCACCGCTCAAATTCAGGGTCTAAGACCCCTCTAGTAGCCACCCCTGGCTCGATAGTGGTGTCTTTAGCGTGCACGTGCAAGATGTGCTCACCCAAGAGCTTCACCGACTCAATCACGTCCACCCCCTGCCAGAAAAGGTGCGAGGGATCCATATTGACGCCGATATTTTTCGTCCCCCAATCGTCAATCACGTTCAAGAACTGTTGCGGCGTGAAAATAGTGTTGTGCGGGTGCAGCTCCCAAGCCAGCTTGACGCCAGCGTCTTGTGCCCGTTTATCCATCTCCTGCCAGTAAGGCTTGAGCACCGAAAATTGATAGTCCAAGATCTCCAGGTATGTGCCGTCCCAGGGATTGACAACCCATGAGGGATAGCGCGCATAGGGATCAGATCCTGGCGCCCCAGACATACATACAATTTCTTTCACACCCAGTTTTTCGGCGAGCTTAATCGCACGGCGCAGATCATAATCGTGACGCGGCCCCGCATCAGGCAGTGGACTGACGGGATTTCCCGAGGTGTTGATGCCTGCCAGCTTCACCCCTTTTTCTTCGAATAGCCCAAGATACTCATCTCTCGCAGTATGTGACGTCAGCAGTAAATCAACGTGACAGTGCGGGGATGGAACAAAGCCTCCTACATTCACTTCAGCACCATTGAGACCATCTTTCACTATTTCGTCGAGCGCCGGCACCCTCGCTGGCACAGATGATCCACGAGCAGCTGAGCAGCAGCATACTCATCGACGTGGACGACAGAAGCAGCTCCTGTGACGGCGTTCTCGCGGCTCACTCATTCTCAATCGGCCTCAATCGGCACTGGTGCTCACATTGCAGCGGAGTATTTGGATTGCCAGAAAATTCAGAAACGATATTCCGCACGCCTAGCTGATCAGCCAGCTCCAGGAGACGATGCCAGTTGCGCACTTGCGCCTGGCGCTCCTGCTCATCCACCGCAGACCAGTTGAACACAGGATTGAGCGTCGAAATTTCCACGCCAGTTTCCCGAACGGCTTTTTTCATATCCGAGACGAAATCATCATCAGCTTTCGGATAGCGATGCCAGAAGTGGAACTCCTCATTCGGAGATAGCTCCACGTAGTCAAACCCTAATTCACGAGCTTTGCGAAGCGTATCCGCCGTAGACATCTGTGCATAATACATATTCGGATCAAGTGCAATCTTCACCATACACCACCTTTCTCAACGAGCGCCCTAGCACGCACAAAGGCTTAGCAACGACTAACCGGCGCCCGTGCCGGTCAATCCTGCATCAAAACATTAATATCACTCATCAGCCAATCTCGCTACCAGCGATACCGCTTCAGTTGCCCGTTTTCCCCATGCAGAGGGGGCGATGCCAGCAGCCAAGTTTGCCACTAGCGGTGGTTGATCTTGCCGGTCAGGTTGCTAGCAGGAGTTGATACGATTGGTCAGCTCATTTTGTCGGGTGGGGTTGATAGTATCACCAGATCAGTCATATCAGCCCCTGGCACTGGCGCACGAGCATCTTCACCCGCTAGCATGGCACTGGTGAGGCACACTTTTGGCCGTGCCCGCTGGTGCACACATCATGCATCTTCGAGCTATAGACCAGGATTTCTCTATGCCCGATTCACAGCAAGACGCTACGCATAACTCAGATCCGCTACTTTCTTCTTCCCCTCGCCCTTCTCACGCAGGGCGTTTTCTCGGCACCGACCGTTGGTGGCATATCGCATTCGGCACACTTATGGCCATCACGCTAGCCGCATTTATCCTCTGGACCCGATCCTATGTGCCGGTGGGCACCTTTGGATTCCTCTTGATTTTGGCCATGATTTTAGGGCTTTTTATGGCTTTCAATATCGGAGGGAACGACGTAGCCAATTCTTTTGGCACTTCTGTGGGGGCTGGCACCCTCACCATCAAACAAGCCCTTCTTATAGCCGCCGTATTTGAGGTGGCAGGAGCAGTGATTGCCGGAGGCGAAGTCACAGAGACGGTGCGTTCTGGGATCGTCAATATCGAAGCGATCACCACCGATCCGATGGACTTCGTGTTTATTATGATGGCTGCTCTCACAGGGGCGGCCATCTGGCTGCTGATCGCCACAAAGTCAGGACTCCCCGTCTCCACTACCCACTCAATTATTGGTGCAATCGTGGGTGCTTCGCTCACCACTGGCGCATTGATCGGCCAAGATCCTTCCAGGCCAGGAGAAGAAGGAATCAGAGCAGCTCTGGGCACAGTACAGTGGGCAGAAATCGGGCAGATTGCTATTTCATGGGTAATATCCCCGTTGCTGGGCGGAATCGTAGCTTACGCACTGTTCAAGTTTATTAAGCACTCAATTTTGCTCTACAACGAAAAAGCAGATCGGCGTCTCACGGAGCTCAAGCAAGAGTTCATTGACCACACGGGCACCACCGCCGAGAATTTTGACCGCATTGGATATATTCAGACGGTGGCGTATGCCAACGCTAGGCTACCTAAGGCTGAGGCCAAAGAGATGGCGGCTCAAGCCCGCGCGGCAATTGCACACGGTATGGAGCCCACTCTAGAACAAAAATACGATTACGCACTGAAAAAGCTAGATAAGGGAGTAAACGAGCTCGACGCGCATAAAGCGCTCATGGTGTACGTGCCACTGCTGGCAGCAGCTGGCGCAGTGGTCATTTCTTCGATGCTGCTTTTTAAGGGACTCAAAAATCTCAATTTGGAATTCACAGCACTCCAGAGCGGGGCGCTCTTGATTATGATTGCCACCCTTACCTGGTTTGCCATGACGATGTTTGCTAAAACACTCACGAATAAAAGCCTGTCACGTTCCACGTTCATTCTATTTTCCTGGATGCAGGTATTTACTGCTGCAGCCTTTGCTTTCTCTCACGGTTCAAACGACATTGCCAATGCGCTTGGCCCATTTGCGGCAGTGCTCGACGTCTTCAAAACATCAGCTGTGGGCGAGACGGCAGTGATCCCCACTCCAGCGCTGCTCGCGTTCGGGGTGGCACTAATCGTAGGTCTGTGGTTTATCGGTCGCAACGTAATCGAAACGGTTGGCACAAGTCTCACGAAGATGCATCCCAGCTCTGGCTTTGCCGCAGAGCTAGCTGCTGCCGCCGTGGTGATGCTCGCTTCCCAGCTTGGTCTGCCCGTCTCCTCCACCCACATCCTCATCGGTGCAGTGTTAGGCGTAGGCTTAGTGAACCGCGCCGCCAACTGGAAGATGATGAAACCCATCGGTTTGGCATGGGTGGTCACACTGCCAGTAGCTGCAGCAATTGGAGCTATTGCAGTGCTGCTTCTGCGCGTCGCGTTTTAGCTAGAAACGTTTGGCATTGCTTTCTGGTGCAGTTTTCCATGTTGGAGTGCTGTTTCTACGATGTTTCTACGCTGTTTCTACGCACCCGATTCCAGCTAGCGGTTAGGAATTTAGTTGAGAAACCAGACGGCAGGAGCACGTCCAAGGCTCGCTCCTGCCGGAGCGGCAAAAGTCCAACTCCATACCCCCGTCAGCAACTTTCGGCCATTGCTTCAGGGCGCTAGCTCCGGAATCAATACTAGCTCTAGAATTAACTCCCCGAAATTGGCGCTGCCCCAGAATTAGCGCTCGGGAATATCTGGGAGTTCTAAGGAATCGGCGTATTCCTTAAATTCTGCCCAGCTAGAGAAAGGAGGCTGCCCATCCCACGCAATATGCCCCACTAAAATAAGCATATCGCGCGCTTCTTGCAGTACCTCTCGGGGCGTCTGAAACCAGTCTCTATCTGGCCACAGCGAGAGCCGCACTCCTCGCGTCTTGCCCTCCGCCGTCACGCTCTGGTCGCCATCAAAAAGCTCCAACGTGCGGCGCTTTCCCTCGTAGACCTCCTGGGCAGACGGATGATAGATATGCTTCTCTGAACGTGAAAAATACAGATATTGAGGAACGTTCACCAGCTCATGCCCAGCCTGTGCTAGCTCTTCGGGAGAATAGCTAATCTCTTTGCGATCCAGCCAGTACTCCACAACGATATCTTTATCGAGCCGTACAGCTCCCCCACGGCGGATCCCATCATTCCACACGCGCAGCTTTTTACCCTGCTTCTTCAGATGCTCATTGACGGCATTCACGAATGCGGTGTTCACATCCCACGGTTGTGCTTCAGTGCCGAAGCGTTCACGCGCGATCTGAGCGAGTTGCGGGTAATCCGCATACGTGCGGTGATCGAGCTCGTTTTCGAACTCGTCCGCCCCCATGTGCCACCATTCACTGCTTGGAAGCTATTGAGTTTTAGAAGCCTATTTTACGGCACATCGTTTGTAGAAAGCTCGAATATATCAGACACTACGCCATCCCACTACGTGCACAGTTAATTACATTTTTAGTTGTTCCGCATTGCACATTTCATCGGCAATTGTTCGGAAATTTTATCCAGCGATTGTCCAGTAAATTGCCTAATAAGTTGGTGACGACAACTGTTGGTGAGGAGATCTGATTGGCGGCGAAAACTTCCCGAAGGCGAAGACTAGCTAGTGTCAAAAACTAGCTAGCGTCAAAAACTGACTACTGACGAAAAATAACCGACAACGAGAACGTCAAGGAGCGATATACGCTCACAGCCAGCTGCACCGCCCGCCCAACACCATATCCCCACCCCAGCACTGCATCCACTGAGGTGGAGGTGAGGTGGCGCCGATGCCGTCACAGCGCTGCATCTTTCAGCATTTCCGCCACGAGGAACGCCATCTCCAGAGACTGCTGGTGGTTGAGCCGCGGATCTACCAAGCTCTCATAGCGCTGCGAAAGCGTGGACTCATCAATCTGCTCAGCTCCCCCGAGCACTTCGGTCACGTCGTCACCCGTGAGCTCGATATGCAACCCGCCAGGATGCACTCCCTCGGCGTGGCACACCGCAAAGAATCCTTTAATTTCAGCCAAAATATCACTCATTCGGCGCGTTTTGTAACCATTAGCCGCCGTGATCGTATTGCCGTGCATCGGATCACTCATCCAGGTGACTGGCCTCCCGTCCGCTTTCACAGCTTGCAGCAGTTTCGGCAATTTTTCTTGCACACCAGCCGCACCCATGCGCGCAATCAGCGAGAGCCTGCCTGGAATCCCCTCGGGATTGAGCTGGTCGAGCAAACGCAGCACGTCGTCAGGATCGGTACTAGGGCCGAGTTTCACACCAACAGGATTTTGCACGCGCGCGAGCATCTGCACGTGCGCACCATTGGGATCGCGCGTACGCTCGCCAATCCACACGAAATGAGCACCGGTGTTGTAAGGCAAATCAGTACGCGAATCAATGCGCGTCATGGCGTATTCATAATCGAGCAACAACGCCTCATGCGACGAGTAGAAATCTGCCTTTTCCAGGGACGCTTCTTGCACTCCGGCTGCTTTCAAGAAACGCATCGCCTTATCAATCTCGCCAGCTAACTGGTTGTAGCGCTTGTAAGCAGGATTCGATGAAAACCCCAAATTCCACTCGTGCACTTTAGAAAGATCAGCAAACCCGCCCATCGTGAAAGCGCGGATAAGGTTGAGCGTAGCCGCAGAATGCTGATAGGCCTCCACCAGGCGACGCGGGTCTGGCGTGCGGGCTGAAGGCGTAAAATCATGGTGATTGACGGCATCACCCATGTAGCTCGGAAGCTCCACTCCATAGCGCGTCTCTGTAGCTTGTGAACGCGGTTTGGCAAACTGGCCAGCCATGCGCCCAATACGCACCACCGGCACTGAAGCCCCATAAGACAGCACTACCGACATTTGCAAAATCGTGCGGATTTTAGCTCGAATACGCTCCGCTGTGGAATCAGCGAAAGATTCCGCGCAGTCTCCCCCTTGCAATATGAATGCTTTGCCCTCACCCGCTGCAGCTAGTTTGGATGTGAGACTGTCTGCCTCGCCAGCGAAGACCAGCGGCGGCAGCGTGCGCAGATAGTTCACAGCAGCCTGGAGGGCATTTGGATCGGGATAAGCCGGCTGATGCTTGGCAGGGTGATCTCGCCAGTCTCCCAGCGCCGCATCGAGAGCAAGCGTTTGCGCGCTGCGCCCCTCACATGAAGATGTCGCACCGGTGCCGCAGCAACCCACTGCCGATGCTTCCGGCGTCGATACCGCTGGTGGCGTCACTGCCACTACTGGCACTGGTGGCGTCGCCGCCGTTACTCTAGGTACTCCGTCATTTTCCATAGCGGCAGTTTAAAGCAAAACCACACCGCCGCGCTGCCTGCGCCACAGCGCGAACACCATCCGCAACGAACGCCACTCCGCAATCAACGCCACAGCACGAACACCACCGGCCAGGCTTCCTCATCTTCAGAAAGTGATTATCCCCTCCACGCCGCCGCAGATTAGCCGATATCACCGCTGCAAACTAGCCGATATCACCGACGCGGAACACGTCGAAAACCAGCTGGTATCAGCTCACCCAGCTAACAGAAAACCGCCGCTGCCACCGCAAGGGCATCCCTCCCCATCGGCCAGCACTAGCAAGGCAGCCGGCCGCTTTCCACGAGCGACCGGCTGCAGCAGATACCTACTTTACTTACGTTTGCCTACTTTACTTGCGTTCCCACGGCTCACCGATTTCGGCGAGCATTGCTCCAAACCACTCTTGGCTGACGTCAAACGGCTTACCCCCAGCAATACGTTTGAAGTCAATAGCTTTGAGCTTGTCGCCGTCTTCCTCATCCTGACCAATCACGCCAGATTCGCCGCGCAGTGCACATTCCACTGCAAGATCAGCCATCTGGCCAATCAGATCAAGATCACGCTCATTCGAAGGTGCAGAGCGGGAGAAATATCCACTCTTTTGCACCATCACTTTCTCGGCGCCAATCACCTTAGCGAACTTCTGCGCAAACCACTGCCCAGGGTTGATCGTGTCTAGCTTCACGTGCCCAAAAGCATCACGCTCAGGCTCAATGCCGTCTTCAATGAGCTCCTCAAGGATCTCTTCCACGCCAGCACCCTCAGAGAGGAAAATGTTCACATTCCCAATTTCATCCATGATCTTGCGCAGACGGGAACCCTCGACGTCAAGATCATAAGTAATCTCCGGCACGTAGACGGCATGAACGTCCCAACGCTCCTGGCTGAGGCCAGCGCTAGGAAGCCATTCCTGCTGTTTTACCCACTCGTGGTAGTCGTAGGCAGCCTGCGCGGTAAGATACCCACAGTTACGCCCCATCAGTTCGTGGATAATGAGCATCCGCGGATTGGAGCGATGCTCACCAATCACGTTCTGAGCAAAGCGCGATGCCTGCTCAGCCGCCGTCCATGCGCCCAGGCTCTGCTTGATCGGCACGATATCGTTGTCAATCGTCTTGGGTAGCCCCACCACGGTGAGATCGTAATCATTCTCTTTCAAATAAGCTGCCAGATCGGCAGCGGTGGTGTTGGTGTCGTCTCCGCCAATGGTGTGCAACACGTCCACACCGTCGAGTTTGAGGTTGTTGGCAGCCACTTCGAGGGCATTTTGCCCTTTCTTGATGAGGCCACGATTCACGAGATCCTCAGAGTTGGTGAGCTTCACGCGCGAGTTGCCAATCGGCGAGCCTCCGTACTTTTTCAAAAGCGCAGCATTCGCGTGAGCATCTTCATCGAAGACCACGTAATTGCGCGTAAGCAAGCCGTGATAGCCGTACTGGTAGCCGATAATCTCGATGCTCGGATCGAGCTTTGTATATCGCTCAATCAAATCACCAACAGCCGTTGAGAGACATGGGGCAAACCCTCCTGCTGTGAGCAGGGCAACTCGGCGGACAGACATCCGAATCCTTTCTTCCATCATTGACGAAACGGCATCGCGCGTGACGGCGACGCACTCGCGCCGCGCCCAGACTTCCGACAAGCCCGATCCAGGCTCCAGCCCTCAGCCAAACCCACACAAAGCCCAGCTAGGCCCCAGCCCGAACGGCGACGCACACAGCATTCACAGAGTGAACAGAGCACACAGAGCGCACAGTTGCTGGAACACACATTCGTTCTACGCATCCTATATGCACTCGAGATTGCTGCGAGGCCACACGGCCGCTACCTCAACTTTAGCGCGCTTCATCACGGTACAGTGAAGCCATGAGCATTCACCCTCGCAGGAAATCTGGAAAAAGTGACGGCAACGAGCCAGACTACGTGGCAGAGTGGGACGAAATTACTAGGCATCTCACAGATCTCGACTATGCTCTGCCTCCACGCGGATCTGGCCCACGAGATTGGGAAGCTACCGAATCACCCGAGGAGCCTTTTGATCCGAGTGAACTGCCATCTGCCCCGAGGCCACAGCATCACTCCGTATTTGCCCGTGCCGTGCTCACTCTTGCACTGATACTCATGGCGGTGACGCTGCTCAGTCTCTTTGGCCTGTTGCCGCTGACAGGCTGGCTCCTCGGGGTCTGCGCACTCGCTGCGTGCATAGCTAGCGCTGGCGCTATTTTCCTCTATCTGCCCCAGGGCCGTGAGGACGACGATGACGGCATTCAGCTCTAGCAACTAGGCCGGCAATCGACTAGGAAGCAAGATGACATCAGGCAGCCGTGGCCACAGGGCACTGACCAGCTGTAAGGCATTGACTGGCCAGCTACATCAACTTTTCCCAGCTACATCAGCTTTTCAACGTCTGGCGTAACACTCCAGCCACGGCGTCAGCGAGCTGCTTCGGCTGAATAGGTTGCACAACGACGGCGTTGGGCTTCGCAGTGCGTGCCAGCCACTCATCTTGCGGACGCGCCACGATCACCAGCAGTGGCATCTCCGGCTCGTATTCGTCACGCACTTTCTTACCGAACCCAATGCCACCCAATTTCGGCGTCTCCGCATCGAGAATGAGCAGATCAAACTTCTGTTCTTGCACTTTCACATCTGCGCCTGGCCAGGTGGCCGCTTCTACATACTCAATCTCAGGAAGATCTGCTGCCACTTTTCTTCCGACAGCAAACATCACCTGTTTGCGAAACTCCGAGTTGTCAGAATACACAAGCACTTTCACTGCGCTACGATCAGAACTCTGCGCCATTTTTCCTCCACACATCCGCATCATCACGCTAATAGCCACAGCCCATACTACTCGATATCCCCCGCCAATGCCGCGCCCCGCACCCACTTGTCTGGGAAAATACCGCCAGCAGGCCATTTTCACCATCAGGCTCGGTGCTAGTTCTGGCGGCCGGCGGCTGGGGAGAATTCGGTCTGATATAGAGGGGAACGGCCATGCGAGAGCCAGCCACACGGCATAGGTAGCCGCGACCACTTAGGATGATCGGCGGCCATAACTGCTCAGGATGATATGAGCGGGCATCCACTCCACATCTATCCACGCTCGCTGCTCATGCTGCGACTATCACTGACCTTGCGGGGTGTCACTGCCTTGCGGAGGATTCTGCGGCTGCGTCCATTGCGGCTGGATAGTCGGCTGCGGCTGTGGCGGTGGCGGTACCTGCGGAGTCGGCGTCACCGAATTTGGCGACGTTGGCTGTTCCCAGGCGCTCTGCCAGTTCGCATCCTGGCTCTGCTCGGAGCCTTGCTGCCACTGATTTTGCTGCGGCTGATTCTGCCACGAATTTTGCGATGGATTTTGCTGCCACTGCCCGGGCTGCGACGTCTGCCACTGAGACGCACCCATGCTTGCAGCACCGCCTGCCGTCACGCCCACACCGGATGTATGCGCAGCTGCTGCACTGGCGGCCTGCTTGCGGCGCACGTGACGTACAATGAGCCAAATAATGCCAGCAATAAACAGCGCAAAACCCACAAAGCCGCAGATGAGGCTGACAACAATCCCTATTCCTGCCCCCACAAGCGTATCCGTATCTGGCAACGGTATAATAGCCAGTGCTACTGGCTTTTGTTCATCACATTTGAGGGTGTACGTTCCATCTACCTGGGCGACGAACGCACCAAAAGGCGTCCAGTCTCCTCGGGCAACCACGCCAAGCATATCGAAGTCTTCCATCCCAGGAATGGCTTCATTGCGCACCTTGCCGGTAGCGTCGTCACCATGACCATCGACGAGATAGCAACGACGAGCATCCACTAGCTGACTCGGATCACCGAGGATAACAACTTTATCTTCAGCTTTTGCCTGCACACTGGCACTGCCCACACCGGAGTCTATCTGCGGCATTTCTTTGAGCACGCCACCTACGGCGCCGCCCAGAAAGACGAGCATCACGATGAGCGATACTAACCCCACCACGACGCCAGTAATCACCAGAATGATCGGCCCTTTCCCCTGCTTCGGCTGTGGGGGCTGGGCAAAGCCATTGGTTGATACATTCGCGCTCATGCGTCACCTCGTCATTCTTGTTTGCTCGTGCGGTTTCTCTGCTGCTTGCCTGCCGCGAAGTGTACACGGCTGCTACAGCGCAGCTACCTGACCAGTATATCCATGTGCCCCCGGCAGGACTCGAACCCGCGACCAAAGAATTATGAGTTCCCTGCTCTAACCGTCTGAGCTACAGGGGCAACGCCACCTATGGTATATGTTTTGAGCGGGCGAATACAAAGCCAATATCAGCGCATCCTTGCCACACGTGCGCACGCGAGTAGCATCGTTCACGAATCCACTTCATCAAAAGCACGTCGGCGTTTTTCCAACTCGATGAGACGCTCGAAGAGCATCGCTTGATCGGGCGAATCGGAGCCTACTCTCTGCATCTGCGAACGCACATCAGCAATCTGGCGGGTATACCCCTGGCGAATGAGCGCCATCATCACTCCGCGCACATACCGCCACATATCCGCGCTACGATCTTCCGCAATCGGTTCCACACTCAGCTGAAACACCGCCCCACGCACGCTTGAATCAAGCTGGCGAGCCACCTCACCCACAAACCAATTCGCACCAGCCAACTCCGCCGCATCCTCAGCCATCCCACCAGCCGTTAAAGCATCCATCCTCTCCTGAGCCGCTCGTACTCCTCCGGCTGCTCGGATGGCGTCAAACACTGTGCGATGAATGGGCACCACGAAACTTTGGCTCGGCAACTGCTGTGCATTGGCAGCGAGAGCCAAACGCGGCAGCTGCAGCATCACTTCCAGCGCCGCCCGCTCAGTGCGCTCTACAGGATCGCGGATATCTGCGCGCGCTTTTAACACCGGAGCAGCCGATTCCATCGCAGATGTAGCTACCTCACCTAGATCGTTTTGTGCGCGAGGCACATACCCAGATACAGAGCCATCAAGCCCCACTCCTGAAAAACCACCAGCATGATGGCCCAGTCTGCCATTGACGTTACCGGAGCTACTGCCGCCAGAGACGCCAGTGCCGTCACGTCCGCCAGAAACACGATCAGCACCGCCGGCGCCGCCTCGCCCCTGCGAAATCTGCGGCGGAGAAAATGAATGCTGCCGCTGAGCTTGCACCACAGATTCACGTACCAGATGTTCTTCCATCCCCAGCCAGCCAGCCAGCTGACGCACATATTCGCTACGCAACACGCGATCCCGAATAGAGGCCACCACCGGAGCGCTCGCCCGCAATCCAGCTGCACGCCCCTCCGCCGTCTGCAACGGCACGTCGCGCAAGATAGAACGGATGACGAAAGCGAAGAGCGGCTCGCGCCTGTCAATCACTTCACGTACGGCTGAATCGCCATATTTCATACGTAGTTCGCATGGATCGAGCCCCTCAGGCAAAATCGACACGAAGGTCTGCACTCCAAAACTCTGGTCTTCCTGAAACACCCGCAGCGCCGCTTTCTGCCCTGCCGCATCGCCGTCAAACGTAAACACTACTTCCCCACCGAAGCTCCGCCCGCTATGTAAGATCACGCCAGCGGCCACCGAGGCAGAATCCCCGATCAAGCGCCGCGCAATTTTCGCGTGCTCATGCCCGAATGCCGTACCACACGTAGCCACCGCCTGAGGCACACCCGCGATATGCGCAGCCATCACGTCGGTGTACCCCTCCACCACCACAATGCGACGCCCCTCAGCAATTGCTTTCTTAGCCAGATCAAGCCCATAGAGCACCTGAGATTTCCGGTAAATGAGCGTCTCGGGAGTGTTGAGATACTTCGGCCCCTCATCAGAATCATCAATTTTGCGCGCCCCGAACCCAATCGTCTCACCAGTAATCGAACGGATCGGCCACATGAGCCGCCCACGGAAACGGTCATAAGGTCCGCGTGCTCCAGTACTCACCAATCCGCTCGCTGCAATCTCCCTCTCTGTAAAACCATGCTTGCGCAGCACATCGAGTAGCGAATTCCAGCTACTAGGCGAATAGCCCACACGAAAATGCGCAATCGCCTGCGCATCAAACCCGCGCCCCGCCAGCAACTCCCGCCCCGCTGCCGCAGCTGGTGTACTGAGCTGACTCACATAGAAATCCTCTGCCACACGGTGCGCATCAATAAGCCGCGCGCGTTTGACGTCACGAGCACCAGCGTCACCACCCGCATGAGTGCCCTCCTCATACTCCACCGACACCCCAGCTTTTCGCGCCAGATATTCGACGGCTTCAACGAAAGGGACACTTTCAATTTTTTGGATAAAAGCAATGACGTCACCACTCTCACCGCACCCGAAACAATGAAAGTACCCCACTTGTGGACGCACGTTGAACGATGGCGTTTTCTCGTCATGGAACGGGCAGAGTCCCTTGAGCGAGCCTACTCCAGCCGGTTTGAGAGTCACGTATTCGCCCACAATATCTTCAATTCGGGTGCGCTGCTTGACCTCATCCACCACACCATCACGAATACGCCCTGCCATGAGCCATATCATACTAGGCCGCTCACCCAAGTTTCACAGCGGCCAGCTCATACTACCGGCCGATCACACACCTCGGCTGGTTGATACTACCGATCAGCTATTCTAATCAACTCGGAGCGCAGCTCATATTAATAAAATTAGTCTGCCGACCATACGGATCCCTGACACGATAGCTAGCCAGCTCCTTGACACGATAGCTGACCAACAGCATCCGCCGCGAAACAATAAGCCCAACCACTAGCAGCAACTCGACGGGCACAATGATCTGAGCGACTATCTGAGCGGCGCCATCACCATACAGTACTAGTTGCGCAGCATTCCGCAGTAGCGAGAATGCCAGGTGCGAGCGGACAGATCAGTGAGCGAGGCCACCTGATCAATCACCACCCTGAGCCGTCCACGATCATCGCCCGCACTCCGCCACGCACCCACGAAAGCCGGCTCTAGCCGCTCTTGCGGCTGTTCGCTGATAGCATCAACAAGGTCAAAAATGATCGTGCGCTGCTCAAAATAAACGGGTTCACGCTCGCGAGGAGCCATCACGACATACGTGGCCAAACCCTTAAGAGCCGTAATCTCGGCGAGCGTATGCTGAGGAATCACCACTTCACCGTGATAGCGCCCCAGCGGCTCAGACCCAAAACGTTCCCGAGTGGCTGCCGTCACGGCCTTAATGAAGCGACCAATCAGATCCGAGGTGAGATCCTTAAGACGAGCCAAATCCCGCATCGAACCCGCAAAAGAACTTGGCCACGAGGGAAGAGCTAGCAAGCGATCAAAAGCCGTATCCAACTGCTGCTCCGGCACTCGCTGCCCATACCATTTTTCAGTGACGGCAATCACGGCACGACGTTCAGCGCCCACAGCACGTAGAATATCCCCTGGCTCCTGCCCCTCATACAACCGCGCAGTAGCGCGAGGATGCGTGACGGCGTGCACGAGCGCATCTTCCACATCATGCACACAGTAGGCAATATCGTCAGAGAGATCCATAATCTGCGCCTCGATCGGCTTGTGATAGCCGTGACCACCATGAAGCCACTCAAAAACGGCCGCATCATCCTCGTACACCCCAAATTTAGGAGCTTGCTCCCCGTACGGGCCACGCCCCCGCCGCCACGGATACTTCACTGTGGCATCCAACGTGGCTCGCGTGAGATTCAGACCTGCAGGAGCACCATCCGCATGGAAACGCTTCGGTTCCAGACGAGTGAGAATCCGCAGCGTCTGAGCATTGCCTTCAAACCCACCAATTGAGGCCGCCACTTCAGCCAACGCCCGCTCTCCGTTGTGCCCAAACGGAGGATGGCCAAGATCGTGACACAGGCAAGCCGTTTCCACAATATCTGGATCACAGCCAAGATTCTTAGCCAGCGAGCGCCCTATCTGAGCCACCTCAAGCGAATGGGTGAGACGAGTGCGTACAAAATCATCTGCCTCCGGCCCGAGTACCTGCGTCTTCGCCCCGAGCCTGCGCAGCGCGGACGAGTGAAGCACGCGCGCTCGATCACGCTCAAACTCCGTGCGTGATTTGCTCTTGGGCGGCTCCCACGCCCACCGCTCGCTGTCGCTTTCTCGATAGAGACTAGTCACGAGATCATTCTAACGGGTTTCCACTGCAGACATATTGCCGCCACCCTGTATCAGCTCCCCTGATGCATCACCTGGGTATCCCATCATCACCCCTACGGCGCGTGTCCAGATCCTCAACCTTTTGCCTGATGCATCACCTGGGTATCCCATCATCAATCCCCTACCACAGGTAGCTAACAGAGTATTGACCCACTCCGGATATTGGCCACTGCTCTGAGGGACGACAAGGCGCTCGCTGAGTGGTTAATAGTGCTGACCCACTCCCGATATTAGCCCGCGATCGGCTCGCTATTGGACCACTATTAGCCCACTATTGGATAGCTCCGCCGCAAGAGCAGCTGATGCCGCCACCAGGGGTGACGTTATCGGTCAGACATTTTAGCTATCAGGTACTTTAGAGCTATCAGAGGTTGGTCTTATCGCCAGCTATCAGGGGGCTGTTATTATCGTGCAGACCGATATTATCGTGCAGACCGATTTTTCAATATCGGCTGGCGTTTTTCAATACTGGCTATGCTCTCAAGCACTCACATCTGCTCACGCCCATCCATCTAGACCTACTCGCTCACGCCAACTCCCGCTCGCCCACGCCCACTCATTCAGGATTGCTCGCGGTCTCTGACCGCACGCCGCTCAGATCATCGGATTATCCCCACTCATCCGCCAGAGACGCCAATTTCAGCATGGCTAATCATCGCACGCTCGGAAGAACTGAGCTCGCGCGAATCGAGCCAATGCTCAGGCACGTGCGCCCGCTTAGCTCCTCCGGCACGCCCTCTCGCGCCGGAGGCGGCCGCCGGATACGGCTGACTCAGATCGAGCATATCCAGTAGCTGGCGCAGTTGCCCGAGTGAAGTCACCACGGCGAGCTGGCTGCGAAGATCCCCTCCCACCGAGAATCCGCGCAGATACCAGCCGATGTGTTTGCGCATATCGCGCACGGCTTTAAACTCGTCGCCCCAATGCTCCACCATCAGCTCAGCGTGGCGCATAAGTACCTCAGCCACGCGCTCCAACGATGGCTGCGCCCGCATAGGCGAGCCACAAGCGGCAGCTGCCATATCGTAGAAAATCCACGGGCGCCCCTGCGCTCCACGCCCGATAGCCACTCCATCACAGCCACTCATACTCATCAGGCGTTCGGCGTCATCCACCTCAAAAACGTCACCATTGCCAAACACCGGCACCGCCCCATCCACGAGCTGTACCAGTTCCGCCACCTGCTCCCAGTGGGCATGGCCAGAATAGTGCTCTTCGAGCGTACGGGCGTGGAGCGTCAGCGCCGCAATACCTGATTCCACTGCGATGGCAGCTGCCTCCCGAAATGTCTGATGCTCAGCATCAATGCCAATACGTAATTTCGCCGTCACTGGCACCGCGCTGGTACGTCCGGCATCCTCGGATGCCTCCTCAGCTGCGCGCACCGCCGCACTCACAATCTCACGGAAAAGATCGGTCTTCCACGGCAGCGCTGAGCCACCTCCTTTGCGCGTCACTTTCGGCACCGGACAGCCAAAATTAAGGTCAATATGGTCAGCTAGGCCAAGCTCGATGAGCCGGCGCACCGCCGCAGCCGTCACGGCTGGCTGCACCCCATAGAGCTGCACCGAGCGCACGGGATCGCCCAGATCTGGCTGCACCATCTGCATGGTGGCCGGTTTTCCCTCTACTAGCGCCCGCGTGGTGATCATCTCACACACAAAGAGCCCTGCCGACGCATGAATACCTGCGTGAGTTCGCGCCAGATCGGTACCTGGGTGAGCATCTGCCGGAGCTGAGCCAGCATAAGCTCGGGTGACGCAGGCAGTATTCGCACTAGCGCCACCTGACCTCACTCCGTCACCAGCTCCTAGCGCGCCGCCGTCACGACCAGCTCTAGAAGCGGCAGCACATCCCGCATCGGAGCTCGGCTGATCAGCAGCAACTACATCGCCGCCACCGCCAAAGCCCGCATCCGCCAAACCCTGCTGTGCACACTCGCGGCAGAGCTGACGGAAAGGCGCATTCGTAACGCCAGCCATCGGCGAGAGCACCACCGGCACGTCCAGACGAATCTTCCCGATATACACCGGTGCACGTCTGGCGGACGTCGAATATAGGGCGCCATCGCCAGATCCTACGCGCCCAGTTTGGCCTATATCCGCCAGATCACGCCCTGCCTGCCGAGTCCTCACCCGCGGGGAGTCCGCAGCAACCATTGAGCACCAGCTATCTAGCATCCGATGAGTTTTTCAGCGAGATATCCGCGCACCTGTTCCATCGGAATGCGCTCTTGGGCCATGGTGTCTCTGTCGCGCACCGTGACGGCGTGATCGTCCAGCGAATCGAAATCCACCGTAATACAGAACGGCGTACCGATCTCATCTTGACGGCGATAGCGCCGCCCCAGCGCACCGGCGTCATCGAAATCCACATTCCAGTACTGGCGTAGATCAGCTGCTAGATCACGCGCCACCGGAGAGAGCTCTCCCGAGCGCGAGAGCGGTAGTACTGCCGCTTTCACCGGAGCCAGACGCGGGTCAAGTTTGAGCAGTACTCGCTTATCTACTCCACCCTTGGTGTTCGGAGCCTCATCTTCAGTGTAGGCTTCCACTAAAAACGCCATCATTGAGCGCGTGAGCCCAGCCGAGGGCTCGATCACATACGGAATATACCGCTCGCCAGCGGCCTGATCGAAGTATTCGAGTTTCTTGCCCGAATGTTGAGAGTGCGCCGAGAGATCGAAGTCTGTACGGTTCGCGATCCCCTCCAGCTCTCCCCACTCAGATCCTTGGAATCCAAAGCGATACTCGATGTCTACGGTGCGCTTGGAATAATGCGAGAGCTTTTCTTGTGGATGCTCATACAGACGAAGGTTATCCGGATTGATACCAAGACCGGTATACCAGGCAAAGCGATCGTCAATCCAACGCTGATGCCACTGTTCGTCCTCGCCTGGCTTCACAAAAAACTCAATTTCCATCTGCTCGAATTCCCGAGTGCGGAAGATGAAGTTGCCAGGAGTGATCTCGTTGCGGAAGCTCTTCCCCACCTGACCGATGCCGAATGGCGGTTTTTTGCGTGACGCCGTGAGCACGTTGAGGAAGTTCACGAAAATACCTTGAGCCGTTTCGGGGCGCAGATAGTGCAAACCCGCCTCGTCGTCCACCGGCCCGAGATAGGTTTTGAGCAAGCCTGAGAATGGCTTAGAGTCCGTCCATTGGCCGCGCACCCCACAGTTCGGGCAGGAGACGTCAGCCATATCCACATCAGCCTCCACCAGCTCATGCTTGCTTGCATAGCTCTCTTTGAGCTCATCCTCGCGCAGGCGCTTATGGCAGCTCAGGCACTCAATCAAGGGATCGGAAAATGTGGCCACGTGGCCACTCGCCACCCATACCTCGCGCGGCAAAATAATAGAGGAATCTAGCCCCACCACGTCGGCTCGGCTCGTCACGTTGGCACGCCACCATTGGCGTTTGATGTTCTCTTTGAGCTCCACCCCGAGCGGGCCATAATCCCAGGCAGAGCGAGTGCCGCCGTAAATATCACCAGAGGGAAAGACGAATCCTCGCCGCTTCGCTAGCGAGATGACGTTGTCGAGTTGTGAGGGAGCTGCCTTAGCCATGCTCATTCCTTTCTGCCGCATCTGGATGATGCGGAATCGTTATGTAACCCTGCTATTGTACGGGTGAGGCAGCGCAATCGTTTCACACCAGCGTCCATGCCAGCTTTGATATGTGTCACATCTAGTCGCAGCCGCCACAAAAATTTGAAAATAATTCTCAATAGTTCCTACCATTGATTTTATGAAAACGAATCTCAAAAAGCCTATGTTGGCACGTCCACGTATGAGTGCTCTCATTGCTGCTGGCGCAGCTAGCCTCCTAGCCCTCTCCTCTTGCTCTAGCACCACCGCGTCCCCCGATGCCACAAGCACCGGAAGTTCTGCAACTGCAGATAAACTCACCGTCGCCGCATCGTTCTACCCAGTGGCGTGGCTGGCTGAGCAAATCGGAGCCGATGCCGTCACCGTCTCGCCGATCACTCCAGCAAACGTGGAGCCGCACGACTTTGAACTCTCCCCTGCAGACATCAGCAACCTCTCAAAATCGCAGCTCGTTATCTACGTGAAAGGATTCCAGCCGTCCCTCGATGACGCCGTAGCCACTATCTCAGGGCCTACAGTCGTGGATCTTTCCTCGCAGGTCTCCCTTGAAAAACCACAGATCACTGGTGACGGCGCAGACGGCCACGATCATGACGAGCACGACGATCACGAGGGAGAGGAGGATGCCCACGCACATAGCCACGACCACGCCGCATTGGGGCTCGATCCGCACTTCTGGCTCGATCCGGTGCGCATGAAAGCTGCCGCGAGCGCTCTCACCGACGCACTGAGTACCGCGAACGCCAATAAAGCCGAGACCTTTAAGGACAATTTGGATGCGCTCAATACAAAACTTGACGATCTCGATTCGGCGTTTTCCACTGGCCTCAAGCAGTGTAAGCTGCGCGACGTCGTCACCTCGCACGCCGCTTTTGGCTACCTCACCGGACGCTATGGCCTCAATCAGTATGCGATTTCTGGGGTAGATCCCGAAGCTGAGCCATCTCCGGCCGATCTTGCCAAGGTCAAGAGAATCGTCCAAGCTAACGGCACTACCACGATTTTCACTGAAGAGCTCGTCTCTCCGAAGACGGCACAAGCCGTAGCACAGGAAACCGGAGCTAAAACGGCGGTATTATCTCCTGTAGAATCTAAGCCAGAGTCGGGAGATTACATCTCGGCGATGCACAACAATCTCAAGGAATTACGAAGCGCACTTCAATGCCAATAAATCGCGATACCAGCCGCTCTACTAGTGCGGACACAGCCGTTGCAGCCCAGAACGTCTCACTCGTTCTGGGCGCTTCGCCTATTTTGCACGAGATCTCGTTTTCTATTTCCACCGGTCAGGTGGTGGCACTCATGGGCGCCAACGGCTCAGGAAAATCCACCCTCGTGCGCACCTTGCTCGGCATCTACCGGCCTACTTCAGGCAGCGTGCAAATGCTGGACCATATGCAAGGAAGCGCCCGTATGCCACATGAACGCATTGGATATGTGCCACAGCGAGTGACGCCACGCTCAGGCGTACCTGCCACAGCCATCGAGGTGGTGCGTTCAGGCCTGCTCTCCCGCGGGCATCTCTTTGCAGACCGAGGGAGAAAGGCCAAGCAAAAAGCGTTGGAAGCACTGGCAGCAGTGGGGTTGCAAGAGCGCGCCAACGATCACGTGCAGATTTTCTCGGGTGGGCAAGCACAGCGGTTGGCCATCGCACGCGCACTCGTGCGCGACCCGTCGGTACTGTTTTTAGACGAGCCGTTGGCCGGAGTAGATGCCGATTCACGCGCCGCCCTGGCACGCACATTGGGAAACCTCAAAAGCGCCGGCGTCACGCAGATAATCGTGCTTCACGAGACGGAAGAACTCACGGAGCTGCTCGACCGCGTGATCTACCTTGAGGATGGGCAGATCATTTATGATGGCTCCCCCGAGGGGCTTCCGGCCGCGTTGGACAAAAGCCATGCTGGCCATCACCGCGATCCGCTGGTACGCCATCACGCACCGAAACTGACCGGAGAGTGAAAGGGAAGCAGGTATGGAGCTTTTATCAGAAATGCTCACCTCCGAGCTGATGGTGCGAGCGTTGATTGTAGCCGTTCTTGTAGGTATCTCTGCCCCCATCGTCGGCACCTACCTGGTACAGCGATCAATGGCGCTCATGGGAGACGGCATCGGCCATATCGCTCTCACCGGAGTGGCCCTAGGATGGCTCATCGGCGCCGGCATCGGTCTTCAACCTGCTGATATGCTGGCCGTTCCTGGAGCCATCGTGGCATCTATGCTCGGAGCTATTGCAATTGAAGTACTTCGAGCACGCGGACGCACTGGCTCAGATGTGGCGCTTGCCATGCTGTTTTACGGAGGGATTGCCGGAGGTGTGATCCTGATTCGGATAGCTGGCGGCACAACGACGAATCTCACCAGCTATCTCTTCGGCTCTATCGCCACCGTGAACAGCAGCGATGTGAGCTACACTATCGGGCTAACGCTGTTTATTGTGGCTGTGGGTATTGGGCTACGCGGGCCACTTTTTGCTCTCTCCTACGATCCGGAGTTCTCACGAGCGAGCGGACTGCGCGTGGGCGCACTGAATATCTGCGTGGCCATGCTGGCAGCTCTCACGGTGTCGATTTCGATGCGAGTCGTAGGGGTGCTGCTCGTCTCAGCCATTATGATCGTGCCGGTGGCAATCGGACAGCTGGTCGCCAACTCGTTCCGAGGCACTATAGCTATCGGGATGGCGGTGGGAGTGATTGTATCCGTGGCCGGCTTGGTGATTACCTATATTTACCCGTTTAGCCCAGGAGCCATGATCGTGGTACTCGCCGTTGGCCTGTACATAGTGGTGGCTGCGCTGCATCCGATCGTGCAGCATCTGAGCGCCAAAAACCACATATAGCCACACATAGCCACACATAGCCACACATAGTTAGTATAGCTACATATATCCGTACATAATTACATATAGAATGACCTATACATCTCCACTCCACACCAGAGCAGCTACTCAACAACACTCAACCCATGATCAACCTGCGATCAACGCTTTCTGTCTTATGCCCGATCGACATCTTTAAGCTGATGGACACAGGCTGTTGGTGTGATGACGGTTTCGCATTACTCTAGCGGCTTCGCGTTGGTCTAGCAGGGAAGAATCACAGAAAGTCATTGGCGAGAAATCTAAGCTCGGAAAAGATCGGTCTATCTCAGGGCGGCCTATGGGAGGCAACAGGGCACGAGGTGACGGTGCTCGTGGACGGTATGCGGGTGCTCGAGGCAACAGGGCAACCCACAGAAGAGCAACAGTACAGCCTACAAAACAGGGAACTTGCAGGAGATCCGCTATCGCAGCTGGCCACCACCAGAAGCCTCCAGAAGATAGAAACCGCAATAGATATCTGTGAGCTCTCGCAATCCCTCTACAATGAGAGTATCTTGTGCGGTGTAGTACACAGTGTTGGTGACGACGCACCCATGCGGTGCGTATCAACACGCCGCTGGCAATGGGGTACCATCCAGTCCGTGGTGACGACGCAGCCATGCGGTGTATATCAGCACACCGCGGCTTAAGGCAGACGCACAAGATGCACACGCTGAGCGGGCATCTCTACATGAGGCGGATATAAAGCCAATGTAGAGCCCACAGCAGCAGATGGAGACAGGGAACTAGAAGGAGCGCCTATGCAACGAAAGACTCGCCAGCGCACCGCAATTGTGCGGGCGCTAAAGAGCAGGCAGAATTTTATCTCCGCCCAAGATCTCTACGAACGCCTTGAGGCCGCAGGAGAGACAGTAGGACTCGCCACTGTCTATCGTAATCTGCAAGATCTAGCGGCATCACACGACGTAGACGTGGTGCGGCTAGAAGATTCCGATGTACAGCTTTTCCGATACTGTGGAAACGATCAGCACCACCACCATCTCGTCTGCCGTTCTTGCGGCACCACCGAAGAGATCAGCGCTAAAGACGTCGAAGATTGGGCTCGTGAGGTGGCCGGCCGGCATGGCTTTAGCGACGTCAGCCACTCTCTTGAGCTCTACGGCCTCTGCTCTGCCTGCCAGGAAAAAGCGCAAAAGCAGGCATAGACACAAGCGCACTCACGGCGTAAGGCCAGACACAGACGGCAAGTCTCAAAGACGGCCGATGAGCACCAAAATGAAACTCGCACTAGCCGAGCCCGCACTAGCGGAGCTCAAGCCAGCAGCGCGAGTCCCCGACCATCTAGTACCAACCGCCCTTCAATAACCATCCCTCCTCGCGGAGCCCGAGCCAGCGCCGCGAGTTCGCAACAGCGCCGTCATACATATCCTCAGGCGTCACACATACACTCGACATCTACTACGAGCCGGCTGCTACAACTACCTAAAATATCCCGCTGCCCAAAAATACCCCGCATCGTCACGTCGCTACGTATCATGCCGTACGCATTGCTACGCGCTATACACCTGCGCCCTGAGACATACTCCTGTGCCCCGAGACGCCGGCAGAGACATTAGCACAAGCACCAACGCTGCACCAGCACCGAGACTAACGCACACAGACACCAGCGCTGGTGCCAGCACCACGAGCTACACTGACATCACAGCATCACGCCCCAGCAGCACTTTCAGATCCGAGTAGAGCGCAGGCTGCGGAGCCACCGAATAGGCAGGAGCAAGCGTGACGACGCTGGTCTTTTTACGCTGCACAACGTGCAGCCGCACAGGCGCTCCCCCTGGATATTGTGCGAGCACCTGGGCAAGCTGCTCCACTAGTTTTGGTGTGCAGATACGCTCATGTACCTGTACATCCACCGGAGCGTTGAGATCGACGTCAGTAGGTGCCAACTCAATGCTCTGCGCCGAAAGACTCACCGCCCCCTCACGGATGGAGACGCGAGCATGGACGATCACCACCGCATCTTGAGTGAGCAATGGTGCGGTTTTCTCATACGTCTTAGTGAAAACGTTCACCAGAGTGGAGCCGGTGAGATCTTCCAAACCAATTGTCGCCCACACTTTTCCGCTCTTTTTTGCCACTCGCGTCTGCACCGATGAAATTAATCCGGCAATCGTCACTGGTTGGCCATCTGCAATAGCCTCATTGTCGAGCAGTTGTACGACGGTAGTATCGGATGTACGCGCCAGAAATGCTTCCATATCAGAAAGTGGGTGATCGGAGACGTACAAGCCGAGCATTTCACGTTCGATGTTGAGCTTCTGACGTTTATCCCACTCAGGTACATCCGGCACATTCACTGTGAATGACGATTCCTGCCCACCGCCTAAGCCACCAAAGAGATCAAACTGCCCCGCAGCTTCGTTGCGTTTGACGGGTAGCACAGCATCAATAGCTTCTTCCATGACGGCAAGCAGAGCGCGGCGCGTATAGCCGAGCGAATCGAAAGCACCGGCTTTAATCATGCACTCCATAGCGCGCTTATTGCATACCTGCGAGGGTACCTTGTCTAAGAAATCCTGGAAGCTGGTAAACGCCCCCTTCTCCTCACGAGCCGCAATAATTCCATCAACGACGCCAGCACCCACATTTTTGATGCCCGAAAGCCCCACGCGAATCTCTTCACCCACAGCCCAATATCCGGCGCGAGATTCATTGACATCAGGCACCAACACCGGAATGCCCAAACGCCGGCAATCGGCAAGATAGGCGGCCATTTTATCGGTCTTACCGGTATTCGTGGCCAGCAGAGCAGCCATAAACTCCACCGGATAGTGCGCTTTCAAATACGCCGTCTGATAGGCCACGAGAGCATACGCCTCTGAATGCGACTTATTAAACGCATAGGAGGCGAACGGCACCAGAATATCCCACAGCGTGTGAATACACTCATCTGAGTACCCATTGGAGCGCATCCCCGCAGCGAAGCCCTCAAATTGTTTGGCTAGCACGTCTGCTTTTTTCTTGCCCATAGCTTTGCGCAAAATATCTGCTTGCCCCAGCGAGAAACCTGCCACTTTCTGCGCAATTTTCATCACTTGTTCCTGGAACACAATCAGGCCATACGTGGGCGCCAAAATGTCTTGGAGCGGCTCTTTCAGCTCGGGATGAATCGGGGTGATCTCCTGCAGTCCGTTCTTGCGCAAAGCGTAGTTGATATGCGAATTAGCCCCCATTGGCCCTGGCCGATAGAGAGCAGAAACGGCTGAAATATCGGCGAACTCGTCAGCTTTCATCTGCTTAAGCAACGAGCGCATCCCCGAGCCTTCGAGCTGGAAAACCCCAAGAGTATCGGCTCGCCCGAGCAACTCGAATGTGGCTTTGTCGTCAAGCTCAATCGCATCAATATCTGGCGCCTCTTTACCGTTCGCAGCGATATTCGCAATCGCATCATTGATCGTGGTGAGGTTCGACAGCCCGAGGAAGTCCATTTTAATCAGACCCAATTCCTCGCATTGCGGGTATTCAAACTGGGTGAGGACGATATTGTCTTTCGCATTGCGCATCACGGGGATGACGTCAGTGAGCGGAGCACTACTCATAATGACGGCACACGCGTGCACCCCTGTCTGGCGCACTAGCCCCTCTAACCCTGTGGCGAGGTCGAATACTCGTTTGGCATCGCCGTCACTCTCAATCACTGAACGAAATTCGCCAGCCTCCGCATAGCGCTCGTTGTCTTTATTGAAAATCTCATTGACGGGGATATCTTTGCCCATCACGGATGGCGGCATAGCTTTCGTGAGCCGATCCCCCATTTCAAAGGGATAGCCAAGCACGCGAGCAGAATCTTTGAGCGCCTGTTTGGCTTTGATCGTGCCAAAGGTGACAACCTGTGAGACTTTATCCTTGCCGTATTTTTCTTCCACATAGTGAATGACTTCTGGTCGGCGGCGATCGTCGAAATCTACGTCGATATCCGGCATACTCACGCGCTCAGGGTTTAAGAAGCGTTCAAAGAGCAATCCGTGCTTGATCGGATCCAGCTGGGTAATACCCAAGCAGTAGGCCACCATTGAGCCAGCCCCAGAGCCACGCCCTGGCCCCACTCGAATGCCATTTTTGCGCGCCCAATCAATATAATCTGCCACCACCAGGAAGTAGCCAGGGAAGCCCATCTGCACGATCACGCCCACCTCATAATTGGCACGTTCACGCACATCGTCAGGGATCGTATCGCCAAAACGATGGTGCAGCCCACGTTCCACTTCCCGAATAAACCACGACGTCTCGTCCTCTCCCTCCGGCACAGGGAAACTAGGCATATAGTTTGCCCCATCGCCAGTAGTGCGGAAAGAGACATTGCAGCGCTGAGCCACAGCTAGAGTGTTCTCGCACGCTTCAGGAAGTTCAGCAAAAAGCTGGTGCATCTCCTGCGTGGAGCGCAGATAATACCCCGACCCGTCAAACTTAAAGCGAGTCGGATCGGTGAGTGTGGAGCCGGAGTTGATACAGAGCATAGCATCTTGCACGTGATCGTCAGACTGCTTCACGTAGTGCGAATCGTTGGTGGCAATGATTGGCGCCCCAATCTTACGCGCCAACTCGATGAGCTCTTTTTGTACCCGTCGCTCAATGTCAATTCCATGATCCATGAGCTCGACGAAAAAATTCTCTTTGCCGAAGATATCTTGGAGCTCTCCCGCTGCCCGCAGAGCCTCGTCTTTTTGCCCCAGACGTAGCCGCGTCTGAATCTCTCCCGAGGGGCAACCCGCGGTGCCGATCAGGCCATCGTGATAGCTCTCCAGCAAATCCCGATCCATACGCGGCCACTTGCCGAACTGCCCGTCGAGTGACGCCAGCGACCCCATACGGAAAAGATTGTGCATTCCGATATTGTTTTCACTCAACAACGTCATGTGTGTATAGGCACCTGCAGCCGATACGTCGTCACTCTTCTGATCCGGCCTCCCCCACTGCACGCGGGTGCGATCAAAGCGGGACGTGCCTGGCGTCATATACGCCTCCAGTCCCACAATCGGTTTCACACCGGCATCGCGAGCAGCTTTCCAAAATTCATAGGCGCCAAACAGATAGCCATGATCCGTGATGGCTACCGCGCTCTGCCCTTGGGCAGCTACCTCTTTCACGAGCTTTTTGATTTTCGCCGCCCCATCGAGCAGAGAATAGTCGGTGTGCACGTGCAAGTGTGCAAAATCGTTGCTGAGAACCATACCCACCAGTCTAATAAGCGCCTTGGTAAAATTCTCGATCAAAAATTCCCGCACGGCGAAATGGCCACAATCAGCGCTGCGAGCGCGGCTCTAGAATTGGGAGCTTGAGCAGCCACAAAGCCGGAACTTGGGTGCTCAAGCCGCTCACGCCCGTCAAGCTATTAAAGCCGTTCCAACCATTCAAGCCACTCAAGCTATTAAAGCTATTAAAGCCGTTCCAACTATTAGAGCTATTCAAAACTGCTCAAACCGCTGGAGCAGCTTGTGCCACCTGAGGAGTTTGGACGCTAAAGCACTCCCGCGCGCAAGGCATCTAATGCCTGAGATAAATCCTGGGGATAGCTTGAGTGAAATTCGAGATACTCCCCGCTGCGAGGGTGCTCAAATCCCAGCGTGACGGCGTGCAGCCACTGCCGCTCTAAGCCTAGCCGCGCACTCAAGGCAGCGTCTGCTCCATACATATCGTCCCCCACGCACGGGTGGTGAATAGCCGCCATGTGCACTCTAATCTGATGCGTACGTCCGGTCTCCAGATGTATTGTGAGCAGCGTAGCCCCTGGCATGGCTTCAAGGGTGTCGTAGTGAGTGAGGGCATATTTTCCGCCCTCTCCCACAGCCATTTTCCACTGCTTGCGGTGATCGCGCACAATCGGCGCCTCGATGGTGCCGCTGAGCGGATCGGGGTGCCCTTGCACGAGGGCATGGTAAATTTTCTTCACCGTTCGATCCCGAAAGGCCTGCTTGAGGCCGGTATAGGCAAGCTCTGATTTCGCCACCACCATGCAGCCACTAGTTCCCACATCCAGTCGGTGCACAATTCCTTTGCGCTCGGGTGGCCCATACTCACTAATTCGCCTATTGGCGGCCATCAGTGCCCCCAACACGTCGGGGCCGTTAAAATTGAGCGACGGATGAGCAGCCACCCCAGCAGGTTTGTTGATCACGATGAGATCGTGATCTTCATAGATCACATCCATACCAGGTACTGGTGTCGGCTGTGGGGTAAGAGCAGTCTCGGCGCGCTCCAGCTGCGCCTCCACGATTTCCCCGCTAGCGAGTTTACGAGACGCTTTGACGGCACTAACGCCGTCAATCCACACATTTCCAGCCTCGATGAGAGCCTGTGCTCCCGAGCGTGATATTCCCGTCACTTTAGAGAGCACCACATCGAGGCGCTCTCCCACGAATTCTGGCGGCACGCCATAGATGTGTCGTCTCATCGCGCGCCATCCTCGACGTTTATTGCCTCCGTGTACAGCTCATCAGTAGGAACATCAGCAGGGGCTCCGCCAGCAGCTTCAACTCGCCGTTCACCATCGGCATCGAGCATCGTAGCAACATCGGCAGGAACTTTGGCCGGCATATCAACGGCAGATGTAGTATCGGCAGGCACTGCGCCGGAGGTAGTGGCGACTTCGATGAGGACGAGCGCGATCACCCCGAAAAAAAGCTCAATATCCGCTACATTCCCGATAAAGAGCCCTGCATAGTTGATGAAATCCACAACGTGCCCTACGCCAAATCCTGGCTCACGAAAAAGCCGATCAATGAGATTCCCTGCTGCCCCCGCCCAGATCATAGCGATAGCCACTTGCACACCCCAGCGCTCTGCCTTGAACAAGAAAACCGGAATGAGCACGCAGGCCACCAGAGCAATCAGCGTGAAAATCCAGGTTTGGCCAGCTCCGAGAGAGAAAGCAGCCCCCGAGTTGTGGATGAGCTGCAAAGAGATGACATCCCCTATGAGCGGACGCGGCTGCGTCAGCGCATTCACCGCCCACATTTTGCTCAGCTGATCAATCACCACTGCCACTACCGCTACCAGCAGCAGCGCCGCTACCCGAGTTGTCTTTTTCTTCACTGCTTTAGAATAGCAAATTCACAATCGCAAGCCCTGCGACGGAGAAATAAGTGCATCTGCAAAAAGCAAGTCTGCTTGGTGTCCGATCATTTCCGCCGGCGAGTATGGCACTGCTATGAGCTGACGGCAGGCAATCACAGTGCGCAAACAACCCCACTACCAGGAGGGACGGCAGTGGGGTCGAGCGTCACCGATGATTATCGGCTCATGCCGAGAACTCTCTCACGCTTGAGCGTCAGAGTTGTTCACGTTTTGGAGCAGCGATTCGAGGTAGCTCTTCAGGCGGCCACGATAATCGCGTTCAAAGTCGCGCAGTTCAGAGATCTTACGCTCCAAGACGGTGCGGTCTTCATCGAGTTTGGTGAGCACCGCATTCTTGTTGTCCTCAGTCTCTTTCAAAATCCGATCACGCTCAGCGTTGGTCTCATTCACGATCCGAGTGCGCTCAGATTCAGCTTCGGAGATCATCCGCTCAGATTCGGCCTTACCATTGCTGACGTACTCATCGTGGAGCTTCTGCGCCAGCGCCAACATACTCGTGGCGTTAGCTGCTTCAGTATTGACATCAGCGGCGGCTTCTTGCTGCGGCTGCGCGGGCACAGGAGCCTGTGCGGCGGCATTCTCCAGTTCTTTGGCACGAGTCTGTGCTGTCTGTAGCTGCGCTTCAAGATCGGCTTTGTCCTTGGTCAATTGGGCGATCGTCTCAGCTACGAGATCGAGGAAATCGTCCACCTCGTCTTGATCGTATCCATCCTCAACGCGCAGCGGTTCCTTGAAGCGCATGTTGACGACGTCATGTTCCGTCAGCATAGCCATAGTTGTACCTCGTTTTTCAATTTCCCAGCACACAGGAATCTGTGCGCTTTTCAGTGTGCCCCCATGCAGCACTCAGAGCAAACCAGCTGGCTCGCGCGGAAAGCCGATATGACGCACTATGTACAGCAACATTTTTACCACATTTATCGCATCAGTGGCTAAAAACTGCCACGATTCACACCACTAACTTTCGTTCACAACGTTCACAAGAACGCAATAAAATTGGCCGGATCAATTTATCAACCACGCAACCTAACGGTTTGGCGTCACCACATCCGCGAATTAACCATCAGCATATACACTAGAAATTGCAAGACTTTGACGGCGAAGTACAGCACCACAAACCCCACGTCGAAGGCAACAGTACCCAAGCGTAGCGGCGGAATAAAGCGAGCCAGAAACCGCAGTGGCGGATCCGTGAGCCGATACACCCACGAACCGATGATCAGCACAATTCCCTGGGGGCGCCACGTAGGCTTAAAGATCTGAATCAAATCAAATACCACCCGCGCCAACAGCACAAAAATATAGATACGGCACAGCCAATATACCGCCAAGCCTAATAGATACAAGGGCAGCTACCTCAACTCAGTGGGGATCAACGGACAAAATCGTGATTCGCGTCTGAACCGCGAGAGTCGAGCTTCACGGCGTGTGGAGTGAGCAGGAAGACATCTTCCGAAATATCGGAAAATAGCCCATCAAGCCCGAAAGACAAACCGAGAGCAAAATCGACGATGCGGGCACGCTCATTATCTGGCGCCTGTGAAAGATTGAGAATCACCGGCAGCCCATTGCGAAATTCCACTGCAAAATCACGGATTTCTTTGTAGGAGGCCACCCACACCGTCACGATGCGAGCCACTTCTCCACGATCCACAGAGTGAATCGGCGACACACTCGAAGCGTCATCGTCGTCCTCATAATAGTCGTCGTAGACGCCGTCCTGAGCCTCGAAATCTTCATCATCGACTGGATCGTATGCCACACGTCCGCTGAGACGATCTAAAAATCCCATGCCTGCGCTCCCTTCTTCGTGCTTCTCTCACACTATGCAAGCCGCCGCACTCGGCGGGTGATATTCGGCGGCGTGTTGCCAACAAATGCCACTACATGAATCCTCACGGGTGCCGCCTACCCCTATGGATACTGGAAGGTCTACTTAGCCGTGGGCACACTAGCAGAGCTAACAGAAACGGAGCTAGTGGAAGAGGAGCTAGCGCACCCGCGGCCACGGCTCCTCACTCTTCGCCGAAAAGGAACGGCGGGATATCCAGATCTGGCCGTTTGTGATCGGTCTTGTCTAAACCAGCGGGAGCTTTCTGTATTGGAGCAGCCGGCGCTGGGGCGGGAGATTCTGGTACGATCCGCGGGCCAGCAGCCTCACTGCGAGGTGGCGCTGGCTCATCTAAATGTGCCGGTAATTCTTCCGGCACGGAAGCAGCGACTGCCGACTCTGCCGGTTTGGACTGCGCCGGAGCAACAGACTGTATCAGGTAGTCATCGCTCTCATCGAAACCGGCAGCAATCACCGTCACGCGCACTTCGTCGCCCAAAGACTCGTCGAGCGTAATACCGATAATGATGTTGGCATTCGGGTCTACCTGCTCTTTCACCAACTGTGAGGCCTCTGCATATTCCTTGAGGCCAAGATCTGTGGAAGCCGTGAAAGCCAACAACACCCCGTGAGCACCGTCGATACGGGCTTCGAGGAGCGGAGAAGAGATCGCATTTTCAGTGGCGCGCAAAGAGCGATCGGCCCCAGTAGCGGATCCCAGCCCCATGAGGGCAGTGCCAGCGTCTTTCATAATGGTCTTGACGTCAGCGAAGTCCAGGTTGATATGCCCAGGCTTCGTGATCAGATCCGAAATACCTTTTACGCCACTTTGCAGCACCTGGTCAGCCAGCCGGAACGCCTCAATAATCCCGATATCACTCTCGGTGAGTTCCAAAAGGCGATCATTAGGAATCACGATCAGCGTATCCACGGCGTCACGCAATTCCGAAATGCCACTGTTGGCATTTCGGGTACGCTGCAAGCCCTCAAATCCGAATGGCCGCGTGACGACGCCTACCGTGAGCGCTCCCAAATCGCGGGCTACTTGAGCGACCACTGGAGCTGCTCCGGTGCCGGTGCCGCCCCCTTCGCCTGCCGTCACAAACACCATATCCGAGCCCTGCAACATCTCGCGCACGAGATCAATGTTCTCTTCTGCGGCGCGTTTGCCCACACTGGGATCGGCCCCTGCACCCAGACCCTCACTGACGTTGCGACCGATGTCGATTTTGGTCTCCGCCTCAGATTTAGCCAGACTCTGAGCATCGGTATTGACAGCGATAAAATCCACTCCGGCAAGGCCATCCTGAATCATACGGTCAATTGCGTTCACGCCGCCGCCGCCGACGCCGACCACCTTGATATTGGCCGCATTGTTGAGTGAATCCATCGTCTCTATCCTTCCGAAAACTCGTGCTCTCCGAAAGCTCAAGTAGAGCTTGAAGTTTTTCGTTACTTTTCCCGCACAAAAGGTAGAAAGCTCGGCGCATAAATGCAATCACCGCGTGGGTGTGTTGCACATTTTCCCTTAGCTAAACTCCCAGAGGAATTCAATGCTCCGCGCGCCGCGTGGGTGTGTTGCACATTTTTCTTCAGGTAAACCTCATAGCGTTGATAGCTTCTACCCACAACGCTCATAACAGCTATCAGACCTGTTTGATCGAAAAATGATGGCAACCAGTTGCTGTCGGCTAGTTCTCACTCGCCGGTGCGGCTGTCGAGACCTCGCCAACTACTTCTTCCAGCGTCGCTTCGTGTGTGGCTTATTCTGCTAGGCAAGGTGGGCACAGAGACATCGTGTTGAGTCTGGGAGACGTCGCGCCGAGTCTGGGTAGCGCTTCCCCTGGTGTTCTTCACTCCGTGGTGGGCAAGGTGGGCACAGAGACGTCGTAGAACTTATGATCTTCTTTCACGAGCACCGAAAGTATGGTGTTCTTTTGCTCATTCTGGGAAGCCGTCCCCCAGCGCACAGTGGCCTGCTCATCGAGAGTGAACGAGAATTGACTACCCGCTCCCACCGAAATTGCCGTGATACGTTTACGAATATCTGGCGATACGCTGTGCAAGATGCTCTCTAGGCGCGGCGCCACGTTCTGCAGCTTCAGATCGGCAGTCTCTAATGTGAGCTTTGGCAAGGTTTTCACAGCATCGCTGCCCACGCGCAGTTGCACCCCACTGCCCGCAATCGCCACGCAGTCCGATCCCTGCTCTGCGTCATCTGCGACACAAGCTATCGGCACTTCAGGAACGACATCGACGCGCACAGATGCCGGAAAGCCAAAATGCACCTGAGCTTGAGCCACTTCTGGAATTTTTTCTATATCTGATGCCACTACTGACGGGCGCATGAGCACCAGACGTTCGCCGTTGTGAGTAGCCAGTGCGCGTTGAATATCACCCACTGACACAATGCTAGAGTTACTGGAATTGCCGGAATTTCCAGCTCCCTGTATCTGCACACGGTCGGCAGAAAACACCAACAGCGGCGAAAAAAACAGCAACCACACCAAGGCTCCTAATGCGACCACCAGCCCCGCCACTACAGCGAGGCGATAGCGCCAGCGGAGTCGGTTCATCCGCATCTTCTCAGCGCGGCGCTCGCGCATCGAGATCACTTTTGCGCCGCTCGTATCTGGGAAGAAATCAGCGTGAAGCTCACGGCGGCGGCCATCAGAGCGGCCATCCGAGCGAGCGCCTATGCCAGCGTCTGTACGGTCTGTGCGATCTGCCCTAGCGGCATCAGCGGCGCTAGCATTATTGGCCGCACTAGCGATGTTTGCGGCATGATGCCCTGCTGCGGCCGGCTCACCTGACTTAGCAATTCCGCGGCCAGACCTGCCAGACGATCCCGCTCTAGCAGCGTTAGCACCCCTGGCGGTACCCGCAGCACCGGCAGACCTAGCGCCGCCGGTACCTCTGGCAGACTCGTACCCAGATCTATCGGAGGATCCCCGCTGCTTCGATGAGCTAGGCCGGTTAGAGCGCGGAGCTCGCGGCGCCCTCACTGCTGGTCTCCCTGGTGCAGAGCTTCGTTCACCTCGTGCGCCTGCTCGTTTCCTGTACGCAACAGATCATTCTCGCCGACATTCTCGCTGGATAATGGCGCATCCGGCTTGCACTGGTGCCCACGCTGCGCCCGTGCCTGGTCATCATTGCACTGGCGACTATCGTGGAGCTGACCGCCATCATTGCACTGGCGGCTATCGTGAGGCTGTCCATCCAGCCTGTTTTGTCCATCCAGACAATTTTCTCCGTCCGGCTCGTCTTGCTGCCCGTCGGGTTCGTCGTACCCATCTTGCCCATTTTGGCCACGTGGATGCCCCTCTCGCTCGCGCAGCATATCGAGCATAAAATACCCCAGCGAGCGAACCTTTGGCCCCAACGTGATCACGATGTCGCCAGCGTGCACATCCTTGAGCAGCAGCTGCGCGGCCTCTCGGACGTCAGCCACAAACGGCGTATATGCCATCAAATCCGTGATCGCCGTGCCCTGCGCTCCATCCGCGAGAGTATCGCGGTTGGAATATACCTGCGTGACGACAACCGAATCGGCTCTAGAGAGCTCCCGCGCAAAATCAGCGGCAAAAATTTTCGTGCGCGCATACGTGAGCGGCTGAAAAAGCACGTGCACAGCTCCTTGCGTCACGGCACGCGCAGTGGCAATCGTGGCAGCCACCTCCGTGGGGTGATGCCCATAATCGTCTACGACGCGCACTCCTGCCGCCGATCCAAGCACTTCAAAACGCCGCTGTGCCCCTCGGAATTTACTCAGCGCCAGCGCCATATCGGCTCCGCTTTCGCCAAGTTCTCGCCCCACAGTCCAAGCCGCCGCGGCGTTGAGCACCATGTGCTCTCCAGGGATCATTAAGTCAATCTGCACAGCCTCTGGCTCTCCCACTGTGCTCACTTCCATTCCAGCCAAGGCATCGGGGCTGCACGGAAGTACGTCGCGTACAGTGACGTGCCTGGGAGCCCTATCCGTTCTGCCAGTAGCCAGCGCCGTCACCCTGCCGCTACCAGCCGTTCTAGAACGATACCCCAACTCCGGATCGGAGCCGCGCCCATACGTACACACCCGAATACCGTTTGCCGCGGCCTGCTTCGCCAAGGCCAAAGCCCCTGGATCGTCTGCACACGCCACCAACAGACCTTCTGGCTTAATCCGCTGTGTAAAATCGACGAAAGCCTGCTGCAGATTTTCCTCTGTACCATAGTGATCGAGATGGTCAGCTTCCACATTCGTGACGACGGCCACCTGCGGAGAGTAGTTCAAAAACGACGCATCAGATTCATCTGCTTCGGCCACGAAGACGTCACCGGTGCCCACTTTTCCGCCAGGTAATCCTCCTACGAGCGAACCACCGATAGCGCGTGATGGGCTGCGCCCCAGCTCTTCGAGCGCCAACGCAATCATCGCCGATGTAGTGGTTTTCCCGTGAGTGCCAGCCACAGCTACGAACGTACGATCCCCCGCTGCTAGCGCCAAGGCCTGCGAACGGTGGATGATCTGCTGCCCACGGCTGCGAGCGATGGCGAGTTCTGGATTGGTTTCCTTGATGGCCGAGCTCACCACTACCACGGCGTCTGCGGGCACGTTTTCGGCGCTGTGCCCGAGAAAAACGTCTGCCCCTGCCCGCGCTAACTCTTGCGTGGTAGTGGTGGCCTCCTGGTCTGAGCCGGTAACGACGTGCCCCTCCCCCAGCAGCAGTTCCGCTACTACAGACATCCCCGATCCGCCAATCCCGATCAGATGAAATTTCATCGCGCCACCTCTTCTCTGGCTACCTCCAGCGCGATCTGCGCCAGCCGCTGCGCCGCATCCATAGCTGAGACGCTCTGCGCCGCACCAGCCATCTGCTCCAGTTTTCCTTGCTCAAAGAGCGGCAACACTTGATCGGTGATCCAACTTTCGGTGAAGTTTTCATTCTTCACCAGCAACGCCCCGCCGGCGGCTACGACGTCGTGCGCGTTGAGTGCCTGCTCTCCGTTGCCAATGGGGAAAGGCACAAACACTGCCGGAATCCCGAGCGCTGAAACTTCTGCTACCATCCCAGCTCCGGCGCGCGTAATCACCATATCGGCCAGCGCGTAAGCCAGTTCAATCTGTTCCAGATAATCGAGCACCACGTATGTGCCGCCCGCGCTTTCGACAGCTGCTCGCACGGGCTCATCTTTGCCTACTCCCGTGAGGTGCAACACCTGAATCCCTGCGTCGCACAGCTGCTGGGCACAGCGGCTCACCACCTCGTTGATGTGTTGCGCCCCTTGTGATCCGCCGGTGACGACGAGCACTGGCTTCTCAGGGGCAATACCCAGCTGTTTACCTGCCTGCGCGGCGAGCGATCGGCGTCCGCCGTCAGCTTGTGCGAGTTTCACAATAGCTTCACGCATCGGCAAACCGATTGTCTCAGTACGTCCCCGCCGAGCGGCGAGACGAGTATTGGAAAAGGTGAGCGCCACTGCGGCCGCAAAGCGGGCGGCGAGTTTATTCGCTAGCCCTGGACGAGCGTTGCCCTCGTGCACAACCACCGGAAGATGGCGACGGCGAGCAGCTAAATACACCGGTGTGGAGACGTATCCCCCAAAGCCAATCACGACCTGCGCGTGCGTCCGATCTAAGATCTGCCCTGCCTGCGCCACAGCCATGCGAAAGTTACGGGGAAATGCCAGAGCTGAGCGATTGAGTGCCCGCGGCATAGGAACCCGTTCGATAAAGGCTAATTCCACTCCTGCCTGCGGCACCAGACGAGCCTCTAACCCGCTTTCGGTACCTACTGCCGTCACCGCAATATCAGGATCGAGCTCTTGCAGAGCACGGGCAGTGGCCAACATCGGATTGACGTGCCCTGCCGTCCCTCCAGCAGCGAGTACCACATTCGTTCTCACACTAACTCCTCACCACAGCCCGAGCTTTACGCACAAACTTAGATTTTATCGACAACGCCTCGCGCACCCCAGGAACGCTGCGCGCACACGATATCACTACTCCCTCAATGATGAGCACCCCTAGCATAGACGATCCTCCCTGAGAGAGGAACGGCAGCGGCACCCCGAAGACCGGCAAAACTCCCGTCACCACGCACATATTAAGGATTGCCTGGCCGCAGATCCACAGTCCCGCACCCACAGTCACTAGCTGCCCATAGCGGGTGTTCATATTCTGCGCCAACTGCACGAAGCCCCACCCCAGCAGCAAAAATAGCGCCACCACCGTGAGCGTGCCGAACAGCCCTAATTCTTCTCCGATCACGGCGAAAATGAAATCTGTGTGCGCCTCAGCCAGATCGCCCCACTTCTCTTTGCCAGCTCCCAGCCCCACGCCGGCTACTCCGCCGGAACCAAAAGCAAACTGGGCAAACTCCACCTGAGTTGGCTCCACAATATCCGGCATAGCAAAAAAGTTGGCAAAAAAATCTTCCACGCGGCGCAAGCGATAGGGCTGAGCCGCCACGAGGAGCGCAGCACCAAAAGCCCCAAAAGCACCCACGGCCACCAGATAGCGCCCACGCATCCCTGCCAGCCACACCATACCGCCGCCGATGAGTACATAGATCAAGGCTGTGCCCATGTCCCAGCCAAGCAACACCACCAACGTAGCCAAGCCAAACCCGAGAGCTGGTATCAGCAGCGTGATGGGAGAATGCACTTCATCGAGTTGCAATCTGGCCAATACGTGCGCCAGCCAGACTACCATCGCAGCCTTGAGGAATTCTGAGGGCTGTACTTGCACCGGCCCGATGCCCAGCCAGTTGGTGTTGCCGTTAGATGTGATGCCGAAAAGCAGCACCGCTAGCTGAAGAACTAGGCCTAGTCCCAATAGCCAATAGCTACACCGCTCCACCCAGTAATACGGCAAGAACGACAAGATGAGCGCAACGCCTATGCTGATGGCTACCCAGAGCATCTGCCGAAGAGCGACAGAGAAGACCAAGCCGCTGCCGCCTTCGATGGCAAACGTCCCGATAGATCTGGCTGAGGTGGCAGAAAAGACCATGATGATACCGAGCACGATCAGCACTGCAGTGGCAGATACGACGGCAATGACTCCCCGAATAACGGCGTCACGACGCTGCTTTTGCACGTCAGTGAGCTCGGCTGTTGCGCCCCTCGCTGCCGTGATCGAGCCAGCTGCCGTCACATCACCTGTTGCGCTCGCCGTGCGCACGCCAGAAGTCCGTGCGTCAGAGGTGCGCAGACCAGCTGTTCGCTCGCCAACCATGCGCGCGTCGGGCGTTGCCCCAGCTCCCGCCCTATTCTCTGTGCGCTCAGCTGCCACAGCGTCCAGCCTTGGAGCATCCGCCGGATCAGCCAATAAGAGACGAGAGCGCTTTCGACGTGAGGGCTGCGCCGCTTTCTCCCCTCGCGTTGGGCGCTGCGCCGCTGCGCTCACTCTCCGCCGCGAATCAGAAGAATGCGGAACCTTGAATCCACGCGCTTGTGAGTGGGCAGAGCGCAACCGCGGCGAGTGCTCATTGTCTCTCATTGCCGCGGCTTTCTGGTTTCTTGTCCGCCAAGGCTTGAACCTCAGCTGCAAAGACCTCCCCACGATGAGCGTATGAGGTGAACTGATCCATAGATGCGGATGCCGGGGCAAGCAAAACGGTATCCCCCGCATGAGCAAAGGCACGAGCCTTCAGCACTGCTTCTCGCATCGGCTGCTCGGATTCAGCACTGATATAAACGACCGGAGCGGCGATATCTGCAAGCGCTCGGCGTAGCGGTTCTTGATCGACGCCGATTACCACCACCGCCCGTAGCTTCGGGGATATAGTCTCTACCAGCTGTGTGAAGTCCACTCCTTTCGGCTGACCACCAGCAATCCACACCACCGATTGATCAGGGTTGGCCATCACCGACGCTTGCGCCGCATGGGGGTTGGTAGCTTTCGAATCATCCACATAAGTCACCCCAGCTAGCGTGCGCACATACTCAATGCGATGGTGCCCAGGAGCGAAATTTTGCAAAGCCTGGCGTATGTCGTCACCGCTGATTCCGGCCGCACGCGCCAGAGCCGTAGCGGCAAGGGCATCTTGCACGATGTGCACTGGCAACTGTGCCCCATCTGGAGCGAGATGCGCTAGCACACTCAGCGGATAGAGCTCATAGGCTTCGCTTTGGCGGCGCGGGTGAAAGGCACGATCCACCACGCTGCCATCGACAATTCCGATCTGCCCCACCTGCGGGATGCCGAGCGTGACGCCGATAGCCCGAACCCCCTCGCACACGTCTGCTTCATCTACCATCGCTTGCACGGCGGTATCTCCCACCGGATAGACACACGCGGCTTGCACCCCGTGGTAGATATGCGCTTTGGCGCTCCGATATGATTCAAAAGATTCATGCCATTCCAGGTGATCTGGTGCTAAGTTCAGACACACCGCCGCCAGCGGCTGCATCGAATATGTGGCGAAGAGCTGGAACGAAGAAAGCTCTAGCGCAAAGGCTTTGGGGGCACTCTCGCTGGTATCACTCACAGCGCTCACCACAGCTTTGCCGATATTGCCCAGAGCTTCTTTACCTAAACCGGCCTGGCGCAGCATGGCAGCGAGCATGGAGGTAGTCGTGGTTTTTCCGTTCGTGCCGGTGACGGCAAGCCACGGAGCAAAACTCCCATCAGCTCGGGCAGCCCGCAAGTGCCACGCTAGTTCAATTTCCGACCACACCGGTACACCAGCTGCTCGCAACGCCGCCCACTCGGTGCCACGTTCTCTGAGCGCCGGAGTGATAACCACCAGATCTGGATTCCAGGCGAGCAGGTGATCGACGAGCATAGCGGCTTCAGGGTGCGAATATGCTCGCTCAATCCTGGCGTCTTTCTGATAAGGGGCGACCGCTTCAGAGCGGGCATCCCATGCGCTCACGGTGGTGTGCGTGTGTTCTAGCAGCGCCGCGATAGCTGCTCGCCCTGAGATGCCAAGGCCAAAAACGGCTACCCTCTGGCCGTCAAACTGGGCTGCCCCTGGAATTGTTCCACTCATTGCTGTGCCAACCACTCTCCGTAAAACAAACCGATGCCCGCCGCTGCGAGCAAAATTTCAATCAGCCAAAAGCGCACGACGACTGTGACTTCTTTCCAGCCTTTCAGCTCGAAATGGTGGTGGATGGGAGCCATCCGAAACACTCGGCGACCGTGCGTCAGTTTGAAATACCCAATCTGAATCACGTCTGAGCCCACTTCCATCACGAAGAGGCCGCCGATGAACACCGCGAGAATCTCCGTCTGAGTGAGAATTGAGACTCCAGCGAAAGCCCCACCAAGGGCGAGTGAACCGGTATCTCCCATAAAGATCTTGGCCGGAGAGGTGTTGTGCCACAGAAATCCTAGGCACGCCCCCACAATAGCGGCACAGATAATCGCTATATCGCGCGGATCTCGCACATCGTAGCAACCGGCATTCACCACCACTGCCGACGCACACGACTGGTATGAATGCCATAGCGACACCACGGTGTAAGCGCTAAAAGCGATTGCGCTCGCACCTGCCGCCAAGCCATCTAGGCCGTCGGTGATATTCACGGCGTTCGACCATGCCGTCACCAAAAAATTCGCCCAGATGATGAAGAGCACCACCCCTATCGCCACCCCAGCGAACGCCAAATTGATACCTGAATCACGCACAAAGGAAATTCGTAAAGTAGCCGGCGTACGGTTGAAAGAGTCCTTAAATTGCAAAGCGAGCAGCGAGAACGCTATTCCGACGGCGCCCTGCCCGATCATCTTGGCCGTAGGGGTGAGACCAAGCGAGCGCTCTTGGCGAACTTTGGTGAAATCGTCGAGAAAACCAATAAAAGCAAGCCCTACCATCAAACCCATCAGCAGTATGCCCGAGGCTCCTGGCTGACGGCCAACGGCTATATTCGAGGCAGTGTAGCCCAGCACCGTGGCCAGCACAATCACCACGCCACCCATCGTCGGGGTGCCGCGTTTTGTATAGTGTGAGGTCGGGCCGTCCTCGCGGATGAATTGGCCATACGATTTAGCTTGTAAGAAACGGATCAGCAACGGCGTACCAAAAAGCGCAATTAAGAGCGAGACGCTCGACGCCACAATAATTGATAGCATCTACTCTCCTTCCACCGCGGTCGTCACTCCAGTTTCTTCGCGCTGCGCCAGCTGCATGAGCTCGTCGGCAATTTTCCACACTAGCGAACCATTGGATCCTTTTAATAAGGCTACGTCACCAGAGGCGATAAGCGTGGGAACTTCGCTGATCGCCTGATGCACATCAGCGATCATCAGCGTCTGTATCTCGCGGCCATCAACTGCTGCCCGCTGCTGTGCCCCCTCACGCAGAGCACGCATATCGGCATCATCTCCGATGCTCACCAACACATTCACGCCAGCGTCAGCGACGCTACCGCCCAGTGAGCGGTGTTCATCCAGGCTCTGCTCCCCTAGCTCATTCATCTTGCCCAGCACCGCCACTGTGCGCCGCCCTTGGCCTAAGCGAGTCAGCGCCCGAATACCGGCACGCATCGAATCGGGGTTGGCGTTGTATGAATCGTCAATCACCGTGGCTCCTGCCACATTGAGCACTGCCATGCGGTGGGCGCTGGCTGGACCTACAGTAGACAGCACCTGCGCAATATGGTCGAGGGATATCCCCAAGACGTGCGCTGCGCTTGCAGCGGCCAGAGCGTTTGCCACATGATGCTCTCCCACAAGCGCCAGCCGCACCGGCGCCTGCCCCGCAGGAGTGTGCAGCGTAAATTCTGCATGATCGAGCTCATCGACGCGAATATCGCTAGCGTAGATAGCTGCTTCCATCCCCACTTGTGAGATGCGGCCGTGCGTCGAGAAAAACAGCACTGGCCCGTGGGCGAGCGTATTCATCGCCGCTACCCGCTTGTCGTCAGCGTTCAAAATCACCGGCGCACCGGAGCACGCCCCGAGCACCAGCTCAGACTTAGCTTTCGCTACATTCTCAATGCCTCCAAATTCGCCCAGATGTGCCCGCCCCACACCCAGCACAATCGCAACATCGGGCGGCGCAATAGCCGTGAGCTGCTCAATATCCCCGATATGATCCGCCCCCATCTCCAAGACCAATGTGGCCGTGTGCTCATCTGCGCGCAGAGCCGTCACTGGCATTCCGATAGGGTTGTTAAAAGAATTCGGTGGAGCCACGATTGGGCCGCGTTCAGCGAGTAAAGCTGCGAGGAGATCTTTCGTCGTCGTTTTTCCCACCGAACCAGTGACGGCCACGATCGTAAAATCCGAGCGTCCCTGAGAACGCAGCAGCTCAATATGCTCACGGGCGAGCTTCCCCATCGCCTTCACAGAGTCGCGCACTGCAATCACTCGCTCAGCAGCAGCTCCAGAATTGAGGGCAAGCTGTGGATTGTCGGTAAGAATGCCCGCCGCACCTGCTTTGAGAGCCGCGCCAGCATACGAATTGCCATCGACGCGCTCCCCTTTAATCGCCACAAAGAGGCTCCCGCGGCTCACCTGACGATTGTCGGTGACGACGGAACTCACCACGGGTACAGCTTCCAGATTCGGCGGAGCAGCTACAAGCATGCCTGCGCATTGATCGGCCACCGTGCTCAGGGATGTAGGAATCACGATCACTCCTTCTAGTTTCCAGTCGGATACCACGGATACTCGAAGAGAGGCTGAGTTGAAGGCGGAACCTTCAAATCTCTCATCGCATACTCGCCTATTTTCTGAAAGACGGGCACGCCAGCTCCAGGGATATACGAGCCTTGAAAATAGAGCGCTACTGCGATCGCCACTCGCGGTTTATCTGCGGGCACAATCCCCACAAATGATGTCACGGTATTGTTGAGCGCCCCTGTAGAATCTGCGTTTTCACCGGTGCCAGTTTTCCCTGCAACATTGTATCCTGCGATCCGGCCACCTTCTCCTGCCGTGCCCCCATCGCGTGTGACTCCTTGCATCACCTGCAACATCGTCTGCGCGGTCTCTTTGGATACCACACGTTGTGCCGTTCCCACGACGGTGGGAGTGTAGATACCGCTCGCGTCTTCATACCCTTGGATGATGTGCGGGGGGATGAGCATCCCTTCCTGACCAAATACCGCCACCATCTGCGCCAGCTGCAAGGTACTCATGGAGAGCGCCTGGCCAATCATCGTGGTGTAGTGATCGCGTGCTCCCCACTCGTTATAGGGGCGCAGCATCCCTGAACTTTCAGCAGGCAGTTCGATCCCCGTAGGTGTGCCCAAGCCAAATTTTTGCAGGTACGAATAGCGCACCTGATCGCTGATCGTATCACCGATCTGTACCATTGCCGTGTTGTAAGATTTCGCCAGCCCTCCAGCCACCGTCATCGTCTCGGCTTCGTGGTAGTCGGCGTCAGAAATCTCTTCGCCGTTTGGCATGGTCATACTGCTCGCCACATTCACTGGGGTGAGCGGATTGACTTTCTTCTGGTCGATAGCCGCTGAGAGAGTCATCAGCTTCCCCACCGAGCCAGGCTCCACAGCGGAAGCAACCGAACGTATCCCCCAGTTTGACGCCGACGTCTTATTGAGCTGCGAGGGATCAGGAGATGCGCTATCAGCTAAGGCGAGCACCGCACCGGTGCCAATTTCCAGCACCACGGCACTGCCCCAAACAGCGCGAGTCTTACTGACCTGCGCGTCGATGACGTCTTGCGCAGCTCGCTGAATATCAGCATCTAGCGTGAGCTGCACCTCTCGCCCATCAACGGCTTTCTTGATCACCCGTTCAGAGTCAGGGAACGTGGTGCCGTAAGGGCCTACTTCCACTGAAATAGAGCCATCTTGGCCAGCTAACGTGCTATCCATTGTGGATTCGATACCAGCTCGCCCACGCACTACCGGATCCTCGGCACTCTGCCCTACGTATCCCAGCACGTTGCCAGCCGTATTTCCATTGGGATAGACCCGATCCATATAGCGCTCAGGATAGATCCCATGAATACCGAGATCTTTTATTTTCTGCCACTGATCGCTTGAGAGTCCGCTGGCGATCAACGCCCACTGGTTCGTGTTGTTCCCACTCGGCCCAAGCAGCATCCCTCCCAGTCTGGCTTCGTCCACGCCGAGTACCGGCGCTAGCTTTTTTGCAGCAGCGGCAGGTCCAACTCCCACGATCTTTTTTTCCTTGCCGTCACTGACATAGCTCACATAATCTTGAAGAGCCACATGATCGGCGCGCACGTTGTAGCGTGGTACCGATGTAGCGAGCACTGTGCCCTGGGTGTCTACAATATCTCCACGGAGAGCCTGCTGCGTGTACGATGCCGTACGAAATTGTTGAGCGACGTCGGCCAGCGCCGGAGCTCGAATCACTTGCAGATACAGCAGGCGCCCTCCCAAGATCAGCGCCACCACGAGCACGATGATCACAGTGAAACGCAACCGCCGATTGGTGGCCATTCGCGCCGCACGATCTGGGCCTTGTCCGCGTCCTTGTGCGCGCTGCCACCACGGCTGAGGTACGTCTGGCCGAGCAGCATCACCCACAGCGGATGAGTTGTGTGCCATGACAGATCCTTCGTGCTAATTCGTTGCTTTCGAGACGGTGCCAGCATCGAGATCAATATGCCGCAAGCTCGTAGCTGGAACCATCCCCAGCGCCGCCGCCTCAGAGCGTAGCCCCTGCGTACTAGTCGCCTCAGCAGCACTAGCCGCAAGCGTCTCTTCTTCGATTTGCACGGCACTGATCTCTACTTTAATCGCCTCCATTTCATAGGCGCCTTGCACCATGCGCGTGTTGAGGTAAAAAGAGAGCAAGAGCGCACCCACGAACAGCAGCACACACGTGGCCACACAGAGCGCAAACCCACGCCGCGGGGCAGGAGCGGGTACAACCGAGAGACTAGGGGTGGCGATCACAGGACGTGAGGACGGCTGCCCCCAAGGCCTGCTCTTTGCTCCGGCAAGTGCTACACTCATGCCTGCTCTCCTTCGTATCGGTCTGAATCGTCTAGATGGTTGCTGGTACTAGCTGAATACGCGGGTGACGCCGCAGCGGAACGCGCACCTGACGGCGCAGTTGAATGTGCGACTGACGGCGCGAGCGACGGCGCATAAGCTGACTCCCCAGCGTGCGCGAGGTATGGCTGATGCGGCTTCGTAGATTCGGCAGGATCAGTAGATCGAATCTTGCGCACGGCCCGAATCCGCACTGACGCAGAGCGCGGATTGCTCTCGATCTCTTGGGGCGTGGCTTTCAATGCCCCTTTGGTGAGAGCCTGCAAATACGGCTCATGGCCAGCGAGTTCCACCGGCAGCCCTGCCGGAGTGCTGGACTGCAGGCCGGCAGCAAATGCTTCTTTGACGAGACGATCTTCCAGCGAGTGATAGGCCTCCACCACGATGTGACCACCCACACGCAGACTGGCAATCGCCCGAGGAAGCGTACGTTCCAGAATAGTCAGCTCATCATTGACGGCGATCCGCAGCGCCTGGAACGTGCGCTTAGCGGGATGTCCACCTGTGCGCCGAGCGGCAGCGGGGATAGCGGCGCGCACCAAATCCGCGAGTTCACCCGTGGTCGTAATGGCGCTCTGTGCTCGCCGCTGCACGATGCGAGAAGCGATCCGAGCAGCGAAACGCTCTTCTCCATAGAGTCGCAGCAGCGTGGCAAGTTCGCTCTGACTAGCCTCACGCACAATATCTGCAGCTGTGCGTGAGCTATCCTCATCCATGCGCATATCTAAAGGAGCATCGTGGGCATACGAGAAACCGCGCTCACGCACATCCAGCTGATAGGATGACGCCCCCAGATCCATCACAATGCCATCGACTGTGCCGTGGTGGCCGTATGCGCGAGCCACATCAGCTACGGCGTCATACGTGGTGTGCACCGCCTGAAACCGCGAGCCGAAGCGGCTCAGGCGTTCACAAGCGAGGGCGATTGCATCGGCGTCACGATCAATACCAATCACGGTGAGTTCGTTGAAACGCTCTAATGCACCCTCACTGTGCCCACCCATGCCAAGGGTGCAGTCAATCAGCACGGCTCCTGGCTCGGCGATAGCCGGAGCGAGCATATCGAGACACTGCGCAAGCATCACCGGCTGATGCAAGTTTCTTGCATCACTAGCCAGCTCAGATCCCGCCATCGTTTCGCCTCTTTCATATGCCTCGCTCATATACCACTCCGGCAGTGCGAAAACTCCAATCCCTCACCGAGCCCAGAAGTCGGGGAATCACCTCTGGACATCGGTGAAGGGTTGCAGCCCTCGCGCCGCCGTCACAGCGTCTGCGCCATGACGCACCCGCACCGCCGTCACAACACTCCAGGGATGAGCTCTTCTTCGCGCTGTGCGAAGCTCTCCTCATTGCCCTGCAAATACTGCTCCCACGCCGTGCGATCCCAGATTTCTGCATGATCCCCAGAGCCGATCACGCTCAGATCGCGCGTAAGCCCTGCGTACTGGCGCAGATTCACCGGAATGGTGATCCGTCCCTGCTTATCTGGAATCTGATCGGTGGCCCCTGAGAGAAACACACGAGTGTAGCTGCGCGCTTCTTTCACCGTGATCGGCGCCTGCTGCAGCCGCTCCAAGATCCCCTCGAACGCATTCATAGGAAAGACGTACAAGCAGTGCTCTTGGCCTTTTGTGATCACGAGACCACCGGAGAGCTGATCGCGATATTTCGCTGGCAAGATCAAACGCCCTTTGGCGTCGAGCAACGGCTCGTACGTGCCTAAGAACATTCATCTCACCCCGCTCTCTTTCACTTGGCTCCACTTTACTCCACTTTCCACCTCTAGTAAAACATTTTGAGCAAGTTTCTTTTATTTTTTCGCTATTTTCTAAGGCAAAATCTGGTGGAGGGATTTTTAGGATATTTCAGGCGTACTAGAGCACAGACAGAGACAACCACACGTAGTTCAGGTGTTTTCAGTGCGCAAGCGTTGAGCACACAAGTGTTTTCATGCGCGATTTTTCAATGCGTTCCACGTAGAGCACAGGGCATGGGAGGCTATTATTCGGCGTGACGACGAGCCGACACTTTCCGCAAACCGGCGCAGCAACGCGGATAGATGGTGGCGTCACTCATGCTTGACGACAACAAAAAAGCGGGCGCTAGCGCGCCCACGTGGAGGAAAGTGGAGGGGAAGGTGGAAAGTGGAGAGGATGGAGGGAGGGGCGGAAGTGGAGGAAGTGAAAGGGTACGTGGAAAATGAAGAGAGGGACGGAAAAGGGGGAAAGAGGAAAAAGAATGCGAGGAAGAGTCACATCCCACGTTCTTCACGTCGACGTTCCCATGCCTGCGCCTGGCGTTCCATGTAGCCCGTTTTGTTGGGGCGCGGCTTACGCGAACGCACTTTCGCATCCTGGCGGGCAGCACGCGGACCGGAGACGAGATACCAAAAACCGCCAAACACCACTACTGCCCCGAGAATGCCAAGCGGCACCACCTCAACGACCACTCCCAGGAGTACCACGATAAGCCCAACAACGGCCATAATGAGCCCAAGCACTAAATGTTTTGGAGAAATCGAAAAACCGCCAACCGGCACATCGTCTTCTTCCTCATGCGCAAGGGCTTTCACAAAAGCGGGATCCTCGTTGGCAAGCTGCGCCTCAAGCTGTGCGAGCATCTCGCGTTCTTCATCCGTCAGCGCCATATAAGCTCCTTGAAACTTTGAGATCTACACCGTGCATATATTGTGCTATATATGTCTACCATAGCCGCTCAGCTACTTCTCCTAGGATATCCGATTGCGCCCGATGACGATAATGCACGAGATGAATAGCCTCGACAATGGGGTTTAGGCTATGGCATCGGGTTGATACGGCTGCTTAGCCAATTCTCACATTCCACTAGCGACTCTCACATTCCACTATTGACGGCTCAGGGTACCAGCGCCAGAAATACATCGTCCACTATCAGCCCTGAGGCTTGAGCAGCCGACCCGCCACCAGCGCCGAGCGCCCGAAGCGTTCGCGCACGGCGTCAAGAGTGTGATCCATGACCTCACGCCTGCCGTCGTCACCAAAAGATAACTGCACACCAGCCTCGTGAGGGACCAAAGCAGCCACCCGCACGCCCACCAGACGAACACCGCCATCAGGAAAAGGAGCGGCAGCAAAAAGCCGTTGAGCTGCGGAGAAAATATCAGCATTGCGATCTGTGGCCACAGAAAGCGTCGCCGAACGAGATATCGTAGCAAACCCAACAGAACGGATTTTTAGCGAAACGTTTGCAGCGCGCATACCATGTGCACGCAGCCGCTGCCCAAGATCGTGCGCTTGCTCCAGAATCACCGCTTCCACACTGGAGCGATCAAGCAGCGGATCGAAAAAAGTACGCTCTTTCGACATGGATTTTTCCTCCCGCTGAGGCACCACCACGCGCTCATCCCGATTCATACATAGAGCGAAAAGCCGCGAGCCCGCTGCGGCGCCCAACATACGAATGAGCGTTTTCTCCCCCAAGGCGGCGATATCCCCCACGGTGCTAGCTCCCCTGCGCTCTAGGATCGCGCGGGTTTTCTCTCCCACTCCCCACAAAGCTCCGATGGGCAGAGAATGCAAAAATGCGAGTGACGCCGATTCGGGCACCAGCAGCAGGCCATCGGGTTTAGCCTGCGTGGAGGCGATTTTAGCCAGATGCTTCGTGCTGGCTATTCCCACGGATGCTGGCACCCCTTCGCGCGCGCGAATCTCGCGGCGAATCATCTGCCCGATGACTATCGGAGAGCCAAAGAGTTTGCGTACCCCCGAAACGTCGAGAAAGGCTTCGTCTACCGAAAGCTGCTCCACGAGCGGCGTGATGGAGCGCAGAAAATTCATGATTCTGAGCGAGACGTCATGGTAGCGCTGACCATCTACCGGCAAGATCACCAGTTGCGGACACAGCCGCTTCGCCTGCGCCACTGGCATGGCGGAATTGACGCCGAACGCGCGCGCCTCATAGGAAGCGGCCGAGATCACCCCGCGCTCTTGGCCACCCACAGCCAGCGGAATACCACGCAGATGCGGCCTACGCAGCAACTCTACCGACACGAAAAACGCATCCATATCGACGTGCAGAATTGGAGTAGCTGAATCGTCGCTGCCCCAATCACGCTTGGCTGCCTGCGAACGAGGAGCACGAGACACCGGCCTCACCTCACTTTCCGCAAACCGTTCGCCGGTCTAGCGTCTCTTAGTCTTTGTGGTGTTTTCCGCGCCGCAGACGCCCCGTCATTGCCGCCCGCAAACCCGCGTGTTGTTCGGCCTCAAAATCGCCCTGCCCGCCATCTTTGCGTTTCTCAGGCTCCGGCGCTCCGTGGCGCTCACCCTCGTCCTTGGCCTGGCGCAGCGGGTCTTTAGCTAGCGAAGCCAAAAACTGTTCGGCAGCTTGCGCGATCTCCTCCGATGTCGGCATCGGGGGCAGTATATCTGCCGGACGGGTGACGCCCGCATTGGAGGGCAGCTTGTCGTATTCCTCTTCGAGCCGAGACAAAAGTTGCGCGAAATCTGAGCCCTCTTCCACCATCTGGTTGAGTCCGCTTAGCTGCTCGTCTTCCAGCTGCTCCAGATCTCCCAGTGGCAGCGTAGGGCCGCCGAGGTTCGCCGTCATTTTGATGACGGCGAGCGCCCCCGAGATGAATGGGTGCGGTCCTTTTGCCATATAGAACGGCACCCGCACGCGGATATTCGTGACGGAGACTCCGCTGCGACCAGCATGAAACTCGAAGAAATCTTGCAGCTGCGAGAAATGATCGGCGCTTCCTGGCACGAATTGCACATCCGTGCGCGTCGTGGTGCGAATGAGCATATCGGCAGGCCGCGTATGCGGCACTCCAGCAGGCATACCCGCAAACGAAAACACTTCTCGCACACCGAAGCGCTTGACTACTGAGAGCAGATCCTGCGTGAGCGTATTCCAGCGGAAATCTGGCTCTTGCCCCGAGAGATAGAGGAAGTTTTCACCATGCATATCGGTGACTAAATCAAGATTCATGTGCGGCTGGGCTAAATCGACGAGTTTGCCGTCTTGATACGACACAATGGGGCGCTGCGCCCGAAAATCGTAGACCACATCTGCGTCAAACGAAGCGATCCCCACAGATTCGAGCGAATCAACGGAAGCGGCCACAGCCTGAGCGACGTCACCAGCATCCACCAACGGGTCGACAAGGTTCATCAGCATCCTCGGCACAGTGAGATCGTGAGTGTCGTTCGCATAGTGAATCAGGCTCGCCATCGCGCTCCCCTTTCGCCCGCCTCGCTGTGTAAGTATCTGCACTAATCCCACACTGCCATATTTCTCCCAGATGTGCTCACTTCTAGGCGTCAGATTCCTCACGCCAGATTGATGACGCCGGTATGGCCAGCATGATCAGCCGACGGATTTCCTGCGCTGCAGTGGCAAGAATGTGCCGTACTGTGTTTTGCCTGCCCGCAGCTGCGACGGATTGCCTGCGCTGCAGTGGCAAGAACGTGCCAGAGAGAGAATAATTGAGAGCTATGAATTCTCACGAACTGCCACGTTCCTCTTCTCCCTACGGCTCTGGTTCCCCCCTTGGCTCCGATTCCGCTCACGGCTCCGATTCTGCTCATGGCTCTGGCAAGGTTGATCGACCAGCTGCACAACGCGCGATGGAAGAAGAGCAGGCTTTCGTCGATCAAGCATACGGAGCGCTTGACGCCGAGCACGATTACTACACCACCCAGCTCACCCAGGTGCGTGCACAGGGAGCTCAGGGAACTCCGGCGGCCCGATCTGAGCGCGATTCGTTTGCCACTCACTACGAGAACAACCTGTTGCGGCTGCGCAATGTGGAAAACCGGCTGGTACTGGGACGCCTCGATTTCACCGACCACCCACCGATTCATATTGGGCGGATTACGCTGCGCGATACCGAGCACACGATCTTGCTCACCGATTGGCGCGCCCCCCAGTCTCAACCGTTTTATCAGGCTACTGCCGCACATCCAGGCAACATCTCACGCCGCCGTCACATCCAGACGCGGCTGCGCACCGTCACCTCAGTAGAAGATGAACTGCTATCCACCGAGCAGGCCTCACGCTCCGATCTCAACCTCACCGGCGAGGGGGCATTGATCGCCGCTATGAGCGCTGCGCGAGACGGAAAAATGGGCGATATCGTCGCCACTATTCAGGCCGAGCAAGACAGCGTGATTCGCGCTAGCGGAAAAGGCATACTCGTGGTGCAAGGCGGGCCTGGCACCGGCAAAACTGCCGTGGCGCTGCACCGCGCAGCCTATCTTCTCTACGCAGAACGCGAGCGGCTGGCCACATCAGGAGTGCTACTCATCGGCCCCTCGATGCGTTTTTTGCAGTATATAGATCAGGTGCTTCCCTCTTTAGGCGAATCCAACGTAGTAGCCACCACGATTGGAGAACTCTTCCCTGGAGTGACGCCCAGCGCACAAGACTCCCCAGAGGCTGCCGAGATTAAGGCCAATCTCGTGTGGCGCAGCATCGCCAAACGCGCCGTGAAGACAATCCTGGAGCGCCCACTGCGCCGCGCTGTGACGTTCACCCTTTCAGGAAAGAAGATCACGCTCACTCCGGCCGACGTGGAGCAGGCACAGCACAGAGCGCGGCGCACTGGCAAACCCCACAATCAGGCGCGCACTACCTATGCAAAGTTCTTAGTACAGCTACTATCCGAACGCTTAGCGGCAGCGCTCAACACCTCAATGGCCGACGCGAGTTGGCTCGTAGCCGACGTGGCCGGAGATCTCGACGTCACCCGAGAAATCAACAGGCATTGGTTGCCAGCATCGCCGCAGTGGCTATTGGAGCATATATTCAAGTGGCCACAGCTACTCGCCGAGGTGGCTCCAGAGCTCACTGCTGCGCAGCGAGCAGCGCTACGCAGGGATCGCGGAAGCGGATTCTCTCTGGCCGACATCCCACTTCTCGATGAGTTCGCCGAACATCTCGGCTCGTTGTCTACCGATGCTCAGCGGCGCGAGGAGGCATCGCAAAGCCACGACGGCGATCAGCTCTCCAACTATATGGCTGAAACGATGACTGCTATGGGATTGGGCGGCGGCATCGTGAATTCTGCGACGATGGTGGCGCGCCTTGCAGCGGATGCCCCGCACGCCACTTTGGCTGAGCAGGCAGCCGCGGATCGCTCCTGGACGTACGGTCATGTGGTCGTGGACGAAGCACAAGAACTCACCCCTATGCAGTGGGCAATGGTGGCGCGCCGTAATCCGGCTCGCTCGATGACCATTGTGGGAGATCTCGATCAGCGAGTCTCTTTGACGCCGAATTCCTCGCTGGACACGGGAACCTCATGGGAAGAAGTCTTGGGAAGCCTCGGCCACTTTGCACGAGTAGCGGAACTGACCATTTCTTACCGCACTCCAGCGAGCATTTTGGAGCGATCAGCCCGCGCCATGAAGGCTTTAGGGCTGGAGGTGCGGCCAGTGCACGCCGCCCGCGATCTTCCCGATAGCTACGCCAGCGAACAGGTGAAAGCCGAAGATTTCGACGCCGCCTTGGAGCGAGCCATCAGCGCTCAATGGGATTTTCTGGATCGTGAATACGGCGAGGGGCTGGGATCCCTGGCGGTGATCGCGCCGCAGAGCGAGCTCGAATCCGTTGCGGCTCGTGTGAATGCTTGCACTCACGCGCACGGCCACCTCGACACCGCGAGCCACAACAGGGCGAATGGCGCCGCCACAAACCGTGGCGCGGCAAGCCGCGACGGGATAAATGGCGATATCGCAAACAGCGATGCTATGAGCCGTAACGGCACGGTCAACAGAATTACAGTGGCAAGCGCCGTCATGGTGAAAGGGTTGGAGTTTGATTCGGTGATCGTTCTGGAGCCGAAAAAGATAGCTCACGAGAGCCTTGGCAATCTTTATGTGGCGCTCACCCGCGCCACGAAACACCTGAGCGTACTCTCCTCTGAGGAACTGCCACAGTACCTGTAAACCGTCAGCAGTCTCGTCGGGCAAGATCTCCAAGCATTCGTGCTCACCTGTGCACACTCGGCATTCGTGCTCACGTGCGCATACTCGCAGCTCACCAGCGTTGCCGGAGAATCCGCACCATGCGGACTATCGGCGTCACCGCGTTATCTTGGGTATCGGCGTCACCGCCTTATCCGCTCCACCGGAGCTACCTGCGTCTGCACTCATCCATGCCCGCGCTATAGAGCCATATCCCGCACTATATATTCTGAGCAGATTTTGTCAGTTACATTATATGTGACTTGCATTACAAACTTGCCACAACTCGGACGCTCTATTCGCTTCCGAGCAAATCCCGTACGATAGAGACGATAGCGAGCAGCGCCTGGCATACCCGTGCTAGCGCACTGGTGGCTATCCCGTTCCTGCGTTCAATGGCGAGCGCGGAAACGGCATTGAGTAAAACATCACGAGTGCAAAGAAGAGGTAGCCATGCCGAAGATCTTGTTGCTGGAGAATCCGCACACCATAGCTGACGAAACATTCCACCACTATGGCTATGAAGTGCAGCGCATATCTGGCTCTCTCGACGAAGACGACCTCATCAAGGCGCTAGCAGATGTGGACATCCTTGGCATTCGCTCAAAGACGCAGGTGACGGAGAAAGTTCTAGAAGCAGCACAGCATCTCACAGCTGTGGGCACGTTCTCCATTGGCACGAACCAGATTGACCTCCCCGCCGCCGCCGAGCGCGGCATTGCCGTCTTCAACGCCCCCTATTCCAACACCCGTTCAGTAGTGGAACTCGTGATCGCCGAAGCCGTCATGCTCACCCGCCACGTGCCTGAACACGATAAAAATTTGCAGCTACACAAGTGGAATAAAACGGCGAATGATTCGCACGAATTACGCGGCAAGACGATGGGAATCATCGGCTATCACTCCATCGGCACCCAGCTGTCGGTTGTGGCTGAAGCTATGGGCATGAACGTGATCTTCTACGACATTGCTGAACGGCTCGCCATCGGCAACGCTCGTCGCGCCAAGAATCTCGATGAACTGCTCGCCGTTTCTGACGTCGTCACGCTCCACATTGATGGCCGCCCCAGCAACGACGGCTTCTTCTCCCGCGAAATGTTCGACAAGATGAAAAAGGGCGCTATCTTCATTAACCTCGCTCGCGGTCTGGTGTATGACGTCAATGCCCTACGTGAGAAGCTGTTAGATGGCTCCCTGACCGGCGCCGGTGTGGACGTCTATCCTGAAGAGCCACGCAACAACCAGGAGCCATTTGATTCTCCACTACTTGGCATTCCTAATACGATCCTCACTCCACACATTGGCGGCTCCACACTTGAGGCACAGGAAGATATCGGACGCTACGTGTCCGACAAACTTATGCGCTACGTCGTCACCGGCTCTACCGAAATGAGCGTCAATATCCCGAACGTCACCGTACCAGGAGAACAGTCAGCACATCGACTGGCCTGGATTCACCACAATACCCCTGGAGCTTTGACGAAAGTGAACGGGCTCTTCAGCGACGAGGGAATCAATGTGACGTATCAGAGCTTGGCCACCGAGGGCGAACTCGGCTATATGATTATTGACACCTCGTCGCCTATCACCCCCGAGGCTCTGGCTGATCTGGAGAAATCTTCCGCCCATATTCGTGCACGCATAGTTCGATAAACGACAGTCCGATACGTACAGCACATACGGCGCATACGAATCAGTACATACGATAGGCAAAAGGAAAACCGAGAACTATATGAGCTCACAATCTATGACCGCGAAAGCCCAAGATTTTTACCCTGAGGGGATTCCCACGTCGATTGATCCTATTGACACAACGATGTTGGACACCCTCACTGCTTCGGTACGCGCGTATCCGGACCGCGTAGCCATTGATTTTCTCGGCAGGGAAACCACGTATGCCCAGCTAATGCGCGATGTGCAACGCGCCGTCACCGTTTTGACAATGTGTGGAGTGCGCAAAGGAGACGTGGTTTCGATTATTTTGCCCAACTGCCCTCAACATTATGCGTGTTTCTATGCCATTCAAGCTCTCGGGGCTATTGCTTCAGAGCACAATCCCCTGGCTCCGCGCGAACAGCTTCTCGCGCAGCTGAAGACTGTGGGGGCACGGGTAGTGATCGCGTGGGAAAAGACTATTGAGACTATTGCTCAGGAGAGTCTCCACGGCTACACGTTCCTCGCAGTGGATCTCACCCGCGCCCTGCCCAAACGCTCGCAGTTTCTGCTCAAGCTCCCCGTGAAAGCGGCAAAGGTTCAGCGCGCTCAGCTCCGCGGCAAAGTACCACTTGGCGTCCACTCGTGGGACAACCAAGTAACTCACGCCAAACCGATGAATCTGGCATCCATCAGCGCGCCGGCCGTTGGGGATATTGCAGTGCTGATTCAGACTGGCGGCACCACGGGCACCCCTAAGGCCGTCGCTCTTACGCATGAGAATATCCTCGCAAACACCGCCCAGATATTGGCCTGGGTGCCCGTGGTGGAGCCTGGAGCTGAAACGTTGGCGGCCGTCTTGCCGTTTTTCCATGCTTTCGGGTTGCAACTCTCACTGTCGATATGCGTAGCTATCGGAGCCACGCAGGTGATGCTGCCCTCTTTCGACGTCGATATGTTACTCGCCGCACACCAGCGTCATCCCATTACTATTTTTAGCGGCGTGCCACCAATGTTCGAGCGGATTTTGAATGCGGTGGACGCCAAAGCTCCGGTGGAACAGATTGACATGAGCACCATTCGATTCGGCATCTCGGGGGCAATGGCTCTCAATCCAGATCTCGCGGCACGCTGGGAAAAAGCAACGGGAGGATACCTTATTGAGGGCTACGGTATGACGGAAGCCTCTCCGGTGATTTCCGGATCGCCACTCTCTGCAGATCGACGCCCCTCAACGCTAGGATTGCCGCTTCCCGCTACCGAGATCAAGGTAGTGAATCCAGACAACATAGACGAGGAGTACGGCGAGGGCGATGTGGGCGAGATTTTGGTGCGCGGCCCGCAAGTGTTCCACGGATATTTTCACAACGACGAAGAGAATGCTCAGACTCTCACTGCCGATGGCTTCTTGCGCACTGGCGATCTGGGGAAGTGGGACAACGGCTTTCTCGTGATGGCAGATCGACGCAAAGAGCTGATTATTAACGGAGGATTCAACATTTACCCCTCACAGGTGGAAGCTGTTCTGCGGGATATGCCTGGGGTGAGAGATGTGGCCGTTGTAGGAATGCCCACTGGCTCAATCGGCGAGGCAGTCGTGGCAGCACTCGTGTTGGAGCCAGGAGCCAGCGTGGATCTCGCCAGCGTGCGCGCGTGGGCCGAAAACAAAATCCAACGCTATGCACTGCCAAAATCAATTGCAATTTTTGAAGATCTGCCACGTTCACAGCTAGGAAAGACACTACGCAAAAACGTGCGCGATCAGCTACGCACGTGGGAACTCAAATCGGGCGTGTGGAAAGAGAAGATCTCAGCCGTGACGGCGGCAGCAGCCGAACGCGCAGACTCGCTCAACGAGACGATCAAAGATAAAGCGGATGCCCTCAATGAGCAGATCAAAGAGCGCACGGAAGTATTGCGAGATAAGGCAGACACCATCAATGAGACGCTGAAAGAACGGGCAGAGAATTTACGCGATATCGCTGACGGAGCAAAAGAAAAGATCGTTGCCCAGCACCGCGATCTCCAAGAGAAGTTCTTGAATCGCAAAGGCAGCGCCAGCAGCGCAGATAGTGCCGATAGTGCAGCAGATAGCACCGCTGACGCCGAGCTGGCCGATGGCAGCGACAACTTGGCCGACCGGTGACGCTACTCCGACCGGTGGCAGCGGTTTAGCCGATGCCACCGGCACAGACAGTGCTGAGTAAGTAGGCGCAGATATACTCACTAAATAATGGTGGCCAAGCCGAATAACACTGGGTGACCGAGCCGAATAACACTGAACAGTCTGCACTGAATCACATAATGCTGATCACATAATGCTGAATCCGATAGCGTCAAGTCACATAACGCTGAGCTGAATAGCGTTGAATCAGACAGCGCCTCGTCAGCTAAGAGTGCTGACCGACAGGCAGTGCCGAGGTGAGCGTTTCGACATCTGATATGGCTGCGGCCCACGCTTATACTGCGGTAGCGGCCCACGCTTATGCTGCGGTAGAGGCTTCTCACAGAAGTTTCCCCTCTGTGACGTCAGGGAATGCTGAGGTAGGCGTTTCTATATGTGGCGTGTCTGCGCCTACGCCGATCTGCCGTTTGCCCGCTCTATGTTTGCCTATCCCTATGTTTATGCTGCGGCGGCACGATTGGCTTCACACTCGGCACAGCCTTGAGTAGAGCGATCGCGTGAATCATGCTCGCATTTTTCAGTTTTCAGCTGGGAGATGAGCTGAGCAAAGTCATCGAGCGAATCAAAGTTTGAATAAACTGAAGCAAAACGCAAGTACGCCACCTCATCGAGCTGACGCAATGGCTCAAGGATTGCCTTGCCTACTTCATCTGTGGTGATCACCGAGCCGCCACCGCCCCGAATGGATTCTTCAACTTGCTGAGCTAGCAATGCAAGTTGATCAGGCGTGATGGGACGCCCAGACGAGGCTTTGCGCACACCGTCGATGATTTTCTCACGATTGAACGGCTCCATTGCACCAGAACGTTTCACCACCACCAACGCCGCAGTTTCCAAAGTGGTAAACCGACGCTTACAGTTCGGGCATTCTCTCCGGCGACGCACAACGGAACCATCGTCGCTCGTGCGAGTATCAACCACACGAGAATCTGAATAGCGGCAGAAAGGACAATGCATACCGTTAAAATAGCGCGAATATCTGGCTGCCACAAATTAGCCAACAATCCCCATACCCAGAGAGACATAGAGACCCAGAGCGAAGACGCTACTCAATACTCCGATAACGAGACCCGCTCCAAGTACCACCCGCATCGGAGCCGTGAGTATTGGTTGAGTAGCCAGCATCGAAGCTGTGAACATTGGTTGAGTAGTAGACACAGCTGCCGATGCAGGCCTAGCAATCCCCTTTTGAGTGCTCGCATTTTTCCCACCCATACGATTTGCCACATAGCTCGCTAGATTTGCCCGATCTCCTTTGAGCTGCCGGTCCAGATTACGTGCTTGCCCACTGCTCCTAGCTGTCTTTGCGTAAGATAGCGAGCCCAGCTCTCCACGGGATGCTAAACTCATCTCTCCGCGAGACATTGAGCCCATCTTTCCGCGAGACGCTGAAGTCGTCTCTTTGTGGAGCGTTAGACCCGCCTTAGCGCGGGATACTGGATCCATATACCCGTGAAAAGGCTTCCGCCGCCTCAGAGCACTCTTATCGTCGTTCACAGCATACACAGGCATATCCCGCGAAGTGCTGCCACGCAACACATACATACCCTCTGGAACTACACTCAGGTGACGTTCCCCGTAGGTGCGCGGATGATCTGGACGCACCCGTTGCCGCGTTTTTATATGTTGCTTGTTCCGCACCGACGTTAGTGGCACCGAATCAGTTAGGGCTCCGCGATCAGGTACGGCACTCAGTAGCCGCTGTTTGCGAACAGTCTGCGATTGAACCACTGCGTATGCGCTCATATTATCTCCACCTTTTCAGCTTCGCTTCAGCTTCCACTTCAACGCCCTCACACCTCCTCCTTCACACCTCACACGGAGCTTTACGCACGCACGAGGTATGCAAGAGATTGATGTATGCGTTCCTGCCTTGCTTCGTCTTGTCTTTTTTATATTCCTTTATGTATATTCCTCGACATCTGCCTCGCCTGTCACGAATGCTGTGTCCGCACCCGTATCCACATTCGCACACATTCGAACATCTGTTCGGGAAATCTAGAAGTAACTATACTCAAGCACACAAGCAATGTCTAGAACATCTGTTCGAAAACGCCGAACAGATGTTTGAACATCCCTACTCATGCTTGCTAAGCTACTAATAACAGTGAATCAGGTGGGTACCGGAAATTTTCAGAAAATTTTTCTGGCACTGCACCGGAGGCTGCATCCGAACTGCATATGTGGCGTACATCTCGCGTAGACCACACGTCTCACGCAAAACCGCATATCTCACACAAGCATAGATACGCACAGCACGCATACCATGCGTAGCCTCGGCGAGAAAGGCATCTACGATGGCGCAGCGAGCACTCTCTCTGAATCTCACAGACCGCCAGCTTCGCATTCTCGGCACGATTCGCGAGGGTATTAGTGAACGCGGATTTCCCCCTACTGTGCGCGAGATTGCCGCCATCGTTGGACTATCTTCCCCCTCATCCGTGCAATACCAACTGGGGTTACTTGAAAAAGCCGGACTTATTCAACGCGATTCACACCGTTCCCGTACCATCGAAGTCACCGAGAGAGGCAACCAGCTCAATCTGGAAACGGGCAGGTTAGACCCAGATGCCACACCCACCGCAGTAGCTAGATCAAGCAAAAATCTGGGCTCCGACATAGCGAAAACAGCTACTATAGCAAAGGCAGCTGTCACAAAGACAGCTATAGTGGGCCCCACTATGACGAACGTCAGCATCACAGATAGCAACCACTCAGTCGATCTTAGCGCGGCCAACCTCAGTGCAGCTAACCTCAGTGCGACCGATCTCGATGAGGAGTGGGCTCGCCTATCTGCGAACGGCAACGGCATCAATGTAAATGGCGTCGGCGTCAATACAGATAACGCTGATGCCGACGCGAGCGGAACTTATAACCACACTGACGGCTCCTACAATATGGAGGGCTTTTCTCGCAATCAAGCTACCTACCGTGAGGAAATTGCCAGCTACGCTGATAGCGCCTACAGCGGCAGCTACGGCGATGAGAACACCTCATACGATACAGTTTTTGCCCCACTCGTTGGCACCATAGCCGCCGGAGCTCCGATCTTAGCTGAGCAGCATATAGAAGAACAGTTTCCACTCCCCCGCCAGCTCACGGGATCTGGTGAACTCTTCGTGCTACGAGTGCAAGGAGAATCTATGATCGACGCCGCCATCTGCGATGGCGATTACGTGGTCGTTCGTCAGCAGCCCGTGGCCGAACAGGGAGAAATCGTAGCAGCCATGATTGAGGGGGAAGCCACCGTCAAGGTACTCAAGAGAAAGGATGGCCACGTGTGGCTTTTGCCCAGAAACGAAGCCTACGATCCCATTCCGGCAGATGACGCACAGATTCTCGGGCGTGTGGTGTGCGTACTGCGCTCCCTATGAGTGCCACACCCCTTTCACGCACGCGCTCTCACACCAACGCCCCCCTCACGCAAACACTCCCGCATGAGCAGGCTTAGCACTGTGGATCTGTGTCACTTGACGCTGCAACCGCCTTTCACTGACGAAAATACCTCACAGGGCAGGCTTGCGCAGCAGACTTATGCTACAGCCACAACCACACCTACGGCCTACAGCACGTTGCTGCCATCTACCTATTAATCATCTTGTTTGTGACGGCGATCTGGGAGCTGTAATTGATAATCGCAAGCCTGAGCCACGTGGCGATCGTGGGTGACGACGATCAGCGATTTACCATACTCGTGCTGAAGTTGGAGTATCTCATGCAGCACGCTGTTGGCTAGCTGCGGATCGAGAGCACCAGTAGGTTCATCAGCCAGAATCAGCTGACCTGGCTTCAAAATACACCGAGCCAGCGCCACCCGCTGCTGCTCTCCACCAGAGAGCGTGAAAACCTGATCGCGCATTACGTGCGCCAGCCCAAGGCGCGCTAGCAACTGTTCCGCGCGTCGAGTTTTCTCTCTCCGATTCCCCTCAGCGTATTTCATCCCTAGCAGCACGTTGTCGATAGCCGTCTGGGATTGAATGAGTGCATACGACTGAAACAGATACGAAATCATCGTGCGCCGAATGAGCGCTGCTTTGCCAGAATTGATGGCAGGATAGGAGATTCCACCAATAGACAGCTCTCCACTGGTGGGGCTCTCTAGCAAGCCAATGATGTTGAGCAGCGTGCTTTTTCCACACCCCGAGGGGCCAGTGATAGCAAGGCTCTCCCGCTGCGCTAGCGAAAAATTAATCCCTGCAAGGATCGTGCGACTGCCATAGACTTTGCTAACGTTTGCGATGGAAAGAATGGTAGACATACTAGCTCTTTTCTTCTATTGTTCTTTCACGGTAATGGCTACTTGTTTCGTGGCTAAACGCCTGGACTGCCAGGCTAAGAGGAGCAGCTGAACGAGTATCAAGACGCCGGAGACGAGGATGGCGCTGTTCGATCCTAGGATCAAGGCAAGTAGGAAGCTCCCCACGCTCACCACGGCCACAAACGCACATGGAAGCGCGAAAATCGAGTACAGCGGATATCCCAGTAGCCGTTTGATGGCCACTTGTTGAGCATAGACTTTTGCATAGAGCGAGACGATGACCATCAGTAAGGCGAGCTCTAGTGCGACGATGAAAACGCCTACTACCCCAAAGAGTACGATAAACTCCATGATGCTTTTACGCAGCCCAGCGATGAAGTCACCCACTGAGCGAAATTCCGGCGAGTTATCATCGAGGTGGTACGTAGCTAAATAGCTGGGACTGACATAGCGATCTGCCGCACTGGCCGAGAGCTTAATATAGTTCGCCTGCAATCCGACTGCATTCAAGCTTTCCGATTCAAAAGGCGTCATATTGGCAGCCGCTGCTAGATAAATCACCGGATCTGACACTTGGAAATCGTAGGAAAGATCGGCATTCCACATAAATATCTGATCTGAGGGCGTGTACGAGCGAAACTCAATCCTAGGATTTTTCATAAAGGCCGTCACGATGGAATCGCCTCGATCTTTTAGCGCATCTTCGCGCAGCCAGGCTTCGAGAGACTCGCGGTCATGGCCGCTCAGAGTATCAGGCACATAATAGATACGCACCCCCTCTTGTGCCAGCTGGGCATCGCGCTCAGGCAGGGCAAAGTTAATACTGCGCAGATACGAAGCAGATGCTGCCATATACCAAAAAGGTTTGGAGGGCACGGCAGAAAAGGCACCCTGCCACTTTTGCAAAACATCACCGCTATAAAACACCGTATGAGCAAGATTCACACCAGGTTTATCCTCAATCGAGGCATACCACGCATACACATCAGCGATATGCTCGCTGCTCTGCCCTGTGAAGCTGTTGGAATCATCGCCCACATATTCTCTATAAAGGATTTCATAATCACCATATTTAGCCCACTGATTGTGGATTTCCTGCATTTCCCGCATTTCTTGCAACGGCCCATCCACCGAATAGAAAGCTCCAACCGCCCCGACGGACGAGCCCGTGAAAAGAATCAGCATCAGGGCAAGCAACGCTTTTCGAGAAACTTGATTGCGAATGGCCGCAACCGGCTTGATAAGAGCCAACGCTAGAGCGCCAGGCACTAAAGTGAGGAAGGCGAGAAAGAGGAATTTGAGCATCTGGACTGCGACTACGCCAGCAAGCTGCATAGTAAGCCCAGCTCCAGAAATACCCCCGATTATTATTCCTGCAGGAATCAGCGATATTGCCAGGGCGCCTAGCACGAAGGGAAGATTGAGCTTGGCGATATAGGCCCACTTCGACCATCCAAGAAGCAGATAGATTCCATACCGATTCACGCCTAAAAAGGCGGCCAGAAAGACGATCAGTGCCGTGAAGACGACGGCTCCTAGCCCAAAAACTGTAGCGTAGTGAGCGACATAGAAGTCATAACTGAATACCCCGCCCAGTGGATGCAATAATCTCTCCGTGCTGATGCCCGTTTGTTCACTGAGCTGAGCTAGTAGCTCCTGAAATTGATCGGGAGAAAGACCCACAACGGTGTATGCACCATTCACCGTACCAGAATCGTCTATCAGCCGCTGTAGCTGCATGACGGTCAGTCGAGAAAAAAATCGGACGCTTGGGACATCTGCTATCATATCCGCGCTGTTCATATCAAGGCCGAGGGTACTCTTCGGATCTGATGATAGGAGCAGCGAGAGTTTATCGCTATCTAGCAGCCGAATACCTACAAAAGACAGCTCCAAGCTGTCTGCCTGCTTCTTGACATCGCCATATACACCAAAGCGAGCTCCTTCCACGGAGCCGTCAGCTTGGGAGAGAATGTCGTCACGACGGAAGATAACGGCACCGTAGCGATCCGTATACTTAACGAGAGTTGCCTGCACCTCGGCGCTCATATCGTCCGAGACATCGCCCAGAAAGAACTGCGAGCCTGTCGTCGGATATGATTGCACAGCATCTGTATAGCGATCGCCTATCACGGATAACCCCTGTACACCTGATGTCACAGATATCAGTGCAAACATAATCAACACCAGTACACGTATTACTTTTGACATATCACACCACCATGACGACGCACTCTTCTTTATCTCCTACTTCTAGGACTATCCGCGACAATTCCAGTAGGCCGTGGCTTTACCTGGGCCAACAAACTGTTTAGCGCTGGCCTTCACACCAGGCTGTTGCCATCCAGAAGAGGTCGTATTAGCGGTGGCTGAATGTTCATAGACGGTGGACTGGACGTCCGAAAAACTCCAGAGGCCAGCCCAGCGACCGTGATCCCAGGCAACTGCGCTACCTTTGTAATAGACAGTATCTGCATAGGCAGCACCGGCTCCTACTCCGAGCAACGAAGCACATACACAGCCAGCTGCCAGGATTTTCTTTATACCATTTTTCATAGTATTCTCCTTCATTGGTTGGTCAATTGCGAACCATTGACCAATATCCATTGGACGCATTTTATCTGCGTAGGCACCGCCCCCGAAACGGTGCCTACAACTATTAGATACGACGAAATGCTCTCCTGTATACCGTCATGTGTCGGTCAATTTATACCGACACATGACGGTATATCTGGCTCTACTACGTTGCGGTGATGGCTGAGTCTCCCCACTATCAGCATCTGTGCTACCGATCAAGGCCTGCTCTCACAGCCGCAATAGCGAGCTCTCCCCTGCTAGAAAAACCCGTGCGGGTGAGGATATCTGAAACGTAGGAGCGAATCGTCTTCGGGCTCATGTGTAAAATTTCAGCAATTTCCTTGTTTGTGCGCGCTTCCAAAAGAAGATCAAAAGTAGACCTCAGATGAGTCGGCAAAGCCTCTACGTCAGCGACGAACGTAGCGTAGCGAACTTTGTTGTACGCCGTTGCCGCGTAGGCCTGAGTAAGAATTTCCATAGGACGCGGCCCCATAACTACCCGCCCAGAGTGAGCTTGCCTAATAAGCTCAGCAAGCTGCGGAGCTGGAATGTCTTTGGTGAGAAAACCGTGCACCCCTTGGGCAACAGCTTGTTCAAAAGACCCCTCCTGCTCAAAAGCGGTGAGCATCACCACCGTCACATCTGGATACGTCTGCCTTATGATGCTCGCCGTCTTGATTCCATCTAACACCGGCATATCCACATCAATGAGTGCCACATCTATGATATGCTCCCTCATTTCTTTAAGAGCCTGCACTCCATCAGCTACTGCCGTTACTACCTTCATTCCTTCTTCACAATTCAGAAGATTAGACAGAGCATCTCGGATTATCTCGTCATCATCGGCGATAAGTATCCGAATTTCTTCACTCATTTTCCGCTCCCTCTTTTTCGCTCAACGGGATAGTGGCATACAAAATCCAGCGTTTCTCAAAGCTCCCGTAAGAGAGCTCTCCACCCACACTGGCTACCTGCTGCTCTAAGTTGGCCAGCCCAAACCCTCCAGTCACGTCTGTATTGATTTCATCGGCAATATCGTTGCCCATACTCACAGTAATAGCCGATCCTTTCTCATCAATGCCGCACGTAAGACTCGCCTGGGAACCAGCTGGAGCATACTTCAAAATGTTCGTCGCTCCCTCTCGAATGACAGTCGTTAGTACCAAGATCTGCTCACGTTCAAACAGTTCATCCATATCAGCAGCCGCAGACACATCCAACTCAATAGCACGAGTGGAGAGCATTTTGACCACCAACGAGATCGTCTGCGACGCACTCTCCCTGTAGCTCGCCCTATCCAAATCCATAATCGTGGGACGAATGCGGCGCGAGGCAGCTGCAGCCATATCAGCCAGCGCACCCAGCTCATCGGCGCTCACACTCCCCGCCGCCTTGAATTCCTGAGCCATGAGGGCTATGCGAGCCAGATCTTTGGCAATCGTATCGTGAAGCTCTTGAGCGAGCTGCCTGCGCACCGTCATACTGGCCTGCGCAGCTTGCTCTCGAGCCTGCTGAGCTTCAGAAGCTGCTTGAGCGTTTTTCATTTTCCACAGTCGCAGCATAAAACTCACAGCGAGCGTAATACCGCTGCCCACCAGAGCGCTAACTGCCTGCGACACGTGCACCGGCGATAGCACGATCCAGATTGTTTCCGTCAGCGCTAGCACGATGATGGCAAGTATGGTGCGAGAACTGAGAATCCACGCGCCCACGATCAAATACAACCCTAAAATGGGAAAAGCAAAGATATCACCAAAAACAGAAGTCCACACCAGCAACGCAATGTACAGCAGCCCCGAGGCAACGGGAAAAAATGCACCGGCCGCCAGCAACACTCCAAGTAAGCACAACGCCAGGCTTTCCGGAGCTGATAGCGCAAAACTTCGGTCTACATCATCTAGAAGTTCCACAAGTACAATCAAGACGGCACTAGCACAAAACACTACTTTATGCATAGCACTCGTCTTTTTACCTGTCGTTGACGCTATAGGGAAAATTTTTGCGTGCGCACGGTACATACCCATCTACATATTAGCCTTTACGATGTTTAATACAATCAGGATCTTGAGGTGTCAAAAGGCATCTTAACGACACATCAAGCTTTATCGACCCATGTGTCCACTCACTGACACTGCCACCATCAACACCACTGGTAGGCAGCGCACGAGCAGCATAAGGCACCGAATCTCGCACAGCCCTCTGCACCTCAGCAGGCACGGCAAAGCTCGGCTTCAGCACACCACAAGTCAACACACTACAGACCGCCGTTACCAGCACGAATACCCGATACATGATTCCCCCTCTTTTCCTCCACACCGAGCACCGCACAGTGCTCAGCGTAGTTACCATTCATTGGCTCCGCTGAGTGTGATGCGAACGCTACAGTAGACGTCTGCGTCTGTACCCGCTGCTTCAGCGGCTCCATATCGCTAGCGAAAATCGCCTATTTCCACGCGATGAAGCCAGAATAGAGCAAAATCTAGCACGCACGATACCGTCATGTGTCGGTCAATTTATACCGACACATGACGGTATCAATTGCCCCTCCGCTCTTGGTAACGTCGATACGTCAGAATGCAACCGACACCAATCAACAGGAACGGCTATGGGAATCATCCGAAAAATTTCCGAAGAAGAAATTGCCTCTTTCACTAAGAGTCACGACATCGTGACGGCATCAAACTTCGTCGTCGCCCGAGAACACCGCACGCTACTGGGAAAAATAAGCCACTTTCTAGCATCTACCCAAGAAACAGCAAGCGACGCTGCCAGCATCCGAATACTGCTGGCCAACAACAGCGGACTCTACGTTATCAACCCTGACGGCGTCACCGAACTAGCATCCATCTCCCCCACAGATACAGCTCGTCTTCAGCTTCACCCCTGGGATAGCATGAGCGATTTTAAAGTCAAAGAAAAATCCCGCACCGCACTCATTAGCTGGGACGTGGACGGCCAGAAGCAGACGTGGGAAGCCGATATCTCAGAAAGAAGCATCTTCCCATTCAACGTCGTCTATCTACCCTCGCTCGCGTTCTACGCAAACCAAATGCGAGAAGAACGAAAAAACGGCGCGAACCGAGCATAAACGCAAACACTTGCGGATGTCGTTTGCGCATAATGAATCGTTGGTATGCGATGGATCGTTTTGCGTTTGGGTGACGGCAGCCGATGCCAATTCTTTGCGTAAGGCTTCTTTGCGTAAGGCGACTGACGCCGATTGTTTGCGTGAACTCACTGACGCCGAGGCTTGCGCGAGGCCGAGCCACGCAGCTGCAACCCGACTGGCAGGATTCACTCCCCGTCCGCGGCCAAGCGTGCCAACGCTTCACGGACGAGGCGTGCATCCGTGGTTCGCCACATATTCGGCATCGTGGTAAGTAAATAGCTCGCGTAGCGCTTCGTGCGCAAACGCGGGTCGAGCACTGCCACGACGCCGCGATCATTCACGCTGCGCAACAACCTCCCTGCCCCCTGGGCGAGTAGCAAAGCGGCCTGCGTGGCAGAGACCTCCATGAACGCATTGCCACGCCGAGCCTGCACAGCTTCAGAGCGCGCCTGCGTCAGCGGTTCATTGGGCCTGGGAAACGGGATTCGATCAATCACCACCAAGCGCAGCGTGCGCCCAGGCACGTCTACGCCTTGCCAGAGAGCCATCGTGCCGAAGAGACTCGTGCCGTCATGCGCAGCAAATTCACGGATTAAGGTGGGGAGCTGATCATCTCCTTGGCACAGCACTGGCAGCCGCGAATGCTCACGCATAAACTCCGTGGCTCGCTCAGCTCCTGCGCGCGACGTAAACAGCCCGAGAGCCCCGCCCTGGCTGGCCTCTACCAACTCCAGGATTTCCTGCAGCTGCTCGCTCCCATAGCCATCTCTATTCGGCTCGGGCAGATGCGCTGCCACATACAAGATTCCCTGCTTATCGTGGGCAAACGGCGTCCCCACATCCAGCCCCTCCCACGAGCCTTGATCTGGACCATCAAAACCCACGCGAGTAGCAATCGGCTCGAACGAACCCCCGATTTTCAGCGTGGCAGAGGTGAGCACTGCCGGAGTATCAGCAAAAATGTGATGCGCAATCGCCCGAGAAACGTCGAGTGGAGCAGCATTGAGATAATCCGTCTCGCCGTAGAGACTGTGCCAAGCCACCAGATCACCGCCAGCTAGCGGCTCCGCCATCACCCGCTCCACGATCTGCGCAATATCTGCCAGACGAGTACGTAAAATCTGGCGCAGCGTCACCTGCTCTTCGCCATGCACTTTCATGGCATCCACATTCTCCAGCCCCTCCTGCACTCTCCCCAGCAGACGGACGAGCGCATCGGCAAGATCATCCGGCATAGCTCTCAAGCGTTCAGGCGGCAGATCTTTGAGCACTGCCTCGATTTCCTCTGCACTGGCATCAAGCATCAGGTCGTCAAGCCCCGCACGGCGCAACAGACGCGCCACACCACCCACATCAAAGTGACTCAACGATGCCGTGAGCTGCCCCGTCACCCGCTCTACCAGTACGTGAGCCTCATCAATCACATACGCATCAGTAGGCGGAAGCACTGCCGTCCCAGAGCTCTGCACACCGATCAGGGAATGATTCGTGACGACGACATCCGCTTCTTCCGCAGCAAAACGAGCGAGAGTGGGAAAGCACGAGGCGCTCAGCGGGCAACTTTCCCCGATACATTCACGTTTCGGCAGCGACACTTGTGCCCACGCTCTATCGCTGACGCCAGGCACCAGCTCATCTCGATCTCCACTCGCCGATTCCAATGCCCACTCACGGGCACGCGCCACCTCTTTGCCGGTGCTCGTACCTTCTACATCGCCATACTCAGCTTCAATACGAGAGATGAGTGCGCCATCTTCGGGATATCCTCCCGCTACTTTACGCAGGCACGCATAGTTGTTCCAGCCCTTGAGCAGCGCCACTTTCGGGGTGCGGCCAACGATTTTTCCCACTGCTGCTGCCACCAGTGGAGCATCGTGTTCAATAATCTGGCGCTGCAAAGCGAGCGTGGCCGTGGAGATGATCGCACGGCGCTGCTCCCTGGCACACCAGAGCAGCGTGGGCACAAGATAGGCGAGGGATTTTCCCGTGCCGGTGCCCGCTTGCACCAATAGGTGCTCGGAGTTTTCCAACGCATGAGCTACCGCTTGCACCATCTGCTCTTGCCCTGGCCGGCTCTGCCCGCCGAAATCTGCCACTAAGCTCCGCAGTACATCTAGCGACATCTGAGCTATATCAGCTACTTCAGGAATGCTGGCAGTTTCTGCGCCCTCCTCCACACTAGCTGCCACCTCGACACCGCCGGCGCTGTCGTCACGCCTATGCTCGTCGTCAGCACACTCAATCTCCGCGTGTCCCCTGCCTTGACCGTCGCTCATGCACTTTCCCCACGAGCGTAACGGCTGAGCTCGTGGAAAAGATCCGGCAGCACGCGGGCATGAAGCCGCGTACCCTCCGCCGTAAATTCCTCGCTCAGCACGTCTCCCTCAGCGTGCGCCCGTGCCACTAATTCCCCGCGATCATAGGGAATCATCGCCACAATCTCCTGGCTTGGACGCGGCAAGAGCCTCTCAATTGCTGCACGTAACTCCGAGATCCCCAAGCCCGTTAGGGCGCTCACCGTCACCGAATTGTCGAAGCGGCTGCGCAAACTTGCAAGGCTCACAGGGCTGGCCAGATCGGCTTTCGACAGCACAATAAGTTCAGGAATATCTAAAGCGTGATCTATGTCGCGCAGCACCTCATGCACGGCCTGCACTTGCCCCACCGGATCGGCGTGCGAGGCATCCACCACGTGCACAATCAAATCTGCGCTCGAAACCTCTTCGAGCGTAGAGCGGAAAGCCTCAACGAGCTGTGTCGGCAGCGAACGCACAAAACCAACCGTGTCGGTGATAGTAAAAAATCGCCCATCGCTGGTGCGGGCTTTGCGTACCGTTGGATCGAGCGTGGCAAAAAGCGCATTTTCCACCAGCACGCCCGCGTCGGTCATCACGTTCATCAGCGAAGATTTGCCCGCATTCGTGTATCCAATCACTACGACGGAGGGAATCCGATGCCGAGCACGATTGAGCCGGCGCGTGGCTCTGCCGGATTTCATCGTGGCTAGATCGCGGCGGAGCTTAGCCATCCGAGTGCGGATTCTGCGCCGATCTAGCTCGATTTTCGTCTCCCCTGGGCCGCGCGAGCCGATTCCCGCACCGCCAGCCACGCGACCACCAGCCTGGCGGCTCATAGATTCACCCCAGCCACGCAAACGCGGCAGAAGATAGCTGAGCTGGGCGAGCTCCACTTGAGCCTTGCCTTCGCGAGATTTTGCGTGCTGCGCAAAAATATCGAGGATCAATGCCGTCCGATCAATCACCTTGACGCCCACGATGTCTTCCAACGCACGCCGCTGTGAGGGAGCAAGCTCCGAATCTGTGATCACTGTGTCTGCTCCGAGTGAGCGCACAATATCTGCCAGTTCACGCGCTTTGCCTGATCCGAGATAGGTGGCTGGATCTGGCATAGGGCGATGCTGCAATACCCCATCGAGCACCTGTGCCCCCGCCGTTTGAGCCAGAGCTGCAAGTTCGCGCAGAGAATCTTCCACCTGCGTCATACTCCCCTGGCTCCACACACCTACCAGCACCACTTTCTCTAGGCGAAGCTGACGGTATTCGACGTCGGCATCTTCTTCGTGTGATCCACTGGAAAGATCACCCACACGCCGCAGCGAGGAACGCACTTCCCGCTCGAAATCGCTGCCCGCCCATGAGCCGTCGTAATCGGGATCTGCCTGCAGAGCGAGAGCCTGCCCCGCGAGGATGCCCTGGTCAGTTGATTGTTTATGCTCAGTTGGAACAGGTTGCCGAGCCGAATTTCTGCTCCCTGTTGAGGCGTTACTTTCCACTGAGGCGTTACACTCCGTTAAGGCGTTACGCCCTGTTGAGAGGTTATACCTTGTTGAGGCGTTGTGCCCCGCTGATAGGTTTTGTTCAGCTGAAAGGCTCTGCGTGACGCGCGAGCGCTCCGCTGATATTCCCTGATCCTGTGCCACAGCCTGCGAATCCTCATTGCCAGAATCGGCCTGACCGATAACCTCACTCGCGCTTTGCGACGGCGAAGTAGCTCGCGTGGCACGCTGAGCAGCCTGCGTTGCAGCTGAGTTCGCACTGGTATGTGAAAGAGCAGCATTGAGCGGAGCCCGCCCTCGTGAGCGCGAGCCAACTCTGCGCCCTGATGATTCCCTACCGCTCACTGCCCTATCACTTCTCTTCCTCGTGAAAGTTTTCCTGAGCCCCGTGTTTCTGAGCGTCATTTTCTTGAGCCTCTTTGTACGCTACCGACAGCTGGTGTGCCACCGGCCACGCAGCCTCGTTTTGCGCCGCACGCACCATCTGGGCAGCCACGTGTGCACTGCGCTCGTGCGGTTTCAACCAAACAATCCGTTGATCCGCTCTAAACCATGTGCGCTGTTTCTTAGCTAGTCGTTTCGTAGCGTAGACCGTACTAGAGATAGCTTCCTCAAGGCTTATCTCGCCGTCAATCAGCTGTATCGCCTGCGTATATCCAGTAGCTTTCCGTGCCGTGACGCCGGTGCGTAGCCCCTGATCGAGAAGAGCTTGCGTCTCCTCAATCAGCCCACCCTCAAACATTGCTCGGGCGCGAGCCTCAATGCGTGGATTGAGAAATTCCCGAGAAGATCTCACTCCCAGCTCCACCACGTTGCGATAATGGCTCGTATGCCGAGGAAAAACCGGAGTGTATGAACCGCCCGTGATGCGCACAACCTCCAGCGCACGAATGACGCGCCGAGGATTCGCCAGATCAATAGTGGCTGCCGTCACGGGATCTTTCTCCCTCAGCTCGGCAATTAGCGGAGCGAAGCCAAAGCGAGCAGCTATGTCTTCTAGTTCAGCACGCACAGCAGCATCTGTACCTGGAAAATTAAGCTCGTCGAGCACTGCTGAGACATACAGCCCCGATCCTCCCACAAGCAACGGAATTTTTCCGCTGGCAGATATCCGCTCTATATCAGCTCGCGCTTTCCTCTGATAGATAGCTACTGAGGCTTCCTGCGTCACGTCAAGCACGTCGATCTGGTGGTGGACGATCCCTCGCCGCTCAGCTAAAGTCGCTTTTGCCGTGCCGATATCCATTCCACGATAGAGCTGCATTGCGTCAGCAGAGATGATCTCTACCCGTTCTGGCCCTCCCAACTCATCGGCAAGATCGAGAGACAGAGCCGTTTTCCCGCTCGCGGTGGGGCCTACTATCGCGACCACTGGCATAGCCGTGGTCAGAGGGCTCCATGCACCGGTTGGATGTTGCACCTGAGCGGCAGAATCTGGAGCGCGAGCAGCGCCCTGGGGGGCATTCTGGACAGCGCTCCGAGCGACGGCTCCATCCACCTGGCCGGCGGTCTGCTCGGTATTCTGGCCGGCAACTTGCTCAGTTGCCCACCTACCAACCTGGGCATCAGCCAGCCCACCATCTTGGCTGGCACACTCACAGCCGCAGAGGGGGCTAGTCATGCCCACCACTTCCATGTACCCGAATCGTTGGCATACCCAAAGACACCGGCGCTTCCCCGTCAGCTTCAGCCTGTAGTTGCCGCCGACGCTGCTCGGACTCTTCCCAGATATCTCCAGCACGTGTACGCCGTACCTCAAACAGGCCACCCGTGAGCGCTGAATCTGCCACCAGGTGATGTGGAGCCCCGTGAGTGACCTGCGCTCGCACCATATCCCCTGGACGTGGACGCTGCTCCAGATCCGGCGGCAGCGCTACGTGCACGAGTCGATTATCCGCGGCGCGGCCAGAGAGCCGCTCAGTCTGCGCATCTTTACGCCCCTCGCCTTGCGCAATCAGCACCTCCACCACAGAACCTTCCAGTTTCTGATTTTCCTCCGTGGAGATGCGCTGCTGCAGCTCCAGCAACCGTTGGAAACGCTCGTTCGCCACATCTTCGGGCACCTGATGATCCATATCTGCCGCTGGCGTCCCCGGGCGAGGAGAATAGAGAAAGGTAAAAGCGGAGCTAAAGCGCGCTGCCGTCACCACATCGAGAGTAGCCTGAAAATCTTCTTCCGTCTCGCCCGGAAATCCAACAATAATATCGGTGGTGATCGCCGCATCGGGAATCCGCTCGCGCACCCGATCAAGAATGCCCAAGAACTTTTCCGAACGATAGGAGCGCCGCATCGCTTTGAGGATGCGATCGGAACCCGACTGCAGCGGCATATGCAAAGACGGCATCACGGCCGGAGTTTGAGCCATCGCATCAATCACGTCGTCTGTAAACATCGCTGGATGCGGAGAGGTAAAACGCAGCCGCTCCAATCCCTCGATCTTACCCGCAGCTCGCAGTAGCTTAGCGAAGGCTCCGCGATCTGCGAAACTCACGCCGTAAGAATTCACGTTTTGCCCTAAGAGCGTGACGTCAATAGCCCCTTGTGCTACCACTGCCTCCACTTCACGCAGAATATCGCCTGGGCGACGGTCGTGCTCTTTGCCGCGCAGATGCGGAACGATGCAGTAGGTGCAGGTGTTATTGCACCCCACCGAGATGCTCACCCATGCCGCGTATGCCGATTCGCGGTGGCTAGGGAGCGTGGAGGGAAACACTTTCAGCGATTCTTCGATCTCCACAGCAGCTTCGTGGTTGTGCCGCGCACGCTCCAACAGAGCTGGCAAGACGTCGAGATTATGAGTACCTAGCACGGCATCCACCCACGGTGCTTTTTCAACGATTCCGCCACGCAGTTGCTGGGCTAAACAGCCAGCTACGGCGATCTGCATATCGGGCCGCTGCCGTTTCACCGCAGCGAGCTGTCCGAGATTCCCGAAGAGCTTCGTAGCGGCATTTTCACGCACTGAGCAGGTGTTGATCACCAGTACGTCTGCCCCTTGATCGCCAGCTTCAGTGGCACGAGCAGCTTTGTGCGGCACGAGTTCCACGGGGACGTAGCCCGCACTGTCGAGCAAGCCGGCAAGCCGCTGCGAATCGTGCACATTCATCTGGCAGCCGAGCGTGCGTACCGCGTAAGTTCTCGGAGAGGAATCACGTGTTTCTTTCATCGCCGTCAGTCTAATCACTCTCCGAGTGCCCGCTCAATTCTTCGAGGGCTCGCTCACACGCACGCACAATCGTCGCAGTGGAAAATCCTCGCCGCGCCAGCGCACCATACAGGCGCCGATGTGCCACCTGGATGGGAAGAGCTTGCATCGAAGAAACTTTTCGCAGCGCAAAAGCCGTAGCTGCTTCTTCTTCATCGTCGGAGTCAATCTGCTCTAGCGCGGCATCAATATCGTCGCTGCTAATACCACGCTTTCTCAGCTCTGCGGCCAAAGATCGGCGAGATATTGTTTTCCCACTGAAGCGGGCACGCACGAACGACTGTGCAAACTTGGCATCGTCTACTAGACCGGAATCCACAAAGGCAGCAATCACCTGCTCTGCTATCGCTTCTGGCACATCACGTTTTTTTAACGCCGAGCGCAGTTCCCCCACAGAACGATCACGCACGCCAAGCAAGCGATAGACCGTCTCGCGCGCGTAGCGCTGCCAGTCCTCCTCAGTGCGCGCCGCATTGCGGGCTTCTCGCCTGCGTTGCGCCTGTTCAAAACTCACGTATCTGCGCGGTTTCTTACGCCCAACGAAATCCGCTTCCTCCGCATAATCAACCATGACTAGCTCGTCTCATATTCTATTAGGTGGCCAATACTAGGTGGCTTCTATTAGGTGGCCAACCGCCGCGCCAAAGTATTTGATCACGATCAAAGCACGATCAGAGCACGCGACTATCTACGTCTGCCAAGGTAGCAAGCAGTCCGATGGATCATCCCCTGACCCACCCCGCCGAATTACACTGCCGAACTATTCGATCACGATCAGAGCACGCGACCATCCACGTCTGCTAGGCGGCTAACGATTCAATGAACCACCTCACCAAACTACACCACTGACCTGCCTCACCGATCAGTCCGCGCTGCTCGCCGCGTCTGCTGGCCGAGCGTCAGCAGACGAAAAATTCTCCGCTCCGGCAATATCCGCAGTGACATCTTCTCCCACTCCCAAACGAGCCCGCACTTTATGCTCAATTTCAGCGCAAATCTCAGGATTATCTTTTAAGAACTGGCGAGCTTTCTCTTTACCCTGCCCAAGCTGATCCCCCTCGTAGGTGTACCACGAACCAGATTTCGTGACGACGTCCGTCTCTACTGCCATGTCAATGATTCCACTCTCGCGGGAGATCCCCTCACCATAGAGGATGTCGAACTCTGCTTGCTTAAACGGTGGAGCCATTTTATTTTTCACCACTTTGACGCGGGTGCGGTTACCTATCGGTTGGGCGCCGTCTTTGATCGTCTCTGCGCGGCGCACATCTAGGCGCACAGAAGCATAGAACTTTAGGGCTTTGCCACCCGTCGTCGTCTCTGGGCTGCCATACATCACACCAATTTTATCGCGGAGCTGATTGATGAAAATTGCCGTCGTTCCAGAAGCTGAGAGCGCACCCGTGATCTTGCGCAGCGCCTGGCTCATCAGACGTGCCTGCAAACCCACATGAGAGTCGCCCATATCACCCTCTATTTCAGCTTTTGGCACCAGCGCCGCCACAGAGTCGATCACGATAATGTCGAGGGCTCCCGAGCGAATCAGCATATCGGCAATTTCCAGAGCCTGCTCTCCAGTGTCGGGCTGAGAAACGATCAGATCGTCGATATTGACGCCGAGTTTCTTGGCATACTCAGGATCGAGGGCGTGCTCGGCGTCAATAAACGCAGCAATTCCTCCAGCAGCTTGAGCATTGGCCACTACGTGCAGAGCCACAGTGGTTTTACCTGAGGATTCTGGGCCATAGACCTCTATGACGCGCCCGCGCGGCAAACCCCCTACACCGAGGGCAACGTCGAGCGCCAGTGATCCCGTAGGAATGACTTTGACGTGCTGTGGCGGCTTATCCCCCAGCCGCATAGCTGAGCCTTTGCCGAACTGACGATCAATCTGGCTCAGCGCTGTATCCAATGCTTTTGCCTTATCTGCGGCAGGTACAACCGATATAACCGTGGACTTTTTCGCTACTGCCATAGCACTTCCTCATCGTAATCGTGGCCGAAGCCGGTGAACAGAACAGGCGTCCGTGGAGCTCGCCCTCTCCGAGCGACTATCCATACACAACGTTAAGCTCCGCCTAGGGCAAAAAATGACGAAAAAATTATCGGTGGATAACGTCGTCACCTCCGCTGTGCGTGCACAATTCTATCCGAACATCCGTTCGAAATTTTGCGCCACGCCGAACGGCCAGGTGGTCTACACCACTAACGTCACTATCCATATCACTGCCTTACGCCGCAGACCACTACACTTTTACGCTGCCAGCCGCACTTCTTACCGCGAGCTACAGCCGCATCATTATTTATGTGCTGTTTCACATACTGTTGGCATCTTTGGGATTCACTCTGTGCAGGTATTCATACTGCTGCGGCAGCCCCTCCACCGCCACGATGCTGTTCCACACCGTCTGCGGAGCAATCCCCTGCTCCAGCGCTTCATTGGGAGTGAGGGAACCCAGCTGCGGCAATGCGAGATCCTGAGCCACAGAACGAGCACGCCCCTGAGGGAAAACGCGCTCCATCACATCCCAAAATTCACTGTGTTTCATAACCCCTACGATAACTCTTCTCCAGCTGCTGCACACTCAAAGAGCTGGTGACATTGGGTAGAGCCGGACGGCATTAGCTGAAGCTGACGACATTGACGCCAGGAACGAACGGTCACTGCACGCACTGACCGCCGCGACGGCACCTCCCGCAGGTGTAACCACCGGCGCAGCCTTGACCATTGACAGGATAAAGAGCGGACACTGGAAATAGGGGGGGCGGACACTGGAGATAAGGCTAAAGTTCCAAAAATGCCCTCAGCCGTCGTGCACCGCGAGCCATGTGGGGTTAATGGCGAGGTCTCGGATGAAATTGCGTGGCATTCGTAGCCAATCCACATTGGGGAGGCCTTTAATAGTGAAGTAGTCTGTTTTCTTGCCGTCAGTGATGCTATATAGTGCGAGAACTTTAGCTCATCACGCTTGGCATTGACGTCAAGCACGAAAACGGATGTATCTGTGAAAAAGAATTTCGATTCCCCGCTGTTATAGTGGGACAGATCTAGTGTGAATAGTTCCCGTACGACGCCCGATGTAAGGTTTACGGAACGAACCTTTCCATCTTCCCACGCTACCCAGCGATAGTGTGAACCATCACGGCTCACACTTCCCTCACTGGATGTAATGTGATCAAGCCCGATCTGTGGTTGAGCTCCGTCTTCGGTGATGAGGGGGATATCTCGATAGGAATTGGAGTGGATGTTCCATGCGCGCAAGACGAGCTGTCCATCTTCCTGCTCCAAAACCGGTGTTTTCTCTGCCAGGGTGTACATAACTCCGTTCACACAGGGAGCATTTTCCATGAATTGGTTATACGTGTAGTCTTTGTCGCGCTTGAATTGCCCGATAAGGGACTGTCCTGAAAAGTGTGTAACTGGCTTTTGAGTCCGTCGGTTTCGGCGGGGATAGTTGGTTATGAAGATGAGTGTTGGAACACTGGTGCCTATGGCACGTAAACAGGACAGGAAACCGTGTAAGTCGGATTCCCTGGATACGGACGGGCGGAAAACCCAGTCCGAGTTGGCTGCACAAATGGTGCGCATGGCTAAAGACGCAGGCCTGGAGCTGACCGGCCCTGGTGGGCTTTTGAAAGAGTTCACGAAGACTGTACTCGAGACCGCGTTGAACGAGGAAATGACCGAGCATCTGGGGCGGGAAAAACACGCGAAAGCCACGGATGGGAAATCGGATAACGCCCGCAACGGGACGATTTCTAAGACCGTGCTTACTGACACGGTCGGCAAGGTGGATATAGAGGTTCCTCGGGATCGTAACGGTACATTCGAGCCAGTGATTGTGAAGAAACGCCAGCGTCGACTCACGGACGTGGACGCTGGCGTTTTGTCGCTGTACGCGAAGGGTTTGACTACTGGTGAGATCTCGGCGCATGTCAAAGATATTTACGGTGCTGAGGTTTCCAAGGAAACCATTTCAAGAATCACGGACAAAGTCATGGAAGAAATGACGGCCTGGTCCACACGCCCGTTAGACCGTGTGTATGCGGCCGTGTTCATTGATGCCATTGTGGTGAAAGTCCGTGATGGGCAGGTAGCGAATCGGGCCTTTTACGCAGCTATAGGCGTGGATTTGTCCGGTAATCGTGACGTTTTAGGTATTTGGGGCTCCCCGGGCTCGGAAGGGTCGAAATACTGGCTAAGCGTGCTGATGGATTTGAAGAACCGTGGCATCCAAGACACGTTCTTTCTGGTGTGCGATGGTCTGAAAGGACTGCCCGAAGTCGTGGAAGCCGTATGGCCTAAAGCAGTCGTGCAAACCTGCATCCTCCACCTTATCCGCAACACGTTCCGTTACGCTTCGCGCCAGAACTGGGACGAACTCAAACGTGACGTGAAACCCATATACACCGCCCCGACCGTGGAAGCAGCCGAACAAGCAAGGGACGCGTTGTTTGAGAAATGGGGACAAAAATATCCCGCCATTCAAACCTTGTGGGAAAACGCGTGGGAAGAATTTGTGCCGTTCCTGGACTATGACGCGGAAATCCGCAGAGTCATCAGCTCTACCAACGCAATCGAGTCCCTGAACGCGCGTTTCCGCAGGTCTGTAAGAGCCCGAGGGCATTTCCCGACAGAACAGGCCGCATTGAAATGCCTGTACCTGACGGTACGTTCCCTCGACCCCACCGGTCGCGGGCAAGTAAAATGGACCATGAAATGGAAACACGCCCTAAACGTGTTCTCCATCACCTTCGCCGACCGCATGCCAGACGCGAAGGAATACTAGAAATGAAAACCGCCACTTACACACTTAATGAGATAGTCCATCATTGCTAGATATACAAGCGCTAAATTTTATCAAAGTAAAATCCTCAATATGGCGTTTTGTGGGTAAATTTTGTAACTATCTTGATATTTACGTTCTGGCGCTTTTACAAACTTCGGGATAAAACCATTGATAAAACTGGAAATAGCGGATAATAGCTATTGATTAATTAAGGAGTTTTATTGATATATAAAGGAAGTCAGCGGAAAGTCGTTTTAACTCGAACTTTTGGCTGAGGATAACGATTGATGCGATCGAGGTTTTTAGCTGTGACCACAGGGAAAAACCTGTAGCGAAGGTTGATTCCATAGTGGCGGGTATGGAATCAACCAAAAATACTGTCCACCTGGCTCGCGGGGCACGACGACTAAGCCAGTAAACCCAGCCGCGCTCTAGCAGACTTTCACTATGCAACACGTTATATAGCGACAAGCCTAGTTGCTCGCCATTGCACTACTACGCTGGTGTACTGGTTTGCTGGCAGCGCTGCACTAGCGGCGCACACCCATGAGCTCACGTTCGATGACGGCATCAGGAATCGAATCTGGAATCTCTACCAATGGCGCACCTATCAGGCTCTCCCGCATCGCATCCTCACGTACATGGGCAGCGTGTGCAGCAGCGCGGCGCATGGCAGGCGTCGGCCGTCCTTGAGCAATATCCATGCGGTCTGCCACCAGCCGCAGCACATGGCTAAGCGGCACATTGAGAGCCTTAGCAATGGATTCCAGCAATTCTGAAGAAGCCTCTTTTTGCCCGCGCTCTACCTCAGAGAGGTAGCCGAGAGAAACCCGCGCGCTGGAAGAGACTTCGCGCAGCGTACGCCCTTGCCGCTGGCGATATTCACGCAGCACATCACCCATCTCTTCGCGCAGTAAAACATTCTCAGAACGAACATTCATCTCGGTCTGCATCGTTGAACATCCTATCTATCGTTCCGACGATCTCTCGCCCGCCATTTAGGCACCTATGCTCTCAACGCAAGGCACTGCGAATATCTTCCCAGAGTATACTGAGAGCTACCTAATTGCTAACTAAAACTATCATAAAACTTGAGTCACTATCACTCAAGTTTATGAGCCGATATGCCAGTATCTGATAATAGAAAAGCGCTTTATCACCGAGCTTCCTTGCTATTAATTTTCGCTCTAGCGAGCAGTACCTGCGGGGCACTCCTCTACTGCTTACAACTCGAGTACCCAGGAGTGAAAATTATTTCCGTGGGGAGCATTTTCAATCGTCATCCACTGGCATCACTGACCATCATAGGTATCGCCTTGCTGAGCGTTGTATGTACGATCATCAAACGACACATGATCATACTGGGTGCTCTCGCTCTACTCGCATGAGTAGCGATGGCAGGATGCGCATGAACGAGATATCTTTTTTCTCCAGTCCCACCCACATAAGTGACACTAACATACTGCAGCTATTGGCCGCTTTTGTATGCTTAGGCATAGCGCTCGCGGCAGCCTGGAAAATTATGGTGAGTGATCGTGAGCAGCACCAATCGTGAGCAGCAGCTCCAAATAGCGCGTTATTACATTTCCTCCCGTTACTGCATTTCCTCCAGAGCCGCAAGCAGGATTTCCAGCGCCCGCTCCACCGTCTGCGCCCGCACGGCGTCACGATCTCCCGCAAAATGGCATTCCGTAGCTGCGCTCCCGTTCGGCGTCACGACGCCAATAAACACTGTGCCTGCATCGTGCCCGTCTGCAGAGCCAGGGCCAGCCACGCCGGTGGTTGCGAGTGCATAATCTGCCCCAAACAACTGCGCCACGCCACGCGCCATCTGCTGAGCTACTATCGGATCTACCGGCCCCGTGCGAGCCAGATGCGCAGCATCTACACGCAGAACACTCGCTTTCGTATCGGTTGCATACGTGACGGCACCGCCCCGAAACACCTCAGAAGCTCCTGGCACGCTCACAAGAGTGGCAGCGAGCGCCCCTCCCGTAAGCGACTCCGCTACCGCAATATGCACCCGGTGCTCCACTGCGGCATCGAGCACCCTCTGCGCCAGATGCACCGCCCTCTTCGATGCTCCGATCATGGCCGATCCTCCACTCCGTGCCCTTATAGTTACCAATTCGCGCCTGATGAGCTCAGCATTCGATAAACTCAGCGCCTCGTAAGCTAAGCCTCGACTAAGCTAAGTTAAGCCCCTGATTTAAGCCAGGAGCCCGATGATTTAGGCATCACCTAAGCGTCATAAGATCGGCACCTCATACGTCCATCCTCTCAATGCGATCAGTACTTCGTCAGCTCGGCTCCTATAAACTCACGCTTTCACGAAACTCACGCTTTCACGCACATCATCAGCTCCCGCGTTTCGCCAGCCACATTGGGTTTGCCTGTTGCATGATCAGCAAGCCATATTTGGCTATCGTGCGAGCGGCAAGCCGTATGTGCCTACGGTGCGAGTCTCTCACGTCAAAGCCGCACTTATATAGTCTCCTAGGTCTGATCACCGTCACGCAGCCTATCGCTCAGGGCGCTCACGCACAAGCCGCACGCCCTCGTGGATGTAGCCCCACGCCGAGGTGAACGCAAACACTAAGGCGAGCGCAATACACGACCATCCCACCGTGTAACAGACGAAGCTGACGTCACTCCACGCGCCGTGCGCACGCCCCTGAGTATTGACAAAAATCGTCTCCCACGGCACCAGCACCAAGGCGATGCCCACGCTTTGAAAGACCATCTTGACCTTGCCCTGCCAGCCCGCTGCAATCACCTTGCGATTCTTCAACGCCATCTTGAGCCAGGTAATCCCCAGCTCTCGCACAATGAAGAGAGCCGTGACCCACCACCACAGCAGACCGTGCCAACTCAGAAGCACCAGCGCCGCGATAATCAGCGCTTTATCTGCTATCGAATCAGCTAGCTTGCCGAAATCCGTGATCAGTGAACGCGATCGGGCAAAATATCCATCGAGCTTATCCGTGAGCGCTGCCAGCACAAACACGGCCAGTGCCCACCATCGCCGTTCAGGGGTATCCACCCAATAGAGCACCACAAACGCCGGCACCAGCACCAGTCGAATAATCGTCAGCACATTGGGCAGGTTGAGCAGCGGGACGTCGTCGCCGGCGTCATTTTTCGTTGTCAATGCCATGATTGATTTAGTCCCTTCCCGTGAGCTGCCAGGCATCTTCACTGTCGGGCGCGTTTGGATCGTCAATATCGTAGATGTATCCGTCATCCTCCGGCGTCTGATCAGCCAGTGGATCCTTGGCGTAGCGCGAATCCATCTGCACCACCACTGTACGCCCATCATGGGAGTAGCCCGCCGCGCCAGCCCCACTAACCGCGCCAGTCACGCCAGCCGAACTAACCACGCCAGCCGCATCCACAGTACCGACCGCGTTCCTCACGCCCGCCATAGCACCCTCATCATCACTATCTTCGCCGCCATCCTCGGTGACGTCACCAGCCTCCAGCGCGCTCGACTCCCCCTCCGTCTGCACTACAGCACGTTGATGGGCAAAAGGCTGCACGTCGGCGCTCGCTTCTCGAGCTTCCGTGACGTCACCCAACTCTTCTACGTCCAAGTAACGATCAATATCGTCCCCATAGCTAGTATCAGCCGAAGATGGCGAACTCAGATCCACATTTTCCCCACGGATCAGCGCCAATACGTCTGGCAGTTGCTCTGGCGTCACTAATACATCTCGCGCCTTAGATCCCTGTGCCGGCCCCACAATTCCGCGCGATTCGAGCAGATCCATCATGCGGCCAGCTTTCGCAAAACCAATACGCAGCTTACGTTGCAACATCGACGTAGCCGCATATTCGGTGCTCACCACCAGCTCAGCAGCTTGCAGCAGCGTATCCAGATCATCCCCAATCTCCTCGTCGATCCGCTTCTGTTCCTCTTTCGGAATCACGTCGTCTCTGTAGATCGGCTGCATCTGGGCTTTCACGTGTTTGACGACGCCGGCGATCTCTTCTTCATCTACCCACGCCCCCTGCAAACGCCGAGGTTTCGAGGCTCCCGAAGGCAAGAAGAGGGCATCACCCATACCAATCAACTTCTCTGCCCCAGGCTGATCGAGAATCACCCGCGAATCCGTGAGCGAAGAGGTCATAAAAGCCAGCCGCGAGGGAATGTTCGCCTTGATGAGACCAGTCACCACATCCACAGAGGGGCGCTGAGTGGCCAGCACCAGATGAATCCCCGCGGCACGCGCCAGCTGTGTGATGCGCTGAATAGACGCCTCGACGTCCCTTGGAGCAACCATCATCATGTCGGCCAACTCGTCCACGACCACCACCAGATACGGATAAGGCTTGAGCTCCCGATGCGAACCATCAATCGGACGTACAGTTCCTTCCCGAATCGCCTTATTTAGATCGTCGATGTGTTTGTAATGATAGGTAGCCAGATCGTCATAACGTTGATCCATCTCTTTCACCACCCATTCGAGAGCTTCTGCAGCTTTCTTGGGATTGGTGATAATGGGGGTAATCAGATGCGGAATACCGGCGTAAATCGTGAGTTCAACGCGCTTAGGATCCACCAGAATCATCCGCACCTGATCGGGTGTAGCCCGCATAAGGATCGAGACGATCATCGAATTGATAAAGCTGGATTTTCCCGCGCCGGTAGCACCAGCCACCAGCAGGTGCGGCATCTTGGCTAGGTTGGCAATTTCGTATTTGCCCTCTACGTTTTTGCCCACACCAACGGCCAACGGATGTGAATTTTTCAACGCCACCTGTGAACGCAAAACATCACCGATATAGACGATCTCCCGATCTTTGTTTGGGATCTCGATACCGATTGCACTCTTTCCAGGAATCGGGGAAATAATACGCACATCCGCACTAGCCACAGCATAAGCAATGTCTTTAGAAAGCTGAGTGACCCGATCTACTTTCACGCCTGGACCAAGCTCAACTTCATACTGCGTGACGGTAGGCCCACGTTGAAAACCCACCACCTGTGCATCTACTTTGAACTCTGCGAAGACCCGAGTGAGCGCCTCTACGACGTCTTCATTCACCTGCGAGCGCTCTTTGTGTGGTGGACCAGCTTTGAGCATATCGTAGCTCGGGAGCGTGTAGGTGATATTCGATGAGAGCTCCATCTGTTCAACCCGCTGTGGCGAGGGCACGGGAACAGGAGGTTTGAGCAACTTTCTTCCGGCTGCAGCAGCGAGTGAGCTAGCTCCAGCACGCCCAGCTTTGACCTCTCCATCGTGAGCCGAAACCGCAGCTGTGGAACCGTGAGCCACTCCTTGCCCAGCCTCTTGAGCAGCTGTGCCCGCAAGTTTACCGGCGGCTTTCGTCACTACTGTTGGCGCACTCTCGGCACCGTCATGTGGTGCACCGTGAGAGTCTGCAGCTCCAGAGTGCTCAGCAGCGGGTGACGCTGATGGATCCTCTGCCTGCCCGCCCTCACAGACACTAGTACGATCAGTATCCGCTTGGCTTTCCGTGCCAAAGAAATCAGCCAGTGACCCCTGAGAAGTACGAGTATCATCTGCTGCCGTCTCGCTCTTGCGGCTCAACTGAGTTTTATCAGCTCGGCGTTGAGAATGTTCCGCGCGTTTGCTGCCTACCCAGGCTACGGCGTCACGCACAGACATCTGGGCAGCTTGCAATATGGCGTAAAGGATCAGCAAGATTAGTAGCGGCACCGCCCCCCACACGGAGACTAGCGCGCTGAGCGCCCCGCCGACGATCCAGCCGATGAGGCCTCCGGCAGCTTCCACCTGTGCAAAGTCCCCCGTGGGATCTGGCCCACCACAAGCGATATGCACAATCCCAACCACTGCGACCGCGATCAGCACCAGTGCAAGATAGAGACGCGCATGGGTGTGTAAAGTGGCACGGCGAAAAAGCGTGACGGCAATGGCTACCAGCACCACTGGCAGAGCGTAAGCAACCACCCCTAGCAGCCCTGCCACCAGATGATGAAGCAACTGGAGCAAAATCCCTGGCAGCGCAAACCACTCCGTGAGAGCTACGAGAATGGCCAACGCTATCAGCACGATGGCTACGCCGTCACGAGAAGAACGTCCTTGACCGCCAGCTTCATTGGCCGCACGAACGTCGCCCCCAGCAGAGCCAGCACCTGTGCCCTGGCCAGCATCCTGACCTTGTGAGCTGCGAATGCCTCCGCTCGTACTCAGCGATTTTGACGCCGAGGAAGTAGACGTCATCTTCTGTGTACGCCGAGCAGGTTTGCGAGCCACTACGAATCTCCTTACCACAAGCTACCTACGAGATATCCGCGCTCTAGCCGATATCTACCGCTTATTCTACGACTGCTATTGTACGGCTAGTGCAGCGCAAGGCTCGATAGGTGGTGCAAGCGAGCTTCAAGAGCTTTGATAAGTAGCACAGGCAGGCTTTAGCTCACCGCCACAGACGAGCTTTATAGATACCGCAGGAGAGCTTTAGCTCGCCACCACAAGCCGCAGCTGCGGACAACACGCTGAGTGCAGCATTCTTACGAGTGTGGGAAGTGATGCTCTACAACTGTCAAAAACGTTATACTTTGATGCATTCCCCTGCCGTCATACTCTCAGGCACGCTGGTCGCATTGCGCAGAGCCGAGCAGCCGAATCCCCACCGGAGGTACTCATGTTGAAAGATGTGGCCTGGGCTCCCTACCGTGACGTCGTATGCGAGACGTTCGTTTTACGACAGCCGGTGATATCAAGCGAGTATGCGCGCCACCACGGCGATTATTTGATCTCACTCTCAGCTGCCCCTCACGAGGCTAGCCACGTCTGGCATTCTCAGTCATGGTACTTACGGCACATGGCAGACGGATTTGTCTCCCTCCGTTCTGGCGGTATCGAACTCATGCCTGTGGACTTCTGGGGCGAAGTGGGAGGATTTTGGCGCTGCATGATGGACGTCATCACGGATTATGCACACACCGGCAGCGGTCACACGCTTTTAGAAGATCAACCATATTCGCTAGCACTACGGAAAGCTGGAGACAGCGCAGTCTTCGAGTTAGCAGATGCCAGCTACACTGTATCCCCACGCGGTTTCGTCTTAGGGCTACTCAGCGGTGCAAACGACTTCTACTCGTGGGCCGTGGAGCACGTCGGCGGATTTAGTGACGACGAAACTCACCGCCCAGCACTCCTGCGCACGCTGATAACAAACGAACGCGCCCATCCGGCAGGCTGATCCAAGGTGAATGACGGAATCGGCCAGCCAACTCGGTGAGTTGCAGCAGTGTGGTGGCAGCGGCGTGGCGGCGAAGTGCAGTGGTGAGACTAGACATCTTGGCAAGGTGCATCTGTGTGGCGGTGACGGCGACAGCTTGGCAAGGCGCCATCGGTCAGCTAACTTGTGACGCTGATAGTCGAACACAAAACCACCAATAACTATCGTCCTATAGCTCCGAACCGTGCCAGCATCTCGCAGTTGATGCGTGATCCTACTCGACGTTCAAAGCGACGTGACGCGTCCATCGCTGCCATGATGTTTGACGAAGAGACCATTACGCTGCGCGAGGAGATCCACTATGCGTAGGAACTCTCCGCTAGCATTGTAGAGCGTGACTCGCAGTGCACCATCAATGCTCACCAGCATATCTTTTTAGCGAAAAAGATATGCACGGAGGAAAGCTCATTCACGATCACGTCATAGATAATTGCCCAGAGCCGCTCATAGGATAGCTGGCGAAGATTCTCACCAGGTTTCAACTCTGGATGTATGTCGAAAAATGCTTCGCTTTCGGTCAGGCATATCACCTCTGCCTCATACTCAGCCACCAGCGTCAATGCGATAAAACAAATCCGCTTAGCAAAATCCTCAATGTAGTCACCTGTTTCTAAGAACCGCTCATACTCTAAGAAATCAGCACCTTGCGGCTGAAAAGGAATGAAATCCAACACATACCAAGACTCTGCATCTATAAGCGTTTCCATGCGATCCTCGAATACTTTCGACAATCCCGAAACCTGAGTCTGATCCATGCTATTCACTTATTATCTGCCTTCCATCTCACCATTGACGTCACTCCTAAAACTTACCCCACTAGCCTGCCGCCTTAATCAACCTAAGCCGCATATCTCATGGCCATGAGCTATCCAATGGTCACGGGCGCGAGGGCTAGGGTTGAAACATTTACAGAACTCTTAATTTCTAGAAGGGATACATATCGAAGAGAAACGTACAGACAAAAGAACCAGAGAGCTATCTAAGAAAGCAAAACGCAGAAAATAGGGCGACTAAAGGTGAACCTACCCAAACACGATTGCCGCGAATTGGAATCGAGTTCTCACGTAACCAGCAGCTTACCCAGTAACTAGCAGCCCACCCAGAGCGCTTCGAACTAGAACCCGCGGATCTTCAAGCGTCACATGACGATAACTTATACCCATAGGAGGGCAACCTTCTTTTCGATGCACTATCGACACCCACAATCGTAAAAGACGTTGCACTCCGAAATAGACCCCGCTCTTCCCAACTGAATTGGAATGTGCTACAGTACATGGGCTAGGCTGCAAACTGAAGTAGATCTATGTTCTGTTGCTGAGCGACCCGTTGCCGTCAAGCATAACGCTACGGTGGTTGCACTGGCAGCAATGGTGACGCCGAACAGCGGGCGGGTTGCGTAGCTGTGTTGGATGACAACTAAATATGGGGCTGATCGGTTTCGACGGTAGTGACTGCACAAGAGAAGCGAGTAGAGAACGCATGGTGATCTCTTAAACCTCGATGCAAAACATAACTGCCAACAAGGCAAAGTCTGACTTCGCCCTCGCTGCCTGATTGCGCGAGCGCATTAAGGAAGTCCGTTACGCCAGCGATGCTTATGCGCTGGACTCGTAGCGTCGTTTTTATAAGCCACTGGTTCGCAGGAGTGCTGGTGCCCTGCGCGCGACATCTAGCCAGCTAGGTTTGTGGGCGACTTGTTTGCGTGAGCGTCCGAGCCAAAAACAACGCTGAGCAAACTGCACTCGGAGAAGGCTTGGGTTTTGCACTATCGGACGGGAGTTCAATTCTCCCCAGCTCCACTCGAGTACGCAGGCTCGAACTCCGCTTCACGCGGAGACATTTCGTGCTTGACGTATTGCTGGCGTAGGCCAGAAAGAAGGCACCGTCTATGAGGGCGGTGCCTTTCTTCGTGTCTGGGGTGTCTATTCGCTGTCCAAGTTGGGTACACCCCAGCTAGACAGTCTGATGCCCCTTCGGATCTGTCTAAATAAAGTGGGATAAGTAGCAAAAAGTGTGTCTTTATTCGGCGTGTCGTGCCTTGTTTTAGGGTTTGCATCGTCCGGCCCAGCCTTTTCTGATCCGGATGCCGTCTTCCCATGGATAGTGTGGGTTGACGGCATTGTCGTATTCGGGTGGGTTGTCGGGTTTTTGGGGTGGGTCTGGTTTGATGGTATTTGGTGTGTAGTGTTCTGGTTTGATCAGGCTTGCTGGGTTGGTGGGGTGTTCGGTTTTCGAGTGAAATACCCTGGGTTTTCTTCCTAGGCGTTTACCCTGTTTCTTATTGTTGCTGACTTCGTGTGTGGCTGCCAATATATGTTCTCGATTTCTTCTTCCTACGATAGTGCTCTAGCAGAAACCGCGGGCGGCCTGTACAAGACTGAGTTGATCTGCTCCCGGACCTGGCGTTCATGCACGGAGGTTAAATGGGCCACACTGAACTGGGTCTATTGGTGGAACAATACCCGTCTCCATGAAGCTCTCGGCTACACCACCCCAGAAGAGATCATCACCAGCTATAATAAACACCAGACCAGTGAACTGACCCTCCCCCGTATAAGAAGCAGAACAAAACCCAGGATTCTTCTATATTTGTCAAGGGGTTGTGTAGTTCGTGTGTTGAGCGTTGAGGGTGCGGTAGACGTGGCGAGCGATATAGCGTTTGATGCAGCGCCGGATTTCACGGTCAGTTTTTCCCTCTTTTCGTCTTCTCGTGACGTATGCTTTTGTTTCTTCGTCGTGGGTCATCTTCACAATGGCAACCATGTGTATCGCGCTATTGAGTTTCCGGTCTCCTCCACGGTTGAGCCGGTATCTGATCATATTTCCTGACGAGGCCGGGATCGGACTGACTCCGGCTAGTGAAGCAAACTCAGCTTCAGTACGCACCCTACCGTAGTGAGACCAGACCACCAGACACTTCGCGGCACTGACAGCGCCGAAGCCCTTCTCCTGTAACAACGGGGCTGCTTCACTGATCGTGACAAGACTGACGAGCTCTGTTTCATTAGAACGTAACTGTTCATCGAGCCGTCAAACGTGACAGGCAAGTCGTTTGGCTTCGATCCGCGCAATTCGAAGCTCGACACTCTCCTCGCGCTGGCGCCACGCTGAAATCTGCTCAATCTGTATTCTTGATAACGCGTGGCGTGCGTCTATCCCAAGGGGATTACTTCGCACCAACGCGGTGAGTGCATTGATATAGCTTGTGCGTTCACGTGCCATGAATTCTCGGGAAGCTACCAGTATTTTGACGGCTTGGCGAACGCCGCTTCCCTGACGCGGTTTACGTAGCTTATCAACCGGTAAACCCATAGTTGTTCGAGCCATCTGGAAAGAATCCTTATCATCAGTCTTTCCAGAACCGTACCGGTGCTGAGAATCCACACGAGGTGCCTGTGTAACCTCAAAACCGTCGGCCAAGACCTTGCCGGTTAGGATGGCACCATATGAGGCGGTTCCCTCGATAACCCACAATGTCTGCATCTGAGAGTCTGTCCGTTTCACCACCCATGTCATGGCACGATTAATTCCTGCCTCGGTTGCTGGGAACGTCCGTGATCCAAGCAGTTCACCCGTCGTTGCCTGAACGATTGAGTACACGTGATGCCGAGCATGGGTATCAACACCCACGACATAAGAATAAACATGAGCAACAATAGTCATAGCGGTCTAACCTTCCAAACGTACGGATAAAAACGACCGTCAGGCCGATA
>JAQYTG010000004.1 GCA_028724905.1 Actinomycetaceae bacterium | reverse complement strand
GGCAGTGTTTCTTGTTCGATCCCATACCCACCAGTATGAAACCGACTTTCATCACTACTTTTCCCCGTCACCACGCGCGAAAACCGGAACGAAATCAATAACTTATGTCCAACCAAAAACTCGAGTCGAAACGACTTTTCACACAGAAAACCCCGCCACAGCAACGAAAAACAGGAAAAGTATCAATAACAATCGTCCACTAGCCCTTAAAACATTGATGGAATTGATATAAGAGTGCATAGGATATATAAAGAATCAACGAGGAAAATCACTTTCGCAGCCATATTTTTTGTATAGGAAAAACTACGTATAGCAAAGCAAAGAGAAATAATGCCAAAGATACACAATGGCAAGGCTACCCACCCACGTGCCACATCAAGCCAATAAGCAACATAATCAATTCCATTGCCCAAGCGCCCATAGTACGCATTATTCATAAGGATAATCGGAACAAGCGCAATAACTGAATACCACACATATCGACGAGAAAGATGGAGTGAATCATCATCGCTTTTCATCACGCACTCTTTTCCATTCACACCACAAGAGCAACATCGCTTTTGCAACATAAACCAAAACCTTGTCTACCACACCGGAAAACGCGCGAGCGCACTCCCGCTACTCGTACACCCGCTAGCCAACACTCGCAGGCAGCTCTGATATCTGCGCGGGCAGACCTATCTAGCAGACCATAAGATATATGTAACGCCTATCGGAAAACAGGAGGAGGAGACTATATGCCCTCAGCCCAACAGTCAGCTGCTGCCAGAGCGCACACTCTCATCCTGATGCGTCACTCTGAAGCATCCTACGGCGGACACGATTTTGCACGTCCACTCACCGCCCGCGGCCGCCAGCTTGCCGCCTTGCAAGGCTCCGCTATGGCTCAGGCCAGCGGCGAGATTAGCCTCGCGCTCGTTTCCAGCTCAGCCCGCACACTCCAGACGCTGACGGCAATGCGCTCCGCCGGTTTGGCTGTACGATCCGTGAGCTCAGAGCGCTCCTTGTACACCGCCAGCCCTGAAGAGGTACTTGATACAATTCGCACGACTCCAGAATCTATGCACACGCTACTAGTGCTCTTTCATCAGCCTGCTGTAGCGGCGCTGACTTTGATGCTCACCGCCCCAGCTGATCGCTCCCTCCTGCACGGCGGCTTTTCTCCATCCACTTTTGCTTTGGGCCATATCGTCGATCCGTGGAAAAACCTCAGCACCTGGAGCGCGCCACACATCTGGCACCCACCCATCTAGCTCCAGATGACTGCCTAGAAAAGCTGCACAGTGACGTCACGCTTACCTCATAACTAATCTGGCTAGACTCGACACCTGGGCCAGACTACCACCCTGACCCACCTCGGCTCCGGAACGTTCAGCTAACAGCTACCCTCAGCTGAACCACACACTCTTTTCCCACTGCGCTGATTCAACTGAATCCGACGAATGGACGAGATTAAACACGGCTCCCGTCCCCCAGTCTCGGCCGTAGTCACCCCGAATCGTTCCAGGTGCAGCCGTCGTGGGATCAGTCGCCCCACACAAGGAGCGCACTCCCTCGATCACACGATCCCCCTCAATGACGGCGGCCACCACCGGCCCGCTAGTCATATACTCAATAAGTCCTGGGTAGAAAGACTTCCCCAGATGTTCGCGGTAGTGCTGATCGAGCTGCTCAGGCATCACGTGCACCAACTTGAGCTCAGTAATCACATACCCTTTGCGTTCAATGCGCGCCAGAATCTCTCCCGTCAGCCCGCGCTGCACACCATCTGGCTTGATCAGGATTAACGTCTGTTCAGTCATTGTCTGTATCCCCTGTCGTCTCGGAATCCGCTACATCACGCACCGCCAGATGTACCTCCAGGGTGCGAACTTCACGCGGGGCAAGCTCAATCTCGGCGCGCACATCCGGCCGGTTATAGGCATCAGCCATCGCTGTGCACGGCTCAAACGCCACATCTTGGCGGGCACGCCGCACCAAACCGTCGGCGGCAAACACGTGGAAAATCTGCTGCTCAGGGGTGTTAGTGCGGGCAGCTATCCGGATGAGACGTTCCCCCGTGTATAACTCGGCACGCGCCCATCCATTCTCCGTATGTTCCAGATGCCCCATCGCGTAATCGTCGTTCGGCGTCACCACTTGACGCCCCTCAATGCGCGGCCCACAAGCAGCCTCCCCTGGAAGTGGGATAAGCCCATCATCGACCAACACCCGTTGAGCTGCTCCCACATCGAACCACACATCGTCTAGGTGTGTGACGGCAAAATATGGATGCCACCCCAAGGCCACAGGCACGCTGCGAGATGAGATATTGCGCGCCCGCACAGAGAACTGTAATTCGCGCTTAGCCGTGATCGTGAAGCGCACCTGCACCTCTAGATCTGCAGGGAACATATCACCAGCAGGCAAGACAGTCGAAAACTCCAGAGAGTCGTCGGTACTTTCATAGCTGAATTCTTGAGTGACGAGCAGGCCGTGCAACGCTCGATCATCTGGCCCACCACTGTAGGGGGCATCAGCTAGAGGTGAGCGGCGAAGCGTATCGCCATCTTTCCATTCGCCACGCGCGATACGGTTTGCCCACGGGGCGAGCACTGCACAGCGGTATCCGTCTAGCGTGGCCTGCTCAGTTTCACTCACATAGCCATCAATAACGCTCGCGCCCACCCCAGGATCCCAGGAGAGAAGAGTTGCGCCGAGAGTGGAAACCGCTAGCGTCGCGCCATGGGCGCCAAGATGCACAATCATAGCTCGTCTCATGCTTCCTACACGTAGAAAATATCTGATATCACAGAGTATCTTATGGCAATCACGATCATATCGGTAGCAAAACGGCACTGCTGATAGCTTGAAGTTTGAAGCGTAGCGGTGGTGACAGCAGTGCGGGCACCGCTCGGTTGAGGCACACCTTTTCCACCTCCGCACACCAACTGTTCTATAGCTCTCAGGCCCCCTTGCACGGCTAAGCCGCACCATGGCAGCATCCTCCGCGCAAAGCTAGTTTCTTGCTCACCAATCGCATAGCACAGGGAGGGGACGGGCTGAACCCGTCCCCTCCCTGAGGATCACTATCTACATGAAGTAGTCAGCGGCGCTGAAACGTCACTTGATGATCTCGATGACCTTGCCTGAACCCACGGTGTGGCCACCCTCGCGAATAGCGAAGCCGAGGCCAACCTCCATAGCGATAGGCTGGATGAGTTCCACAGTCATCTCGGTGTTGTCGCCTGGCATCACCATTTCGGTGCCCTCTGGAAGGGTGATCACGCCAGTCACATCCGTGGTGCGGAAGTAGAACTGCGGACGATAGTTGGAGAAGAACGGATTGTGACGGCCGCCCTCTTCCTTCTTCAGCACGTACACCTGACCCTTGAAGTTGGTGTGTGGGGTAATCGTGCCTGGGCGTGCAACCACCTGGCCACGCTCCACATCTTCACGCTTGGTGCCACGCAGCAGCAGACCGCAGTTTTCGCCAGCGTCGGCGGTATCCATGCTCTTGTGGAACATTTCAATACCGGTGACGGTGGTCTTCTGCGGGGCGCGAATGCCGAGGATCTCAACCTCTTCGTTCACCTTGAGCTGACCGCGCTCCACGCGGCCAGTCACCACGGTGCCACGGCCGGTGATGGTGAAGACGTCTTCAATCGGCATCAAGAACGGCTTGTCGAGATCGCGCTGAGGATCTGGGAAGTAGCTGTCCACCGTCTCCATGAGTTCTTCCACGCCCTTAACGGCGTCGGCGTCACCCTCAAGAGCCTTCAGAGCAGAGACCTGGACGATCGGAATGTCGTCACCGTCGTAGCCCTGATCGGAGAGCAGATCACGAACTTCCATCTCCACGAGTTCGAGCATATCCGGATCGTCAACCATGTCCACCTTGTTGAGAGCCACGATCAGATTCGGCACACCCACCTGACGAGCCAAGAGCACGTGCTCACGGGTCTGAGCCATCACACCGTCGGTAGCGGCTACCACGAGGATAGCGCCATCCATCTGCGCAGCGCCGGTAATCATGTTCTTGATGTAGTCGGCGTGGCCAGGGGCATCCACGTGTGCGTAGTGACGCTTCTCGGTCTGATACTCCACATGGGAAACGTTGATCGTAATGCCGCGCTCGCGCTCTTCTGGAGCGTTATCCACATCTTCAAATGGGGTGTAGGTGTTGAGTTCTGGATACTTGTCAGCCAACACCTTGGTAATAGCAGCCGTCAATGTGGTCTTGCCATGGTCCACGTGACCGATGGTGCCGATGTTCATGTGCGGCTTTGACTTATCGTACTTGGCTTTTGCCACTTTATGTCCTCCTGGACTCGGGTAGTGTCTTTCAGCTAACAGAACGAGCGTTCGGCGCTCATCCGCGGCTAAATGAATCCTACTGGTTGAATTGTTTTCTGTAAATTTAACCTGTTGGCTCACTCGCCACGGGTCTTAGAAATGATTTCGTCGGCCACGGCCTTCGGAACCTCTTGATACTTTGCGAACTGCATGGTGTAGACCGCGCGGCCCTGCGTCTTAGAACGCAGATCCCCCACATAACCAAACATTTCGGAAAGTGGAACTAGTGCGCGAACGATTTTCACACCGGTCGCATCTTCCATGGACGAAATCTGGCCACGGCGGCTGTTGAGGTCGCCGATCACATCGCCCATGTACTCTTCTGGAGTGCGCACCTCGACGTCCATGAGTGGCTCGAGGATCACTGGCTTGGCGCGCTTAGCGCCCTCGCGGAACACCATCTGACCGGCGATCTTGAACGCCATTTCAGAGGAGTCCACATCGTGATAAGCACCGTCTACGAGGGTGGCTTTGACGCCCACCATCGGGAAGCCAGCCAGCACGCCGTTCTCCATAGCCGCCTGAATACCAGCATCCACAGATGGGATGTATTCGCGCGGCACGCGGCCACCAGTGATGGCATCCACAAATTCGTAGGTCTTGCCCTCTTCGTTTTCCTCAAGCGGCTCAAACGTGACGAGCACCTTAGCGAACTGACCGGAACCACCAGTCTGCTTCTTGTGCGTGTACTCCACGTTCTCAGCTTTGGCGCGGATTGTCTCGCGGTAGGCCACCATAGGCGCACCCACGTTGGCATCTACTTTGAACTCGCGCTTCATACGATCCACGATGATATCGAGGTGGAGCTCGCCCATACCGCCAATCACGGTCTGTCCAGTTTCTTCGTCGAGTTTCACCGTAAAGGTTGGATCTTCCTCAGCGAGTTTCTGGATGGCGATACCCATCTTCTCCTGATCTGCTTTCGACTTGGGCTCAATAGCCACGTGGATCACAGGATCTGGGAAAGTCATCGACTCCAGTGAAATCGGATGTGCAGAATCGGCGAGAGTATCACCGGTGGTGGTCTCTTTCAGACCAACCACAGCGTAAATATGCCCTGCGTGAGCCACATCTACCGGATTCTCTTTGTTGGAGTGCATCTGGAAGATCTTACCGATGCGTTCTTTCTTGCCTTTCGTGGCGTTGAGTACCTGCGCACCTGGCTCAATTTTGCCTGAGTAGACGCGGATAAAGGTGAGACGACCAAAGAAAGGATGCACGGCGATCTTGAACGCAAGCGCAGCAAAAGGCTCTTTCTCATCGGCACGACGCACCAACTCGACGGATTCATCCTTAGGATCGACACCGGTGACCGCCTCGATATCGAGCGGCGAGGGCAGATAGTCGATCACGGCGTCAAGCATCGGCTGTACACCAATGTTCTTGTAGGCGCTGCCGCAGAACACAGGATACATCTGCGAGTTGATCGTGAGCTTGCGGATAGCAGCTTTAATCTCAGCTACGCTGATCTCTTCGCCGCCGAAGAATTTCTCCAGCAGCACGTCGTCCGTCTCCGCCACCTGCTCAATGAGCTTATCGCGGTATTCCTGTGCCTTTTCCAGCATATCGGCTGGAATCTCTTCTTCCACGACCAGGTTGCCCAAGGTCTTATTGCCCTTGTCATCCTCGGCGGGGAATCTGATGGCTTTCATCTTGAGCAGATCAATGACGCCCTCGAAATTCGCCTCAGCCCCGATAGGAAGCTCCATCACCAGCGGGGTAGCGTGCAGACGCTCTTGAATCGTCTTCACGGAGAAGTAGAAATCTGCACCCATCTTGTCCATCTTGTTGATGAAGCAGATGCGCGGCACATTGTACTTGTCTGCCTGACGCCACACCGTTTCCGACTGCGGCTCCACGCCCTCTTTGCCGTCAAACACTGCCACAGCACCGTCGAGCACGCGCAGCGAACGCTCCACTTCCACAGTGAAGTCCACGTGGCCAGGGGTGTCAATAATGTTGATCTGATTGCCGTTCCAGAACGCCGTCACAGCAGCAGACGTGATCGTGATGCCACGCTCTTTCTCCTGCTCCATCCAGTCGGTCGTGGAAGCGCCATCGTGAGTTTCACCGATCTTGTAGTTAATACCGGTGTAGTAGAGGATGCGCTCAGTAACGGTGGTCTTACCAGCGTCAATGTGCGCCATGATGCCGATGTTGCGAACTTTCGTAAGATCGCGAAGCACCTCAAGTGACATAAAGAACTCTCTTTTCTGTGTCTATTACCAGCGTCTATTACCAGCGATGTGCGATTACCAACGATAGTGCGCAAATGCGCGGTTGGATTCAGCCATGCGGTGCATATCCTCGCGGCGCTTCACCGAAGCTCCGAGGCCGTTGGCGGCATCCATGATTTCATTCTGCAGCCGCTCAAGCATGGTGTTTTCGCGGCGCTGACGGGAAAATTCCACGAGCCAGCGAAGAGCGAGAGTGTTGGCACGAGCCGGCTTCACTTCCACGGGCACCTGGTAGGTGGCGCCGCCGACGCGCCGAGAACGTACCTCAAGCTGTGGGCGAATGTTGTCGAGCGCGCGCTTGAGCACGCTCACTGGTTCTTGCCCTGTCTTTTCAGCCACGCCATCGAGCGCGCCATAGACGATGCGCTGAGCCGTGGACTTCTTGCCGTCCTTGAGGACCCGATTGACGAGCTGGGTCACGAGCTGTGAACCATGCACTGGATCTGGAATGAGCGGGCGCTTACGAGCTGGACCTTTACGAGGCATTACTTCTTCTCCTTCTTCGCGCCGTACTTCGAGCGCCCTTGAGCGCGATTCTTCACACCCTGGGTGTCGAGCGCACCACGCACAATGTGGAAACGGACGCCAGGAAGATCCTTCACACGGCCACCGCGCACCAACACGATGGAGTGCTCCTGAAGATTATGGCCTTCGCCAGGGATATATGCGGTCACTTCAATGCCCGAGCTCAAACGTACACGGGCCACTTTCCGCAGAGCCGAGTTTGGCTTCTTCGGTGTGGTGGTATAAACACGAGTGCACACGCCACGACGCTGCGGGCTACCTTTGAGCGCGCGCGTGGACGACTGCTGCACCTTCTTGCTGCGGCCCTTACGAACCAGCTGCTGAATAGTTGGCACTACATTCTCCTGTTAGTTATGAATTTTTTTCGTCGAACTGCCCGCCTGTTTCGCGAACCACTGGCTCGGAAGCGACCGAACTTCCCTAGCGTCTGAACTCCTCCAGAGTGAAACGGCACATCTGCAACACCGCCGCTTCAAAGATAGCAACGTGGAAGAGCCCAGAACGGGCACCATTGCCTAGATTAATGCGTGACGGCGCACAGCGTCAAAGGAAAGTGACGTTTAGCTGCGTGGTGCTAGCCACAGCTAGGAGGCTCCTCTAAAAAATACTGTTCACAATTGGATGTTTCTCCATTGCGCGCGAATGCGATCTGGGAAAGACTGACATCGGCGGTGCACGGTGATGGCTGCGCTATCTCAGGGCGTACACATCAGCTGCGCTATCTACGAATATGTGCCTAGCTACGAGCACATACATCAACGGCGATGAGGAGGAGTACTATGCTCGATCAAGAAACAATGCTTCGTGAAAAAGTGGATGACCTCGAACGCCAAGGCCGATACTACGATATGGTGGCTCCGCTTGAGGAGCTCGTGAGCCTTTTGAGCGTGCGCTGCAGCGGCGGCGGCTGCCACGGCGCCAAAGAAACCCCAGAGTACGCCGCCACCTTAGATCGGCTCGGCGGTTTGCATCGGAACCTCGGCAATCTGGAACGCTCCTACGATATCTACCAGGAGGCCGTGCACACCAGCGCCACCGTCTTCGGCACGAACGATCCCAATTATGCCACCACCCTCAACAACTATGCCGGCCTGCTCCGGCTCCGCAAAGAGTTTGCCGAAGCTGAAAATGCCTATCACCAAGCAGAGCAGATCTACAACGCCACTCTCGGCCCCAATCACGTCCTCACTGTTTCCTGCCTCAACAACCGCGGTCTTCTGCGGCAAGATCAAGGGCACTACGAGGAGGCACTGCAACTACACACCGAAGCTCTCTCGCGTTTACGCGCTCAAGATGGCAACGACGTTGCTCAAGCCACCACGCTCAACAATCTCGCCAGCGTCCATGCCAAGCTCAAAGACTATGAAAAGGCCAGCACCTATATGGAAGAGGCCTCGCAGATCTACGAGCGCACAGTGGGCAAACAGTCTGATCTCTACCTCGGGCAAATTCATAACCTGGCCTCTATGCAGGCTTTGAGCGGAGATTACGAGGGGGCGCTCCCCCGCTTTGAATGGGTGGCACAGCGCTGCCGTGAAATGTTTGGCCCGCGCAGCGACAACCTCATAGCCGTGCTGAAAAACTTGGAGGCTGTCTACGCCCACCTCGGCATGGACGAGAAAGCGGCGCAGGCTCACGACGAGCTGCAGAAAATCCAAGGGAAGTAGCTGCGCGAGCCGCAGCGAGAGTGGACGCCGGCAATGAGAGCGCCATCGCTGAGGGAAGCAACCTGACAACGAGAGCACGGGACGAGCCGCAGCAGACGGCAGACGAGACGCCCGCCGTCACGACAACAGCACAGGAACAGCAAGAGCAGAACAGGAGCGCAGTAGTGAACGATACATATTTGAAAGGTCTTGAGCGCTCCAAGCTCTGGTGGATGATCGACGTCGCTCCAGCCATTGAACAGCGCGTGCCAGACTTGTATCCCTATATCGCAGCTGGCCTCGTAGGCGACGGTTCAGACTGTTTCGGTTTTGACGACGAGATTTCCCTCGACCATGACGCCGATACCCGCGTCAAACTGTGGATCCCTATGGGAGTGGGTGGCGAGGGAGCCGAATATCGAATCCGCACCGCAGTAGGGCTCAGCACTAAAGGGGCCTTGAGCGTAGAAGAGATCCCACAGTTTTATCGCAGGTACACAGGGCTAGATTTTTCCCCTAGTAATTGGCGCGAATGGCTCGCTATACCACAGAAAAATCTGGCCGCCGTCACAAATGGAGAAGTGTTCTTTGACGGGCCAGGGCGTTTCAGCCAACGCCGCCAGGATCTGCTTGGCTACTATCCGCATGAAGTGTGCCTGAAACTTCTTGAAAGCGCGGTGCTCAATATGGGGCAAGCTGGCCAATACAACTATCCTCGCTGCCTGCGCAGGGAGGAGTACGTAGCTGCATATATGGCAAAATCCATTTTCATCAATGCTGCTCTCAACGCCATTTTCATTCTCAATAAACGCTATATGCCTTTCTACAAGTGGGCACATCGCTCCTTGAGATCACTTCCAATACTCGGAGAATACGCCTCACAGATACTGGAAAGTATTGCCTGCTCTGATAACGCGACGGCGCAAATTGAGCAGCTGTGCCAAGCCGTCATAGCTGAGCTGCACACCCAGCAGCTTTCCAGTGAGAGCAGTGATTTCCTCATTCCTCATGCTCGCGTCTTGCGAGAACAGATTATTGAACCGGAACTACGGGAGGCTAACCCATGGAAAATATAGATGTGGACGGCGATGCCACTCTGCGCGCCGATATGATCAAAGAGATTATCGCTACTGAATGGACGATGTTTAGCACAGTGAACAACGTAGGCGGGCCTGCGGCCTGCCAGAGCCAAGATCAGACGTTTGAGATCATGCGCAGAGCGCAGTTTTCTACATGGTCACTGGAGACGCTCACCAGCTATCAACGCGATCTTGCCCAGGCACAGGCGCAGGGACGCAATCTGATGACGGAAAAATACGCGCGCATGATGTCCGTCACCCACCCCGATGAATACGCTCAGATTGAATCTGAACTACCCGCTATCAGCCAACGCGCATTCGAACTCGTCGAAAAGATCGCCGCGCAGCACGAATTGTGGGATCAGCAGGTGGCACAGGAGCTGCCACATTTACGCGGACGCGGACGCACTCGTGACGAAGAAGCCCAGGTGGGCGCCACCCCTACAGCCAACACCTACCTCGTAGGAGAATTGCTCACGTATTCACTCCCCACACTCGAATGCGTGATGCGTGACGTCGAAGAGGCGCTCACGAACGGCCGGAACCTCGTGCGTGACCAGCTGGAAGCTACCGTCACTCAGTACGGTTGGCCAGATCTGGAAACCGCCGAGGCCAATCAGTAAAGCAAAGCTATAGATAAAACAACGCCAATCAACAAAGCAAGGCCACCAATAGCTGCTCGACTCGCTGAGGCTACCGCCAGCAATCCGACATCACAGGATTGCTGGCGGTTAATTATAGGCCGGCAGCCGCTGGTGAGCAGGCGTTTAACGTGCGCGGTGAGCTTGAGTTTAGCCTGTGGTGAGCTGACCATGCCCTGAGTGATCACGCCGCCTATAACCCAACTGACCAATATCGTCAGCTGACAGTACCAGAGCGATGGCATCGCTAACCCGTCAGCAGTCCCGTCAGCATCACCCAACGGCCAACCGCACCCGACCACCAGCTCACCAATAGCCAGCATTCCCTAATAGCCAATGCTCAGCAGGTAGCACCACACGCCACAAGCCGTTTAGAACGGGGTATCTGAGCCTACATAGCACTCTAGGCCAGCGCTGCGAATCTTGTGCGCGATGCCTTGCATCAGCTCGTCGGAGGGCGGGCGCAGATCGCGCGCATCGTAGACTTTGCCGAGCTGCTCGTACTTGGATTCTCCGAGCCTGTGGAACGGCAACAGATTGACTTCATGGGCGCCGATACTCTTGATGAAATCAATGGACGCCTGAATGTTCGCGTCGTCATCGTTGTAGCCCACCACCACGGGAATGCGAATAATCTGGCGGAGCTTACCCTCTCGTGCCATATCTGCAATGTGCGCGATATTTTCCAGGATTTTTCTGTTGCTCTTCCCCGTAGCCCATTTGTGTTTCTCAGGATCCATCTGTTTGAGATCGTTAAATGCCCAATCCACGTGTTCATAGATTTGGCGCAGGTGCTCCCAATCCCCCATAGACGAGCTCTCCACAGCGGTGTGAATACCTTGCTCGTGCAGCCGCCGCAAAAAATTCGCCACAAACTTGTACTGCTGGGCGATCTCTCCTCCACCCACGGTGACACCTCCGCCGTCACCCCAATAACGTGAATCACGCTCAATGCGATGCATGAGCTGATCGAGGGTATAGACTTCACCGGCGATAGCGAGGGCATCGTGATAGCACTTTTCTACGCATGGCATATCGTCGCAGTGCAAGCATTTTGTGCGGTCAATGGTGATATACGAATCGGGCCCGTCTGCACTGATCGCGTCGAAGGGGCAGATTTTGCGCTCTATACAGCCGTGGCACTTATCGCATTTCGATTTGCGATACATCACTTCTCGGTGCATATGCAGGCTCTCAGGGTTGCAACACCAATAGCAGCTGAGCGGGCACCCTTTGAAAAAGACGAGCGTGCGTGAGCCTGGCCCATCATGCACCGAAAAGCCTTGGATATCGAAGATCATTGCTTCATTTTCGGGATCCAGTTTCATTGATTGACCTCTTCCTTGATGAGTGGCTTAAGTGGCTAACGATGGGTAGCTAGCGACGAGCAGCTAACGGGAATCGCTAACCGCAGCTCGGCCCGCCCGAGCTTTGCATACTTGTGGCGAGTAAGGTGTTGATGCGCATGGCAAGCCACACGGAGCCTTTGCCGTCTACGGAGGAAAGATCGACGGGCAGCAGCTCAGCGATTTTGCTAATGCGATAACGCACGGTATTGACGTGCACTCGAAGTTTTTTGCTGGCGGCAGCATACGAACCGCCAGTTTCGAGGTAGACGAACAGCGTGTCGATCAGTTCGTCACGATATTCGGATTCTTGATTGAGGAGTGGCCCGAGCACAAAATCCACATACTTGCGTGACGCATCAGCGGAGCACAGCGCAGCGCTGAGAAATAGGTACGGCCCGAGTTCGTCGTAGCGAATCACCTGCTCGGTGAGCGAGAACGTCTCAATGCATTTGAGCGCATAAAGGGCGTTCTCTGCTGATTCATGCACTCCGGCTATGCCGTGCCCTCCCTGGCCAATACCAGCAATCACGTCTGCGACGTGCAGTGCTGAGCTCAGCTGTCTCACGGCAGCTTGCACGATGGCGGAATAGCGTTCGGCAGAGTACCTCTCTCCCATAAAAATCACTGCCACACCGCGTTCCCACGCACACACGAAATACTCTTCTGAGCGAGCGAGCGTGGAGCGTAGATATTGCGATATATAGCTGACGGCTTTACGCTCCTCTTCCCCTAAGAATGAAAATTCCGGAGCGAAATTCTTGGCTTTTGCCCCCAGAGCTATCACGGCTACACGCATCGGCTGCACGTAGTTGAGTCCGATGAGATCGGCGAGGTGAAGTGCTTTGCGCTCATCAACTTCCGGCTCGGAAATCACCGCAAAAAAATCACTGCGAGAGATGAGTGACGACGTCTCCACCATCATGTTTTGAGACATATCGACGGTGATCACCTCTGCGAGCGAAGCGAAAAAGTAGATGGTATCTGGGCAGATGGGATCCTCATTCCCTACGAGACACACATAACCTAAGTTTTGCCCCTTGTAAGTAATTCCAGCCACCACTAATTGCCGCTGCGCTCCGTGAGTATCGGTATCGACATACCCCACCAGGATTTGATCATCGGTGACGGTCACCTTTGAGAGCTGCTCTCCCGCGGCCACTGCTTTCTTGATTCCCTGCTGCAAAGCAGATAGATCTGTGCTTTCTTCTTCGGCGCCGGTAAACGAAGTACCCAAGAATGCGTAGCACGCATCCACAATGGCAATGGGATAGCCGAGATACACGGCCATTCTGCGAGCGTCGTGGCTGAGCAAATGCGGCCCAGTAAGATCGCGTACCATCTCGGTGAAGAGCCGCGTGCGCTGCTGTTCTCGCTCTTGGCCAGCCTCAAGGATCATCTGGAAAATAATCTCTGAGACTTGCCCTTGGATCACTCCATCTGGCAGCTCGATGATAGGGAAACCGGCCTCGTCGCCGAGCTGAATCACGGCAGCTGGAAGCTCTTTGATATACCGGCGCGTTTTAATGGCTAGACACGCAGCTCCACCGTCGATCAGATCGCGCACCCACTGGTAGAGCCCCTCCTCATCGACGCTTCCGTCCGAGCGGGCAAAGAGCCGTCCCACCCCGTGTACGAAATCATTGCCATTGAGCCAGCGGGCGATGTCGGGAATTTCTGCCACAGTCACTGACGTCACCACACGGTCGAGGTTGTTTTCCCCGCCGAGCACCCGCGCCCCAGCAAACTCCGGCCGCTGTAGAATCCTCCGCACCGTCACGCCGCTATACATCGCCCGCTAGCTCCTTTGCTATCACCGCCGTTACGGGCGTTTCTTTGGCTTGGCTAGCATAATGAAAATGGCAGCCAACACGCAGAACACGCCCAAGTATGTGAATACCACCGTATAAGATCGAGTGATATTCAACACATAAGATGATAGCAGCGGGCCGACTAAACCACCCACGAAACCGTAGGCAGTAAAGATGTATCCGAAAATCAGCCCGAAGTATTTCAACCCGAAAAGATCCGTACCCAGCGGAGCCGTGATGGCAAAGAGTGTGCCAAACGCAAAGCCCACTAGAGCGCACAGGATGCACAGCACCACAAAATTGGTGGCAAATGGCAGTGCAAAATATCCGACGGCAGCTAGAACGAAGCTGATGGCTCCGAGCACATTCCGCCCCATCACATCGGATAGTGCACCAGCCACAATACGGGAGAAACCATTGGTGAGGTTAAACGCGGTGAGCAATCCCACCGCCGCCACAGCATATCCACCATCAGCGAGGAATTCGCCGTAGCCGGTGGAGAGCGTGACCATCGAAATACCAGCAGCGCCCATGAAGCACCAGGCCAGCCAGATGAACCAGAACGAGCGAGTACGCAGCGCAACTTTAGGCTCCACGTCCGCAGCAGGAGCTGCACCAGAATTGGAGCTGGCCATCTTGTCGAGCAGCTCCTCGTGGGCACGCCGTTGCTCTGGAGTGAGTGTGCTGCGCTCAGGCATCTCCGTGATAGCGGCGGCAATGAGATTGGTGATCACGATCAGCACAATCGTCACCCAGCACATTCCCACATAGCCCCAAGCGTCGTACATCACCTTGAATAGTGGAGACATCACAGCTGCAGACAAGCCGAAGACGAGATTGACGATGCCCGTCACGAGCCCTCTGCGATGCGGATACCAATTTTGTACCGTGGTCAGTGACGGCGAGTAGACGAAACACGAGGCCGTGCCGTTGAGGAACGCAAAGACGTAGAGCATCCAGATATTTTGTGCGTAGGTGACGAGCAGCATACACACGATCAAAATTGCGGTACCTACCAGGTAGGAGCGGCGGGTGCCGAGCTTCATGTGCCATTTACCGGCGAAGAACGTGAAAATACCGAGGGAAAAGATCACGAGGGTCATGATCCATCCGAGTTCTCCCTCGAATTTTTGACCCCAGATGGGTTTCATCACGCCTGGAAAGCCGAAGATCAGTGCACCAGACCAAAAAGTAGAGAGCGCTGCACCGATGACGGCGCGTCGAGCGTAGCGATCTCGGCCGGCCATATCCACGCGAGTGGCCGATCCTGCCGAGGCGCCCCTAGCCGAACCACCGCTGGCCGAAGCACTCTGAGAAAGAGTAGACGTAGGCATTATGACATCCTGACAATAAAATTAAAGCTTAAAAATGAGGCTTAACAAGCCAAACTGACACTAGTAAAGCAGCCAGGGGTGCAGGTGGAACTGAGCAGCTCCAACCTACACCCCTGGCTGGATTGTGGCTGTATATTAGATCTCTTCGTACTCGGTGCGAGCGATCAATTCATCCTGAATTGGCTTCGCCACTTCCACCCAATACTGCGTAAATCCAGCCACACGCACCAGCAGATTGCGGTACTGATCCGGTTTCTTCTGCGCATCTTTGAGCATTCGCGAATCAACCACATTGAACTGGATATGATAGCCACCTTGATCCATGAAAGCCTTGATCATCTGCAGCATCTTCTTCGAGCCTTGTGCGCCTTTGATAGAAGCTGGATGCACTTTCATGTTGAGCTGCGTGTTCTTGAAGTCGGAGTGGTCAATCGACACAGCCGAATTCAACACCGCATACGGGCCGTTCAGATCGGTGCCTGGGTATGGCGACTGTCCGCCGTCAGCCAGCGTGACGCCAGCGAGACGTCCATCTGGTGAAGCGATATCTGCCTGCCCGAGCGGGCCGTGTGTAGACGTGGAGAGCATCGAGCCCACCCACTTGCGGCCGAAGACGTCAGTCGTGGATTCTGAGGCGTCACGGAAAGTATGCGACACCTGCACGTAAATGTCGTCCACATAGTGATCGTCGTTACCGAACTTCGGTGCACGCATACACAGAGCATGGATGCGCTCCCAATCGGGGTTCGACTCTTTCTTCTCTTGCTCCATCATGGAGAAGTTCCCCGTGATGAGTGCCGATTCATAGCCGAAGTTGTTCAGCATGGCGTCTTTGAGCTCATCGAGCGTGAAAGCGTGATCCTCAAAGACGTTCTTCTTCAATGAAGCTAGCGAGTTCGCCGCGTTCACCTGGCCGGTAATCCAGGTGGTGAAGCAGCGGTTGTAGCGGTTGCCCTCGTGGTCGATATCCGCACCTTTTTCAAGGCAGTCGCTCGTGAGCGCTGAGAACAGAATCGGCTGATCAATCTCGAAAGCAGACTTCGTCTTGAAGTTGTACAGCTCCTGGAAAATACGGGTGACTTCAAAGAACTTCGCCTTGAACTCATCCATCACCTGCTCGAACGTATCGAGTGGCAGGTGCTTTTCTGGGAACACCTGGATGCCAGTGCGCGGATCTTTGCCGTCGAAGAGCACCAGCTCAAGGATCTTAGGCACGTTGATGAAGTTAATGCCTGAGGAGGAATAGGCACCTGCACCCACTTTTCCGTATGCCATAGCGCCAGGCTGAATCTCCAAGCAGCCGCCGACCGACCACGAGCGAGCATCCTCAATGGTGATGTGCTCATCTTGGAAATACTTCATGCAGTATTCGATGCCGACGCGATTGCTCACCCAGGCTGGCATACCAGCACCGGTCTTGTTGCACTCAATGGCCTTATTCAGGAAAGCGTTGGAGAGCTTGCCATCGTAGAGCACCGTGAGCGTTGGGGAAACCGTTGGCATATTGATGCACGCCTGCAAGAAGAGCATCTCCAGCTCGTTATCGCCAGCAGTGCCATCAGGATTCTGCCCACCGAGGCAAATGTTGTTGAAAGTATTGCCGGCGAGAATGCCGGTGGTGGCGGTGGAGGTGGCGATCTCCAACTCGGTGTACTTCACGCGCATACATTCGAGAACTTCGAGGGTAAACTCGCGGGTGATCCGGCCTTCGTCAATATCTTTCTTCCAGTATGGATAGAGCACGGCGCCCAAGCGCCCAGGCGAGAAGCCCGAGCCTTGCATTTCGTTGTACACCTCAAGCTGAGCCGTCCAGTGCAGCTGCACAGCTTCCATAAAGGTGCGCGGCGGATTCTCCACCACCCACTCTAGACGATCAGCAATATCGAGATATTCTTGTTTCTGCCGTGGATCGCTCTCCGCGTCGGCGAGCCGACGAGCCTCAGCTACGTATTTGCGCATCCAGGTTTGCACGCCCTCAATCGTGGCGATCGTGCCCAGCCAGAATGCCACTTTGTCTACGTTTTGCCCATCGTGGCAGTGCTCGTCAATCAGCTCGCGGCAGCGCTTCTTCATACCCTCGAAGCCGAGCGTAAAGACCACAGCGTAGGAGTTCACCGAGCGTCCGTGGCGGTTGCCGTACTCCATGTCGGAACTCATCAACACGGCGTCCTTGAATTTCACCAAGGTGTCGTACTCGGGATGCATCTTGCCCCACATCCACGAGGTCTCTTCCACCGAGGTGTTTTCCCAATACTTGCAGGCTTCCAGCATCCCTTCGTACTCTTCACGCGGCAAGCCATAGCGCTTGGAAATGGAAATGAGGTCTTCTGTGTCCTCTGCGACCACGCCGCCACCGGTGGCGAGAATCGTCACGTCTTCGAGCGCCTTGTTGGAAGCGCGGCCGCTCAGGCGCTGAGCGCGCTCTTCCTCTTGCAAAATGGCGCTGTTGGCCGTCCACGGCACCAGCGATGCACCGCGCACATAGCGGTTGCGGCTCATCACGATCAGTTCGCCAGGGCGGATATTCGGCTCAAGAGCAGAAAAAGCCGCTTTGAATGCCAAACCGCGGCGCAGCACAGGATGATTACCTTTTGCTGCTTCCCAGGCTTTCGTATACTCAATCGGAAATGTGCAATCGAGCATCAACTTAGCGTTGTAGTAATCTTGAATCAATTTTTCGGCGCGGGGGCTAGCTTTGCCCTTTACCTCGCGGTCTGATACTTCTTCCGGCCGCTCACCATAGGTAAACGTCAAATCTGACGTCTCGTTTTCTACAGCAGTCATGTTCTTCTCTCCTTGAACCCTCAAACGGATCGCTCCTCAATTGCGCAGCCGGCTTCTTTGCCGACTATCTCTTGAGTCACTCTCAGCTTAAAAAAGCCCCACTGTAGAATCATCGGAGATTTGTACAAAGGTTATTTGTAACATTTAGCGTTCGCTCACAAGGATGGGACTTAGGGCGCCTACACAAGACTGGAGGCGCCTGCACAAGACTGCGGAAATGTGGGTTAATGCCCCGCGCCACCGGCATGCCTACCTGCGCCTGCCCTAGACGTTCCTGCCCCGCCACCGATGTACCTACCTGTGCCTGCTCCACAAAACGTGGAGCCAGCGCACATTGGCGCTGGCTCCACCCGTTCTCAAGTCATCCCCTCAGGGAGTCATCGAAACCATCCTCAGACGATCGTCAAAGTCTCCCTCAGTGATCACTTACTCTCAGCGATTACTTAGAAACTCTGCCCATAGCCATAGCCGAGAGAGAATTCGTAATCGTCTGTGCTGGGATAGTTGTAGAGATCGTCAAATGAATCAAAATCGCGCGAGACGATATTGTTCATCTGCTCGTATTCGCTGCGCGCTGCTGCCGTCGGCTCCACGCGCGGATTGCGCAGTGACTCCAAACCGGTACCCGCAGGGATGAGCTTGCCCAGAATCACGTTCTCTTTCAAGCCCGAGAGCGGATCATACTTGGAGTTCAAAGCTGCTTCCGTGAGCACCTTCGTCGTCTCCTGGAACGACGCCGCCGAGAGCCACGAATCCGTGGCCAGCGAAGCCTTGGTGATACCCATGAGCTCTGGGCGTCCGCTAGCAGGCTTCCCGCCCTCTTTCAAGGTGGCGCGGTTGGCATCTTCAAACACCGTCACATCCACGAGTTCGCCAGGCAGGAGCGTAGTATCGCCAGAATCAAGCACTGTGACTCTGCGCAGCATCTGCCGTACGATCACCTCGATGTGCTTGTCGTGAATCTCTACGCCCTGGCTGCGATACACGTGCTGGACCTCGCTCACGAGATGCAGCTGTGCGGCACGACGGCCAGAGATACGCAACACTTTCTTCGGATCGACGAAACCATCGACGAGTTGCATCCCCACATCGACGTGCGAGCCCTCCGGCACCAGCAGTTTGGCACGCTTGCCGACGATATACACGAGATCTTCATCTCCGTCGTCACGCTTAATAATCAGCCGACGTGAGCGCTCCATCTCCTCGATTGCGAGTGTGCCCGAAGCCTCAGCCAGCGGAGCTTCACCTTTCGGAGTACGCGCTTCAAAGAGCTCTTGCACGCGCGGCAGACCCTGAGTGATGTCTTCAGCCGATGCCGCACCACCGGTGTGGAACGTACGCATCGTGAGCTGGGTGCCAGGCTCACCAATAGACTGAGCCGAGACGATACCCACGGCCTCGCCGATATCGACAAGTTTGCCGGTGGCCAGAGAACGGCCATAGCACATGGCACAGGCGCCGTGGCGCGACGCACAGGTGAGCACCGAACGCACGGTGATATCTTGAATGCCGGCCTCGATCATCTTTTCGAGTGCCACATCGCCGATATCCGTACCGGCTTCCACAATCACATTGCCTTCAGCATCGACGGCATCTTTTGCCAGCGTGCGGGCATACACCGAGGTGTCGATATCGTCGCTGCGCACCTTGGCGCCATCTTCGTCGTAATCAAACAGATGCTTGGGCAGGCCACGGGTAGTGCCGCAGTCTAGCTCGCTCACCATCACGTCTTGTGCCACATCGACCAGACGGCGGGTGAGATAGCCCGATTCTGCTGTGCGCAGAGCCGTATCGGCCAAGCCCTTGCGGGCGCCGTGCGAAGCTGTGAAGTACTCAAGAGCGGAGAGCCCCTCGCGGTAGTTCGACTTAATCGGGCGCGGAATAATCTCGCCTTTCGGGTCGGCCACCAGCCCGCGCATACCAGCCACCTGGCGGATCTGCATCCAGTTGCCGCGAGCACCAGAGCTCACCATCTGGTTGATGTTGTTCCAATAGTCGAACTGATCACGCATCTCGTCGGCTACGCGGTCGGTCACGTCCGTCCACAGCGCCACCAGATCTTTACGGCGGTCTTCGTCACGGATATTGCCCTCTTGGAAGTCCTCCTCGATCTTGGCTGCTTTCTTCTCCGCCTCATCGAGAATTTCCTGCTTATTAGCAGGCACTTTCACGTCAGACACAGCAATGGTGACGCCAGAGCGGCCGCCCCAATAGAAGCCAATGTCTTTGAGAGCATCGAGCGAAGCGCCCGCATCCACTTTCGGATAGCGCTCTGCCAGCTCATTGACGAGAGCACCAAGCACTTTCTTATCAACCACCTGGTTGATATACGGGAACGTCGTAGGCAGAGCGGTGTTGAACTTCGCACGGCCAAGAGAGGTCTCCAGCAGAATCGGATCGCCCTCTTCGTAGCCCTCGGGAGCTTCCCAATCGCGGGGCAAAGTGATCTCGTCTGCTTTGAAGCGGATCTTCACCTTGGCGTTCAGATCGAGCTCGCCCAGATCATTGGCCATCTGTGCCTCGTCTACGGAGGAGAAGAGCCGCCCCTCACCTTTCGCGTTGAAGCGAATCATGGTGAGGTGGTAGATACCAATAATCATGTCCTGGCTAGGCACCGTCACTGGCCGGCCGTCAGACGGCTTGAGAATGTTGTTGGCCGAGAGCATCAAAATGCGAGCCTCTGCCTGAGCATCCACGGAGAGTGGCAAGTGCACAGCCATCTGATCGCCGTCAAAGTCGGCGTTGAAAGCGGTACACACCAACGGGTGCAAGCGAATAGCTTTACCCTCGATGAGCTTCGGCTCAAACGCCTGAATGCCGAGGCGGTGCAGCGTAGGAGCGCGGTTGAGCAGCACGGGGTGCTCTTTAATCACTTCTTCGAGCACGTCAAACACTTCATCGCGCTGGCGCTCAATGAGCCGCTTAGCGGCCTTGATGTTCTTGGCCAGCTCCAGATCCACCAGACGCTTTTGCACGAATGGTTTGAAAAGCTCCAAGGCCATCGTCTTGGGCAGACCGCACTGATGCAGTTTCAGGTCTGGCCCCACCACGATCACGCTACGTCCAGAATAATCTACGCGCTTGCCGAGCAGGTTCTGGCGGAAACGGCCTTGCTTGCCTTTGAGCATATCCGAGAGGCTCTTGAGCGAACGGTTGCCAGCTCCTTGCACTGGCCGGCCACGGCGGCCGTTGTCGAAGAGCGAATCCACGGCTTCTTGAAGCATCCGCTTCTCGTTGTTCACCATGATCTCCGGCGCATTGAGGTCGATCATTCGCTTGAGGCGGTTGTTGCGGTTGATCACGCGGCGGTAGAGATCGTTCAGATCCGATGTGGCAAAGCGGCCACCATCGAGCTGCACCATCGGGCGCAGATCCGGCGGGATCACGGGGATAGCATCGAGCACCATCGCCTCTGGCTTGGTGCCGGTGTGCAAGAAAGCGTTCACCACTTTAATCCGCTTGAGCGCTCGCGTCTTGCGCTGCGCCGTGCCGCTTTCAATCTGCTCCACCAGCAGATCGTGCTCAGCTTGCAAATCAAAATCGCGCAGCCGGCGCTGCACAGCTTCGGCGCCGCGATATGCCTCGAAATAGTCGCCCCAACGAGCGTTCATTTCGCGGTAGGCATCTTCGTCGCCTTCCAGATCTCCCACTTTGAGGCCAGTGAATTTATTCCACACCTCTTCCAGGCGGGCAATATCTTCTTCGTATTGCCGGCGTACGCGGCGCACATTTGCCTCGCTGCTGCGTTTGACCTTGGCGATAGCAGACCTCTCGGCGCCCTCTTTTTCAGCTGCAGCGAGCGCCTGCTCTTCCTCTTTCAGAGCTTTCTCCACCTCGGCGTCACGCTCTTTTTCCAAAGCGTCGTGTTCGAGCTGATACTCCTGGCTGAGCGTGGGCATATCGTCGTGACGGCGCTGCTCATCTACGTTGGTCACCATATAGGCGGCGAAGTAGATCACTTTCTCCAAGTCTTTCGGAGCGACGTCGAGCAGATAGCCGAGACGCGAGGGCACGCCCTTGAAATACCAAATATGGGTGACGGGAGCCGCCAGTTCAATGTGTCCCATGCGTTCACGGCGCACTTTCGAGCGGGTGACTTCAACGCCACAGCGTTCACACACAATGCCCTTGTAGCGAGGACGCTTGTATTTACCGCAGGCGCATTCCCAATCGCGGGTTGGGCCGAAAATCTGCTCGCCAAAGAGACCATCTTTCTCCGGCTTCAACGTGCGGTAGTTGATCGTCTCTGGCTTCGTCACTGTGCCATAGCTCCACGAACGGATGTCTTCAGAGGTGGCCAGCGAAATATGGAGCTGATCGAAAAGATTGACGTCTAGCACAATTCCTACTTTCTTTCCTTCAGGGCGCCTTTATCAGAAGTCCGCACCGGTCTGGAGATCCTCCAGGCCAGTGGTGATGCCAGCACTCTGCGGGCTGCGGAATGCATCCTCATCTGAATCTTGCAGCGAGATCGCATTGCCGCCTTTGTCCAGAGCCTCGACGTTCAAGCACAAGCTCTTCATCTCTTGCACCAGCACTTTGAAAGATTCTGGAATGCCTGGCTCGGGGATGTTGTCGCCTTTCACGATAGCTTCGTAGACTTTCACGCGCCCAACCGTATCGTCCGACTTGATCGTGAGCATCTCTTGCAGCGTGTGAGCGGCGCCGTAGGCTTCCAGAGCCCACACCTCCATCTCGCCAAAGCGCTGACCACCAAACTGAGCTTTACCGCCCAGCGGCTGCTGCGTCACCATCGAGTATGGGCCGGTGGAACGAGCGTGAATCTTGTCGTCCACAAGGTGATGCAATTTCAGCATATACATATAGCCCACGGACACCGGCTCTGGGAATGGCTCACCAGTGCGGCCATCAAAGAGCCGTGCCTTACCATCGGCATTCACCAGCTGATCGCCATCGCGGTTGGGAAGCGTATGGCCGAGCAAGCCGAAAAGCTCATCGGCGAGCACACCATCAAACACCGGTGTGGCCACGTTTTGCTGCCCATCAGTCTTGACGGCATTTTCCGGCAGACGCACTGCCCATTCCTCGCCGTCTTCACGAGCCTGGCTGGCATCCCAGCCCTGGGAAGCAATCCAGCCCAGATGCAACTCGAATACCTGGCCGAGGTTCATACGGCTAGGCACGCCAAGCGGGTTGAGCACGATATCCACCGGAGTGCCATCTTCCATAAACGGCATATCCTCCACCGGCAAAATGCGCGATACCACGCCTTTGTTGCCGTGGCGGCCAGCCATCTTATCGCCAATCACGATCTTGCGGCGCTGGGCGATGTGCACTCGCACGCTCTGGCGCACATCGGCAGCCAGTTCGTCGTTGTTTTCTGCGGAGAACTCTTTCACGGCGATCACGATGCCGGATTCGCCGTGAGGTACTCGCAGCGAGGTATCGCGCACCTCCTTGGCTTTCTCGCCAAAAATTGCCCGCAGCAGACGCTCTTCGCTGGTGAGCTCCGTCTCGCCCTTCGGAGTAATTTTGCCCACGAGGATATCGCCAGCGCGCACCTCAGCGCCGATGCGAATAATTCCGCGCTCGTCGAGATTGGAAAGCATCTCTTCGGAGACGTTCGGGATATCCCGAGTAATTTCCTCTGGACCGAGCTTGGTATCGCGGGCATCTACCTCGTGTTCCTCAATGTGGATAGAGGTGAGCAGATCGTCACTTTGGCAACGCTGCGAGAGCACAATGGCGTCTTCGTAGTTGTAGCCATTCCACGCCATGAACGCCACCAGCAGATTCTGTCCGAGAGCGAGCTCTCCGCCTTCAGTGGCTGGCCCGTCGGCGATGAGCGATCCGGTTTCCACCCGATCCCCCTCGTTCACGGCCACCCGCTGATTCGTGCAGTTGCCTTGGTTGGAACGCTCGAACTTGAGCAACCGATACACGCGCTCTTTGCCGCTATCTTCAAGCACCCGCACGGCGTCAGCCGAAACTTCAGTGACGACGCCAGGAGCGAACGCTACAGTGACGTCACCAGCATCGACGGCAGCGCGCGATTCCATACCGGTGCCCACATACGGAGCCACAGGGCGCAGCAGCGGCACAGCCTGGCGTTGCATATTTGCACCCATGAGGGCGCGGTTGGCATCGTCGTGCTCCAAGAACGGAATCATGGCCGTACCCACCGAACACATCTGGCGGGCAGAGACGTCCATATAGCCTACTTCGTCGGGATGCACGAGAGCCGGCTCGCCGCCAGGGAGGCGCACAAGTACTTCGTTTTCCGTGAAATACCCGTTTTCATCCACAGGCGCATCCGCCTGGGCAACGTTGTAGAGATCCTCATCTGAGGCGTCGAGGTAGTCAATCTGATCTGTGACTCTCCCATGCTCCACTTTGCGATACGGCGTCTCGATAAAGCCGAAGCTATTGACTCTGCCGTAGCCGGCGAGGGAGCCGATCAGACCGATATTTGGCCCTTCAGGAGTTTCGATCGGGCACATACGGCCGTAGTGGCTGGGGTGGACGTCACGCACCTCCATCGAGGCGCGGTCACGCGAGAGGCCTCCTGGGCCGAGCGCGCTCAGACGGCGCTTATGCGTGAGGCCAGCGAGCGGATTGTTTTGATCCATAAACTGCGAGAGCTGGCTGGTGCCGAAGAACTCTTTGATCGCTGCCACGATAGGACGAATGTTGATCAACGAACTCGGAGTGATCGCCTCGGCCTCCTGCGTCGTCATGCGCTCACGCACCATACGATCGAGGCGGGAAAGACCAGTACGCACCTGATTTTGGATGAGTTCTCCTACGGCGCGGATACGGCGGTTGCCAAAGTGGTCGATATCGTCGGTCTCCACGAGCACCTCGGGAGCACCCTCAGCTACTGAAACTTTCTCTTCGCCAGCGTGCAGAGCCAGCAAGTATTTCAGGGTGGAGATAATGTCGGTGAGGGTGAGCTGACGCTCAGCACCATCCACATCCAGCCCCAGCTTCTTATTCACTTTATAGCGGCCTACTTTTGCCAGATCGTAGCGCTTATTGTTGAAATAGAAGTTGTTGAGCAAGTTGCGGCCAGCCTCAGCCGTGGGCGGCTCGCCAGGGCGTAGCTTGCGATAGAGATCTTGCAGAGCATCCTCTTGGCTCTCGATCACATCTTTATCAACGGTGTCGATCATCACGGGGAAATCTTTGAATTCCTCACGAATTTCGCTATCGCTCATGCCCAGAGCTTTCAGGAAGACACTCACCGACTGCTTGCGCTTGCGGTCGATACGCACCCCAACGGCGTCACGCTTATCAATCTCAAATTCCAGCCATGCTCCGCGCGAGGGAATCACTTTCGTGCCATAGATCCACTTATCGGACGTCTTATCAGGAATACGCTCGAAATAGACGCCAGGGCTGCGCACAAGCTGCGAGACGACGACGCGCTCAGTGCCGTTGATAATGAACGTGCCCTGCGGCGTCATCAGCGGAAAATCGCCGATAAACGTGGTCTGACTCTTGATCTCACCGGTCTCATAGTTTTGGAATTCAGCCGTAACGTAGAGCGCGGCAGAATAGGTGAGATCTCGATCTTTACACTCAGCCACCGAGGCTTTTTCATCCTCAAGGTGGGGGTTGGAGAGCACCAACCCCATGGTACGAGCGGTGTTTTCAATCGGAGAGATTTCATCGAAGATCTCTTCGAGACCACTCTTCTCCCCTGGATGGGCGGCTCTCCATTGCTCAGAACCAATCAACCAGCCGTAGGAGGAGGTCTGCAAACCGAGCAGATCTGGCACGGTCATGGGTTCTTGGAGTTTGGCGAATGAAATACGATCCGGCACGAGTTTGCCGTCTTTAACTTGAGGTGTAGAGGTGCGCGAAGCAGCCAATGATATTCCTTCCCTGGAGTTCGGTAAAGGAGTGCGCAAACGCCCTCGAAAGCCGCCATATGCAAATCGAACTATACGCGCGCACAACAAATTGCAAATTTACCAGAAAAGGTGTAGAAAAACTAGCCTCTGGAGATATGGTAGCGCTCACAGCACAGCGAGAAGATGCGGCTCAGGGGCGAGGCAACCGTTCTTCTTGGGCGTCTCCCAAGGAGCGTTCCAGCACTCCATCTAGGTGGGCATGGACGGCTTGCCGCACCTTATCGACGTCACCAGACTCAAAGGCTCGCAACATCATCTCATGCTCCTGCACGGCGATCAGGCCATCAGAATCGTTGTGAGCCACACTCTGGCGCATACGATGGGTATTGAACGCTAAATCTTGCAACATCTTCGACATATAGGCATTGCCGCAGTGATCGAAGATCACCTGGTGAAAATCCCAATCTGCATCGAAATAGGCATAGAAATCTTCCGGCTCAAGCACTTTCTGGCGTGCCCGCTTTTCGAGCTTGAAAGCTTCTTCCCTGTGGCGTTGATGCGCTTTCGCCAGCTCAGGCACCAGGCCGTTCGCCCCATTCGCCCGCTCGGCAGCGGCCACCTCCAGCACTGTGCGAATATCAATGAGCTGCCTAATCTGCTCTTGAGAGAGCGGCTGCGCCACCCGATAGCCGCGCAGCGCCACCCGTTCCACTAGCCCCGTCCGCTCCAGATGCGCCAGCGCTTCACGCACCGGAGTGGGAGATACGCCGAGTTCTCGCGCCACGCGGTCGATCGCCAGATGTTCACCAGGGGCATACTGCCCGCCCATCAGAGCATTCAACACGATGGTGTAGACGTCGTCACGCAAATTCTTCTTGCTGATTTTCGGGTGTGCGAGCGTGGACTTTCCCTGTGTCACAACCATCCTCTTTTCTGCCAATCCTGCCGCGTTTGCCAGGCGCACTGAGCTTGCCGAGCGAGCTAAACCCACCGAGCGAGCGGTCAAACCCGCACGCCGCCAGACCCGCACCGCTTGCCAAACCTAAGCGATCTGCGCCAAGACACAGGTCTGCGAGGCAGCCGCGAGTTTGCGCAGCCAAACCCGTGAGCCTACAAGGCGTGCGCGGGTTTGCACGGAGCCACCACCCTCAACGAAATAGCTCAAACATCGCTATCGCTCCAAAGCATACTACGACATTTGCACACTACTACGAAGCCTGTGCTCATCTGGCACAGACAATCGCAACTCGCAGCGAACCTGCGCAGACGTCCCTTGGCCAAACACCACTGGCCAGACGCGCCTTAACCAGGCACCCCTTGCCAGACACCACTGGCCAGATGCACGCTCAGGAACAAGCGCGCGTCTGGGCGCGGCGCACGCTCAGGGTGGAGCGCGTTTAGGCTCGGCAGACATCTAGGCTCGCGCACGTTTAGGCATGACGAGCGGCGCGAGCTGAATACGATAGGTACGATGGGCGCTCAAGTGCGGCGGACGTCTAAGCGCGCTCATATTTAGCGGTGTCGAACTGAATACGAGGGCGCGGCAGGCGCTGAAACTCGGCACACGTTTAGGTACGCACTCAAGCGCAGCGGGCTTCAAGTACGATGGGACGCTCAAGCTCGGCGGGCAGCGCCGAGAGACGTGGCGATATCAAACGCCCGCTGAGCCGGACGGATTGAGGCTTTATTCTGCCCGACGATCTCGTAGGCCGTGCCGTGGGCAGGTGTGCAGATCGGCACTGGCAGCCCGCCTTGCACCGTCACCCCCTCATCAAACCCAATAGTTTTCAGAGCGATCTGGCCTTGATCGTGATACATGGTGACGACGCCGTCATACTCCCCTTTCATCGCCCGCAAAAACGTGGTGTCTGGCGGGAACGGGCCATCCACGGTGACGCCATCATAGCGCGCCAGCTCAATGCCAGGGCCGATATGGTCAATCTCTTCAAGCCCAAACTGGCCGTGTTCCCCGCCGTGCGGGTTGAGAGCGCAGACGGCAATTCGGGGATTTTCCACACCAGATCCGGCCAGCACTTCGTTCAGCAACGTGATGGCGTCACGCACAGCACCAGCATTAATTCTGCCAGCTACATCTTTAATGCCGCAGTGCGAGGTGACCCGAGACGTGGCCAATCCAGGAATGAAATTGAGTTCGGAGGTAAAGCCCTCATAGCCAAGTTCCATAGCAAACCACCGCAGCTCATCTTCCTCATGCATTCCTGCCCGGTGGAGCGCAGATTTATTGAGCGGCATAAACAGGATGGAATCGACCGTGCCCTCCTTGTACATCCGCAACGCTTTGAGCAAGTCATCCATCACGCGCTGCCCTCCCTCCACGGAAGGGACGCCACGGGGCACAGGAATATCTTGGCGCTCCGAGCCCACCAGCGTCACCGCACCTGGAGTTGGCTGCGCAGCAGTTGGTATCGTCACGCCAAACTCGGCACACAGCGCATCTACTTCCCTTTGCGAAGCGAGCAAATACACTTGTGCTTTCTCAAGATTCTCTCGATGAGCTAGCAGCTTTGCGGCAATCTCAGGCCCCACACCCGAGGGATCACCAATCGTCATTGCAATTCGAGTTCGTACCATACCAACCACCTTCTGATTGTGTTTTCCTTGAACTTGTAAGATGCGAGAGGCTCAGACACCTGTGAGAGGCTTAGATGGCCGATGCCTACTTTCTGATGCTCACTTTCCGATCCCAGCGGCGCACTTTGCTGCCATACCATCAGCGGACTGCGCAGCAACAAGAGATTCGTAGGAGCGCACAACGCTACGAATGTAGCGGGCATTACGGGCGCCAATGCCCAGCCAGTCACCGCCGTAATGCTCCGTCATAAAGGCGCCTTGATAGCCAAGCTCAAGAGCCCTGTAAATCACCCACCGATAGTTAATGTAGCCATCTTCGAGAGCGGCAGGAAAGGAATAATACGCGCCTGTAGCCGGATCAAAATCGCGAACGTAATTTTTTATATGCCAATAGTTCGCATAGGGCAAAACGTATTCAAACGACTCTTCCCACGGCTCAATCTCGCGATGAAGACGGATCAAATTCCCCACATCTGGATTGATTCCTACATTTTTCGCTCCAAGATCTTGAACGAACTTCGCCGCCATTTTCCCCGAGCCTAGAAAAGTATCCTCGTACAACTCAAGGGAGATCTCCACTCCACGGCGCTGCGCATACTGCGCTACATCGGCAACCCGTTCCAGGGCAACATCGCGTAGTGCAGGATCGTCACGATACCCGTCCACGTGCCAAAACCACTGTGCCCGCTGCTGCTCGGGCGTGAGATCTTGCATAAACCCGATGTTGACCACTCGCAGTTGCAAAGCCTCAGCACGATCAATCGTCCGCTTATATGCGGCTATGTTTTCACGCCAACGTTGCCGATCCATGGGGCTACGCCGCCCGAAAGAAACCGCCCAGACGCTCAAGCCGAATTCATCTAGAAGTTTTTTAAACTCAGCGAAGAGATCGTCAGAGAGCTCCGGCAGATGCAGCCAATCGTCGATGGGATCGATGTACCGGTATCCCATATCTGCCACGCTTTTCAGCTGCTGACGCCACACGCTCACCGGAGAACTGCAGGTGCATCGCCTATGCCCCGTTAGCTTTCCTGCCTCACCTGATGCATCTGCTACTGCCTCAGCCGCAGGAAAAGCCATCTTCGCCGCAATCGGCCAATCTGCTGCCGTATACAAAAGTTACCTCCAAGTCTGCTCACGCACATTCACACAAACCTCATCACAGTTGCACACATGACGACATTGCCGCACTGCCACCGATCCGTCCCATACGCGACTCATGCTGAACCACTCTTAGTGGTGCTGGGTGCCACCAAGAGCCGCTCTGACCAGCAACGCCCGATACTCGCAAACCAGCTCAGACTGGCAGCGCCACACGATTCGCTTCACCCGCCCTATAGTATATAGGGCGCCTGATACCAGGGTGGAATCTAGTAATTTATCCACCGTTTCACCGCCGATCATTGTTTGGCGTATCGTCGTCACCAATGCGTATCGTCGTCACCAACGCTTACACTTTCAAGGCCAAAAGCGTCACGATCAGGCAACACAGGCGGTTCAGAGCTAGAAACGTCCTTACTTTCCTGCGCAAAATTTTCCTGCTCTCGGTTCTTCCGCACACTTTTCTCCTGCTGCCGCGGCTTTCCCTTCTCTTGCCGTTGCGATTTCTCCTCGGCTGAGACTAGATGACGCTTCATTTTCTGCGTCTGCCGCTCCTTATGAAGGCGGTATGACCGCAGCATCGACGCAGCAAGCGAGAGAATGGAAAGGATGAGCATAATGAGCGGCGCTGGGTGGAAAATCCACTCGAACGATCCACCCTCTAGCATCGTCGCTCTGCGGAATCCGTCCTCTGCAAGCGGCCCAACAAGCAGACCAATGACCATTGGAGTGGTAGGGATCTTCACGCGATTAAATAAATACCCTACTATGCCTGCCACAAGCATCACCACCATATCGAACACAGACGAGCGGATGGAGAAAGCTCCGATGCAACAAATTCCCAAAATAATCGGCCACAGCAAGCGGGCAGGTATTCGCAAAATTTGCCCCCACGCACGAATGCCGAGTTTTCCAATAATAAACACTACAAATGGCACCAGGATAAAACCCCAAAGAATCCCGTACACGAGTTGTGGCTCGCCCTCGAAGAGCTGCGGCCCTGGGTGCAGCCCCTGGACTGTGAGCACGCCGATCATAATAGCGGCCACGGAGTTGCCAGGAATTCCCAGAGTGATGGTGGGGGCTAGAGTACCAGGCACCGCAGAGTTGTGAGCCACCTCAGCAGAGGCAAGACCTTCAGGCTCTCCTTTTCCCCAAGTCTCCTTATGCCGAGAGAGACGACGGTTTTCGTTGTACGACACAAAGGAGCCGACTTCACCCCCAGTTCCTGGCAAGACTCCGATAAGAAACCCAATCACAGTCCCGTACAGCCAGCGGGGAATCAGTCTTTTAAAGATATTCTTGGGGATTGTGAAGTCACCAACTTTATGCTTTTCTCCGCCCTTGTATATGAAGTGGCGTTCAAATTGAGCGATGGCCTCAGAAACCCCGAACAGCCCAATAAGAATAGGAATAAAGTCTAAACCGGCGCGCAGATCAGGAATCCCAAACGTGAAACGCGCTGATCCCGTGAGGGCATCCATCCCCACAGTCGCAATGAATAGCCCCAGAGCTCCAGAGAGCAAACCTTTTATGAGAGCCCCCTCGGAGAGCGATGCAATCACTGTCAGAGCAAACACGGCCAACATGAAAAATTCTGCTTGCCCCACTTTCACAGCGATTGCAGCTAACATCGGCGCAGTAAAAGCCAATAGAATCCCTCCCGCTAGCGAGCCAATAAAGCTCGACCACAAAGAGATATTGAGCGCTTGGCCTCCCTTTCCCTGCTGGGCCATTGGATAACCATCCAAAATGGCGGCTGCCGACGACGGAGTACCTGGAACTTTCATTAAAATAGATGGGATCGAGCCCGCATAAATGGTGGATGTATAGATGCCACACATCATCATTATTCCAGTGAGCGGATCCATCGAGAACGTAAATGGCATCAGCACGGCCACACCCATCACAGCCGTAAGCCCTGGAAGAGCACCTATCACGATCCCCGCCAATACCCCTACGACCATCATCAGTAGCGGCATCGGACTCATAATTGCCTGGAAACCCAGAATCCAGTTCTCCAACATTTAGAAAAGTCCTTCCACTAGCCCCTCGGGAAGTACGATGCCCAGGTATTGATTGAAAATAAAATAGATAACCACCGAAAATATGATGGAGTACAAGGCTATATACAGCGGTTTACGCTCCCCAGCAAGCACGACCACAACCGCCGTAAATGCTGCTGTAGCCACGATGTATCCCAGCAGTCCGATGACGCCAATATAGATTGCAATGGCGCTGAATACCGCCAGCACCATCTTGATTGATCGCGGCGGGTCTTCCCCATCCGCATCATCAGCATTGCCTAGCTCATCGGGATCGTCGTCACGAATAAAATACATACCCAAGGCGCAGATCCCGATGACGGCAAGAATGACTCGCGGATAGGCTGCAGGCCCAGGATCAGATGATCCCGATGTATCTAATACATTGAAAGAAGATATATATGCCGCAATAACAAACACAAGTATCAGCGTTGCCGCAATAGCATTACCGAGTGAAGGCCGCTTCATCACTTACACCCCATTACCTCATGCAATAAGCACTAGCTACGCCAACAATCATTTGTAGATACGGGGAATGAGCTCACCAAACTCGGTGTACTTTTCCTCCAGAAACTGCGAGAAATCAGCTGCATCCATATAGGTGGCGTTGTAGCCTTGATCCTTGAGGAATTTCTGATACGTATCCGAATCCCAGCCTTTCTTCAGGCAATCGCCATACTGCTTTACGAGATCATCGCTCATTCCAGCTGGCCCCGCTATGCCAAACCATGTTTGAGCCGACCATTCATACCCAGATTCTTTGAGGGTAGGCACATCTGGAAAAACGTCAATTCGCTGATCGTCGGCAATAGCGAGGACTCGCAAATCCCCAGATTTTACCTGCGCAAGAGCTTCTGGAGCTGCAAGCACCGCCACTTCAAGATGCCCACCCAGCACAGCAGCAATAATTGAGGCACCGCCATCGTAGGGAACGCGTTCAGTAAACTTTGCCCCAAGCATTTCCTCAAAACCACCTGCCGCAATATCCCAGATACCTCCCCTGCCTGTGGTTCCAGCACGTACAGACTTCCCTGCTTTCATGGCATCCGCCAGATCGTCAATTGTTTGGTACGGAGAATCGGCTTTGACGACGAACGCTGGAGAGATGGAGGCAAAGCGCATCACGGGAGTGAAATCTTTATACGAGATATTCGTATTACCCAAATGAGGCAACAAAGAAATCTCTGCCGTCACATCCGTGAGAGTTTTGCCGTTGTTTTTCGCCCGAGCCCCAGCTTCAAGGCCAGTAGCTCCAGCTGCTCCCGTTTTATTGGACACCACAAACGAGGTCTTGCATTCTTTTTCAGAGGCAAGCAAAAGCTGGCGAGTGGCATTATCTGAACCGCCTCCTGCAGCCCAGGGCACAACAACTTCCACCTTGTCGGGAATCGTTGCATGAGAACCTGCGGACGTACCCGACGATCCACACGCAGACAAACTCAGCACTGCACACATGACAGCGACTATCGACACTGACCGTTTGATTTTCATGTCTCCTCCTTGAGAGATGGAATCCGGATGCAACTGTGACCCTTATTACTATATATCAAATATCCTATATTTTTTGTTTTTTGGGGACAGACCTACCTGTCAAGGAGTTTTAAAAGATTAAATCGTAAGTTGCGGGCGACAAACCGTAAGTTTGCCGCCCGCAGGATCTTAGTTCGAAGCTGCTATCACACGTCAGTACGCGGTATATCCCCCATCAATCACTAACACACTGCCAGTCACAAAGCTGGCAGCTTCAGAAGCCAAAAAACAACAGCTGACCCAAGTTCCTCAGGCATCCCATATCTTTGCATTGGCGCATCCTCGATCCACATACGACGAAAGCGGGGATCGTCCACAGGAGACATCGCAGTCTTGATATAACCAGGAGCAATGGCGTTTACCCGCACTCCTTTCGGAGCCCATTCGGCTGCAAGTGATTTAGTCAGATGATGAACAGCTGCTTTCGAAGCATTATACGCAGGCTGCATCTGCGGCCGATTCACAACAAAAAATGCAGAAACGAGATTACAGATGCACCTATAAGAATCCCAACAAGAATAGCAATAATAAGGCTTCCCGTGGATTTATAGGCGATCACACAAACCAATTAGTTCAGGAAGCTCTGAAGAAACAACCAAAATGCCACAGCCTTTCTTCGCAAGTTCATCAATAATCTCGTAAATTTCAAATTTAGCGGCAACATCAATACCTCGAGTTGGCTCATCGAGGAGGAGTAGATCCGAATCTGCTGCAAGCCAACGGGCAACGAGGACCTTCTGCTGATTTCCCATCAGCTTTCAATTTAGCAATTTTTTCAAAAAGCGCTGTCACCTCCTTTTCAGCGATTGCAGAAGTAGGCTCATCCATAATGATGACGTCAGCTCGATGGTAAACCGAACGTGCAATCTCAAGGATTTGAATCAGCATACGGTGACGACGCTGCCCCAGCTAAAAACCGAGGGTTCGTGAAGAGACTAGAGGTGTTCCACAAGAGCTTGACGCCAGTGGCCTCCATATTCTCGTGAATCTTCGCCACCACTTTATCCAGGTTGGCATTTGTCTCCCGCAGGGTGTTTCCCTCGGGGGCGATATCACGATCATGGAAACAGAAGTACTCCACACCCAGTTTTGTGAAAAACTCGAACGCATAGTCTACCTTGGCGAGTGCTTCATCACGCGGCTTGGAATACTTACCCATCCAGGGGCGCTGCGCTGTGGCGTCACCAAAAGGATCAACGAGTTCTTGATTAAACGTGTGCCACCAGGCCACGCCGAAACGCAGCCAGTCTTTCATTTTTTTGCCCGCTACGACGCGCTCGGCATCATAATAGCGAAAGCCAAGATCTTGCCCGACCTCTTTCGTTCCCACATAAGCAATCGGATCTACATCCCACAAATTCATTCGTCTTTCCTTTCACTATCCGCTGCAGAGCCCGCATCTTGCTGCGGCTAATACACCGATTCGATACGTCAGTGCTAGAAGAATAAAGATTCATCATGCCGCTCCGTTGCCGCCAGTACTTTGTTTAGTTATAAAACTAAATTATTAGCTGTGCGTTGTCAAGCGTTTACACTTCACCTTTTCGTGGGCAGGAAAGTTATGCAGCAAGCATCATTCGCTAAGATAGGCCATGGAGAATTTCCTTATTCTGCCGAGAGAATACCTAGAGACAACGGTGAGACTATGACACACGCAGCGATGAAAGCTCAGACTCTTCGAGAGCAAAACTCGTCACTCGTCCTGCGCACCATCGCTCAGAGTGCCGAACCGCCGTCACGCGCAGCCGTAGCTGCACGCACTGGACTGACGAAAGCGACGGTCTCGCGCCTAGTAGAAGATCTCATGTCGCGCCACATCATACGCGAGCTAGAGCCTACCTATGCCTCGGCAGGGCGCCCATCGCTACCACTGGCTCTCACTCAGCTGGCGTATCTCAGCATCGGCATTGAAATCAACATTAACTACATTGCCATCGTGGTGCTCGATCTTTCCGGCGCCCGTGTGTTGTCCACCGTCACGCGCACCAGCAATCGAAACTCCGAGCCTGCCACAGTGTTTGCAGCCGTTCAGAAACTTCTTGACCAATGGGAAAAGCCCGCTGGCGCCCACGTGATCTGCGTGAGCCTGTGCCTGCCTGGGCTCGTGGACGAGCACACCAACCATCTACTCACAGCCCCCAACCTTGGCTGGACGGATCTAGCCCCCTTGGATTACCTATCTATCCCCTTCCCCGAAGCGCAATTTTGCGTGCTCAACGAGGCCGACGCCTCGGCTTTCGCCTCTCTCTACACCTCCCCTGGGCGTGCCACCAAAAATCACACTTTTCTCTATCTCTCAGGAGAAGTGGGAATCGGCTCGGCGATTATGATTAATGGCTCCATCTTCAAAGGCAAACACGGGTGGGCTGGCGAGATTGGGCACATTTGCATCGACCCCACTGGCCCGCAATGCACCTGCGGAGCAAACGGGTGCCTCGAACAATACCTTGGGCAAGATGCATTGCTCCGCCGAGCACACATCCCGCTCGGAGAGACAATAGAGACTTTCATTGAACGCTTTTTAGCTGGGGATGACGACGTACGTGCAGCTCTTGACACTGCTTCAGTTTCCCTTGGGCGCGGGATTGCGAACGTCTTTAACCTGCTAGATCTCGATCTAGTGATATTAGGGGGAAATCTCGGGCTGCTCCTACCCCACTTTGAGCACATATTGCACGCCGAGCTGAAATACCGCACCCTGAGTTCTCGCTGGAACACTATCTCCGTCATAGCTGATGAGCATGGAGTACTTGCCTCCGCCACCGGCGCGTGTTTTGCTGCGTTCGAGCATTTCTTCCGCAATCCTTATGCCTCCATGACCGCCTCGTGAGTTGTAAAGCTCGCGGTTTAAGTTTCAGCCGCGATATGCGCGCTAGCCCATGCTTTAAGATCTAGCCGCGATATGCGCGTTCGCCCATGCTTTATAGCGCATTCGCCGGTGGTTGAAGGTTTAGCTGCCTGTGAGCATCACAGCTCACAATGATCCGCCCGCTAGTATCACTCCCAGGTGGTACTAGCGGGCGGATCAATGATGTCGAGCTCGGATTTGAATCGCCGACCGCAGTTCGCCAGCTGTTAATTCACAGCCATCAGTTCACAGCCGTCAGCTCGTTAATTGTCAGCTCGTTAATTGTCAGTTTGCTAGTCTTCAGCCGCTGCCGTCAGCTTTCGTCTTTCAACTTGGAATACTGCAGCGCGTAGACGGCGTGCTGCAGTGCTCCGTCGAGACTGCCGAGCGGTTTAGCTGCATACGTGCGGCCAAAGCTAGCCGCGAGCGCATTCTTGTGGAGCACCATTTGCACAGCCTGCGCATCTTCCACATCCTTACCCATGCAATAGGCATACACCCCGAATGCCGCATTGGACAGGCCAAGATCTGGCACGCCCACTTTCTTGAGGGCACCGAAAACTTTGCCGTGTACGATTCCCCGCGCAGAGCGCACGCTGTGCTCCACAGTGCCGGCTTTCAGCCCCACAATCTGCGAGAAATCGTCGAGGTATGGGCGCAGGCCGGTGCTGTGCGCCAGCACTGCCGGATCGGATTCTCCGATAATGCAGTGCACGTCTGGGCGCGCGGCAAAGAGCGCTGCCACCTCGGCTTTCGCCTGCTCTTCTGGGCCTAATGCCGCCGATTCTAGGGCCGCTTCGGCGCCGGCCTGCGCCCGATTCTGCCCAGCCATCCCGTTTGTGGCTGATCCACCCGTGGCCATGCCATCAGCGGCTACACCGCTCGATTCTGCGCCATAAGCACCGGCTCCCCGTGCAGCCATCCCGCTGCGCGTCCAGATCCGCTCTGCGCTGAGCACGCCGCCACTGCCTGAACCATCTTGAACCTGAACGTCGTCTTCGGGCACGATGGAGACGCGGGTGAGATATACGCTGCGGCAGAATTTCTCCACGGCGCGCGCAATGGCGAGTGCCTCCTGGGCGTCACCGCCGAATACCAGCAACCCATGAGCCCGCATGAGCACGGCTCGCGCCCCCGTGCGCCGCACTGCCTCCAACATGGCTTTGTGTAGTTTCTTCGTACCCGGCAAACCATAGCTGGCGATGGGGAGCACGCGCGCGCCCAGCAATTCTTGCAGATCAGCGGGCAGCTTATAGCTTTTCGCGCCCAGGGAGAGCGCCGAAGCGTAAGGCTGATGGGTGTGAATGATAAATTTCGCATCGGGGCGCTCTCGATAAATGAGCGCATGGATACCTTTCTCTCCCGATGGTTTATGCGTTCCCTCCCATTCTCCATCGAGGTTTACCTGCACTAAATCTGCCCCTGCCAGATCGCGGTAATCACGCCCTGAGGGGGTGATCACGAAGCGATCAGAGCTAATCCGCGCTGATAGATTCCCCCACGTGCGAGCTACGAGCCCCTCAGCGAGTAGCGTCTGCGCCGCCGCAATCACAGCCATCTCTTGCTGCTCGCGCGCGGGATATCTGCCCGCAAAGTCACTTGCAGAACCGCTCACCGAATCACGTGCAGACTCAGCCGCAAACTCGCCCACTGAATCACTTGTAAACTCACGTGCAGACTCAGCCGCAAACTCACCCACAGGATCATTCACGGATCCGTTCACGGGCACAGATCCCTGCTCACCAGAGGCAGACTCATGCTTGCCAGCACTTTTGCCGGAACTTTGCTGTGCCATCAGCCCACCTGCTCTACGTGCTGGAACACTCGGTCAAAGCGCTCTAGCGCTTCGTCAATCAGCTCCGGCGTATAAGAAGCGCTGGTGTACAAGCGCGAACCTGCGAGCGTCACGAGCCCCTCTGCCATATAGGCAGCGCCCATGTGTTCCATTTCTTTCTTGCGGACCGACGTCTCTTTCAGCACGTTCGGAATCGTCCACGGCTTGTGCCAGTCGATCGCAAAGTGCATCGTGCCTACCGTCTCCAGATGGCACACTGATTCCTCATTCCAGGCCACGAATGGGAGGTGATACTTGGCAATGAGCTCACGTAGCCCTTTCGTCATGCGATCGCCCATCTCTCCGGCTTTCTGGCACGCACCCGTCTCAGCGATGGTCTTGATCGCCCAATAGCCGGCCACACACGAGAGCGGTGTGGCACTCATCGTGCCACCCACAAGAGCTTTGTGGACTTTCACTTCGCCGTCGTCCAATCCGGCTCCGAGGTACTTCATATATTCGCGTTTGCCCCCCAGGCCGCCAGCCCCAGGATATCCGCCAGCTATGACCTTGCCAAACACCGTGAGATCGGGTGAAACCCCGAAGTACCCTTGGGCTCCGTGCTCGCTGATACGGAATGCCGTCACCACCTCATCGAAGATCAGCAACGCCCCATATCTACGGCACAGCTCTTGCACCCCGAGCAAAAACTCTTTGTCGAGCGGACGGGTGCCAGATTCTGGCCCGATGGGTTCGATCATCACCGCCGCCGTGCCGCCGTGGAGTTTCTTGAGCTTGAGTTTTGCCTCCAGATCCTCCAGATCACCAGGGAAAAACTCATCGGTGTACTTGAAATATGCGTGCGGCACGCCGTGCGCCTGAGTCCACTTTGAGCCAGGCACTCGAATACCGTAGCCGAGCGAATCACTCCAGCCGTGGTAGGCGCCGCCCATCTTCAGCACGTGCTTCTTTTTGGTGGCCAGCCGCGCCACGCGGATCGCCGCCATGCAGGCTTCAGTGCCAGAGCCAAGCATTCGGAACATATCCACATTGGGGATCAAATCCACGATCAACTTGGCCAGCTTGTATTCATACTCGTGGAAAAGGCCAGTGCTCGGGCCGCCGTCGTTGAGCAGCTCAATCACGTGTTCGCGCACCACGTCTTGGTTGGAGCCGAGCACCGTCGGCCCGCCAGCTTGCAAGAAATCGAAATACTTATTGCCGTCTACGTCCCACAGGAACGTGTCTTTAGCTTTTACGAACTCCAGTGGGAAAGGATAGTTGAACGCCAGATTGTGCTGTACCCCTCCTGGAATGACTTTCTTGGCCTCTGTGATCGCCGCCTTACTGGTGCGACATTTAGCCTCAAAGTAGTTCTCCTCATAGTCTTTCAGCGCTGCTGGGCTGATCGAATATATGGGTTTTTTGATGAGTTCATCGAGCTGGCGAGTAATTGCCGCCGCACTCGGTTGATTCATAGCCATCGGGAACGCCTCCTGTGCGAACGTTGAATCTGCAACATTTTCGGTTGAGTCTGCAACATTGTGGTTTGCGACGCATTGGCTCTATCCTAGCTCGCCGCATGGCGCAACGCATCGCAAATCATATACCTACAAACTGTAGATTTCCGCTTATTTACGCCATTTCAATAAAAATGAGTGACGCCGCTCCCCGCCGAGCTGCTAGAACCAACGGTTCTCATACACACCAGCAGTAGCACAGAAAAGAGAGCTGCCCGTCACCAGCGAGCGCTTTTCTCCCGCCTCCGCGCGTTCTCCTCTCACTCCTCCTCGGTATAGAATGTACGAAGTTTGCACTGTCGCGCGCTCGCAATCCCACGGCGCGCACCAAGGAGGGCTCATGCTGATTCTCACGTACGACCTGGGCACCACGGCCGTGAAAACCTCACTCTACGATCACCAAAATGGAATTTTTCATCTGATTGACGCCGAGGTGGAAGAATACGGACTCACCGTGCTTCCCGATGGCGGCGTTGAACAAGATCCCGACGAATGGTGGGAGAAGATTTGCATCTCCATGGCCACCCTCTCGCGCAACAACCCCGAGCAGATGGCGCACATAGAGGGCATTTCTTTCTGCGCTCAAATGCAGGCGCTAGTGCTCGTCGATGAGAATACGAATGCTCTACGCCCCTCAATGAGCTATATGGATCAGCGCGGAGCCGTCCAGCAGCGCGCTGTTTTTGATCGCGGCATCAAAATTTCGGGCATGAATGCATCCACGCTGCTGCGCTCCCTCTCGCACACCGGCGTCGCTTCGGCTTCCGCGAAAGATCCGGTGTGGAAATACCTGTGGGTGAAAGCCAACGAACCCGAGGTGTTTGCCAAAATCTACAAATGGCTGGACGTCAAAGAATATATCGCCGCACGAATGACGGGCATCTGCGTGCGCTCCGAGGATTCTGCCTTCTCTACACTGCTTGTAGATAAGAAATCTGATGGCCGAGCCTGGAGCAAAGCCGAATGCGAGATGCTCGGGGTGGATATTACACACCTGCCTAAAATCGTGGAATCTACAGCGATCGTAGGGAAACTGCGCGAACAGCAAGCCCGCGAATTAGGGCTACAGCCAGGCATTCCGGTATTCGCGGGCGGCGGGGATGCTTCGTTGATCGGAGTGGGCGCTGGCGCCGGCACCCTTGGAGCTACGCACGTCTATTGGGGCACATCCGGCTGGGTGGGCACCACCATCAACAAACCGACCGTGGATCTGCAGGCGATGATTGCTGCCGTCACCGGAGCCGAGCACGGCCTCTTCAACTATTTCGCCGAGCTAGAAACAGCTGGAAAATGCTTCCAGTGGGTGCGCGATCATCTGGCCGCAGACGAGATCAATATGTACGTAGATCAGGCCACTGTGGCTGACGATCCGGAGACTGCCTACGAGAGTATGTATGACTATATGAGCGCCGTCGTCGATCAGGTGCCTGCTGGCTCCGGCGGCGTGATCTTTGCCCCCTGGCTACATGGGAATCGTTCGCCCTTTGAAGACCCGTTCGTGCGCGGAATGTTTTTCAACCTGGGAATCGAAACCGGAAAGTCAGAGATGATTCGCGCCGTGCTAGAGGGCGTATGTATGCATCTGCGCTGGCTGCTGGAAGCCTCGGAACGCAAAGTACCGGCCTCTGAGGTGATCCGTTTCGCAGGCGGCGGCGCACTCTCACCCGTGACTGCACAAATCCTGGCAGACGTGTTGGGACGGCCGGTGGAGACGATGGACTATCCGCAAAACGTCGGCGGAGTGGGTGCAGCCATGCTCGTGGCCGTGGGTCTCGGCGTCTATGCCACCATTGCCCAGGCATCCACGCAAATTAAGGCCAACCATCGTTACCAGCCAAACCCCGCCAACCGCGAGATCTACGATCGGAATTTCAAGATTTTCACGATGCTCTACCAAGCCAATCGGAAGATTTACAAAATTATGAATGAATCTGATGATGGCGGAGCCGGCGGAAGCTCACTGGATATGCAAGCAGCCGCTAGCACGGCAATTGACGGTGCCTAGACGGCAGTGATTAGTTGATATTCGTCCCTTGGCGCGTGATACTCACGAGCCAAGCGCCCGATGCTGTGGGTCAGCACGTACCCTCACTGGTGAGAGCCGGAGCTTCCTGACCTGGGCTCCATGATACTCGTGGGTCAGGTGCGCGATCCCCGTGGATCAGGTGCGCAATGCCCGCGAGCCATGAACACACCTTTCGTTTTTTCTTTTCAGCTTTTCGCGTCAGCTTTTCGCGTCAGTTTTTCGTCACGCAATTGCCCCGACCTCGTCACGCAATGACACCACGCAGCTGGCAACCAGCTGTATGATAATCGCATGATCGCAGTTGGAGCGATCATCATCGTGCAGTGGCAATGGCGTGATTGCACCAATGCAGGAGGCTCAATGGCGAAGCTCAACGAGACACAGATACAGGCCATCAAATTTACGCTGCTCTCCATCAGCGCTGGCGTGGTAGAAGCTGCCTCATTTGCGGTGTTGGAGTGGCTCGCCCCTGGCTGAGCATACTGGGTGAAGCACGCCATATCGCTGACCCTCTCGGTGCTGTACAACTTCACACTAAACCGCAGGTACACATTCAAGAGTGCCGGTAATGTGCCCAAAGCTATGCTGCTCGTGGCGCTCTTCTATGCGCTGTTTATCCCCGCTTCCAGCTGGTGGGGCAACGCTCTGGCGCAGCTTGGTTGGCTCGATTGGGTGATAAAAATTTTCACCATGATCATCAACTTCATCGGCGAGTTCCTCTGGTGGAAATTCGTGGTCTTCCGCGGCACTGAGAATACGAACGCGCTGGCTCACTGAATTGATAGAGCCCAGTAAACCGGTAGAGCGCCGTTAGCTGCAGAAGTGACGAGCTGGCAGAACCTGGCACAGACCACAGTGAGCTGATAGAGTCCAGTGAACTGACAAGCCAGTGCAAGCCGGCAACCCAGTCGGAGGCAATATCAAGCACTTACCGCGCTGGCCCACTAGCCTGGCCTGAGCGCTCACTAGCCTGGCAGCGCTCAAAGCGCTGGCAGGGCGGCTCGCTGAACTCTCAGGCCTCGGCGACCTCCACAGCTCTCAGATTTCAGCGACCTCGGGTTGTGGGGCTCTCAGTCTCGAAGCTCTCAAACCTCGGCGACCTCACGCAGCTTGCAGGACTTTCGCTCCGCTTTGGCGTCACGCCTGAACACCAGAGTGTAACGATTTGGACACATTTGCCTCTGCATTCTCGTGAATAATTCCTGCTACCCGCGTCAGCTTTATAATAGACCCATGCCATCACCGATGGCGGTTAGTGACGGCAGTGCCCGTCCGTGCCAGCTCACAGCAGGTGTCTGCTAGCTAGCGCGATCGGCAGCCGTTCACGAAATTGGGCGCGTACACACGAGTAACGGAGCTTGTAGGTGCGCGACATACATAAAAAGGAGCATAGTATGCGCAAACTTATTGCGGGCATCGCCGCAGCGTCACTCGCATTTGCACTCTCTGCGTGCGGTGGCACTAATAAGGCCGATTCTGGATCAGGGGGGGGTGGCGCCGGTAGTACCGAAGTGGGCGTCGTCTCATGGTGGTCTGCAGGCTCTGAGAAAGACGGCTACAACGCCCTCCAAGAAGTATTTGCCAAGCAAAACTCAGGCATTAAATTCGTTAATCAAGCTGTCTCTGGTGGTGGCGGCTCCCAGGCCAAGCAGAAACTCCAAGCAGACCTTGCGGCTAAGAATCCACCGGACAGCTATCAGGCTCACGCAGGCGCTGAACTTTCAGCCGATATCGCCGCTGGATATTTGCAAGACGTCTCGGCTCTCTACGACGAGTTCAAACTGCGCGACGCTTTCCCGAAAGATCTTGTAGACCGCGTGACGGTAGACGGCAAGATCTACTCCATCCCATCGAATATCCACCGCGCCAACGTGGTGTGGGCATCCAAAGCAGCTTTGGATAAAGCGGGAATCGACCCATCTAAAGCTCCTGCCGATCTCGATGCTTGGCTCGCTGATTTGCAGAAACTGCGTGACGCCGGTGTGCAATATCCACTGGCCGTCGGCATGGCCTGGACGCAGCTTGAGCTGCTGGAGACCACCCTCATCGCCGATCTCGGAGCTGACAACTACAACAAGCTCATGGCTGGCGAACTTAAGTGGGATGATGCCTCCGTCACCAAGGCTTTCGATCACTTCGACAAGCTGATGAAATTTGCCGATCCGAAGTTCTTCGGTGAAGACTGGGAGCCCGCAATGGCTGGCGTCATCAAGGGAGATGGCACGCAAGCCTACTCCGTGATGGGCGACTGGACGCCGCCAGCATTCGACGCTGCCGGCAAAAAATACAATGAAGACTTCTTTGCATGGCCCGTGCCAGGCACCGATGGCGTCTTTGACTTCCTCGCAGATTCGTTCACGCTCCCCGTGGGCGCCAAGCACGCTGATGGCGCAAAAGCATGGCTGAGCACGATTTCCTCGAAAGAAGGCCAGATTGCCTTCAACAAGATCAAGGGCTCTATCCCTGCTCGTTCTGATCTGACCGACGAAGAAATCGGCGAATTCTCTGCCTATCAGCAAGATGCCATGAAGTCGTTCAAGGCCGATAAGATCGTCTCTTCGATCGCTCACGGCGCAGCCCTCCCGCTCACCGTGACTGAAGCAATGAACGCTTCGCTGGGCAAGTACACCGGCGGATCTATCGACATTGCTGGCTTGCAGAAAGAATTCGCAGCAGCAGCTGCTAAATAGCAGGCAGCCGAAAAGTCAGTAAAAAGTCAGTAGTTTCCTGACGCAAGATGAGAAGTGTGGCGTATGCGTACGATCATTCTGGCGCATACGCCACCTCTTCATCTGCATCGTTCCATCTGGATCCATCAGCGTTGGACTGTGCAACGCTGCACAGTCCAGGCTGCATCCGCCAGCTGTACACCATCACAGATCAGACGCTGATGTCAGACAGCTGATTTTCCATGTTTCGCACGCAGAATGAAGGCACATTGTGAATAGACCACCGAGAGCACCAGATCATCCAACGTCGCCGACTGAGAAGCCACACTCGACAGCCGAGCTTGCATCCGATTCAGCAGTTGCTACCGCCGATTCAACGGTTGCTACCGTTCAGGCCACGCGCAAACGCCCGCCGCAGCAGCCCCATCAGCGGAAGCATCGGCGAGGGCATCGCAGTATCAAACAGTGGGGGCCGCCCGTTTTACTCATCTTGCCCTCCCTTATTTTGGTGGCCATCTTTGTGTATGGCTTGTTGGGCACGAATATCTATACCTCGTTGCTCGACAACCACACCCCTGCACAGGTCAATGGTGTACAGCCAGTACACTTCGTCGGCTTTGAAAATTTCAAAGTGCTCTTCTCAGACCCTGATTTCCTGTGGTCACTGCGCAACTTGATTATTTTCACCGTCGTTTTTTTGGTCGGCACTTTAGTGATCGGCTTCCTGCTCGCCTGGCTCATGGAAAAACCCGTCAAAGGCGATGGTTTCTTCCGTTCGATATATATGTTCCCAATGGCCGTCTCGTTCATTGCCTCCGGCGTGGTGTGGCGCTGGCTGCTCAATTCTGGCACCGGAGAACAAGCCACTGGCTTAAACAGGCTGTTCGATATGCTGCATCTTGGCTTCCTTGAAAATGCCTGGATTAGCGGGCAGAAATGGGGCATCCTCGCTATTGCCGTGCCCGCTATCTGGCAGCTATCGGGCTATATTATGGCGCTCTTCTTGGCCGGCTTCCGCGGTATTCCAGAGGAGCTACGCGAAGCGGCACGCATGGATGGGGCGAGTGGCTGGCAAATGTATCGGATGGTGATTTTCCCGCAGCTAGCTCCCGTAGCACTCTCAGCAGTGATCATTATTGGCCATATGTCGCTCAAGAGCTTCGATCTGATTATGGCGATCACATCTCAAACCTGGTATCAGACGAAAGTGCCAGCCATTGATATGTACAACGCTATGACTGTGAGTGATTACTCCAAGGCTGCCGCTATCGGCACAGTGCTGCTCGTGATTGTGGCCATACTGGTGATCCCCTATCTCATTCACGACGCGAAAGAATCGAGGAACCGATGAGCGCAACAGCTTCAATGACGACGACAGCCGCAGAAGCGGGGGCAACACAGGTAGATAAGGCTCGCGCTCGCCAGCTCAAGCGGGAAGCCAAAAAAGCAGGTGCTGATCGCTCAGTTGGTTCGCAGTCAATCGGCTGGACTGCTGTGCGTTATTTCCTGATGCTTATGGTGCTATGCCTGGTGCTGATTCCGGTGTATGTACTCATTATTACGTCGTTCAAAAATGGGGCAGAGGCAAGCCCAACGACGGCGTGGGCACTTCCAGAGACCTGGGATCCAACCAACTGGGTCAATGCCTGGGAAGCCCTCAAAGGTGGGTTGGTTCGCTCGCTGATGCTGGTCATTCCATCGTCCATCATCTCCGCCATCCTGGGCTCGATGAACGGCTTTGTGCTCTCCCGCTGGCGTTTCCCTGGGGCTAATATCATCTTCACTCTGATTCTCTTCGGGATGTTTATCCCCTATCAGGCCGTGATGATCCCGTTGATGAAGATCATCGTCGGCGCCGGAAGTGCGCTCGGTGTCTCACCTTTCGGCATCCCCGCTCTGATCGTGATGCACGTGGTCTACGGCATCCCCATCTGCACCCTCATTTTCCGCAATTACTACGAGTCCGTACCAAACGAACTGATCGAAGCTGCGAAAGTGGACGGCGCCGGAATGATTCGTACGTATCGTTCTGTGGTACTTCCGCTCTCGGTCACGTCGTTCGTGGTGGTGATTATCTGGCAGTTCACGCAGGCCTGGAACGACTTCCTTTTCGCGCTGTTCTTCGGTGGCTCATCGCAAAATGGCCCCGTGACATTGGCACTGAACGAACTAGCTCACGGCTCAATCATGGCTGACTACGGCGGGTCTATGGCCGGAGCACTCATCGCTTCAGCGCCCACGTTGATCGTCTACATTTTCCTCGGAAAATACTTCGTCTCAGGTCTGATGTCTGGCTCAGTGAAAGGCTAATGCCCAGCAATAAATTCGAGGATCTCATAGCAACGTGTGGGGTGCCAATCGCAATGGATTGACACCCCACACGTTTATCAATTTTGTATAGGAGCTAGCCCCTATACTGCAATCTATATACCGCTCGTCCCTATACGCGCTGCATCGCTGTCAAGTGCCACACCGCTGTACGGCTCTGTGCGGCAGCTAATGCAGTGGTAGATCCGTCGTCACGTGCGCTATCGCTTCGGACGTGATCACCCTGCACCGGTGCCAGGGCACAGTGCCACACCGCTAAGTGCTGCGCTCTACGATGTACCGCTGCGAGATACCGCAGCTCAACTACAAGCGCGAGTACAGCGCGAGTACAGCATGAGTGAGCGACTCACACATTAGAGACACTCAGCGGCGTCACTCACTTGAGGGTGACGGTAGCGCCAGCGGCCTCGAGCTGTTCCTTAGCCTTCTCAGCGGTTTCCTTATTCACGCCTTCAAGCACAGCCTTAGGAGCGGAATCCACGAGATCCTTCGCTTCTTTCAGGCCGAGCGGGGTGAGCACGCGCACCTCTTTGATGACCTTGATCTTGGCATCGCCAGCAGCTTCAATGATGACGTCCCAAGAATCTTTCTCTTCCTCAGCTGGAGCATCGGCACCAGCAGCTGGAGCAGCAGCCACGGCAGCTACAGGAGCGGCAGCTTCGACGTCGAATTCTTCCTCAAATGCTTTCACGAAATCATTGAGCTCTACAAGGGTGAGTTCCTTGAAAGCTGCGATGAGCTCTTCGGTGGTGAGCTTGGCCATGATGACCGTCCTTCCATTGCCTACGCGAGGCGGTTAATATGTGATTTTTGTTTGTACCTATGCCTGGCGGTGCGGGTGCACCGAGGATTCTCAGGCAGCGGTTTCCTGCTTCTCGCGCAGGGCGTCGATAGTGCGCACAGCTTTGACGGCGGGTGCCGTAAACACGTATGCAGCTTTGTACAGCGATGCTTTGAGCACTCCGGCAGTCTTGGCCAGAAGCACTTCACGCGATTCGAGATCAGCGAGTTTCTTCACGCCTTCAGCATCAAGGTAGCTTCCCTCAAGAGCTCCAGCTTTCACGACGAGAGCTTCGTTCTCTTTGTTGAATGCCTTGAGTGCCTTAGCTGCGGAAGCAACATCACCGCTGACGAACACCAGCGCCGTAGGCCCTTTCAGATCGGCATCGAGAAAATCAATGCCAACATTGTGGGCTGCAATGCGCGCGAGGGTGTTCTTAGCCACCGTATACGTGCCATCTTCACCGAGAGAGCGGCGCAGCGTTTTCAGCTGAGCCACGGTGAGACCGCGGTATTCAGTGACTAGCACGGCCGAAGAGCTGCGGAATTTCTCCGTGAGCTGCTCGATCGCTGCAGACTTATCGGCCTTTGCCATGAGGCCTCCTTCCGAATATCCGCCGCAGATTCCGTTTTCAGAGCCTCCACGTTCGACGTATATCTGCTGCACAAGCAACAAAAAAGCCTCACGCACACAGCGCAAGGCAAACCAAGGAGATAGCTTACGCGCGTGGCGTTCACTATCTTCTCACATACCTACGCTGGCTTCGGATCTCCGAATTTCACCCCGTTGGCAACGGGCAGACCTGCGGTCTTGGGCATTAATAGGCTAATGCGAAAGTGCACACGAGGGCAAACCCGTGTGCACTTTCGTGATGTAGTTCTCGGCATCTGTACTAGTAGGCTCACTGCTGGCTAGCAATAGCTAATCGGCAGCCACTAGTACTTACCTACAGCCACAGTATCTGCTGTGGCTGCGCCGTCACTTCTTCTGATCTGTGAGCTTCGAGGTATCAAGCGGGATGCCTGGCCCCATAGTGGTACTCACAGTGGCTTTCAATACGTAGCGGCCTTTAGCAGCAGCCGGCTTCAAACGGATAATCTCTTCCGCGGCAGCTTTAAAATTCTCTTCGAGCTGCTGCGCTGTGAAGCTGGTGTTGCCCACAATAAACGGCAAGTTTCCGTGCTTGTCTACACGGAACTCGATACGGCCGCCCTTGATGTCCGTCACGGCTTTCGCGGTATCCATCGTCACTGTGCCGGTCTTGGGGTTAGGCATCAAGCCACGCGGGCCGAGCACGCGGCCGAGGCGACCGACTTTGCCCATCATGTCAGGGGTTGCCACGGCGGCATCGAAGTCAGTCCAGCCGTCAGCAACTTTGGCGATGAGTTCATCGCCGCCCACTTCGTCAGCACCGGCGTCAAGCGCCTCTTGTGCTTTCGGCCCCACAGCGAACACGATCACTCGCGCCGTCTTGCCAGTGCCATTTGGCAGCGAAACGGTGCCGCGCACCATCTGATCTGCCTTACGGGGATCTACGCCCAGACGAAACACTGCCTCCACTGTAGAAGCAAACTTCGTCACAGACGTCTTCAGCGCGAGATCCATTGCCTCGGCTGGGGTGTAAAACTCACCGCTTTGAATCAATTCGGCAGCTTTACGGTAATTCTTTGAGCGCTTTGCCATTCTGCTTTTCTCCTTTTTAGCAGTTGTGGTTGTGCGAGCCAGCTCTGGGCCCAACCACAGCACGATTCCTGATGGTTTCGTGCCTGCTCCCTTGCGGGATTCTTATCTTGTGCCAGATCAGATCTCGTCGGTGGTCAAGCCCATCGAACGAGCAGTGCCAGCAATGATGCGAGCGGCGTTGTCGATATCGTTCGCATTGAGATCAGGCTGCTTCGTGCGCGCAATGTCGCGCAGCTGATCGGCCGTCACGTGCCCCACTTTGACGGTGTTTGGCGTGCCAGAACCCTTGTTCACTCCAGCAGCTTTCTTCAAAAGTTCCGCTGCCGGCGGCGTCTTCAGCTCGAACGTAAACGAGCGGTCTTCGTACACGGTGATTTCCACCGGCACGATATTGCCACGCATGGATTCCGTAGCTTTGTTGTATGCCTGCGTGAATTCCACAATGTTCACGCCGTGCTGGCCAAGAGCTGGGCCAACTGGCGGAGCAGGAGTGGCAGCGCCAGCCTGAATCTGGAGTTTAATCAGGCCAACAACCTTTTTCTTCGGTGCCATCTATATTGTTCCTTTTCTTGTTTGTTACGCTGCATGGCAATAGCAGCGCGATTCGTTGAGTGCCGTGCAGCTAGGATCAGTCCATCTTCTGCACTTGACTAAACGAAAGTTCTACTGGGGTTTCTTGCCCCACGAGCGTCATCAGCACAGTGAGTCGCTGATTGACCGGATCTATCTGTGAAATGGTAGCTGGCATACCTATCCACGGCTCAGTCGTGAGGGTCACCGTCTCTCCCACCTCATACTGGGTGACGAGCACCGGCCCACCGCCAGGCACTGGTTTACCAGCCGCCACAGCCTCGTGGGCAACCTGCTGCTCCACCACTGGCGTGAGCATATCGACCACTTCATCTTCTGAGAGAGCCACCGGATTGCGCCCATTGCCCACAAAACCCGTGACGCCATTCGTCTCTTGCACCACTCGCCACGAGTCGTTCGTCATATCCATACGAATCAACGCGTAGCCAGGCATCCGCACCCGCGAAACGAGCTTATTTTGCCCCTTGCGGACTTCAATCACTTCCTCCATCGGCACTTCCACTTGGAAAATGTAATCCTCCATGTTCATGGAATGCAGACGGATCTCCAGATCCTGCTTCACGCGCTTTTCATAGCCAGCATAGGTGTGCAAGACGTACCAGCGCCCAGGTAAACCTTTGATCTTTTTGCGCACCATCTGCGCAGTTTCAGATGCTGAGTTTTCAGTTTCAGGCGCTTCAGGTGTTTCAACTGTTGAAGTTTCAGCTGCCTGTGCGTCACCGGCGTCAGCTGCATTACTAGCTTCGCTATCTGCCACCTCGGCCACCGCTGGTGCATCCGCAGCCTCGTCGCCTACAGCATCCGGCACCAGTGCTACGGCTTGCTCGTCATCTTTCAGCACATCATCTTCGTTTGCCATGTCTCTTCCTTCACCCATTCACCTGCTATGGCCTCACCTATGAGCAGTGACGACGCTAGCCAAAAATCCAAAACACCGATTTGGTAAACGCAGTATCGAGTACAAACACAAAAGCCATGACGATAAGCAGAAAAGCAATCACCGTGAGAAACATACTCCACAGCTCCGAGCGGGTGGGGCGCTGCACCTTACGAAATTCTGCGATCACTTGCCGAAAAAACGTGACAAGCCGAGCAAAGATGCTCTGCTTTTCTGCGCCGTCAGCACCTTTCGCACCGCGTGCGCGAGCTACTTCATTCACTGCGATTCCTTTCGTGCTTGCCACATCACTTGTGCCGTCTACTTGTGCCGTGCAGCGCCCGTTGAGCACTGCTGAGCACTGCCATGCGACGCACACCCTGCGCCGCACAGAAAGATAAACGCCCCGCAGGGCGTTTCAGCAGGGCAGGAGGGACTCGAACCCACAACCGCCGGTTTTGGAGACCGGTGCGCTACCAATTGCGCCACTACCCTATGACATGACGAGCCTACGACATACCGCTGGCATGATGCGAGCAAGCTCACGCCGCCACACTCGTGCCAGTTTAATAGCCAGAAGTAGCCAGGGGCAAGCCCGCACATGAAGCGTGCGCTATTTCTCACTGACTATATTTTTCACTGACTATTGGCCCCATCGCGGGCTAGTGCACGCTCAGAAATATGCTGGCAGCACAACGATGGTATAAAAGAAGCATGAGTTTAGCGCAGCGCGCAGCGAGAGAAAAGGCCGACCTGGCTTTGCTCACGAGTCCGCAGGCAGGGGAGATGCTCCGGCTGGCGCTCAACAATCGCGCTCGGGTGCTCTCCTGGCGAGTGCATCAGCGTCACCACCGCCCAGGAGCTGGCGTTTCGGTGGGGTACTCCGTGATTCTCTCTGATCATAGCGATCTGTATATGTTGGCTTCTACCGCCCGCGTGGATGAAGCAGCACTGGCAGCTAGCGGTGGCCTCACGCTCACATTTGACGACACCCGTGTACACCTGTGGGAATATCCGTTCGATCCGGAACTCCCCGCTCTCGAACTCGCCTCAGACTCCGTTCAGCTTGGCGCTTTTCTCGGCGCCGACGTGAATATTGAATTGCTCTCTTACCGCCCCACCCGCAGAGCCGTACTGCGCATCGAGCCTGAGCATGGAGAAGATCTCTATGCCAAAGTGGTACGCCCAAGTACTCAGCACGACCTCATGCAGCGAATCCGCACCATAGAAAGCTCCACCATACCGAGTTTTTCATTGCTGCGTGACGCCGATGGGGAGGTGCTCAGCGCCCGCGGACTGATTCTTACCCACGCCGCGAGCGGGGTGCCGCTCTCGCGTTTTTACGCCCAATTCACGCCAAATCAGCTGCCTGAAGCGCGATCTATGCTCGGCGCTATCGAGCGCACTCTCGATAGCATTCCGCGAACGGCCATGCTCTTTCCACGAAAACCGGCCTGGGTAGATAAATGCGAACACTATGCACACGCTGCTGCTGTGGCCTACCCACGCGGAGCGGAGGCGGCAGCAGATGTGGCACGCATTATTCGTTCTCTGCTCTCACAGGCAGAACTCGGCCAGATGCTACCTACGCACGGGGATTTCTACGAAGCCAACGTGTTGGTCAATCCCGACGAGCTCGTCGTCACGGGTTTGCTCGATTTGGATTCCCTCGGGCCTGGGCGCCGCGTGCACGATTGGGGGTGTCTGCTCGGGCATCTATCGGTGCTGCCTAGCCTCGCCCCGACGCGCTATCCGCACGCCGAGACGCTCTGCTCCTACTGGTTTGATGTGCTGAGTTCCAAAGTAGATCCAGTGGCGCTGTGTGCCTCAACTGCGGGGGTAATACTCTCGCTGGTGGCCGGAGTCCACAAGCGCTCCGAATCGCTGGCCGACATCCGCCTCACCCTCGCCCAAGAGTGGGCGGCGGCGGGGGAACAGATCCTAGCTAGCTCTCCCGCCGTGCGCGTCATCCCACTCACGTAGCTTTACCACAAGCGGCTTGCGCAGCCACTCACGTGGCACCAAAGCCTACACAGCTCGCCTCGCAAGACCCGCACAGCCGCTCACAAGTCTTTCTGGAACTTTCGTCTACAGATTCCGTAGCCTGCACAGCCGCTCACAGAGCAAGCCCCCCCCCACACAAGAGAGCAGCCCCGCGCCCTAGAGTCTAGGCAAAGAGCTTCTGCAGCCGCTCAATGCCCTCCACTAAGTCTTCGTCAGCTAAGGCATAGCCCAACCGCAGATAGCCAGGAGCGCCGAAAGCCTCTCCTGGCACCACGGCCACTTGAGCTTGATCGAGAATCAACTCTGCGAGTTCAGAGCTGGTGTGTGCCACACGCCCTGCCACCTCCGTGCCAAGCATAGCTTGCACATTCGGGAAGACGTAGAAGGCGCCAGTTGGCATGGGCACCTCAAAGCCGCGCACATCCCGCAGCATCTGCACAATCGTCTTGCGACGATGGTCGAAAGCAGCTTTCATCTCTTCCACCACGCCTTGATCTCCGGTGAGAGCTGCCAACGCTGCCCGCTGTGAAACGTTTGCCACGTTCGACGTCACGTGGCTCTGGAAATTGCCCGCCGCCTTGATGGCATCAGCAGGGCCATACATCCAGCCGACGCGCCAGCCCGTCATGGCATAGGTCTTCGCCACGCCATTCACTGCGATCGTCTGATCAGCTAGCTCTGGGCACACTGCCAAAATGTAGGCCGGCTCCCCTTCGTAGACCAAGTGCTCGTAAATCTCGTCGGTGATCACCCACACGCCTTTATCCAGCGCCCACTGCCCGATTGCCCGCAGTTCGTCAGCGCTGTAGACGGCACCCGTCGGGTTGCTAGGAGAACACACTAGCAGCGCTTTCGTCTGTGCAGTCCAAGCAGCATCCAGCTGCTCCACCGTCACCTTGTATCCCTGATCAGAACCGGCAAATACCTCGATAGGATTGCCGCCACACAGCCGGATAGCCTCGGGGTAGGTCGTCCAGTACGGAGCTGGCAAGAGCACGTCGTCACCCTCATCTACAATCGAGGCAAACGCTTGGTACACAGCCTGCTTACCGCCGTTAGTGACCACGATATTGTTGGGATCAACGGTGACGCCGCTATCGCGCAACGTCTTCTCCGCAATCGCGGCACGCAGCTCAGGAAGACCTTTAGCCGGAGTGTATTTATGATTCTTCGGATCGCGGGCGGCCTGAACTGCAGCTTCCACAATGAACTCTGGCGTGGGAAAGTTCGGCTCCCCCGCACCAAAACCGATCACTGGCTGCCCAGCAGCTTTCAGAGCTTTCGCTTTTGCATCAACGGCGAGGGTGGCAGATTCTTGGATGGCGCCCAAGCGCTGAGAAACGCGGCGCAAATTTTCTTTACTCATGCACCCATCTTGACACATACGCGCCCACTCTCGTGCGCAATACCATAAATTGACAAGAGTTCCTCGATACGCATCTATGCGCGGCGGCACTTTGGCCACTATGAGAGCCACTCCGAGGCTTGCAGCTCAGATATCCAGCCCTATGACCACCGGCTCCGGCTCCAAATCCACACCAAACTGCTCACGTACTCCGGCGCGAATCGTACGAGCCACATCCGCAATCTGCTCTCCACTTGCCCCACCGCGATTTGTGAGCGCCAGCGCGTGCTTTGAGCTGAGCGCTGCCGGCCCTGGCATCCCGTATCCTTTGGAGAAGCCGGCGTGATCAATCAACCAGGCTGCAGAGGTCTTCACGAGGCCAGGAATTTTGAGAGCTGCCGCCCCGATCTGATTCACAGCAGTAGCATCAGTGACGTCATAACGCGGAGCTTCAGGGGGCAGGCACAGGGCATCAGATTGTGCCAACACTGGATTGATAAAAAACGATCCAGCCGAGTAGGTATCTCGATCCTCGTCGTCAAGTACCATCCCTTTGCCACGCCGCAGCTCCAACACCGCTTCACGCACATCAGAGCTCGGCGCTCGATCCCCCGGAGCCACCCCCAGGAACGTTGCCAGCTGGCCATAGCGAATGGGTTCACTGAGCGACGCTAGCCGCAGCTGGAAATCCACATCGAGTACAATCCAGCGTGGACTCGGCCCCCACACACGTCCTTCGGCGTCAGGAACCCTCATTGATTCTTTCAAAATCGACGTGCGATATCCGAGCTTCATATCACTCATAAAAAGCGTTCGCACCGAACGGGTGAGCCGATCAAATGTGCGCGCCGCAGCTACTGTGCCAGCTACCTCTTGGCCGTATGCCCCGATATTTTGCACAATCGCTGCACCAGTAGTGCCCGGAATACCGGAGAGGGCTTCCATCCCCATCCATCCGTGAGTGACGGCGTACACCACAGTTTCATCCCACGGCGTGCCTGCCGTCACATGAATGCGAGCACCAGGGCATCCCTCTTCAAAGACAGTAGTGATCTCGTGGCGCATATCTCGCACCACCACGCCGGCAAAATCAGCACTACCCGCCAGGATATTTGAGCCTCCCCCGACCACCAGAAGCGGAAGTCCGGCGTCGTCACCAGCCACGATCGCATTGATAAGCTCACGCTCAGATGTGGCATGAACCATATTTTTGATACGTCCGCCAACGCCGAACGTGGTGATATCAGCGAGGCTCTCAGGAGGCGGATATTCCCGCGCGCGCGTCCAGGGCACCGGCGGTATCGTGGCAACAGGTTCATGAAATTCTGGGATATTACACGTCACAGCTGAATTTTACCGCGAATCAGACTGTCTATGTCGTCCACGTGGAGGTAGCGGGGAAATTGGGGCTGGTGGGCAACCCGTGCAAGGCTCTCTCATCTTGTAGGGCGTGGAGGTAACGGGGGAAATTGGGGCTGGTGGGCAAGATTTATTGATGCAGGGCTAAGAGTCAAAACTAGCAACACACACCAAATAGGCCCGCGTTTTGCTACTTAACCCCGTTTTGCACTTTAACCCCTCTTCTCAACCAACAGCAAAAGAACCTCCGCTGATGCGGAGGCTCCTTGATCTGACGCGGCAAACGCCGGTACTTCGTCAGCGAGTTTCGCGGTGCACCGTGTGCTTTTTGCAGTTCGGGCAATACTTCTTCAACTCCAAGCGGTCAGGAGTGTTGCGACGGTTCTTCCGAGTGATGTAGTTACGCCACTTGCACACCTCACACGCCAGAGTGACCTTGGGGCGAATATCTTGAGCTTTAGAAGCCATCGTTTATCTCCTTGCCTTGCTGGGATAGCTCTACGCCGCGTAGCTAACTCGCGCTAGGCGACTACTTCACTCATGGTCAAAGTCAACAAATCAGGGAACAAAAGGGAATAAGTACGCCCCAGCATGACGCGATTTTTCGACCGATGAGTAGCGGGGGCGGGGTTTGAACCCGCGACCTCACGATTATGAGTCGTGCGCTCTGACCAACTGAGCTACCCCGCCTCGGCTGCGCGATCACATCTGGAACGCTATTCACCTCTTGCGCCGTGTATATGCGGCTCACCGCGGTGAAGCGAGCCCCGAAAGAGAATCGAACTCTTGACCTTCTCCTTACCATGGAGATGCTCTGCCGACTGAGCTATCGGGGCACTGCGTAAGAATCAGCCATACAGCCATATCCTCACGGCGGGAATCCTCCGCAGAGAACTCCCTCAGCCTTCGCAAGCAAAGACCAAGCCAAGAAGAGAATAGCAACTCATCTCAGCGGTTTCAATTTCGCACACTTTTGTAGATGTTGATGGCGAAAGCACGCTTCCAGACCATATAGCTAAACCACGTCATGTGCCCTCAATTCCCACAGTGGGAATTGAGCAGTGGCGGGTGAGGGATTTGAACCCCCGAAGCATTTCGCAGCTGATTTACAGTCAGCCCCCTTTGGCCGCTCGGGTAACCCGCCTCGGTACTCGCTTTCGCTCGCACGCTCAGATACTCTAGCAGGCCACCCATGTGCAGTGCAAAGCTACTGCCCCACACATGGGTGGTAAGCCGGTCACAGCACGTCATATCTGCAGATATGTGCTGCAGCGTTCATGCTCCTGCCGCATCTACCTCCTCACGCATCACTGCCAGCAGGCCCAAACTCTCCAGCCACGGCATTCAAACGAATCACGCCATACGTCCACCCGTGGCGCCGATACACGGCACACGGCTGTTTCGTCTCTTCGTCAATAAACAGGTAGAAAGCGTGCCCTACGAGCTCCATCTCATAGAGGGCTTGATCGACGGTCATGGGTTTTGCCTCATACAGTTTCTGCCGCACCACCACCGGAGAATCTCCAAGCTGCGTCTCAATCTCTTCGCCAGGCTTGGTCGGCACTCCTAAGCCAGCAGAGCCTGAGCCTGCCGCAGCTTGATCTGCTCCATCGAGATGGAGTGACTCCAACAGCGTATCCACGTTGAGTTCTTCAGGAGTTGGCTCTACCCCACGGCGACGCCGGTGATCTTTCTTACGCTCATGGGCTCGGCGCAACTGCTCGAAGAGTTTTTGAATAGCCAGATCTAACGCACTGTATTGATCGGCAGAAGAAGCCTCCGCGCGAATCACTGGCCCTTTGTCGCGTACTGTGATTTCAATGCGCTCAGATCTCTCCACCTGCGCGGGATTCGGCTCATGTGTGAGCTCCACATCTACCCGCTGCGCCCGCGGAGCGAATTGCTCCACTTTTTCTAGCTTTTCTTCAACGTGGTTGCGGAAGCGGTCGGAAATTTCTGTATTCCGCCCCTTGACAACGAATTCCATCATGACCTCCTGAATCGGTCTGAATGATGGTGGACGCTACTCCACCAGAACGCAGTTCCACGGCTGCGTGGAACGCTTTGGCATCACCTACTCTCTACACAATCCGCTCGGCCGCCCTGTATTTCAGCACGTCACGCCCATAGACGGAGCATCTCATAGAGACTTTTCCAGTATAGCTGCCACACACAATAAATGTGACCCAAGCCACCGACTTTTAGTATCTCTTTGGCTAACAGCGATCATTCATTCAGCCACTTCACTGGTGACGTGAGCCGAAAGTCACATCGTCCATCTTAGCTCTCGCGCCGCTTATTCTAGCTGGAGCAGCTAAGGCCACCACTGCTATCACTTTCCCTCCGGCTCTCGCAATTGCCGCTTCTGCTCCACTAGCTGTTGCGCCCGTCGTCACCACATCATCCACGATCACCACTCCTTTCCCGCTCATATCTTCCACGCTGTAGATGCCGGCACGTTTATCGCCGCGCTCAGAAAAATTTGCCACCTGATATCCGTGCCTCGCCCTCCAACGCGGAGCTCCTGCAGATCGCACTGCCGTGCGCACGCGAGCCATCAAACTCCAGCTATCAGGCATTCCCCTCACGCCGATCCGCTCCTGATCCGACAACCGATCCGAAACGCAATCCCACAGGTGATTCGACCCACGCTCCCAGAATTGATCCACGGCAGGCCAAGCAAGGCCCGTAGCAGGCCAAGCAGCGCCCGTGGAAGCCGTCGTCCGCAAGACGTCCGCTACCGGCCACCCGCTTTCCTCACACAAGCCGACGGCAAGCTTATGCACCACTAATTGCCCCTTGTGTCTCCTGTGCCAACGCGAGGGGGCAGGAACGACGCATATCGGAGCAGGCCCTACCGCTCGGCGTGCAGTGATAAAACTCTCAGTGCCCAGTAGTCTCTGCACTGCATCCCTCCACAGAGATGTAATCCTGCGATCGAGAGCACGCACATTTGAGTGTTTCCACGTGACGATCACGTCGCGCATCCTCCCCTCATAAGCAGCAAGGGCAAAGCAAGGAAAATCTGAGACGCACTCTCCTGTGAAGGGCTGCACGCGCACCAGATACGGCGCCCTACTCGCCACATCAACCCAATCTCGGCAAAATGCACGAGAGCAGGGTTCACACACATCTTCATCCCAGGCGCCGCAGCCGGCACACGCACGTGGAAACATCACATCAGCTGCCGCTTGGCGCAGCTGACGCAGGCGCATCAGGGTAGTCGTCACAGACTCATCGTGCACACAACACTGGTGGCATATCTATAGCCGTTGCAGTCTGTGGATAAGTAGCGCCTGTCACCTCGATGTGCACGCAGCATCTACACAGCAGCGATTACAGCGCAACATCTACAGAGCAGGGCGTACGGCCAGCCCATCGCTGGGCTCCTTGCCGACACTCTCCCATTGCATCCAGGCATTCGCTAGCAGAAACCGTTTGGGCGTGCATAGCCGGAGCAATTAACATCGCTCTCCCCTTACATCCAGGCAGCCGCTAGCAGAAACTCACCCTGGGAATGCAATCGCCGTGGCATCAGGAGTGAGAGTCGCCCAGCTGGCACCAGAAAACTTCTGCACTGTCCCATCTTCGGTGAGTACGACGGCAGAGTCGAGACCGCGCCCTGTCGTCACGCTTTTTGCTTTTGAGACTCCAGCCACTGGCTCACGCAAACCACCAATATCGAGCGAGTACAAGCCCTCGACTCCGCCGTCACCCACCGTGCCGAGCAGCAGCACTTTCGCGTCGCTCATCCAGCTCACATCATGCACATCTGTGAAATCTTGTCCGAGCCACAGTGGATCCCCCAGACCCGTCGGCGCTCCCATCGGGTCACGCTGCACTCCGAAAACGGCGATGTGGCTGGTGCTATCTCCCGCCAAAAGCACCACCACGCGGCTGCCCTCACGCGAGACTGCCACCTGCAACACACCCCCGTGCGCTATATCTGGAGCGGGGAGCTGCACTTTCTCGCCAGTCTCCGCGTTGATAGCCAAAAGTTTGCCCGGCGCTGCCGAATCGGCGCTCCACACCCACCCCATTTCGTCAATAGATGGAGCAGCGAGCGCGGACCGCGAAGCCCGAACAGATCCCGAAGCCTGAGCTGACCCCGAAGCCGCTGCCCCTGCGGCTGGCTGTGCGCTGCTCGCATAGAGAGTCATCTCTTCTCCTCCGCCGAGAGGAAGCACCGAGAGCTTAGTTCCAGCGTCATTGAGACCCACCAGACGAGTGGCAGGCTGAGTGGAATCAATGGCAATGCGCGCAAAGTTTTTTGGATTGTATTCATCTGCCAGGCGGAGCACACTGCTCTGCCCGTTGTTGATACTCAGCACGTTGCCTTGCACGATAGCCACCAACGGAGCTGTCGTATAAGGGTAGGCGGGCAGATTGAGCACCTCGCCAGAGCTCACCGAAGCACCCTGCACCGTGAGCTGTACCCGCTGCACGAGCCCCGAACCAACGAGAGTCTTCGTAAACTGCGCTTCCAGAAATGCCAACTTGTCTGGAGAAAGCCCCTCCACACCAACTGGGAGATCCACGATGGCGGTGGTGTCTTCCACGGTGACGTTGGTCTCTATCTGATCGAGCCCACTCATATAAGCAGTGTGTGCCGTCTTAGCCAGCCACGCAGAAGGGCCAGTGATGAGTGACGCCGCCATCAGTGAAAGCGCCCGAGCACGCGGGAACCAGCGCACATCCGGCACGAAAGCGGTCTGCTCCGAATTGAGGAAATACAGGGGTGAGCGCACATAGAGTGACGAAAAAACCGTCTGCGCCATCATCACTGAATCGTCGAGTGCCGCGATACGCCACTCCCCATCCTCATTCACCATTAACGAGAATTCTCTGCTGAGCGTCGCTCCAGTTTCGGCAGCCGTGTAGTGCCCTGTGCTATCTACTCTTCCAAGCGCTGGCACCGAAGCAAGCACTGCCCCTTGCGTCGTTTGAGAAAACTGTACCGACTCTGAATCGGAGAAGATATTGACGCCGCCAGAGGGATTCCAACGCGCAGCCGCCTCAGGAGTCAAAAACTGCCGTGCCACGCGGAAATTGTCGGACACCCCCACTGAGGAAGCACGCAAAAAACCTTGGATCAGTTCCTCTGGGCTAGCCCCGACCGTTGGCCCTTTAGCATCGAGTACCACCCCTCCCAGAGGAGCAGTACTTCGCTCTACGACTGTGACGCCACCTCGCCGAGGGAGTCCAGCGCAGGAGCTCAGTACCACCAACACAATACTGACAGCAGCGAGAACCCGAAGACGCATCCGCTTCACGAGGCATCACCATCTTCACGGGTTTCCGCGGTGGGCACCGTCGCTCCATCTTCTCGCGCAACTTCCGCCGCAGCCTTTACGCCTCGCTTGTACACGTATGGTTCATCTTGCTCATTGCTCAAGCACGCATCCACGGTCTCTCCCCCCCCCGTCTGCCGAAAGCTCATCTGCGCCGTGCCTATCAACGCTGCGCTTATCTGCACCGTGCTTATCTGCGTTGCGCTCATCAGCGCTGTGTTTATCTGCGCTGTGTTTATCTTTGCCGTGCTCCTCGACGTTCGCCTGCTGCATATCTACAGATTGCGCTCTATCCGCAGACTCCGTTATTGGCTGTGGCTTCTTGAGTTTGATGGGAGAAGTGTATGGAGCACCTGGACGTTTCGGCACGACTAGCAAAAATGTCGAGCCCACCCCCAGCTCGCCGATGGCTTTCAAAGAGCCACCGTGAATGAGCGCATCCTCACGGGCAATCGTGAGCCCGAGCCCAGTACCTCCCGTCTTGCGCACACGCGAGGTATCTGCCCTCCAGAAACGATCAAAAACGTGCGCAGCTTGCTCATCGCTCAGGCCGACCCCATGATCCATGACTTCTACAGCGACGGCATCATGCCCACCCACGACCCGCACCTGAACGGGACGCGCCTCGCCGTGTTCCACAGCATTCACGACCAGATTTCGGATCACCCGTTCAATACGACGCGGCTCCACCTGCGCTGTGGTATCTCCGCTCTGCGTGAGCGTCACCTGCACCCCGTTGGATTGCGCCAGCGGCTGTGCCATTTCCACCACCTTTTCGGCAATCTCTACCACATCGACATCAGTAGCGGCGAGATTCATAGCTCCGGCATCATACCTCGATATCTCCAACAGATCGGAGAGCATAGAGTCGAGATTGTTCAGCTGATCGTGTTGCAGCTCTGCCGAACGTTTCAACGCGGGAGAGAGTTCGTCTCGCTTATCGTAGATGAGTTGGCCGGCCATTCTGATCGTCGTCACGGGCGAACGCAACTCATGGCTAACGGCTGAGACAAACTCCGTCTGTACCTCACTCATGCGCTCCATGCGAGCAAATTGATCTTCAAGAGAACTGGCCATTTGATTGAACGACGTCGCTAGCTGAGCTAACTCATCAGAGCCTTCGACATCCATGCGGGTATCAAGAGCTCCTTGCGCAAGCTGCCGAGCCCCCTCTGAGGCTTCTTGAATTGGCCGTAGCACCATACGCAAAACCAACACAATGAGCAGCGTGAGCGCCAAAATAAATGCCACAATCCCGAAACTGAGTACCCTGTAGCTGGAGTTGAGCAACGATTCTTGGCTTTCCAACGAGTAGACGGCATAGAGTTCGTAATCTCCAGAACTGGGAATTTCCAAAGCCGTACCGACCACAATCCCTGGGGATGTAGCTCCTCTATAGTTTTGCGGATCGCGAGGGATAGCTACCGATTGCCACGCCACATTCCGCGAATGTGCCACTTCTGCCCGCAGCTGCGCAGAAACCAGCGAACGCAATGTAGCAGCGCTCGCCGTGGACGGCTCGACAATCTGCGCTGGGGTAGCTTCTTGCCCTTGGCTACGCATCAGCACCGCACCCATAAGGCCACGGGCTGGATCGTACATAGATGCCACTAAATTGTTGGCCACCTGCTGCGTCTGCCCCGTGGTGTATGCCAAACCTGCTGAAAACTTCTCTTGAGCCGCAGCCGATTCATTCGAAAACTGCTCCACATTCACCCGCACAGCCTGATCGAAGATCGCCGCCCGCTCTTGAGCAGTGATCACCACGCCCACGATGGAAGCCCCCACTGTGCCGCCGATGAGAATGATTGTAATCACGCGCAATCTGAGCGACGAGCTCCATAAGTGACGTACGCCCGTGATGGCAGACCAGATCCGTTCAAAAAAAGCGCCACGCTCCCGCGGACTAACCACAGGAGAAGCTCCAGAAGAAGCTGCAGCGGTAGTGGCGGGAGAAAGCGCGGAGCGCGCACCCGATTCCTGAACCGGCAGCTCAGGCGTAAGGAGAGAGCCATCAGCAGATGAGGAATTCACGCCTGCACAGATCCTGCTCGATATCCAACGCCCCGCACGGTGAGCACAATCTCGGGCCGTTCAGGATCGTGCTCCACTTTGGAACGCAGCCTCTGTATATGCACATTGACGAGTCGGGTATCAGCGGCGTGCCGATACCCCCACACAACTTCCAGCAGCTCTTCTCGTGAGAATACCTGGTGTGGTTTGCGCGCCAGCACCGAGAGCAGCTCAAATTCAAGCGGTGTGAGATGCAGCTTCTGCTCCCCTCGCAACACTTCGTGAGCAGCTAGATCAATCGTGAGATCCCCGATATGCAGCTTTTCCGGCTCCGATTCTTGCCGGCGTAGACGAGCTTTCACGCGCGCGATGAGCACGGAGTTTTCAAATGGTTTCGTCACATAATCGTCTGCGCCAGCTTCCAAACCAGCAATGACGTCCACCGAATCGGTTTTAGCACTCATCATAATGATGGGCACATCTGATTCTGAACGCAGCTGACGGCATACTGACACGCCATCCATCCCTGGAAGCATGACGTCGAGCAGCACTAAATCTGGCCGCTCAGCGTGAAAAATCGGGAGCACCTGCAACCCATTAGCCACCGTAATAGCCGCATACCCCTCAGATTCTAGAAGAATCGCTACCATCTCTGAAATGCCAGGATCGTCATCAACCACAAGAATTTTCTGGCTCATATACGCTCTTTCTCCCACATCCGTGCCGCCGATCGACGTCTTCAGTTTAGCGCAAAAACTCTGTGTCACTCTTCCTACCAGCTGGGAAGATCTGCTACTGAACTCAAGAATCTATTAAACTGAGTCGCAGAAGTAGCTAGCGACTAGAGGATTTCCTGTATGAGTATTGATCCTAATTCTTTTACCCCTGACGGTTCTTTTACCCCCAACGGGTCTCCTACCTCCAACACGGCGCCGAATTCGAATACCCGCACGAATACCTCGGATACCCGCACGAATACCAATCTCGCACAGAATCCAGTGCAAGGATCTCCCCAGCCAGGCTATGCGCAGTACGATCCAGCAGCCCAAAGCTATCCTCCGCAGGGATACCAGCAAGGATACGCGCAAGGGTACGCAAATCCTGGAGCACCCGCATACGCTGCGCCCATTCCCCCTAATCCTGCCGCACCTCATGCGGGTGGCTACGGTCAGTTTGGCGAAGCAAATGCCCAAACTCACCATTTTCAGCATGGCTACGGCACCGTAATCCCACTGCGCCCACTTGGCATCGGAGACACTCTGGACGCGGCATTCCGTCTCCTGAAGTTCAACCCTGTGGCTTACTTCGTCTTTCCGCTCATTATGGGGTTGATTGTGGGGCTTTTCTCGGCGATATTTGAGCTTCTCTCAGGAGAAACGTCGGTGCTGACGCCGATGGGTTCAGCTCTCGACTCCGCCAAAGCTATCGCCGGATCAGGTACTATTGCCACAATCGTCCTGAGTTTTATCGTGCAAATTTTTGTGACGATCGTCGGCACCCGCGTGACGATTGCTTCCGTACGTGGGCAAAAAGTAAGCCTTAAAGAATCCTTCGCCCTGATGAAAAAACGGGCCGGTAGCACATTCGCACGAGTGCTCGGCTTTGACGCCATCGTTGGAGCCGTCTTCGCAGTCGTGTTCGTGATCTTCATGATTGTTGCCTTTGCAGCGGCTGGACCGGCGGTCTTCTTTGCCGATTCCGCCACCGTCAGCAGCGACGATTTCCCCGTGGCCGCATTGGGAGTGCTACTGCTGATCCTCGCTATCTTCCTGCTGCTCTATCTCGGCATGATGATGTTCTACCTGCGCTTCGCGCTGGCACCCAGCGCTATCGTGGCTGAAAACATCGGTCCTATCCGCGCTATCCGCCGCTCATGGCAGCTCACCAAAGGCTCGTTCGGATACCTGCTCGGCACGGTCATCGTCGTCACCCTTATTTCGAGCGTGATAGGCAGTGTGGTAGGCGGCTTTTTCGGGATCATTGCAGTGGTCGTTGAGCTAGCGTCAAGCTCTGCCGCCACCTCTGCCGTAGTCTTTGTGTCATCCCTCGGAATGTCTGTGGCCTTTTCTATGGCACTCGCTCCCGTCGAATGCGTACTGATGAATCTGATCTATGTGAATATGCGCTTCCGGCGCGAGAATTTCCACCTGCGTCTGATTCAGGAAACAAACGGCCAGGCCTGAGGCTCTCCCATGCTCACGTCACTGCTCCTCCTTGCCGCCGATCCCAGTGATCACACCGCCCAGCAATGGGCGGAAAACGAGCTTGCCAAATCGAAATACCACGAGCAAGAAACGCTGCTCCAACGAATCATCGACTGGATCAGCGAGCTTTTCAGTGCGAACATCATGGCAGTCGGCAATCGCGGCACAGTGACGATCTTGCTCACCGTGCTGGTAATCATCGCAGCAGCAGTGATCGCCCTGCTCGTGTGGCGTTCCGTGCGTGCACGCACGGGCGCGGCCAGCAGCGCACAGCTTGGATCTGTTGGCTCGCAGGCACTCTTTGGGGATGCCCGTTCCTCCGATCAACTTTTTGCGGCAGCAGCCCAGGCGCAGCGTGAGCACAACTACGACATGAGCGTCATCGAACTGTTCCGCGCCGTCATCCGGCTCTTGAGTGAACGCGGAGAGCTGACTCTGCGCCCAGGGCTCACTGCCACCGAGGCGGCCGAAGCCGCAGCAGACAAAATGGGGCATCGAGAGCTGTTTATGCGCGGAGCCGCTTGGTTTAATGAAGTATTTTTTGCCGATCTGCACGCCGATGAACGATCCCTGGCTGATCTAGAGGAGCTCGCCGATTTTGTGCGCAGCGCTAGCTCGGGCAGCCCTGCGGCTTCGGCCAGCGCGAGGGATTCAGCCGGCCCAAGCGAGGTGGCCGTATGAGCACCACCCACGCCACGGACGCCAGCGCCGCCCCCGCACATCGCCTGCGCACCGGAATTATTCTCGGCGTCGTCATCGCAGTGCTCGCCATTGCTGCGGGAATTGCCAATATGATGCTGAGCACCCGCAACGATCACCGCCCTTACTCCCCCGCCTCTCTCGATCCCAATGGCGGCGGCGCTCTCGCACAGCTACTCACCGATGCCGGAGTAGACGTTGTACACGCGCAAACGGCTGCCGATCTGAAGCGGGCAAATGCCACCACCACAGTGCTACTCATAGATCCGATGGAGATAGAACTGGAGGAGGAAGACGCAAACGCACTCAAAGAGTCTGGAGCCACAATAATTTTACTGGGCACGTCTTCCTGGTGGAGTCGGGACGCCTGGGGGTTCGGTGAGGATGCTTGGACGTCTGCTCTTGCTCGTGAGGACGAGCCTGCAGCAAAGAGTCAGGTGAGTGCCCGCTCGTGTACTCCGGCCACACTGGTGGAAGCAGACGCCGATGGATCCACTCTCGGCCCTGTGAGTCAAGTAATGGTTCGTGCCCAGAACCAGTCGCATTGCTTCGATGCGACTTACGGCTCTGCGTGGATTCAGTCTGAACGCTATCCTCAGGTGTTTTACTTTGGGGCAGCTACTGCGCTCACCAATCAATACTTAGGAGAATTCGACAACGCCGGCGTGGCCATGCGAGCCCTCAGCCAGCATCCCACACTGCTGTGGGTAGAGGGATATACACCTGGTGACGTCAGTGCACTGGCTGCCACCGGCAAGCTGCCCGCATGGCTTTTCCTGGCATTTGTGGCAGCCGTCGCCAGCGGAGCATGGTTTATGCTGGTCTCGGCACGCCGATTTGGCAAACTGGTGGCCGAGCCGCTGCCCGTGGCCGTGCCTGCAGAAGAGGCTAATACCGGCCGAGCTCGGCTCTATCGCACAAACCGCGATCTGGCACACGCTGCACGAGTGTTGCGCTCTGCTTTCATTGCCCGCCATGCGCAGCGGCTCGGCCTGGCTGCTAACGCCACGCCCACCGAGGTTGCATTAGCTGTTGCCAGCGCCTGCCACGGCGATCCAGAGGCCGTGATGCGCACTCTTTACACTCAACCTATCGACACTCAAACAGATCTTGCCCAGCTTGCTTCAGCGGTGGGCGATTTAGAGAAGGAGTTCACTCATGACCGTTCCTGAGCAAGAAACTAACGGTGTGCCCGAACTTGGGGGTACTCCCGAATTTCCAAGCACACCTGCACTCGCCGGCACACCAACCCCCTCCGGCACACCCAACCTGGCCGGTACACCGAACCTAGCCAGTACACCTGAACGTGCAAGCACACCCGCCCTCGCCGGCACTCCCGACCTCTCGGGTACATCCGAACCCACCGGCGCACCCGAACCTACCGACTTGGCAGGAACGTTTAGGCAGGTACGCACAGAGATCGCTAAAGCCGTCGTCGGGCAGGATCAAGCCGTGAGCGCCACCCTGATTGGGCTGCTCACCGGCGGCCATATCCTGCTTGAGGGAGTGCCAGGAACGGCAAAAACCCTGTTGGTGCGTGCCCTTGCAGTGGCGCTCGCCACCGACTTCAAACGTGTACAGTTCACCCCTGATCTCATGCCTGGAGATCTCACCGGCTCGCTGATCTATTCAAATTCGACCGGAGAATTTACGTTCCGCCCTGGACCCGTTTTCACGAATATCTTGCTGGCTGATGAAATCAACCGCACCCCTCCGAAGACTCAAGCTGCGCTGCTCGAAGCGATGGCCGAGCATCAAGTGTCCGTCGATGGCCAAGCGAAAGCTCTTCCCGACCCATTCTTAGTGGTTGCCACGCAAAATCCAATCGAATATGAAGGCACCTACTCGTTGCCAGAGGCTCAGTTAGATCGTTTCTTGATGAAAGTGCAGGTGCCCCTACCTGAGCGCGAGGTTGAGCTGGAGATGCTGCGGCGTCACGCAGGAACATTTGATCCGAGCAACCTCGATTCGGCTGGAATCACTGCTGTAGCCAGCGCTGAGGATATCCTGGCAGCGCGCGCACAGGTGAAAAACGTGAGCGTGCACGAAGCTATTTTGGGGTACATCGTAGAGCTGGTACGCGCCACCCGTTCCAACCCCGCCGTGCAGGTGGCGGTATCTCCACGCGGCACCACCGCTTTGTTGGCTATCTGCCGAGCCTGGGCTTGGCTCAACGGGCGCAACTTCGTGATCCCTGACGACGTGAAAGCCTTCGCACTGGCTGCCCTCGGGCACCGGATGCGACTCCAGCCCGAAGCAGAGCTCGATGGCCTCACCACAGCGCAAGTACTCTCGACCATTCTCGCATCCGTACCGGCACCGCGGTGATTGTGAGCAGCTGTGTACATCCGTTTTTCTGCTGCCGTGGTCTCTCTGGTAGGCATTTTCGTCGCTCTGTTCACAAGTTCATTAGCTGCCGTGGCGCTTTTTGAATGTGTGCTGGCGCTCGCCTGCCTGATGGATGCCGCACTCGCTCCCTCCCCGAAGCAACTCAGCTTTCAGCGTGAGGCAGCTCCCTCGACCCGCGTACATATAGCTCTTGAACAGACGTTCACGCTGAGCAATACCTCCACCCGTCGGATGTGCGGCCAGTGGCGCGATGCCTGGCCGCCCTCTGCCGATGTCAATCCTAACCGGCACAGTTTCAATCTGGCTCCCGGAGCTACGATGAGCACCACCTCCACCATCACACCGCGCCGGCGCGGCACCCGTAAATCTGAACATATCACTGTGCGTCTGCACGGCCCGTTAGGGCTTGCTGGCCGCCAGAGCTCTCGCGCTACGCTGTGGGATGTGCGGGTACTTCCGGCGTTTAGTTCGCGCAAGCATCTACCTGCTCGCGTCAGTCGGCTCAGAGAGCTAGAGGGGCGGGCACTGCTCCTCACGCGCGGCCAAGGCACTGAGTTCGACTCTCTGCGCGAATACGTAGCTGGTGACGACGTGCGCGCTATCGACTGGCGTTCCACTGCCCGCTTAGGTACGACAGTGGTGCGCACATGGCGGCCAGAGCGGGATCGCCGAGTGATTATCGTGGCTGATTCTGGGCGCGGCGGGGCATTGCGGATTGGGGAAAATCCGGCGTTCGATGCCTATATTGAGACGAGTCTGCTGATGGCGGCACTCGCCGGACGCGCTGGCGACCGCGTGCGCGTGCTCACTCTCGATTCTCAAGTACGCTCGGCCTTGACTGACTCCCGCGGGACAGGCATGATCAATCGTCTTGGAGAAGCATTTGCAGACGTAGAGCCAAGCCTGGAAGCTACTGATTGGCAACTGGCAGCGAGCGATATTGATCGTTTCACCCGTCAACGCGCACTGGTGATCGTACTCACCACTGTTGGTTTGTCTGCAATCTCTGATGGGCTGCTCGACGTTCTCCCCAAGCTGACGTCACGACACACCGTTTTGATCGGTTCCGTGCAGCGGGCCAAAGCTGATCTTCTACCCGACTCCCTCAAAGTCCATCCCCTGAAAGCTGGTGACGACGCTTTCCAGGCGTTCCAGACAGCAGCGGATGCGCGTTCCGAACTGGAAGTAGCGGCAGTAATCCGCAATCTCCAGCAGCTTGGAGCTACGGTGATACAGGCAGGAGCCGACGAACTTCCTCCGGCTATTGCCGACGCTTATATTGAGCTCAAAGCTCACGGGAAGCTCTGAAACAGCCGCAGAAGCAGTCGCCGCAACTTTTGCGTCACTATTTCCACTGCCTGCACGCGGTCACGCTTCACTGCGCATATTCAATATGCCAGCCCACTTCGCCGCTATCCATCTCACCGCTGCTGGGGCTAGCAGCTCGCTTTCCGAGAATCATCACCCATGCCCAGAATCCTGCGAGAGCCAGTGCACCAATGATAATTTTGAGCCACCACGGCAGTGCAGATGGCGTGACGAACCCTTCGATCAGCCCCGAGATGAAGAGTACAAACACCAAGCCGAGAGCCACCATCACGGTATGCCTACCCTCTCGTCCTAAGCTCGCCACCCTCGGGAGAGCACCTGGATGCACCAAGGCCCAGAAAATTCGCAGCCCAGCAGCTCCCGCAATGAAGATCGCCGTTAGCTCCAGCAGCCCATGAGGCAGGATAAGCTGGAAGAAAATTCCTAAATCACCAAAACGATCCATGACGGCACCTGTCTGCCCAACGCTCACCATATTCTGCGCGAGGACAACGATCGGATATATTCCTGTGAATCCACCAGCTACGCACTGCAGCGCAATCCAAGCGTTGTTGCTCCACACCACCATCGAAAAATCAGCGTGGGCATTCTCCGTGTAGTACGCCTCAAACGCTTGTTTAGCATACGCCTGCTGCGCCGAATAAGAGCCAAGCGTATCAACCAGATTCGGGGTCAGAGAATACACCAGGAATACTGCGGTTCCCACAGCTACGCACGCAGCACTCACCACCCAGATCCAACGGCGAATTCGATAGAACGACAACGGCAAGATCACTGCGAAAAAGCGCAGAATAGCCGCCCAGGGCGAGATTGGCTCTGTCGTGATCCGCGAGCGCGCCCTGCTGAGCGCCATCGACATTCTCAAGACCACATCCGGATCGGGAGCTTTCGTGCGAATCACGGCCAACTCTCCTGCCACTCGTTGATAGAGCTGGATCAACTCATCGCTCTGGGCTCCGCTGAGTCGGCTTTTTTTGGCGAGTTGTTCTAAGCGCATCCATTCGTCGCTATGGGCTTTCGCGTAAGCTAATGAATCCATATCTCAACTGTGCCACATTGACGGCAGTGCGCGCAGACACGCCCACGAATGTTGCGGCACCCAGCACGCCCACGAATGTTGCGGCACCCAGAGCATCTGTTGCACCAGCTAAAACTCACTACCGCTATCCCCCGCTGATCGCATACTCTTAGTACGTGGCACGAAATCTAGATCAGTTCGAGCAGCTCAAAGCCCGCGGATACCTTGGCGATGAAATAGTCATCGGCGAAGGTGTGGCGCTTGACCTCCCCGCTGCCACAGCAGCTTCGCGGGTGTTAGCTGGTGCGATCGACTGGATCGTCCTCATCCTTGGAATGGCAGTGAACGTCTTTTTTTTCGCCCGCTATGCGAGCCAGACAATGCTCAATGCACCTCTCACCACAGCTGCTCTTATTGGGATCGTTGCCCTGTGGGTGTGGCTCGTGCCGGCACTCGTATGCGGAATCACTCGCGGATTTTCACTGGGAAAAATTATAACGCGCACGCGCGTGGTACGCTCTGACGGCGGCGTGATCACGTTCCGTCACGCTTTTATTCGTGCCACAATCGGTATTTTTGAGGTGTATGTATTCCAAGGAGTACCCGCTTTCCTCGCCGTCGTCATATCGGATCGAGGGCAGCGCTTCGGGGATATGCTCGCTGATACGTACGTTGTACGCTGGCCAAAGCGGCGTTCCTTTGAGCTTGACATCTCGATGCCAGCTTCCATGCAGGCCTGGGCGAGCAGCGCCCGCACCCGCGAAGTCCCAGGCGGGCTTTTACTCAATATCACCAGCCATTTCAAAGCAATCCCCACGCTCACCCCGCAGGCTCGCTCCGAGCAAGCGCGGGTGCTAGCTGCGGCGGCAGAGCAGTACGTGAGCCCTGCCCCTCCGTGGGGAACAGCGCCTGAAGATTTTCTAGCTGCACTTTTGGTAATCCGCAATCACGTAGAGTTCTCTCGCTCGCAGCTTTCACGCGAGCGCCAGGCACGCACCCTCACTGCCGTCAATCGTTTGCCTTATCAGATGCGTAACGCCGCTATAGACGAGTAACTGCACGGGTAGCAATGCACTGCCTGAATACAGTGCGCTCCTGAATGCGTGGCCACAAACTGCTGTGTGCTGTGAGTGCTTCAGATGTGCATCAGACACAGCGCCAGGAGTGACGTCAAAAGCCATCTCACAGGTGTAGCTTCACCACCTCAGATGTAGTTGAAGCGCGGTGTCTACTCAGCAGTCTGCCCAGCGATGCCTCTCCAACGGTACCTGCCCAGCGATGCCTGCCCGACCATAGGCGCTCCCCCATCACAAACGTGAGCATTAATCACCGGCACCTCCGTCGATCACGCTCAGGTGCGGACGCACAGGCGGGAGGGGCACGTGTGATATCCACGGATTTGGCGGCATATTAGCGCTGCTAGCCCCTTGAGCGTTCCTGGTACCGGTACCGTTGCCGCGTTTTTGAGCAGCTTTTTCCGCTTCCCGTAAGGCGTCGGCAAGTGCCGTGAGGCGGCTGCTATCCGGCTGGGAATCCTCAGCTGCCGCTTCTCGCGATACATCCGTCTGAAGCCGCACCAGCTCCCACCCAACAGGCACAGTGACGCTCTGGACGTGCTGTTCGCACAGATCCAGAGTACCTGGCAACGTCTCCGGCGCAAGCGGCCCGAGCACTGCAAGCGCCCCTCGATAATCAAACGTCATTGTGGCAATAGCTGGCTTCGTACACGTGGCACGAGAGCAGCTGCGGATTTCACCCATGAAGCAAAAGTAGCACTAAAAAGGCGTCGGTACTTAACGGGAGCGGATGTAGTCAATATCTTCTGGATACTCTCCGAGCGCGCTGGCCAAATGATTCGTGACCACTTCGTGAATAAACATCCTCGGAAATGGGTGCCTACCTGCCTGCTCAAGGATAGGCATCCGATAAAAGATAATGCGCGCCTCCAGTTTCGATGGACGCTCAAAAGGAACTACTCTGCCCAGCGGCACTCCATCTTCCCAAGGAGCTGGATCCGAGTGGGGGACGTCGATGACGGCGAAGTCAAAACGATCCATTTTCTCGCCAAGATACCGGCGAAAAGTACCTAAATCCCAAGCGATCACGTCGTCGAACATCTGGGCACGAGTACGCCACGCCGGCAGCCGTGCAGGGAGTACCGGTCCGCGCATACCACGCCCATGCCGATCCCTGCGCACTCTGTGGAAGCGGAGCTGGATACGATCTACGATGCGATCTGCGTGCGCAGCGCTAGAACGCTCGTTATCACTGCTTTCTTGAGCGAAATGAGGATCGTCAGAATGCGGCTCGCTGCCCGCCATTCCTCTCAGCTCTTCCATCGGCACATATCCAGTCTAGTTCAGTTGGCACGTCTTGTTCAGTTGGCGAAAAGCACCCGAGTGCTGGAGTTGCCCGCTCCAGTCTGGCTCAGCGGAGCCCAGGCTACACCTTTGCCCTGGCCGAGAGTGACGCTCCCCGCCACCGCTGCATACAGCGGGGACGAAGCACTCACACTCACGTAAGCGGTGCCGGACGGCAAAGAGATTGCCAGCGTCCCTTTTGCCGTCACCTTTTTCTGAGCCAGCTGTTTGCCTCGGGCATCGAAAGCTGTCCAAGTGACGTCAGTTTCTCGCGCTTGATCCGCGTTGAGTACCGGAAGCACCACCAACTGCGCTGCCCCGATGCCGACGGCTGCACCCGCATCAGTCACCGCCCCTTGACTAGCCAACCAGGCCACATCTTTACCTGCTGCGCCGGAATCGTAGCGGGTGAAAGCACCAGCCGCTATCGGCACATCGGCACTCACCCGCAGTGCATAGGCACCTGGCTGAACGCCGTCAAGGCTCAAATCCAACACCCCGCCAGGCAGGATTTTTGTGTTCTCCCCGCCAGGCAGAGTGCGAGCTTTCCCATCTGCTCCGATTAATGCCACGGAAGCGGCAGCCGGTTGCGCATTCGGATTCACGATGCGCACTCCAGCTTTCACGGCTGGATCAACCAGAGCCGATGTGCCGGTCTCTGTGGCCGACCTAATACCGCCGAGATTTACTTGCCCTGCGGGGAGTACCAAGCCAGGAATCACCACGGAACGTCCCTCGCGGCCGGCACTAATCACGTCAATACCAGCCGGTGTGAACCCCGATAGGGTATTGGTTTGCAAAGCTGCAGCAAACTGGCCGGCCTGTGCAGAGAGGGAAAACGCTATGTGATCGTCGTCGCTGACGAGTCCATCAAGCGAGATGGCGCGAATCGTCTGCGGAGCTAAAGCCACCAGCGCACTCGTGCCCAACGGCACTTCTCCGAGTGACGTAAACGCCCGAATTTTCACTTGCACACTCGTGAGCGTGGGATTGGACAGCACCAACCGGTTGGATGTGCCCACGGTACTAGCCGAACCCACGAGCCACATCGAGTTAGCTGGCCACGCACACGGCACGTACGCCAGCCCGCGCAGATCGCCAGCGCTCGCCACGTGCGCATTCCCTCCCATGAGGAAAGCTCCCTGCCCAGCCACGCGATCAATCGACACAGCTCCTGTGAGAGCCGGCATCCCCAAGCCCGTCTTGCTCGTGAATCCCCCCTCAATCACGGCTGCCGTGACGGCGGTGCCGGAGGTCTGTGCCAGCGTTGCGGAGTTGTTGCGTCCGTTTGCGGAGCTGCTGCCTGCAGCGTCGTTTGCAGTGGCGCCGCTGACGGAAGAGTTGCCGGCCGAAGAGTTGCCTGCCGCTCTGGCATCAGAACTGGTCTTAGATGTGGCGGTAAACGTCTGCCAACGCGTCAGCGCCGTGGCTGGGTCTACACCCGTGAGCAGCGCTCCAGCGAAGGAACGGATTTTCTCATCACCATTGTCTACATTGACTCCGGTTGCCACCGAGCGTTCAATCCCTCCGAGGCACACCATCGCTGCCCGACCTTCGCTTGAGCTCACTGTCGCCGCTCCCAGTGCCATTGCGGGCTGGGCAAGCTCCGGAGCGGGCAAGAGAACTCCACCTACCCCCACCCCAGCTGCTAAAGCGAGGGAGAGGACGCCAGCTGCCACCGCACCAATCGCACGTTTCACTGTGCTCATGCCACATCCTCCTTGCGTGGGCGAAGCGGTACCGAGGCGGCTATCCCCACAAGCAACGCCAGCGCAGCAAAACTCAATGCTCCCCACAAGAACCAATCTCTGCGCCAGATCGCTATTTCTCCACCAGCCCCTGCGGGAATCGTCCAAGCGTTAGCCCATACAGGTACTCCAGCACGAGCCTTAGCTCGCTCATCTAGAGGAGCTAACGCCGCACCATCCAGAGCTGCTTTCCAGCCATTATTGGCACGCTCAGCGAGCACCAGCGTTCTCGCGCCAGCAGCTGCATCAAGGAAAGCCTGAGCATCCCACACGTCTGAGTCCAATGCCTGCCACAGCCCAGATTCACTGTCTACCACCTGCACACGCGCCGGAGTCTGAGTCGCACTGGCAGCACGAGACGCATTGACGCGCCAGAATGTGCCGGTTTCATTCTGCGTCACGTATTCCAGCCCAGGCACGGCGTTCAGATCAGCAATGAGCTGAGAGCGAGCCTGCGAATCAGTCAATTCACGTTGAGGGACGACGAGCACCACGGAGATTGCGTGCTCTGCCAGCACGTTCGCCACATCTTGCCCAGCTGCCGGCACATTCGCGAGCGCCGCAGAGAGATTCTCTTGGGCAAGATCGAAACTCGCGGCGGCTTGCTCATCTGGATCGACCTGCCACCGTGCGCCAATCGGATAGAGAGAGCTGGCACGGTTGGCTTCCCGAGCCATCGTATACTCGTGCAACTGCACGCCCTGCCCACGCCATATTTCCACTTCCAAGCCATTAGCAGTGGCATGGAGAGCCACCAGCCGCGAACGCTCATGCGATGTTTGATTGGTGACGGCAAGCGCTGGGGCAAGTGCTGCTGGCTCACCGCGCAATTCCCCTGAGGCAGAGATCGCTTCACTGCCAGCCCACCATCCGCCTATCACGAGCGCGCTCACACAGAGGAGTGTGGCCAGCGCGCTGTAGGCCGCACGCCGTGCACCTGCACGCTTGCGACCGGAGGTGACGGTACTATCTGGAACGTCGGCTGCTGAGTCTGCAGGCTCAGCGGCTGCAGACTCTTCTATGGGTTCTGCCAAATCCTCTGGGAGCTGTGCAGATTCTTCTCTGGGCTCCTCTATCGGCTCTGCAGATTCTTGTGTGAGCTGTGCCGAATCCGCTGATTCATCTGGATCTTCGGACTCTTGCGAAACTTCTCGCTCTGGGCTGCGCCATCCATCTGAGTCTTGATGCGCAGGTGAATCCGCCGTCAGATGTTCATTTGACGCCGAGTGCGCACCTAGCGCTGTATGCGAATCTGAGGTCTGTAGATCGTCGGTCTGTGCGCCACCCAGGTGTAGATTGCGCATCTGCAAACTGTTCACCGCTGAACTGCTGGTCTGTGAATCGTCGGTGCTGCTGGCGAGATCAGTCTGAGGCGCCGCCACTGGCCGCATACGTGCACTGCCTCGGGCAATAGCAGTGATAATCCCCAGCCATGCGAGCGAGAATCCCACTCCGTGCCAGGCTGCTACCGGCACAAACTGCCCAGCTTCTACTGCCGCGCCCACCGGTACAAACGGGCTACACACCGCGAGCGCCATCCCCGCCGCCACCAGCAGCCACCCGAGTTTCGTAGCTCCTCCAGAGCGCGGGTAGAGCGCCATGAGCGCAGCCACTGCCACAACCACCATGAGCGGTATGAACAGCAACCAATCGAGGCTCGGAGCAGTGACATGGAATGCGCGGGTGGTAAAACCTGTGAGAATCTGGCGCGGCGCTGCAATCCCACTTACGGGTACCCCAGGAGTGCTCATGAAAAATGCCAGCCAGGCCTGCCAGTTGAGGCGAAGATGCACCATAGCCGGAATGCTCACGGCAATCGCCGGCACCGGCACCCACAGCCAACGAAGCCGCCCAGAGCGGGCACAGAGCGCGCAAATGAGCGCCAGCAGTGCGGCGAGCAGCGCGAAAATCGGGGCTGCCAGAGCTAGTAACGCAAACACCAGCGAGGATAGCCCGATATGGATATGAGCTTGGCTCGAATGCCGCCCAGCTCTCCGGCGCTTCATCCTGCTGTGCACAGTTTCTTCGTACCCAAATTTCTCACGCCACGCCCCTACCACGGCGAAGAGCGCGAGCGGTATCAGCACGTGTACGCTGAGAGCGGCCACTCTCCCTTGCGCGAGCGCTTCCAGGAACGACGGACTCACCACCCACAGCAGGGCGAGTACCACCCGCATACTGGCAATGCGCGTTAGGCGGCCGACGGCAAGGTAGGCAGTGAGCACAGCCAACACCGGAGCAACATAAACCCATGCAGTGAGCAGTGCTCCGAGCGTCAGCCCCCACGGCGCCCCTACTGCGAGCGCCGGCAGCCATGCCAACCAGTACAGGTCGATCGTGCCAGCAACCCCATCTGCGCTGTCAAGCCAATCGTGAATAGCCGTCTGCCACAGCCCTGCGGCAGTGAGTTTGTCTGGCGCGAGAGCGCCGCCAATGAGCGTTCCGGCAGCAAAATTTTTCACGTTGAGAATCGCCGCAAATGCCGCCGCTACCAGCACTGCAACTAGCGCCCCTTTACCGGTGCGTACACGGGCTTCACGTGCAGCTTTCAGATCCAGAGGATCGACGTCGGGCACCTCGGCGGCTTCATCTTCCTCAGCAATGCGCAGCGCTTTCTTTGCTTCACGAATATCGCGGGAACTGGCTTCCAGCGCCCTCAGCGACGATTGCTGCCCGCCAGTGAGGGCAATTGCTTTGCGCCCATTCAGCACTGCGCCCAATGCTCCCAGCGTACGCACACTGGCGCTCAGTTCACCCCTAGCACGCACGAAGTCACGCCACATCAGACGCACGAGTGCTCGGGGAAGACCGCCGAGCACATAGCCGAGCCAGAGCGGTACCACGAGCAGCCGAGGAGCGGCCAGCAGCGCATTGAAAATCTGAGCTCTCCGGCGGGCTCCATAGGAGAGAGCTAAATCAGAGTCAGGGCGTAGCGAGTGTCCATGATGTTCCACGAGTGCCCTCGGAGCCACGACCACCCGATATCCGGCCAGATGCACCCTCCGCGAGAACTCTAAGCCGTCTCCAAAAGGCCCTAAATTGGGATTAAAACCGCCCAACTGTTCCCACACGTTCGTGCGCACCAACATACCGGCACTGCCCACCGCGAGCACATCCTCGCGGGTATCGAACTGCCCTTGATCTCGCTCCACTTCGCGGGTTTCAGGCACCCGTCGCGCTGAGCGCGTGGCTCGAATCCCCACTTCACGCACATAGTACGGATCACTCGGCGCAGATCGCACAGCCACATATTTAGGGCCGACCACGCCAATTTTTGCTGATTTCTCGCCAGCCGCTAGCAGGTTTTCTAGCGCAGATGGCAGCGGAGTGGAATCTGCGTGCAACAGCCACAGCCACTGAGTTTTCTCTGCCCCCTGAGCAATCGTCTGGGCACTCTGATTCTCCTGAGCTGAAGTGAGATCTCGGTGCTCGTCATTATCGCGCTTGCGAGCGAGGGCGACGGCGTCACCAAAAGTGCGGGTACTTCCCACGGGAATGATCACGCAACGGGCGAGAAACTGCGCTGGAAGAGCCGCATTTTCTATGGCTTTTTCAGCTGCTTGAGCCGTCGGGACAGCCACTAAAATACGATCTGGTACGACGCTTTGGGCGGCAAGTCCAGCGAGCGTGGCCGTCAGTAAACTGGCATCAGCGCCCACTGCCACCACCACAGCTGCAACGCTATCGTGGTGTGCAACACGGATATTCCCCTGCCTCGCTGGCACTCGATTACCGACTTCCCCTCTGCGCCACGCGCCCCATACGACGTTCACGGGCAATGCGTTTACGATCATTATCTGAGGTGCCACCCCAAATTCCATGCCGGATATCATTGGCGATGGCATACTCTAAGCACTGTGCCCGCACAAGGCAGTTGTTGCACACCGAGGTAGCCGGAGCAGTAGATCCACCTTTTTCGGGGTAGAAAATATCCGGATCAGTCTGAGCACACAGCGCGTCTTCCATCCACGAACGATCCGAGACGCCACCTACCGTGCCGTAGCCCAGATCGAAAATCCCGCGCATCAGCCGCTGCGCGCCGCGAGCGCTCAGAGGCTCTGAATCGCGTGGATCTTCTTCCAGCTCAACATCTACAAGCTCTGGAACGGAGTGTGCTAGCCGCAGCCGCGGAGCGCTCCCGCACTCAAAATCGCTCATCCGTTCCCGCATGAAGTTACTCCTTTGCTGGCGCGTCGGATAGAAAGTACTAGATAAATTACACTCGTGTAACTGCCGTAAAGTCAAGGCAAATGCTGAAATTGTGGGATGTGCGTGTTTACCTGGAAGCCAGCTTCCCCCATCTTCGCCCATCTGTGCCATCCGAGACTCGCCACTGCATCAGCCAAGACTCATCGCTGCGTCAGCCGAGAATCACTACTGTACCAGCCAAGATCTGCCACTGAGCCGCATCTGAGCCGCCAAGATGGCAGCATATCAAGCGCGCATACAGACAGTCAGTCGCACATGAGTACGGGAGGGCATATCGACGCGCAGGTACTAGCCGACGCAAGTACCAGCCAACAATGAACTTCTGTCTGGTGGCGTCTGCTGAGCAACGTCAGCCAACAACGAGCAGCCTAGCCAGCAACGATCCTCAACCCAGCAGCCCCAGCCGAGCACTCAGCCCAGCCAGTTGGCGTCGAGATTGCCAGCGTAGCCTCTGAGCCGTGCCGCATCGGTATACTGCCACAGGCCGTGGCTCAACTCCGGACGATACGAACTCCACTGTGCTATCCAAATCGACAAGCCAGCACCAGCCAGTTTCGAGTGGTTGAGCTTGTTGTAATACCAGCTGGACGAAGCATACACCCCTGGGCGATATCCGCCCGCCTTGACCACTGAGGCAAACTTCAGGCTCTGATCCGTGAGCGTAGACATTGATGCCCACGATTGATGGGTGGGGTCTTCTACGTCGATGTAGAGCGGGAAACTCAGAGAACGTCCACCGAGGAAACGCAGTGCAGCACGCGCCTCATTGGCTCCTTCGTCACCCTCATTGGCAGCAGAGTACCAGTAGGCACCCACCGGCACTCCACGCTTCGTAAACTCTGCATAGTGACGATCAAAAGCAGAATCCTTATTCACCGAACTGCCCGAGTACGTGCCCGTGAAACCAATGCGGATGATCACACCACTCACGGATTGAGCGAGCGCATCATAGTCGATGAGTGACGGCGACTGCCACGAAGAGACGTCGATGATCGGTTTTGAGGTATCTACCTTCTTTGTAGTCGGCTTCGGAGAAGAGGCGGGCGTGGGCTTCTGCGGAGCTGGCTGACCGTTAGCTTTCGCCTTGGCCGCCGCTTTGGCATACTCCTGCTCCTGCCGCTTCTCTTCAGCCGCCGCAGCAGCAGCCGCCGCTTGAGCCTTGGCCTGCCGTTCCTTTTCAGCTTTGATACGCGCCTGTTCAGCGGCTTTCTCACGGGCGATGCGCTGCTCTTCCAAGGCTTTGAACCTCTGCGCCTCTAAGCTCTTGGTGGTATTTTTCTGGGCGGCAAGCTGCGATAGCAACTCATCTCGCTGGGCATCAACGGCCGCCTCTTGCGCTGCCGCCGCCTCAGCAGCAGCCGCCGCCTCATCAGCTGCCACATCGGCGGCCTCCATCAGGCGAGTTTGCTCAGCAGCTTTAGCGTCAGCACGTTTTTTGAGGTTGCGAGCCACATCCTGCATCGCCTTAAAACTCTGCACTTTCGCATCGGCACTGTCGGCCACCACGCTAAAAGCATGATCGTGTGCTGAGGCGTCTGCGAGGGAATCGGCGTCAAACAAATAGTAAGCGGTGGTGAGGTTGGTGGCGGAGTTCTGATAGATCGCCTGAGCGATGGAGGCCATGTTTGCGCGAGCCGCCTCCACATCTTTCTGGGCTTTGTCCGCTTGCTGCTTCGCCTGCTCAGCTTCGCGTGCCGCTTGCTCTGCAGCGGCCTGAGCCTGGGCAAAAGCCTGGCGGGCAGCATCAGCTGCCTGCTGTGCTTGTAGACTTTGCGCCGAGAGGTTGGCCAGCTGCACTTCAATATCGGCGATAGAAGCCTGCGTTTGCTGCTCTGCCCCCTTGGCCGCAGCAATATCGTCTTCACTCGGGATCGCTTGCCCGTCATCTTCTTGCCGCGCCTGGACGATACCGCCAGGAAGCTGTGCGTGTACCCCCGTAAACGAACCGCTTACTCGTGCAATCGTCGCGCTAGGCGCTGCCACAGCAGGTACTGCCGTCACGACAGGGGAAACAGCTAGCGCACTAGCGAGGGAAATCGCCACCAAAAGACGTGCCCGCACATTTTTCTTCATGCCCGAAGCCCTTCAACACGTGTTGCCACCAAAACTTAACGAAACTGTTAGCGCCCTTTGAGACACCTTCCCCACGTGTCTCAAAAAACGCTTAATAAACAATGTATAACAGCTTTCACATTTGTGCAACAATATTAAAAATTTTCACAACATTAACATGATTCACACGGTATAAGGGCGGCACGAAATCCCACAACCACGAAGCAGCAGTCGAGATGAGCAGAGAAGATAAGGCGCTACAAACGCGTGCGTCGAGCAGAAAGGGTGGTAACGCAACGACAGACAGAAAGGATAGTGACGCGCAGAAGAGCCCACGAGAGAGGGGAAAAGTCACGGGAGGCAGAAAAGAGTCACGAGCGGCAGAAAAAGGATGACGAGCCCGAAGAACGACAAGCGGGAAGAATAACGAGCGGGAAGGGTGACGGACAGAAGAGGTCACAGGAGGCAGAAAGAGTGACGGACGAGAAGGGGGACGGGTAGAAAAGGGTGACGACGAGTAGGTGGAGAGCGTGACGACCAGTAGAGAGAGTGACGACAGACAGTAAAGGACGAGGGGCGCCGCAGGAGGAACATAACGATGAGTACCATCAGATCGACTATTAGACAACGACTATCAGGCAATGCAGTCCAGCTACATCTAACTGCCGCCTAACTGCGTAAGCCGAGCTACAGTTACGCTCTTCGTTAGGTAAATACCACATACAGGAAATCCGCCCGCAAGCGCAGGAATCTCCTACTCACGCAAAAAATTTGCAAGTTTGCCCGCTTGGCCTCCAAAGAACGGCTCTAAGATGTTGTCCACGTGCGAGAGTGCCGAACCGATAGCCATGTGCATATCGAAGTATTTGTACATACCTAGCCTGCCGCCAAACATCACGTTCGGTGCACTCTCCAGCGCCATCTGCCTGTAGGCAGCGAGCTTCTCGCGATCATCTGCGCGATCAATAGGATAATAGGGTTCGTCGGCGCGGCGAGCGAAGCGAGAGTATTCACGAGCAATCACCGTGCGATCTTTCGGATAGTAATCGCGCTCAGGATGGAAGTGTTTAAACTCGTGAATACGCGTGTACGGCACATCGAGATCTCCGTAATTCATCACCGACGTCCCTTGAAAATCTCCCACATTGAGCACCTCTAGCTCTAAGTCGATCGTGCGCCAGCCTAAATCTCCCTCCGCATAATCAAAATAGCGGTCAATTGGGCCAGTGTAGACTACCGGAATCTGCCCCACCGTAGCCGTTTTGTTCAAGAGCTGGTTCTCGTCAAAAAAATCCACCCCTAGGCGCACGTCGATGTTCGCGCTATCAGCCATTCGCTCTAGCCATGCCGTATAGCCATCTACCGGCAAACCCTCCCACTTATCGTTGAAATAGCGATTGTCGTAATTGAAGCGCACTGGCAACCGGTTGATGATGGCTGCTGGCAGCTGGGCTGGATCCGTCTGCCACTGTTTAGCTGTGTACCCCTGGAAGAACGCCTCAAAGAGCGGCCTGCCCACCAGCGATATCCCTTTCGTTTGAAAATTTTCATTGGCTCGATGCCCCTGCACCTCTTGAGCCTGCTCGGCTACTAGCGCCCGCGCCTCGTCGGGAGTGTAGGCGGCGTGGAAAAACTGGTTGATTGTGCCCAGATTCACCGGCATCGGAAACACTTCGCCACGCACAGTGGTGTAGACCTTGTGCACATAGCTAGTAAACTCAGTGAACTGATTCACATACTCCCACACGCGCGGATTCGACGTGTGAAACAGATGTGCGCCATATTTATGGATTTCAATACCAGTGTGCGGATCAGGATATGTATAGCAGTTGCCGCCGATGTGATCCCGTCGATCTATAACGGCAACTTTTACGCCGCGCCGAGCCATTCGCTCCGCCACCGTGAGGCCAAAAATTCCAGAGCCTACCACGAGGAGGTCTACATCCATCCCATTCACCTTTGTTCGCCACTGATGTACAGCTATCTCTAGCCGATCCTGTATCCAGATACTAGGATAATAGCGGCACCCATCTTCTAGGATTGACATACTTTAGCCACAACCGAGAAAAAAATCGCATTCGCGTCCAGAAACCGCCAATCATCTCACTTATGTGGTGAGCAATGATATCTTTAAGGGCGAGCCAAATCAAGGTAGGTGACGATGCTGGAGTTTATTGCTATGTGGGCGGCAATCATTGTGCCTGCCGTGCAAGCATTGGCGCTGCTCTGGCTCCCAGGGTACCTAATTTTACGCACTGCTCGCGTGCATCGCTTTCTCGCTTTCACACTCGCTCCACTCACAGCCGCATTCATCATCGGCATCTTCCCTATTGTGTATGCCGCCATTCACCTACCGTGGAACATCTGGAGCTTCCTACTGGCAGTGGGGTTGCTATGGCTACTCGCATACGCTGTGCGCCAATCTGGTCTTGTGCAGCACGCCCCCGACAGCACACCCTACAAACATCGCAGTGCCACCGACGCTCTCCCCACCAAGAAAGCCTCACCACCTGGCACACTGCGCAATTCTTGGAGTTCCCTGCGCTGGACTATCACCGGCACTCTCTGCGCTTTTCCGCTCAGCACTGCTGGATACACCAAAGGTTTAGAAAGTCCTTTCTCCCCCTCGCAGACCTGGGATGCAGCTTTTCACGAATCTGCTATCGAGTGGATCAAACGCACTGGAGATGCCTCCACCCTGCACTTAGCAGCGGTTTCTAGCAATCTTCCAGAATCCCAAGCTGGCACAGGCGGATTTTACCCATCTGGGTTTCACGCACTTGTGGCGCTCATTCCAGGCGATACCATCCTCATCACCAACGCCGTGGTAGCAGTCATCACCCTGGCGCTGTGGCCGATTGCCATCGGCTGTCTCACCGCCTACCTCGAACCTCGCAACCGCTATGTACAGGTGGTGGCACCGCTGTTGGCTTCCGTCTTTACGTCATTTCCAGAGCGGCCGATGTCGTATGGCGTCCTCTGGCCCACCGTCTACGCCTACGCATTAATCCCCCTACTATTAGTGGCCGTAGCCTGGTGGCTCGAACCGCGCAGCGCCGATCCTCCGCTCCGCTACAGTTTCCTGCCGCTCCTCATCGCAGCAGCGCTCGGCATCGCTATTGTGCACCCCACCGGCATTCTCAGTGCTTTCTTTGCCCTCCTCGCTCTGTGTGCCCACTTCTTTATCCGCACCTACCGAGTCGCGTTCCACAACAGGAGGACGCCTGCAATCCGTGACGCCGAAACAGCTGGGAACTCTGCCGTCACGCTATCCACACACCACCACAATCCAGCTGCCCGTACTACCGCCGTCACAGCAGTACACCGCAGCAAGCTCATCATGCTCTGGACATTGATCGCCCTGGCCTGTGGCGGATTAGTGCTCGCCAGCCGCACAAGTTTGTGGACCCATGTGAGCTCATGGGGGCGGGTACCGAAAAGTTCAGTGAAAGACGCCATCATAGGAAGTATTTTTGAAGCTCAGCTTCCAGCATTGACCTATGGCGACGCCGAATTAGACCTGCTTCTCGGCTTATTCACACTCGCCGGAGTTGGCTTTGCGCTCGTGAAACTCCGCTACGGATGGCTCGTGGCTTCCTGGGCGTGGAGCATCTATCTGTTCACTCTGGCAGCGGCCGTCAACGTCCCCGGGTTTTCGCTCGTGGGGCCTTGGTATGCCGACGCCGTGCGCCTGGGAGCTATCATCCCCATCTTCGCAGCCCCACTCGCAGCTATTGGCCTTGGCGAATGCGCCTCATACGGCGTCAAAAAATGGGGAGAACTAGCTCACAGCCGCCTCACCCGCTTAGAGTACGTGACGCTCGTCGTCATCATCGCAATCGTGACGACAGGCGTGCTTGGAGTGCGCCAGAGCGCTCGGCAACTCTTCGTCAATTACAAGTTTTATTCAGCTGATGGCTTCAATGCCACCCTCAGCCCCAGCGAAGTCAAGATGCTCCGATCTATCCCCAACTCGATAAAAAATAACGGAATGCTCCTGGGCGACCCTCGTCAAGGAGCAAGCTACGCATACGCATTAAGCGGTATGGATGTGAGCTTCCGACACATGAGCGGATCGTGGGATCCAGATATGGTGTATCTCGCACAAAACGCTCACAAGATCAAGAGCGATCCGAAAATTTGCTCCATTATTCGCGCCTACAATATCCGATACCTCTACGCAGACTCCATCACCTACTGGCCGGAAAATGAGGCAGGGCAGATATTCGACGGCATTGACAAGCTCTCACACCGAGTAGATATTCTCACTCCGGTACTCAAAGGCAACGACTCCGTGATCTACCGCATCAATTACTGCGGGCTAGAGTGACGCCCGAGGCGAGATCCACCCAAGCGCAGCCGCCCTATGGATGCCGCCGTAGACGCTCCGCACCACGTATTTCTTATGGCCTTCTCAAAGCCGCACGCGTCTTTCTTCAAGCCGCACAATCCACTTTTGCTGCACGCATCCACTTTTGCTGCACGGACTCCAGTTTATGCGGGAGCTCAAGGGAGATGAAGCTGCGTACGCGGCATCCGCAAGTGACGCGCGCGGTGACGACAGAGCTTAAGCTGCATCCCCGATCACCAGTCGCACAGTGCCTTTCCATAGATCAGGATTAGTCACTCTGCGCCCGTCAAAAAGCAGCTTCACGCCTGGGAAGTCAGCGGGACTGACCGTCTTATACTGCGCATGGTCTGTCTGCACAATCACGGCATCCACCGGATCTCCGAAGTGATAGGCATCCCAGCCAAACCGAAGCAGCTCAGCATCAGTAAACATCGGATCGTGTACGCCCACCACTGCCCCGCGCTTGCGCAGCTCACTCACAGTGGCGAAGACGCCAGAAAATGCCGTTTCTTTCACGCCCCCACGGTATGCAGCTCCGAGCACGGCCACCTTTTGCCCCTCCAGATCGCCGAGCAGACTTTCCACACGCTCTACCACGTATGCCGGCATTCCGGCGTTGAAGGTGCGCGCCGTGCGCACGATAGAGGCATCGGGATCCGTAGAGAGATACAGGCGCGGATACACAGGGATGCAGTGGCCACCCACGGCAATTCCTGGGCGGTGGATGTGCGAGTACGGCTGCGAGTTGCACGCATCAATCACACGTTGAATATCAATACCGGCTTTGTCGGCATACACTGCGAACTGGTTGGCAAGGCCGATATTGACGTCACGATACGTCGTCTCGGCGAGCTTTGCCATTTCAGCTGCTTCGGCGCATCCCATATCCCATACACCATTCGGACGCGGCAAATCTGGACGCTCGTCAAAGGTGAGCACTGACTCATAGAACTCAATGCCCGCTTGGGTACCGGCGTCATCCAAGCCCCCTACCAGCTTAGGATAGCGGCGCAAATCCTGGAATACGCGCCCAGTGAGCACCCGCTCGGGCGAAAATACTAGATGAAAATCGCTGCCCTCTTTCAGCCCTGAAATTCCCTCAATCATAGGTTTCCAGCGGTTGCGGGTGGTGCCCACTGGAAGCGTCGTCTCATAGGAGATCAAGACGCCCGGGGTGATATTTTCTGCCAGCGATTCGGTGGCGGTATCCATCCAGGTGAAATCTGGCTGCCACGTCTCGTCATCGACAAAAAGCGGCACTACAATCACCACGGCGTCGGCATCGGGAATTGCCTGTGAATAATCAGTGGTGGCGCTCAGCTTGCCTGCCGCCACTAGCTCAGAGAGTTTCTCCTGCAGGTGAGCCTCTCCCGGGAACGGCTCGACGCCCTCATTGACCAGCTGCACAGTGCGCTCGTCCACATCTACGCCTATGACCTCATGCCCAGCCTGCGCATACTGCACAGCTAACGGCAACCCAATCTTCCCCAGAGCAACAACTGCGATACGCATAGACAGCTCCTCGACTTTCAAAATGTTGCAGTCACGGTATCTTTAACCACCACTGATACTACCGCGCCTGAGTCTCTCACTCTAAGCCATCCCTGAGTCGTGGTGCTCATCGACGCAGCTGCGCGCATCTGCACCATTGCCTGCGGAAGTAGTAGGGATATAAATCTAATCTGAACGCTGCCCCCCCCCATCACCCAGCTCATTCACGGCTCGACTTTATCAATCATCGGTGACACCAAACACGAATGGCACGAGCAGCTATCGGAGCACTGCACCCACGAACTCAAGCATCGCATCGTCACCGCGAAAGGTGATTCACAGGAAATACTCAGGTTTATTTGGAGGGAATCGCAGCTTCGGAGGTCATGATAGATACGTCAGCGAAGAGTTCTTCCCCTGGGACTCAGCTGGTGTGAGGTTCTGAGAATCTTTCCTGTGAATATGAGTGCAAGTGAATAACGGGAATCGGGTTGTGGGAGTAGTGCCCCACGGTTCTTTTCCTTTCCCCTGGAGCGGGCAGCCGAGTGCGTGGATGGCTGCCCGCTCCGCCATACAGACGCCACGACTACAACCACCCGCACTGCCGCCACCGCCACCGCCCACATGGCCGTCCCCGCAACAACCGTCACGCAACCCCTACACCAGCATGGCCACCTGCTCGATGCTCCCCGCTATGACGTCTCAGACCTATGATTCTAGAACTGCGAAACCATCGGGTAACATGGGATTTTGTGCCAGAGACATCTTCAGAAACGAAACAAAATCAGCCGATTCTCTCAATTCTCATCACGGGGCTGGCGCTGTTTGCCATGTTTTTCGGAGCTGGCAACCTTATCTTGCCGGTGATGATTGGCGTCGAGGGCGGCACAAACGGGATGGCGATCACAGCGGGCTTCATTATGACGGGCGTACTTTTGCCCGTCTTGGCGATGGTTGCCGCTGCCACGAGCACTCAAGGAATTGAAGGGATCGCCAAACGTATCGGCCATCTTCCTGGCCTGGTGTTTTGCTGGATAGCCATGCTCACCACCGGCATACTCTATGCCGTACCCCGCGTGGCCACTGTGAGTTTCTCCATGAGCGTCGGAGCTATCGGCGATCTGCCAAGCACCCCAGGCAGTCTCGCACTCTTCATCTATTCGCTAGTATTCCTCGTCGTCACGGCTATCTTCGTGATCAACCCCAGCAACGTGATCCAGAAAATCGGCACCTGGCTCACGCCGGCATTGCTGATCTTGATGGTGGCACTGATTCTCGGCGCGTTTATAAAATTACCGCCCGTCTTAGATACTCCAGCGGAAAAATATGCCGCCACGCCATTCATTTCCGGATTGCTCACCGGATACAACACTCTCGATGCTATTGCCTCGCTGGTATTTGGCATGATTATCATCACTTCGCTGCGCGCTTGGGGATTCCAGCAGGGGAAACCGCTTTTCCGCGCCACCGTGAGCGCTGGAGTCGTGGCTGGAATCCTGCTTGCCCTGGTGTATCTCGGATTGGCCAACGTCGGCTTACGTATCGCAGATGCAGACGTGCCAGATGGTGCCGTGGGGCTTTCGTATGCTGCTAAGCTGCTCTTTGGAAGCCCCGGCCAGTGGATTCTTGGGTTGATTGCAATTCTGGCGTGTTTGACGACGAGCGTCGGCCTGATCGGAGCCAGTGTACAGTTCTTTGAGCGGCAGTTCCCCAACATTTCGCGCCATGCTTTGCTCGTCATCCACACTGTGATCGCCTTAGCCGTTGCCAACTTGGGGCTGGCCACGCTAATGAACGTCGTGGTGCCGATGATGTACTTTTGCTATCCGATCACGATCGCCGTCATAGCGGTGAGCATTATCGACATCTTCGTGCCTGGGCATCTCTTCTTCACATATCGCTTGCCGGTGTGGACGGCAGCGGTTTTCGGCTTACTTGACGGCATCGTCCAAGGTTTCAAACTTGCCCAAAGAACGCTGCCTGGTTTCTTATCCGCATTGCTAGAGTCGATTCCACTCGCACAGCTCTCACTCGGATGGGTGATACCAGCAGGAATTATGCTCATCCTCGGCCTCATTCTCGACAAAATTGCTCCGCGCTCGGCGCCTGCAAACCCCCACACATAAGCAACCTTACGGATTAAGGAGTGCCCTGCGGAGTTCATCAACCCGCAGCGCAACCCAATCCACGGTGCACTCACTCCGCAGCCCACTCACTCTGCAGCGCGATCCAATCCGGAGCATCGCTCGATCTGCAGCGTCACTCACTCTCGCCTATCGGCAGACGTGCAATCGTTTCAACGAGCCGCAGGAAAGCTACCTGACCAGGATCTTTGTGTCCTCGTGAGCGTTCGCCCACCCATGCCGCTCTCCCGCGTTGGCTCATGGCCTGTGCGCCTGATTCCACCACGCCGGCAACGGCTGCACAAATCCGATCAAACAGCACTCGTGAATCCGCAGCTGGTGTGTATGTTCTCAGCACTCCCAACGCCGCATCCATAGCGTCGAGAACCGTCTTGTCGCCCAGCTTTGCCCTGCCACGGCACTGAATACTCTCCATCCACGCCGCCAGCGCGGCAAACTTCGCGTCCGTGGCAGATCAATTTCCACAAGCACAAGAGCTCTAATAGGGCTCTCATAAAGTTCTCGCATCCCAGGCAAGCACAAAAGCTCTGACATCCCAGGGTTGCTCCTGGGGCGGCTTTTCAGGCTCATTTCTGGCAGCCTGTCGGGCTAGCGAGGGATTTAGGCTGGCGAGGGTGGATCTCCTCTAGGCCAGCAAGCTCCTATCACTCATCTGCACATCTTTGAACTTCGCAAACTCTGCGAGCAGATCCTCCACCGTCGCGTTTTCTTTATCTGCGCCACTCAGTTCAAAGAGGATCTTCCCCTCGTGCATCATAATCAGACGGTTACCGAGTTCCAGAGCCTGGCTCATATTGTGCGTCACCATCAGTGTGGTGAGCTCATGGCTAGCCACCAACTCGCGCGTGAGGCGCGTGATCAACTCCGCACGAGCAGGATCCAGAGCGGCCGTATGCTCATCGAGCAAAAGGATCTTCGGCTGTGTAAACACTGCCATCACGAGGCTGAGTGCCTGGCGTTGGCCGCCTGAGAGTAAGCCGACGCGCGCCGTCAAACGACTCTCAAGGCCTTGCTCAAGCACCTTCAACTCTTCGCGGAATCGTGCTTTTCTAGCTTTGGTGACGCCGATCCCCAAGCCGTGCCCGCGCGCCCGCCCCAAGGCAATGGCTAGGTTTTCCTCAATCGTCATATGCGGGCAGGTGCCAGCCATCGGATCTTGAAAAACTCTACCCACGTATTTCGCCACTTTGTAGTCTGGCAGCCGAGTCGTGAATCGCCCGTCGATCGCCACCGTACCAATATCAGCTTTATAGCGCCCAGAAACGATATTGAGCAGCGTGGATTTTCCGGCTCCGTTTGAGCCGATGATCGTCACGAAATCGCCTTTGTTCAGCGAGAGGGAGACGTCTCTGAGAGCCACTTTCTCGTTGATCGTGCCCGCAAAGAACGCTTTTGAGACGTTGCGAATATCAAGCATGGGTGATCCAGCGTGCACATCATGCGACATCTTTCGCATCATTTTGCTGCTCCTTTCCGTTGGCGGCGGGCGACGTTGCGCTCAGCTGGCCGTGTATCTCCGGAATCGAGTTCTTCAGGATCGGGAGTGTCCCACGGCTGCACGCTGGAAAACTCAGCTTTTGGCTGGTTTCTCTTGAGCCGGCTAAAGCCACGCGCCCTCGGGGCAATGAGTGCCACCATCACGATTAGTGCCGAGAGGAGCTTCATATCGTTGGGATCAAACCACGGAATCATGAGCGCCACCTGAATAATCAGGCGGTAGACAATCGAACCGCCCATCACGGCCAGTACCGCCACCCATACTCTGCCCGTGGGCACCACAGCGGTGCCGATAATCACCGAGGCCAGGCCGGCCACGATCAAGCCAATGCCCATCGAGATATCTGCAAACCCCTGGTATTGGGCAAAGAGCGCTCCACTGAGCGAAACTAGTCCGTTCGAGAGCGCCAGGCCAACGAGCTTTGCACCGTCGGTGTTGATTCCCTGCGCCCGAGCCATTTCTTCGTTGTCTCCGGTGGCGCGCAGCGCAAGGCCAAGATTCGTATTCAAAAACCAGATGAGCGCCGCACCAAAGACGGCCACTGCCAGTGCCAAAATGGCCACCGACGTAAACGTGCCTACCAAATGGTTGCGGCGCAGCTCAGAGAATAAGGTGTTGGATCGTAGCAAGGGGACGTTCGCTTTACCCATAATCCGCAGATTGATGGAGTATAGGCCAATCTGCGTGAGGATTCCGGCGAGCAGCGGATGAATCTTCCCAACTGTATTGAGCAGGCCAGTGATGAGGCCAGCGATCAGCCCTACGACGAATCCAGCAACCGTAGCAATCCAAGGATTCCAGCCAGCAATCAGTGCCATAGCCGTGGTGGCAGCACCGGTGGTAAAGCTGGAGTCAATGGTGAGATCTGCAAAATCGAGAATGCGAAATGTGAGATAAACACCCAGAGCCATCAGCCCGTAGATCAAACCCAGATCGAGTGCTGCGATCATTGATTCCCCTTCTGTGTGCTTCCTTTATATCCCCCTCAGAGGCACGTCATGCTCTAGCTTAGCGGAAATGGGCTTACGCCGGAGCGCAAGCCCATTTCTCAGTTCATCAATTGCCGTGTGGCCGCGCAGAAGCGCGCCATTTACGGCTTTAGCCATTCAAGCGTCTTACTCGATGGTTCGATCTGCTTTGTCTAATAGCTCTTTCGGAAGCGTCACACCTGTGAGCTCAGCTCCCTTAGGATTCACCACGAGCTGCGGATCTGCCTGTGCCTCTACCGGAGTTGTGGCAGGATCTGCTCCATCTTTGAGAATTTTGACAGCCATCTGGCCGGTTTGATACCCCAGCTTCTCGTAGTCAAGCCCGTAGGTGAGCGCTCCACCCTTTTCCACGGATGTCGCTTCCGCTACCACCACGAGAATTTTCTTCTCCTGAGCAATCTGAAGCACAGAATCTAGAGCCGAGACCACCATATTGTCCGTCGGCACGTAAATGGCATCCACATCGCCAAGCGTCTGCACTGCCTGCACCACTTCAGAGGAATTGGTGATCTTCTTTTCCACCAGCTTCAGGCCTTGCTTCTGCGCCTGAGCCTTGGCCAGATCCACCTGTACCTGCGAATTTACTTCGCCCGACGAGTAGACCACGCCCACGCTCTTAGCACTGGGCAGCACCTGCTTTATCAAGTCAATCTGCTCTGCCACAGGGTTTAAGTCCGTCGTGCCGGTGACGTTCGCGCCTGGCTTGTCATTGGAATCCACGAGCTGAGCAGCCACAGGATCGGTGACGGCGGTAAAGAGTACCGGAGCACTCACCACGTTCTGAGCCACAGCTTGAGCCATAGGTGTAGCCACGGCCAGCACCAGATCCATCTTTTGGGTGGCAAATTTGGAGGCGATCGATGTAGCTGTGCCCTGATCCCCCTGAGCATTTTGCTCGTCGTAGGTGACGTTGAGTTTCGCATCCGTCAGCGCCGCTTTGAAACCTTTGACGGCGGCGTCAAGGGAGGGATGGCTCAAGTATTGAGCAATCCCCACGGTATACGTCTTATCGCCAGCTGATCCGCTTTGCCCCGAGCCAGATGGCGAATTTGAGCAACCCGCGAGTGCTAGTGCCAACGTACCTACCAATGTGAGCGCTGCGCTCAATTTTTTCTTCATAGCAATCCCTCCAGAGTATGAATTCTGTTTAGGCTTGCCGCCAGCATAAGCATCTCGATCACATACTGAACGTGTGTCTCATATTTTAAGAGGGATAGCCTGGCACGATGGATAGCCCACACAGGCATCAGCCATTGTGCCGAGCTAAAATCTCTCCGAACGGCTCCAGCTCGGACGCATCATAGCGCTGCCGAAATTCTTCAAAGCCCTCCATATCCTCAGCGTGCGTGGGGAATTTTTCCACCGGCAGCAGGCGATCGTTCGTGATCTTGACGTCAATCACTACCGGCTCACGAGTGCCTTTCACCTCATTGAGGACTTTCTCGAACTCCGTTCCAGAGTGGACGGTATATCCCGTGACGCCGAAGCCTTGAGCTACCTGAGCAAAATCGACATCAGAAATTTTCACTCCCGAATGCGGCTGGCGGGTGTCATCTTGCTCAGCTTCGATAAACCCAAGTGAACCGTTGCTAAACACCACATTAATAATCGGCAAGTGCTCATCTCGCTGGGCGATCAAATCCTGGCTCATCATCGCAAACCCGCCGTCGCCGGAGAGCGTCCACACTTCGCGGCCTGGAAATTCGAGCGCCGCCGCGAGACCTGCCGGCACCCCAAACCCCATCGTGGCATAGAGCGGAGAGGTGACGAACGTCTTGTCGTGATCCATGTGTAGGAAACGCCCAGTGGCGATATTGACGTTGCCCACGTCTACCCCAAAGATCGCATCCGGATCGGCCACCTTATTAATCGCGGCATACAGCGGCTCAAAACGCGCTGGCGATGCATCCTGCTGCTGCGCTTTGCGCGCAATCCACGCATCCCACTGCGCCCGATCCTCCACGGCGGCACTGTACCACCCTTGATGAGTCGCAGTGAGATCTTCACCACTCTTAACGCGAGCATGAGCCGCATCGAGCAACTGACTCAAGAACACATTGACGTCTGCCACAATACCCAGTTCAGCCTTGTGACGTTTACCAATGGTGCTCGGGCGCAAATTGACGTCGATAAAAGCAGCTTTCGGATTGAACGCCGGAAACTCAAAATTAGTGCCCAAGAAGAGCACAGTATCAGCATTGCGTGCGACGTCCACACCTGGCTTCGTGCTCACGCGGCCAGTGGAGAGCATCCACGCTGGTTCGTCCCCCTCAAGAGTAGGCTTGCCGAGATAGGTACTACCCAGCGGCACTTTCAATAGATCGCTGAGTTCGCGCAGGGCATCGCCACTCTGGCGTGCACCTTGGCCAAAGTAGATGTACGGACGCTTGGCCTGAACGAGCAGATCAAGGGCACGCTGCACATCGGCGTCACGAGCACTGCGCACCCACTGCGGCTCAGCGAATGCCTGAGCAGAGCTGGGGTAGCTATCTTCGATCTCAGCCCAGCCAAAATCTTTAGGAATCACCACTACGGCCACGCCACGCCGTTCGTACGCTTCGCGGATGGCGGCGTCGATCACCAGCGGAAGCTGCTCGGGGGTCATCACCGTGCGGTTGTAGATAGCCACATCCGCAAATATCGGATTCTCCGGCATCTCCTGGAAAAAGTCGAGGTTCATGCGCGAGCTTGGCACCTGCCCGATGATCGCCAGCACCGGAATGTGATCGGTTTTAGCGTCGTAGAGGCCGTTGAGTAGGTGCACTGCCCCTGGGCCTGCCGATCCTAGCGTGACGCCAATACGCCCCGTGAGTTTCGCCTCTGCCACAGCTGCGAGCGCTCCAGCCTCTTCATGACGCACCCCCACGTAATGAATCCGATCGCGGTAGTTGTATATCGCGTTCATGGTGGAATCTAGAGATCCTCCTGGCAGGCCGTAAATCCGCTTCACGCCCCAGCTCTCTAGTACTTTCATCATGGCATCTGCTGCAGTTATTTTAGCCATCACGTTCTTCTTTCCCTCGTGCGCTTTCACTGCGCGTCTACTTCGCTGCGCCCTACGCTTTCACTGCACACCCATGCTTTCACCATGCGTCTGCGCTTTCGCTATGTGCCCTGCGCTTTCGCTGTGCGTCACGCAGCCCTCACCGCGCTCATGTCTTCACGTCGTACTCGCTGCCGCGTAAGCGTATACACATCCATCAGCAGCGTATGCACGCTCCATCAGCCATGAGCCAGCCATGAGTGTTCATCTAATAAAACAGCTAATATCTGGAGATATTCCAATGTGGCACAGGCCATAGATTTATAATTTATAGAGTTACAGATTTGTAGATTCGCAGATCCATAGAAGATTCGCCGAGCATACCGTATATAAGAGATAAAACCACCCACTTGTATAGAGCAAAACCACCCACACACCCTCCCACCTCCCCCTGTCAATTGTTCGCTTTGTTTGAAATACGAAAAATAAATGACACAACCTGAGAAAACGCTGAAAAATCAATGATTTTAGTTCTGTTAAAAATGTATTATTTAAAGAATCTGGAATATGATAGATGCGTTAGCCATTGTAGCGACGACAAAGTAAGACAGCTGCACCAAGGTTGCTGATATGCGGTGAAACTCTGATGCACAAAAACAGCCACTTCGAGAGGTCTCCATGGAACTGACGGATATTCAGAAGCAAGTGCTCAGATATATCCAGAACAAAAAGGACTGGGCTACTATCTCCGAGATAGCCGACGACGTAGACGTGCATCCAAATTCCATACGCGCCGCCGTCACTGCTCTGGCAGACAGCGGAGTTCTTGAGCGCAAACAGTATCGAGACGGCAAAAAAGGCAGACCGACATTTATCTTCCGTGCTCGCCAAGGGCGGTTCACAATGCTGAAAGATGCCCTGCGCGCGATGGAATCTGCCACAGACGACGAACAGCACATTTTGGAGGCTCTCATTTCTGGCCGATATGAGGGAAGCCTCGAAGAGTCTGAAAATCTCGAATCAGACGTCGTGGAGTTTTTGAAAAACGTCGATGTGGATTCTTACGAAGCAGACAACGAAATTCACGTAACGGCCTGCCCGTTCCGTGAAATCAACGAGGGGCAACCTGGCTACACTTGCCGTATTCACCGCATGATTATCCAGCAAGCCATCGGTTCGCGCGGCCTCGTGCAACTCAGCCCACTACACGCCGACAACGAATGCCGCATCAAAATCAAAGAGGTTCGAGCCCCAAAAGTTAGCAAGCCACGCTGCTAGTAAGCTACATTAGGCGTGTGACTTCTTCCTCAAGCAATCAGCGCGCAGAGTATCAAAATCGTATGCACCAGCGGCAAACGGTGGTGTTTGGCAGTATTGGCACTGCGATGCTGGTACTGCTTGTGCTGTGCACGATGTTTTGGCTCAACATCATCCCTTTCCCGTTTAATCGAGATTTTACCCGCACTCCGAAAGACACCGCATATATCCCCTGCCTCACCGATGGTGCCGCAGCTATGGATCGTAAAACCATCAGCGTGCGCGTCTACAACGCCGGAGAGACGGAAGGACTCGCCAGCAGGGTAGGAGAAGCCCTCACGAAAGCCACCGTAACCGTTTCTGCAACTGCCAACTGGGCGGGCAAACCGATAGATTCTTCCGTCATTCTTTTCACGAGCAAGGAGAGCGTCGCCTCGGCCTACACACTGCGCGCTTTCTTCCCGCGATCTTCAGTGGTCTACGATCCCACTCTCACCGGCAGTCAAGTAGACGTAGTACTTGGCAACAAATGGAACGAAGCCGCAGATTTTGCGGCTACTCCCGATAACGGCGCTTTTGCTAGAGCGATGAAGAACCTCGATAACTGCACCCCCATTGCAGATATCCCCACGCCGGATGCCTAATCCGCTGATACCTATATCGTCTCGTGATACCTCATCATCTCGGCAATGCCTTGACGCTATGTACTGTTGCACTGCATACTTCCCGCGTTGCAGTTTGCTTGCGCTGCGCACTCCCGCGTTGCGGTTGGCTCCGCTCACGCATCTGCCGGATAGAGCACGTCAATATATTCGGTGACGCCACTGCCGGGCACGATCTCCACCCGCTTGGTGACGATCAAAGCTCGCGGAATGCCCCTGCCGTCACACATAACGGCTAGATCACCCACGCGCGGCTGTTCGGCACGTAGCTGCTGAGCAACGCCCTCATCGGCCTCAACGTTTTCGTTCGCATCCGTATCGCCCATATCTGTATGTATCTGCCGCACTGAGCCATCGAGCACCGCCGCACAAAACTCATCCGCTTCCTCAGCCGTCTGCCCATAAGCAAAAAACGGCGGACGCAGCGAGAGAAAATCGTTCTGCCCCATTACGGCCTCAGCCGGATTGAGCCGAGCAGCATTGATCGCGTGTACCCAAAATGCCTCGACATCAGCCTCTACCGGAGCGAGAATCTCACTCATATTAACCCTCCTCTACCTGTACGTGCCGTCCACGTATTCCTGACACAGCCGTTCATCACACGAGCTTCGCTACGAGAAAAGCACAGGTGTTTCCCGTGCACTGCGCACCCATGCTCGCCGCTTTTCTATACCCACTGCATTTATGACCCACTGTATTCTTGTGTACACCGTTTTTCCTGCGCCACTGTATCTGTGTGCCAACTTCGCACTATCGGCCGCGTGCTCGATTCGACTCGCTACCCAGCCGCGGGCATTTTACCCGATCCGCTCACTCGCCTTGGTGGATATCGGAAACTGGTTGCTCCATCTCCTGCGCAGACACATCCCCCACAAAACGCCGCATAGCAGCACTCATATATTGTGTGGTGGCGATCCGTGATATTGCATTGGCCACGAGCGCTGCCCCTGCTACCATCTTCCACGGCGAACGAGCACCGCCGAGCGACTTCTTAAAGCCGCTCATCAGCACTGCACCGCCCACGCCCGCCTGGGCAGCAGCCACAATTGACGTCAGCCACGGGCGCTCCAGATACACAGAGCGATAGACGCCAGCCAGCCCTGAATGTACGCGGCCTTCTCCAGCCACCTCCCACGCGAGCGCTTCAGTGAATGTGCTGGCCGCTCCCTGCGGCTGAAATATCCGAACTCCAGGCACGGTATCAATGCCCGCTTCGCCATTCACCACTGCTACTACCTGGCTCGGCAGCCGCAGGGCGGATACCAGCGCCGGCAATGCCCGATCTGCGGGAACGAGCAGCGCCTCGCGCACCGCCGAAAATGTGGCATCCACCAGATCGGCCACCGCCGCGCGTGCCACGCCTCCAGCTCCTAGCTCGTCACGCACAAAATCGCGCGCATCCGCAGGAGTATCAGCGAGCATCAACCATCGAAAAGCTGGCTGTTCACCGCTCCAATCCCACCGTTTTTCGCGTCCCATTCGGCGCACGATCAAGAGCGGGCACCCATCTTGGTGCTCGCGCACGAACAGTAATGCGTATGCCGGCTCTGGCACCATCCAGCTCTCCAGTTGCGGAGCCCCATCCGCTATGAGGAGCCGGACGTCGCCGAGTTTGACTGCTCCGATTGCCTGGCGCTGAGACGTGGCAAGCACCGGAATCTCCGCCGTCGTGATCTCCGCCAAGGCAAACCCCCGCCCCTGCGGAATATCAGTTCGATGCGGTTTATGGTGCGGATCCGCATCAGAGCTACGATCAGTACCCGCGTTATCATCGGGGTTGCTGGACGTCTCTGCGCCGCCGAAATCCGAGCTGCCATCAGCTAGGCGGCCATTTTGCTCTGACGTGCCTGGCTCAGCAGCTTCATCAAGCACCGTCGCATCCTCGTGTGACGCATCGAAATCTGGCACATCGTCTTCAATATCCACTGCGCCGATATCGAGCGGCCCATGCAGCACCGTGCCGTTTAAGCTCACTTCTACTTTGCGCAGCTGCTCGTGCAAATAGCCAGCCAAATTCTCCAGGCTCCGCCCTTTAATGATCTCATGGCTTTCATCGAGGGTGGCCACCCGCAATTTGCGCCCAGCTACGGCAAGCTCGAAATCGAATTGCGCTCGGTTGAGCGCGTTCGCGCTCCCACGGCCAATAATGCGCTCATCGGCGAAGAGTTTTTGGATGTCCTGCTCAGACGTGAGGTCGGTATCCAGTCTCGTAATGCTACCCGTGATCGGTCGCCATGCCGTCATTGTTGCCTTCTTTCGCCGTACCTATACATCAGTATGCACCGAGCAACACCCACTGCGGCTCACATCACACACTCTCAGGCACTAGCTTAGCGTGAGCGCAGCTGATCTACTTGATAGAGGGCAATCCCCGTGGCAACGGCAGCATTGAGTGACTCCATTTCGGAAGCAATCGGGATGGCCGCAAGTGCGTCGCACGTCTGCCGCACTAGCCGCGATAGACCATTGCCCTCAGAACCCGTCACCAGCACTAAAGGCATATCAGCCAAGGAGAGCTGCGCAATCGGCACAGCATCGGCCTCGCCGGCGAGCCCTACCACAAAATAGCCCTGCTTTTGCAGTTCTTTGAGGGTCAGCACAAGATTCGTCTCCTGAGCCACTGGCACTCGTGCCACCGCGCCCGCAGAGACTTTCCACACCGTCGCATTCACGGATGCACTCCGGCGAGCCGTGATGAGTACGCCGTCAGCGCGGAATGCACTCGCTGAGCGGATAGCCGCGCCGAGGTTGTGCGGATCGGTGACGGCATCGAGCGCCACAATCAGCCCTGGCCGATCGGCGTGCTCCCGCCCGCGCTCTACTAAGTCGATAGCGCCCACATATTCATACGGCAGCACCTCCAGAGCGATCCCCTGGTGAGCGGCGCCCTCTGCCAGCAAGTCGAGCTCGGCGCGGCTCACTTCCACAACCGGCACTCCCGCGGCGGCGGCGGCCCGCGCCACTGAGACGACTCGTTCATCGTGCGCCAGCGCCCCCACCATAAACACCCGAGAATAGGGCACTCCTGCCGAGACGGCTTCGGCCACTGGATTGCGTCCTATCACCAGCTCATGCCCCTCTTTAATACGCAGTGACGCCCGCAGTTTTGGCGCCGCCGCGCTGGCCTGGGCAGCGCGTGCCTGAGCGACCAGCTTGCGCTTGTGGGCAGGATGATAGGGGCGGTCTTCAGCTTTCGGGATATTCTTGCGCCCTTCAAGCCTCCCGCGGCCTTTGCCGCCGGAGCCTTTGGAAGCGCCTTTCTTTCCGCTCTTGCGTTTTGCGCCTGCCGGCCGGCCAAAATGATCTGCCATCGTTCCCCTCACGTCTCATGCAGTACCGTGTGTACTGCTCAGTATTGCTCAGCACGGCTCGGCACCGTTCGTCACCCGTCATTTTATGCATTTACGTTTCCGCGGCGCTGTATTGACATACAGATCGCGCTGCGCTGTCAGCGCTTCGCAGCCACTGATCCGTGCTATCGACCGTGCCATCGAGCCCCTGCCGTCACCAGCTCTGCGACTTCGGCGCCAAGCGCTCATCCTGCACGCGCAGCTATCGCATTCCGCGCCAAGCTACCGGATCGCCACTGCCGGATCACAGCCGTCAATCTAGGCGCCAGCGCGCCCCTTCGGCTGAGTCTTCCACACTAATCCCCGCAGCAGCCAACGAATCGCGCAGTGCATCAGCTTGTGGCCAGTCTTTCGCCGCCCGCGCTTCAGCTCGGCGCTCCAGAATCTGGCGTACCAGTGCATCTAAGGCTTCGTAGACATCGCTACCCTCGCCGTTAGCTTCGCTCCCTCGCCACGGATCGGCCAGCGGATCGAGTCCCAATACGTCAAGCATGGAGCGCACCAATAGCTGCTCGCGGTGCGTCTCCACATCGTCGATATCCGCCAGAGCGTTATTCCCGCGCCGCACGTGTTCGTGGATGACGGCGAGCGCCGCAGAGACGTTGAGATCGTCGTCCATAGCCTGCCGGAACTCTTCTGGAAGCTCCTCCGCGCTGAGCGCCGTCACCTCTGAGCGATCTATCTCTCCCGTGGCCTCCACCGCGCGCTGCACAAATCCGCTCAGCCGATCCCACTGAGCCTGAGCCTCGGCCAAGGTGCGCTCTGAGTATGCCACCGTGGAGCGGTAATGCACTGTGCCCAGTGCAAAACGCACCAGCACCGCAGGGTAGTGGCGCAAGATATTGTCTACCGTAAGCGAGTTGCCCAAACTCTTGCTCATTTTTTCGCCGTCGATCGTCACCCATGCGTTGTGCATCCAGTAGCGGGCAAACTCAAACCCCGCCGCATGGCTTTGCGCTTGCTCATTCTCATGGTGAGGGAAGCGCAAATCCAACCCGCCGCCGTGAATATCAAAAGTCTCTCCGAGATACTTCCAGCTCATCGTCGAGCATTCCAGATGCCATCCTGGCCGGCCGCGCCCCCAGGGGGTATCCCATGCGGCCGATTCTGGCTCACTCGGTTTGGCCGCTTTCCACAAGGCAAAATCGTGCGGATTGCGTTTATCTGGCTCAGATCCGGCATCGTCTATCGAGAGGTCGGCCAGCGCTTGATTCGTCAGCGAACCATAGTCTTTGAGTGAGGTGACGTCGAAATAGACGTTGCCTGCAGAGCCTTGGTAGGCATGGCCAGCATCTATAATCCGCTGAATAAGGGCAATCATCTCTGGCACGTGCCCTGTAGCTCGTGGCTCATAGGTAGGTGGCAACACTCCAAGAGCTTGGTATGCGGCTGCGAATTCTCGTTCGAATGTGTATGCCCATGCCCACCACGGCTGCCCTGCTTGGGCGGATTTGTTGAGGATTTTATCGTCAATATCTGTGACGTTACGCACAAGGGTGACCGTATATCCACTGCGTTGTAGCCAGCGCACAAGCACGTCGAACGCTAGCGCAGAGCGCATATGCCCAATGTGCGGCGAACCTTGCACAGTGGCACCACACAGATAAATCCCCACTTTACCAGGCTCAATCGGGTGAAACTCCCGCAATTGCCGGTGCGCAGAATCATAGATATGTAAACTCACGCCCTTAATTTTACCGACACACGATACAGAAGCGCGAAAGTGTGATGCGCGCCGCCAGTAATCGCTACATTTAGGTGTATGAATGAAATCTCTACCACGCACGATCCACGCGATCCACGCGGGCGCCACGAACCATTCGCAACAGATGGTCTGCACCAAACACGCGGGCAGCATAAACTACGCGGAGAACGCGATCAACACCCGCAGCGCCAGCCACATAGGCAAGACGAGCCCTCCGAACAAAGCACCCCAGAGTCTAAGTCTGCGCGTGAGTCTACCCCCTCGCCGTCATCACAAACAGTGCCTCGGAAACCAGCCGAGCAGACACCATCACGTCAGGAACCAGTCTCGCGCCAGCCACCCCACCCGCAGAAATCGCGGACTTTCACTGGCCGAGTGTGGGCATGGGGTCTGTGGGATTGGGCGTCGGCGGCGTTTAACGCCGTCGTCACCACTTTTGTGTTTTCGGTCTACCTCACCGACCCCACGCTTTTTGGCGAGCAGGCCAATGCCAGCTTGGGCTATGCGCTGACTGTGGCTGGGCTGCTGATTGCCGTCGTCGCTCCGGCACTCGGGCAAAGCGTAGACCGCTCCGGCAAATCAGCTACCGTCCTCACGGTGACGACAGTCGTCACTATCGTGGTGACTGCCGGTCTATTTTTCGTGACTCCGCTCGACGCCGCTGGCCACTCCCGCCTCTGGCTCGGGCTATTCCTGTTGGCCGCTGGCAATATCGCATTCGAGACTGGCTCGGTGGTATACAACGCCATGATCTCTGATATTTCCACATCGAAAAACGTCGGTAAAATCTCTGGTTTCGGCTGGGGGCTGGGATACGTGGGCGGAATCGTGTTGCTGCTGATTCTTTTCGTCGGTTTCATCTCCCCCGATGTAGGATGGTTTGGCGTCACCAGCGAAAATGGCATGAACGTGCGCATCTCGATGCTCTTTGCTGCTCTGTGGACGCTCATTTTTTCACTGCCGATTATGCTCACAGCTCGCAATAAACCGCGGCGTGAGGGCGCAGCCGCACTCGGCATCATTGGAGCGTACAAACAACTGTGGGTGTCTATTAAGCGCCTGTGGCGCACCGACAGATCCGTGGTGTGGTTTCTCATTTCCTCAGCCATTTACCGCGACGGCCTAGCAGGAGTCTTTACATTTGGCGCAGTACTGGCTTCGGCGGCATTTGGCTTTGGAAAATCCGACGTGATCATTTTCGGCGTAGTAGCCAACCTCGTAGCTGGCATTGCCACCATTGCCTTTGGAATCCTCGACGATAAATTCGGCGCCCGCACGGTGATCATTCTCTCGCTGGTGAGCATGGCCGTGTGCGGATTTGCCGTGTTCGTCTTCCACAATGGAATCGGCTCCCTCTCTGCAACCACAGTATTTTGGATTTTCGGCTTAGGGCTGTGCGTTTTTGTAGGCCCTACTCAGAGCGCTTCACGCACGTTCTTGGCACGCATCGCTCCGAAAGGAGAAGAGGGCGAGCTCTTCGGCCTCTATGCCACCACTGGCCGTGCCGTCAGCTTTCTCTCGCCGTTCATGTATGCCAACGCGATCGTGCTCGGGGCAGCCATCACGGGTTTGCCGCTCAAGTCTGCCGCTTACTTCGGCATCCTGGGCATTATGCTGGTGGTGCTCGTTGGCCTGATCACGTTTATCCCCGTAAAAGCTCAAACGAAGTAAGGCGAAGTAAAAGGCTCAGGCACAGCAAACTCAGACACCGCAAACTGCCAAAACGAAGTAAACCGCTCAAGCGACGTAAATCTGCTGCTTACTCGATCCCGTGCAGCAGCGCTGTAGCAATGGCTGCAATCCCCTCGCCAGCTCCAATAAAACCAAGGTGATCCGTGCTCGTGGCGGCCACCGACACCGGCGCTCCCACGATCTCGCTCATGCGGGCTTGTGCGGCATCTTTATGCGGGGCAAACCTCGGCCTTTGCGCTACGATCTGCACAGAGATATTTGTGGGCGCGAAGCCCGCTTCACTCGCTAAGCGCAGAGCTTCTCGCAGAAACGTCTCCCCTGAGGCGCCTGAAAATTCTGGGCGATCCACGCCAAAGACGGTGCCCATTTCTCCCACGCCAGCTGCGATGAGGATTGCATCGCACACCGCATGGGCGGCGACGTCGCCATCTGAGTGCCCTGCGAGCGCCCGCTCCCCAGGCCACTCTAAACAGGCGAGCATCAGCGGACGCGCGGCCTCACTCGATTGACCAGGGGTACCCGTCCATTCAACACCGGCACCGCCAGAGCCACATCCGGATTCAAAAGCGTGCACGTCCACGGCCGTGGCCACCCGCATGATCTGAGCCATCTCATTCCCTCCGTTCTACTCTCGCTGCCAGACACACTTTCACTGCGCCGTTCTCACCGCAGCTCCTACCGCAGTTTTCACTAGTTTCACTGGGGTGCGTCCCGTCACAACTCACAGCCCCTGCTTATCCCCGCCGCATTTCACGCCGCGATTGTTCTCACCGAAATTTTCAGCCCTCACACTCCCAGCACATAGCGATCACCGCGCTCCGCCCGATTCTCAGGTCTCAGGCGCACTATCTCACTGTGTGCACGTCGCTGTGTTCCTCGCTGTTCTTTTTTTTCGCTGTGTCGCCTCACTGCGTTATACCTCTGCAATGCACCCTGAACATTGCCTATCCCCGATTGCCCTAGACCGACGGCAGCAAAGCACCGCTGGATCATCCGCTGGCGTCACGCACGCTGACGATCAGCATCAGCTATCAACATCAGCAATCAGCATTTGTGCCACCCGTAAATCGAATGGGGTCGTGATTTTCATAGCCCGCGCATCGCCAGGCACGGTGTGCACCACTGCTCCACTGAGTTCAACGAGCGCCGCATCATCGGGAGCACCCGCCTGCTCATCATGGCTCAACTGCACCCCCGCCTCGTGCGCCGCCTGCAATACCGCAAGATCGAATCCCTGCGGCGTCTGCACCGCTCGCAGTGCAGCCCGCTCAGCTGTGCGCACTACTTTCTCGGTGTATGCCAGCTCTGCCTTGCCCCCTACGAGCTCTGCTGCCGCCTGAACATCGGCATCTATCTCAACCTCTTTGATCGTATCTGCCACGGGCAGCACGGGAATCACAGCCGGAAAACCTGCGGCCAGTAGACCGATCACCCTCATCACCACGCTTGCCGGCGTAAGTGCCCGAGCGGCGTCATGCACCAATATGTGTGTGGTGTGTGGAAAATGAGTAGTGGCAGCGGCGATGCCCTTTGCCACCGATTCTTGGCGGGTACGTCCGCCCGAGATGAGCACCACATCCGCGATCTCAGCAGTGGCCAACGCCTTGCTAAACTCAGCTTTTGCAGCTTCTTGATCTGGAGCCGTGACGACGATCTGCCGCACTCCAGCTTCGCGCAAGCCCCTGAGAGCGTGTACCAGCAGCGGCTCTCCAGCCAGCTCCACCAATGCCTTGGGCATGGCAGCCCCCAGGCGCGTGCCCATCCCTGCAGCGGCTACAATCGCCGTCACCTGCATAGCATCATTCATAGCTGCGCAACCGCACTTTCATTCGTCGGCGCTCTGTGCCTCGTCAGCAGAAATGGCCGAAAATTCCAGATCTATATCCGCATCGAATTCGCCCAAGATCTCATTGAGCAGCTCTCCGGCTTCCTCGTCGCTCATATCTCGGGCGAGCGCCACTTCAGAACTCAGAATCCCACGCGCCTGTGAGAGCATCCGCTTCTCGCCTGCACTCAGGCCACGATCCGTATTGCGACGGGTGAGATCACGCACCACTTCCGCCACTTTATTGACGTCTCCACTCGTGAGCTTCTCACCATTAGCCTTGAAGCGACGGCTCCAATTCTGCGGCTCTTCTACATCTTCTTGGCGCAAGATCGAGAAGACACGTTCGAGCTGCTCGTCATTCGAGACGTCTCGCACGCCTACTTCCGCTAGTGAATCAGCTGGCACCTGAATAGTGAGGTCGCTCTGGATCACCCGCAATGTAAGGTAGAGACGCTTTTCGCCACGGATTGTTTTTTCCGAAATGTCTTCGATGTAGGCTGCCCCATGATGGGGGTACACAACGGTTTCGCCAACTTTGAACGGCATAACGCACTTCACTTTCTTTCGTAGGCTTCCATTCTATCAAAAGCTGTGCGAGCCAAAAGTGCTAAAAATTGTGATATTTCGGGAAGCGCAGAATTTCTAGCGACCAATACGGGCACATAATACGGGTACATAAGAGATCAGGGAAAAATTGAAAGCTCAGAGAAACTGAGAACTCAGTAGAGGTACCGCTCGGCGTTGATAGTAAGTAGAGGCACTGCTCAGCGTTGATAGCACTTGCCAGACCAATTGTATTGGCCTCACCACGCACCACAGCACCTTACATCACAAATCGCACCAAAATATCGCACTAGAATATGGCGACGCCGCTACCTCGCGGCAGCGGCGTCGCTACTCACAGCTGCTTCTTCTAACCCGCCATCCTTCTATAGCTCGCCTTCTTTGCCGGCGCCCTCTATCTCATCTTCGCTACGCGCCAGTGCATCTCACGCCGTTCACGCGGCTGCCAGCACAGTTCACGGTTCGCACTGCGTGGTTCGCTGCGGCTTACACTACAGTTCGCTATGGTTCGCCGCAGTTCACCAGGTTTTCACCATGCTGCTACCACGCTGCCACCATGCTTGTATCATGCTTTGGCCATGCTTTTACCGTGCCTATTCGCTGCGACAATTCATTGCACCGCCACTATGCGAATAAGGAACGTACTGTACGGAGTATGCGAAAGCAAAGAGAGCACACTGGAACTATATAGTTAGAACTATATCGCTAGAAGCCAGCGCTCTCCGACGCTGTATTTAAACTAGCCCCATTTCTCTAAACCAGAAAATTACTTTCCTTGATTAGCTACAGCGGCGATTTTAGCTTCTGCATCAGGATCGAGGTAGGTGCCGCCTTTCTTCACCGGCGCCAACGTCTCCTCGTCCAATTCATAGAGCAGCGGTACACCCGTTGGGATATTGAGGCCAGCAATGTCCTCATCTGAAATCTGATCGAGGTGCTTCACGATTGCCCGCAGTGAATTGCCGTGAGCTGCGATCATCACCGTCTTGCCAGTCTTAATGGCAGGCACAATCGTTTCGTCCCAGTATGGCAAAGCCCGCTCAAGCACATCTTTCAAGCATTCGCTGGCCGGAATTGGCTCGCCCGCATAGCGCGGATCGGCATCTTGGCTAAACTCACTGCCAGCCTCGATGGCCGGCGGCGGCACATCGTAGCTGCGACGCCACAGCATAAACTGCTCTTCGCCGTATTCATCGCGGATTTCTTTCTTGTTCTTACCCTGCAAAGCGCCATAGTGCCGCTCGTTGAGACGCCAGTTGCGCTCCACTGGAATCCAGTGCCGATCACAGGCATCAAGAGCGAGATTCGCCGTCATAATGGCGCGGCGCAGCAACGATGTAAAGAGGAGGTCGGGAAGAATCCCATTCTCTTTCAATAGCTCACCGCCGTGGATGGCCTCTTGTTTGCCGGTCTCTGAAAGCGGAACGTCCACCCACCCTGTGAAGAGGTTTTTGGCGTTCCACTCACTCTGGCCGTGGCGCAACAAAATCAGCTTGTACGTCATAGTCACATCCTTGTTTGTTACTCTTTGATCGGCGCGCAGGAAGCACCCTACGCACTGCTCCTAGTTTAGCGCGGGCTAGAGCAAAAATTAGGGTCTAAAGTGGGAATTTTCCGCTTTTCCTACCGCTTGCGCCAATCGTTTGCCGTCACCCGCATACCGTCACTCCCAGCGCTACTACTTAGTTCGTCGTCACTGCGCCTGCCGTCACGCCACCCGCCGTCACTCACGCGTAGCGAAGTCTGCCATAGCAGGATCAATTTTTGGCGCGCGGGTGATGAGTTTATGCCCACCCCACAGCAATAAGAAGAGCGGCAATCCGATATAGGAGCTGAGCAGATGCGTGAAGTCACTCTGCCCCAAAAGTGCTTCAGTATTTTGCCCAATAATCACGAGTATGCACATCACTAACGCGATGATTGGCCCTGCCGGATAGAGCTTGGCTCGGAACGGCAAAGCGGCAAGATCACGCCCCTGAGCAACGTATGCTTTGCGGAATTTAAGATGGCACCAGGCGATGCCTACCCAGGTGATAAACCCTGCCAAACCGGAGGCATTCACAATCCAGGTATATGCACTATCCTCCCCGAAGAGATAGCTCAAGAAACACAGCAGCGCCACGACAGTTGTGCCAACGAGAGCCGTCATCGGCACTCCGCGATCGTTGAGTTTCACGAAAATCCGCGGCGCCTGATGGTTGTCCGCGAGCGCATAGAGCATACGCGTCGAAGCATAGAGACCTGAATTGCCCGCAGAGAGCACCGCCGTGAGGATCACTGCGTTCATAATCGAGGCAATCACGGCTTGCCCCACGAGCCCGCTCTTGGCAAAGATCAGCGTGAACGGAGCGATGGTGATATCGCCAGTATCTGAAGCATTAAGCAGGTTGGGATCGGTGTATGGAATCAGGAATCCGATCACGGCGATGGCGAGAATATAGAAGAGCAAAATCCGCCAAAATACCGACTTGATCGCTTTCGGGATGCTCACGCTTGGATTTTCCGCCTCTCCGGCGGCGACGCCAATCAGCTCCGTGCCCTGGAATGAGAAACCGGCGATCATAAAGACGGCAAGAATCCCCATCACGCCACCCACAAAAGGAGCCTGCGTGCCATGTGCCGGATCGGATGCCACCCAGTTGCTAAAACCTGGCGACGATCCTCCGAGAATGCCGAGAATCATCAGGATGCCCACCACGAGGAACACAATCACCGTGACGACTTTAATCAGCGCAAACCAAAATTCTCCCTCGCCGTAAGCGCGGGCAGAGAGGGCGTTGATCGTGAAAAGAATCAGCAAAAAGATGGCACTCCAAATCCACATAGGCACATCGGGGAGCCAGAATTTCATCACCAGCCCAGCAGCCACCAGCTCTGCCGCCACTGTAATAGCCCAATTGAACCAGTAGTTCCATCCCATTGCGAAGCCGAAACTCGGGGAGACGAAGCGGGTGCCATATTCACCGAAAGAGCCGGCCACCGGCATATACGCCGCCATCTCTCCCAAGCTCTGCATGAGGAAATACACCATAATGCCAATGAGAGCGTAGGCGAGCAGTGCCCCACCTGGCCCCGCCTGAGAAATAGTGCCGCCCGAAGCCACAAAAAGGCCAGTCCCAATAGCCCCGCCAATGGCGATCATGTTCAGATGCCGCGCTCGCAATCCGCGCCGCAGTTGTGGTGGAAGCTGCGGCGACTGCGCACCAGTACCCGTTTCACCCGTCGGGGTGGATGCCCCATAGGCGGCTGAAGCCTGCCCATTCCTTGCAGCAGAACTCATAATCTTTTCTCCTTGAGTGCTTAGATATAGGAGAAGAAGGCCACACCCCTTGCATATAGGCCATGCATCCCTTTATCAAAGCACAAGTGTAACGCATTCTTGAAAGGCCGCTTATGCACCACAATAAAATGGCGTGACGTCACAGGTAGGATATCGTCATGCTTGGAGTGACGCCAGGGTTAGATTGGCACAGCACTTGGCATGACGTCACAGGTGGGCCAGCGTCACAACCGGAGTGGCATCACAACCCAAGCGATGCCACTCCTGGCACATTCTTCCATCTAAGCGTCGCCGCTGCGCAAGCTAGCCGCCACCGTCTTTCCGCGCCAGCTTCTGCTTTTCCCAGCTAGCCACCCTCATAAATCTCGCTACAATAAGGCTTATGAGTGAGCACTACTTTACGGCCAAGCCCAGCTCTGAAGCGCGCGAACGCACAATCACCTACTCGGCTCGCGGCTTCACATATTCGGTGCTCGCCCCAGATGGCGTTTTTTCAGCTCAGCAACTCGATCGCGGCACGCAAGTGCTGTTGGCTAAGGCACCCCACACTGATCTAAGCAGTGCTGCTGCTGTCACTGTGCCAGAGTGCACGTCAAGCTCTGAGGGATCTAAGGGACGTAAGGGATCTGAGGGTCATCACAGCGCATCTCAAGATTTATTGACTGACGCCAGTGCACTGTGCGTAGACGTCGGTTGCGGTTGGGGGCCGATTACCTTTGCTTTGGCGCGAGAATATCCTGGCGCCACGGTGCTCGGAGTAGACATCAACGAGCGGGCTCTAGCAGCTGCTCGACGTAACGCTCAACGGCTCGGTCTGGATCATGCCGTCACGATTGAAGAAGCTCAGAGCGCACTGCAACGCCTGCAAGCGGCCGGAACTTACATCGACCTCATCTGGAGTAATCCACCGATTCGTATCGGCAAGACGGCGTTGCATGAATTGCTGACGGCGTGGCTGTCGCTACTGCGCCCAGAGACGGGAGAGGCGTATTGGGTGGTGCAAAAGAATCTCGGCGCAGATTCACTCGTCGCCTGGCTCAGCAAGCATGGCTTCCCGAGCGAAAAAATAGGATCGAGCAAGGGATACCGGATTATTCGCTCTGTGAACCACTGCGCTGTGAACCACTCCCAGGGCTAGCTTTGCACGTATTCCGCAACTAGATCCGCACGCGCGTACACCCAAGCCGCAGCCATCGCAAAGCTGACCGCAACCACCAACGCTGGGGCACAGCATTAGACTGGAACGAACTCCACACCACCACACCCTACCGCAACGACTACTAACCCGAAATCAATAACTTTTGTCCGCTAGCCCTAGATTCACCGTGCCCAAATTTGGCTGCACACGTGCCCCAAAGCCCGTCACGCTCTGTGTGGCTGAGCCATTGGAGCCGGATTGACTCGCGGGCGGATGCGGCCTTGCGGCAAGTCTGGCGCTGGAATCCAAGCAGGGCCGCTCGGATAGTGCCCTATGTAGCCTTCCACCACGCCAAAGCGGTCTGAACGATCTTGCCATTGCGCGCGCGCCTGCGCGATCTCTTCGTGGGTACGTGCCACCAGGTTCCACCACATCACGATCTGCTCAGTGAATGGTTCCCCGCCGAGCAACACCATGCGCGCTGGCTGCTCAGTGGAGTTTTCGATGTGCAGCACGTCAGAGCCAATTCCGGTATAGGCCAGCTCCGTGCGCTGCACCGACACGCCCTCCAGATGTACACTGCCAGAATCAAGCAACAAGCCGTGTTCAAATTGAGGATTGACGGCAAGCTCAAGGTGCGCACCAGGCTCAAGACGAATCTCGCTGCCCAAAAGCGGGGTGAACGTCTCCACGGGCGAATCCGATCCCAGTAATGAGCCAATGAAGACCACCGCCTCACCGCCGTCAAAGCGCACCGGCTGCGGAGCATAATTTTCAAACTGGCGATCCATCGTGCGCGCAGAATCCGGCAAGGCCACCCACAGCTGCACCCCATGCAGAGATTTCAGGCCTTGAGTGGAGGTCTCAGAGTGGCAGATGCCATTGCCCGCCGTCATCAAATTCACTTCTCCAGGCTTGACGACAGCGTGGTAGCCAGCCGAATCGTTGTGCATGATCTCGCCCTCAAACAGCCACGAGACCGTCTGCAAACCCATGTGCGGGTGCGGAGCCACGTCCATTCCACCAGTGATAAACACCGAATCTGGCCCGTAATGATCGGTGAAACACCAAGCGCCAACGAGGCTGCGCTGGCGCTGAGGCAATGTGCGGTGCACCGTCATTGCCTGCTCACCCTCCCCCAAGGGAACGTCACGGGCAAAAATCAGCTCCACCGGAGCGCCATTCTCACAGTGCGGGGCGCTTGGGGGCAGCACCCGCTCTTCCGGATATTTTTCAGTAGTAGACATAAGAGCCAACCCCTCACACGCTTGATAAGATCGGTCAGGTTATTCCCATCGGTGGTTAATATTATTTGCCAGCGTTCGGCCAGTACGCGACCGCTTGCACAGGTTATTCCCATCGGTGGTTAATCTCATTTACCAGCCAATTTTATCAATACGAGGTGGCCAATATCAGCCTGCGTGTTGGCTGATATGACAGGCTAGCCATACGGAAATTCAGGCGTTGCCCGCAGCGGTTGGCGATGTACAAAGTCAGGGGTTGATAATACTGGTCAGCTAACACAGCAATTCAGGCGGTGATAATACCCCTCAGCTAACACAGCAATTCAGACGGTGATAATATCGGTCTGCCCGATATCATCAACCCCGAGATTAACCCAAGATTAACCCGAGCAGCAAGATACAGTCTCATTTTTCAGCCCGAGATCACCCCTAGATCAATCCCGAAATTAACCCTAAATCAATCTGAGCGGAACATAGCTTGGTTGCTTCCATCAAACCCAATACGGAAATTGGCAACCACCTCTTGCGATTCTCCTCAACGGCACCCTGCCTCAATCAAACGCAATAAGGAAATTGGCGACCGCCAGCAGCACCCTGAGGCCAGGCTAGCGTAGCCTCTATTCCTATCTCCTATCTATCTCCGAGCGGAGCAAACCGGCTGATAGCACCTCGATCACCGCCAGCCCCCGCTGACTTGCAACCACCACTAGAAACCACCCACCACTAGAAACCGCCTCTCGCAAGATCAAAAATCAGCCGGTCAAATCGAATAAGATGGCCGTAGCGAATTTAGTCGAGATATGGGGTTAATAATGTTTTGGTGCCCGAATTGTTCACGCGAAATCTCGTACGGAATCAAAGTATGCCCGTACTGCGGACTCAAGCTAGCCTGGCCGACTGAGCAACCTCCGGCACAAACTGAGCAACCTCCAGGAGGGCAGACGGAGCAGTTTTCGCCGCAAACTGAGCAGCCACCAGCGCCGCAACCTCCAGCGCAGCCGGCACAATTCTCGCTGCAACCTCCAGCCCAACCTCCAGCCCAGCCGGCACAATTCGCGCCGCAACCTCCAGCCCAGCCGGCACAGCCACAGGATCAACCGACGCAGTCACATCTGGAGCAGCTCTCACAGCCGCAACGGCCGCAATCCGAACTACCACAGCCACCCACGCCACTCGGCACGCCCGCAGAATCGCACACACCGCCGTCACCAGAAGCCTATACGCCGCAACCGCCAACGCCCCCGCAGTTTCCACCGCCGCAGCAAACTGCACAGATTCCGGCGGTACCCCCACAGCTTCCACAGTTTCCGCAGCCGCAGCAAACTGCACAGATTCCAGCGGTACCCCCACAGCTTCCACAGTTTCCGCAGCCCTCGCAAACTGCACAGATTCCGATGCCATCAGCACAGCCAAAACAGCCGAAAAAGAACCGGAAGATTCTGTACGTCGTGATCGCCCTGGTGGTAGCAATAGCTCTCCTGTGCGTCGCTGGATGGTATCTGCTCTCTCATCGGGGCGCCCTCAATCCAGGATTGAAAAACGCCAACGGCGAGGAAACGGTTTTTCAGGCGTTAGACTATGAAAGTCTGAGCGAGGCGATCGGGAAAATCGAGCAACTCGGCGAGCTGAAGATCGTCACCACGGACGTCTCAAACTACCCGAATATAAAGTTGTACGTGCAAGTTAAAGACGAGTCTGGAGAAGACATCGAACTATTTTCTCCCACCTCTGCTATTCGTGAGCAGCTTAGTGACGGCACGATGGTAGAGCGCACGATCCGCAGCGTGGAGCGGGTGAAAGATAATGAGGGCGTCGGATTTGAGCTGCTCATCGACAAATCTGGCTCTATGGATTCGGATATGCCGCAGATGCAGCAGACCATGCGAGAGTTCATTAACCAGCTCGATTTTTCAGTGGGAGACAAAGCCGAGATTCTGTCTTTTGATTCCTATCTCATGTATATGACCACTTTTACTGATAAGCAGGATTTCTTGCTCAACGGGATCGACAATATGACTCCTTACGGGCAGACAGCCCTCTATGATGCGCTCTACACCGGTGTGCTCAATGCTGGGAATCGGCTTGGTGCAAACTGTGTGATTGCCTTTACGGATGGCGCTGATAACGTCAGCAGCCGTTCTTATAATGAGGTGATTGCGTTAGCAAAAGAGAAAGAGATACCGATCTACCTGATTGGAACGGCGAACGCTGAAAGCTCGGTGCTGAGCTGGATCGCCAAAGATACCGGAGGTGAGTATTGGGATATTGATGCGATGCCAGATATGGGAGACGTTTTGAAGCGCATCAACTCCACTCAGAAAAACCTGTACAGCTTGGAATACACCTCCGATAAGAGCGTGAAGCAATACGATCCGCACCAGATTGATGTGCTGCTGATAGATGGTAAGACTGCCGCCCAGGGCGCTATCTTCCCAGGGGCAGAGTTCACTCCAGCACAGAAGAAGCAGGCCCAGGCGAAATCTTCGCGTTATGAGATTAAGGCCGCAGATGTTTCGTGGATGCAAGCTAACGACAAGTGCATTGCTCAGGGCGGGCACTTGGCAACGGTGAAAGACCAAGCCGAGATGAATAAGCTCACCAGTTTGGCTGGTGGTGCGGGGCTGAAGTACGTCTGGCTTGGCGGCTATACCTCAGAACGAGGTGGCAAAGTCTTTGGGCACTGGGTCACGGGCGAGCCGTTCAACTTCAGTGCCTGGTATCCAGGCGAGCCCTCGCGCAACGACAAAGACGGGGAGCCGGAATTCTATCTGATGCTGTGGAATATCCAGGGTAAATGGAGCTGGAACGATCAGCGCAATGATCCAGTGCACGATTCTGGGCTGAGTTATTTCCGAGGGAAGACTGGGTATATATGCGAATACGAGCAGGCGCAGTGATGCCGTTTGCAGCGTGACAGCATTGGCAGCGTGACGGCGGTTACGCCGGTGACGATACATGGGCAAGTTGCGAGTGAGGTACAGTGACGGCGGATAGCCAGTTATGAGTGAGGTGCGGTGACGCCAGAAGATCAGTTGTGAGTGAAGCGCTGCTAGCGATTGCTAGCGCGACGGCGATTTCCGGCAGACGATGATTGCTAGTGGACGATGATTGCTAGTGGCGACGTCAAGTGTGCGGTCAGACAATTTCGTTGAGGTCAGACAATTTCATTGGACGGTTTGCCTCGCTCAGGCTGATGCCATTGGCCTGCTAGGCTAGCTAGTTAGCTAGGTGAGTTCAGCTAGATGAGCTAGGGTGAGCGGCTGTACAGGATCGCACGAGGACAGAACCGCACGCAGACGGGATCGCACGGGAAGGCGCCAGTTCACGTCAGATCACACCAACAGCACTCGGCTTGCACGAACTCGCGTGAGAAACGTATAGATACAGAGCTAGCTCAAATACAGAAAGTAGTGAGACGAGTCATGAGAAAGAGAATAACGCAATCGCTGTTGGCGTGCTGCCTAGCAGGTTTCATGCTGGCGCTACCGGCTGCCTGCAGCCCTGCGACTCAAGGCACTGCGGAGAAGCCACCTCATACCGTCCAGCGAAATGCTCCAGCAGAGCAGCAGCCAGCTCAAGAGGAGAAAATCGACCCTGAGGCTGAGCGCGAGAAGCAGGCTAGTGAGCTGGTGGCAAAAATGAGCACCGAGGAAAAGGTGGCTCAGATCTTCGTGGTGAGCCCTGAATCTGCTGCACATTTCTCTGGCACGGTGACGGCTGCGGGAGAGGTCTCGCGCGAAGCGTTTAATGCCCGTCCGGTAGGCGGGATTGTATATTCGGCGATTAATCTAGACACCCCACAACAAACCAAGCAGATGCTGGAGACCATGCAAAAAACCAGCCTAGAACGCCTCGGACTGCCGCTATTTACCTGCGTTGATGAGGAGGGCGGGACAGTCGCTCGGGTGAGTGGGCAACGCGCTATGGGCGTGGAGAGCTACCCCGATATGCGGGAAGTGGGCGATGCTGGAGATCTGGAACGCGCCGAGCAGATCGGCGCAGAAATGGGAAAGTACCTCACCGATCTGGGCTTCAACGTCGATTTTGCTCCGGTGGCCGATGTCGTCACGAATCCAGATAACTACGTCGTAGATGTGCGCGCCTTTGGTTCAGATCCGCAGCTGGTGGCCGATATGGATAGCGCTTTTACCCGCGGCCTGCATAAGCATCCGATCTTGGCCACGTACAAGCACTTCCCTGGGCACGGTTCCACGGCTGAAGATTCTCACGCGGAAACGGCGATTGCACAGTCGGATAAAGCGGCTTTTGAAAATGTGGATTTGTTGCCGTTCAAGCAGGGAATCGCCGACGGAGTGCAGCTCATGATGGTCGGGCACATCACGTTCCCGAATATCAATGATGAGAGCGTCCCTGCTTCATTATCTGAGTGGGCGCTGCAAGATGTAGCTCGTGAACAGCTTGGATTCGAGGGAATTTTGATCACCGATTCCATGCAGATGGGTGCCATAACGAATCATTACTCCGCCAGCGAAGCTGCGGTAGCTTCGTTTCGGGCGGGAATCGACATGATTTTAATGCCTGCTGATTTTGATGCCGCCTATGAGGGGATACTAGCGGCTGTGCGTGACGGCACAATCAGCCAGCAGCGCCTAGATGAATCGCTCGTGCGAATTATCAAAACAAAATTGGATCTCGCTAAAAAATAACTGAGCAACAGGCTAGAATGAGCGCGAATGTCTTTTTACACTGAAAGGTGACGTGATGGATCCCGAAAACAACACACCGATCAACAACGCTGGCGGGCAAGCACCTCAAGCGCGGGAAAATGGCACTGCGCCAGTTCCTCCGATGCCGCCTCAGCCAGGTTTTGGCGCGCCCGTTCCTCCCCCTCCTGCTCAGCCTGCTCAACCAGCGGCCGCGCAACCGACGCCTGCTCAGGGCGCTCCTGCACAGTACGGCCAACCATACGGCCAGCCGCCAGCACATCCGATGCCGGCTCAGGGAGCTCCTGCACAACCAATGTTCCAGCCTGGCCAGCCCGCTCCGTACGGGCAGCCGCAACCTGGCCAGCCAATGATGTACGGGCAGTACGCCCAGCCGAAACCTCCCACCTCGGATTTTGTGCTGGCATTGCAAAACATCATTCCCACTCTCGTGGGTATCCACAAAGACGCTAAAAAGACTGTGTGGGATAACCAGCGATACTCAGCCTGGTGGTGGGTCGTGATGGTGATCTTCTCGCTGGTGTTTGGCTTGGCTTCGGCAACGTTGGTGGCACGTTTCCCAGATATCACTGCCGGTGGCTTCGTCAATAAACTCTCGTCAAGTTTCGGCATGGGCAATATGTCTCCATACTCGGTGCTGACGTTCGGCTACTGGTTCCTCTGCTTCTTCGTGTTCGCGTTGATCACTATGCTGTTGATGCTGGCTCGGGCGGCGCTGGTGAAAGCCACCGCGAGTTTCTACAAGCAGGAAATCAAGTTCACTGAGGCAGCAAACTTCGTGGCCACTGGGCTGGTTTTGCCATCCTTTGCACTCGCTGCACTTTTCGTCATCTCGCTACTGCCCATACCAGTGCTCACGGGTCTGCTGGTCGCAGTGCTGCTCGTCATGTTCTTCGGCGCTTTGTTTATGTCTGAAATCCTGACGCACGAAGCGATGGATGCGTTCACCAAGACTGAGAAATCCACCGCCTATGGCTTTGCTATCGGCTACTGGATTTGGATGTTTATCATGTTCTTGATGCTGTTCGTGTGTCTCGCCATTACCACCAACGCCGTTACAAACAGCTAAGTATGTTTATGCGCTGATGATGGTGCACATCCGTGGATTTCTGACGGTTGATAAGTCTCAATTTTGATAAATCTCAATGTTCATAGATCTCGATAAACCCCAGATTTATCAGCGCTAATGCGCGAGGTGTTGGAGTGACGTCAATGCTGCGGCAGTTCACGGTTAATAGGCCTCAAATGTGCGGGCGTTGCTGCACGGGTGCAGATGCGCGGATCGCGGATGCTGATTTGCCAGTGCCGATGTGCAGGTGTGGATCCGCGAAGCGTTGATTTGGTAGTGCAATCTATGGGCATCGCTGTGTGGTGTAGATCTGCGAGCGGCGATTTATACAGCACTCATTCCCAAGGCCTGATCCCCGACTTTGCCAGGAAAACCTGACGAACTCGGGGATCAGTGCTATCAACTTTAGCCCCTCCGGTTTCGAGCTAGCGGCTTTCAAGCAGATTGAACCATCGGAAGCAGCGGAGCCCTCAACTTTAGCTCATCCCCCGTCATGGTGTGACGTCGCACAGTATATCGGAAGCAGCGGAGGGGGCCTGACCCCTTGTTGGTGGGCACCTGATGCACGGCCCTGTTGGGTTGGGGAGAAAGGTAATCTATCCTTATGCCTAGGTACTCCGAACAGTTCAAGCGTGATGCCGTTGCCCTCTACGAGAACAATGAGGACCTCTCATTGAAAGCGGCGTCTGTTGAACTTGGAATCAATCGCTCCTCGCTTCATAGTTGGCTCAAGCAGTACGGCACGGGCAAGCGTTCCCGGATGGCCCAGTCACGTGCTAACGCCGCAGCGGCCTCGGATGCAGAACGCATCCGCCGAATAGAGAAAGAGATCGCCAAGCTGCGGGAAGAGCGTGACATCTTGCGTAAGGCCGCGAAGTATTTTGCCGAAGAGACACACTGGTGATCCGCTTCCAGTTTGTCGATGACCATCGCACCGAGTACTCGGTCAAGCGGATGTGCACGGTTCTTAAGATCAATCGTTCGTCGTTCTACAAGTGGGCCTCAACCCGTGAAAAACGCGGGCTCAAGGCATGTTCTGATGCTGTGATCGGGGCGAAGATACAAACCATTTTTGATGACGAAGGTGGCCTCTACGGTGCCAAGCGTATCGCCGCGAGTTTGAAAGAAGACAAAGACCTTACCGAGCCGGTCAATCACAAAAGAGTTGCCTGGATCATGAAAGCGATGAACTTGAAAGGCTTTAGTAAGAAACGCCGGTGTGTGACCACCAAGCGCGCCCCAGGCCACCGGGTCATGCCGGACTGGTCAGCCGCAACTTCACGTCCTCTGGCCCCAACAACGTCTATGCGGGCGATATCACGTACCTGCCGTGTAAAAGCGGGAAGAATATGTATCTGGCCACCGCCATTGATGTTTACTCGCGTAAACTTGCTGGCTTTGCTCTGGCAGATCATATGAGAACCTCGCCGGTCATCGAGGCTTTGGCACATGCCAAACACGTCCGCGGTGGTCTTGCCGGGGCTATCTTCCACTCCGATCATGGCAGCGTGTATACCTCCCAAGCTTTCCAGGCTTACTGTCAATCGCTCGGGGTTGTCCAGTCCATGGGGGCAGTGGGCACCAGCGCGGACAATGCGCTAGCGGAGTCATTTAACGCCACCCTCAAGCGAGAAGTGCTCAAGGATAGGAAAGTCTTTGACACCCCGTTGGCCTGCCGGCAGGAGGTGTTTCGGTGGTGCACGCGCTACAACACGCGCAGGCGGCACTCCTGGTACCACTTACCTCACCCCCGACATGTTTGAAACCCTCACATCAGCTACAATCACCCACGCAGCATAACCACCCCCGATATGTCCACTCTCCGGGAGTCAGGCCCCACATCGAGTTCACCCCATACCTATGGCACACCCTCGTCGACCACGCCGAAGTTGCGGTCGACGCCACCATCACCTTCACATTCAGGGACGGCAGCTCTCGCCAGCAGCCGATCGGCAAGTAGCGACGGCGTCAAGACGCAGCCGTTGAAGTGTCCAATCTGCGATGGAGCAAGCTGGCAAGCGCCAAGTATTCCAGCGCTTCTTGGGGGTCTTGGTCGACAGCCAGTTCATGTGCTCCTGGGTTACGAATGCCGAGCATCACGCCCCTGAAGATGGCGTGAAAACCGGCTTGCTCGTCTTGCCCTGACCGACCTTCATGAATCGAGATACTCAATCGCGGCTCTTTGCCGCCGAAGGCTTCATCCATCAACTTTGTGCCTGAGATCTCTGCACCTAAGAGGTCACGAACTCGAACCTCGATCGACTTGAACGCTTCGCTCACAGCCCTACTGAAATGGCCGTCAGCAAACAAGTCCGCGCTCGCTGCTACCACCGCAGGGTGCAGACCCTCAAAGCTGAGTCGCCTCACTGGAGCCGTGCGTGGCGGCAGCTCCTTGCTGAGGTGAACCTCAGTGAAAGCCATGTTGGCAAACGGGCCGTTGGGGAGATCGTTGATAACGACCTTCTCGGCGAATAACCGCATCGTGCCACCACGCGGATCAGGAAACTCGATGACGTCTCCTTCGTAGACAGGCGTCTCCTTCGCTACGTAGGCCTTGTCGATCCCTTGGTCGTTGAGAATTGCGGCTTCTACCTCAGAGCGCTGCTCAGATGGACCCGGCTCACGGATCAGGGTGACCATTCGAGTTCCTGAGTGGCGAATGATGTCCGGCAAGGGCATGAACCAACCACCTCCTATTTGAACCACTCACGCAGCCAACGCGTAAGTTCCGCTAATTTGTATCCATTCCGTGCTGGAAGTTTCATAAATCTGGATCTCTTTACGATCGCGCAGATGATCGGCAATGATGCGACTCATCAGCAAGCTCACCTCGTGTGGGGTGTAAAACTCGCCAGCTTTCTTGCCCGCATTCGCAGCAAAATTAGAGATCAGATACTCATAGATGAAACCCAGCACGTCGTAATCAGCCTTGCCGTCCATCGGAATATCTTTAATAAGGTAAATCAGATCACGCACTGCTTTCGTTTGCGAAGCCGCCGAATCCCCCAGCTTAGAAAGACCCGTCTGCAAGGTATCGAAAATGCCAGCAAACACCTTTTTATATTTCGGGGCAATCAGACGCGCAAAAGCAGAAAGCCCATCGCGCACGTCCGCAATCTCAAAATCTGCACCCGCTTCAATCCAGGCGGAAAACAGATTCTCATAAGCAATGAAATAGCCCAGATTAGACTGCACGTGGCGCACCACGCTTGAATCTGCTTCGGTGAGGAAATCTGGCAGCTCCGCGGAAGTGGCCCCTTGCGAAGCCATAAACTTTAGCTCCCGATCAGAGAGGAATTTATAGAAAATAAAGCCCAAAATATAGTCTTTATATTCATTCGCTTCGATCTTTGAGCGCATCTTATTTGCACTCTGCCAAATTTTAGCTGCCAACTGCTGCTTATTCACCAATGCTCCTTTGTGCGCCAGATTCATCTGCGACTGTGAAGCCGACTGTAAAAATCCTAGCAACTGGCATAGCTAAAACAGAGCACAACGCGGGCCACGCTTCGGCGCGTGTCTCCTTACAGCTGCGAGCGCTGAGGCGACAAGTCGGGGAAGAAAAGTCGGAAAAAGGTGAGCAAAAGGATCGCTGCATACGCGAGACGCATTGAGCTATGTAGAGATTAGATCTCCGTCCGATACCACAAAAATGCTCGCATTAGTTTCACTTTTGCGTTACAATAGTGGAAACAGGAGGTATTTTAGATGGCTAAAACAGCAAATATCAACTTCAGGATCGAACCTCAGGTCAAACAAGATGCGGAAGCAGTGTTTGGGAGCTTTGGCATTTCCGTCACCGACGCAATCAATATCTTTTTGCATCAGTCCATCATGGAACAAGGCTTTCCTTTCGCGATTAAACGGCAACTACCCAACGCAGAGACTGTCGCTGCACTCAATGAGTATCAAGCGATGAAGGCAGACCCGCAAAGCTACAAGCGTTATGACTCCTTTAGTGATCTCGTGAATGAGGTGTTGGATGCTTAAAGTTGTCGCATCCAATCGCTTTAGGAAAGACTTAAAGCTTGCCCATAAGCGAGGTTTGGACTTAACACTGCTTGACGAAGTCGTCGAAAAACTGGCTAAGCAAGAACTTTTACCAGCATCTTTACGGGATCACGCTTTAACGGGGCAATGGTCGGACTATCGAGAGTGCCACATTAAGCTCGATTGGCTATTGGTCTATCGTATTGATGAAGACGAAGTCGAGCTCTTCTTATTTCGCACTGGCACTCACGCCGATCTCTTTAACGGATAAGCCGTGAAGCCACTCGGAAATGGGTGGCTTTTTCTGATGCCACCAGTCACCCACCTTTGCGGTGATCCGTGAGTGACACTGGCGGTAAAACACCTGCAGGTTTTCTTCCTCATGGCTACCGCTCCAAGAAAGCGACACTCTGTGGTCACCTCAGTGGCTTTCGTGCAGCATCCTTACTTCAGCCAGATTTCGCATATCAAGTATGCAGTCATGTAACGTTCTCAGCCGCGCAAAAGCACTGAACGCAAAGACAACGAGACAAAGTTTAAGGCGCAGCAGCGGGCGGTGCAGCGGCAGGCTTCGCCCAAGGGAATGTAGCGGCAGACGCGAATAACAATAACAGAAAATAAAAACGACTCGGCAGGATAACCATCAACCACCGAGCCGAATCGCGCGCCAGAAGGGACTCGAACCCCCAACCTTCTGATCCGTAGTCAGATGCTCTATCCATTGAGCTACTGGCGCACATATTCATCTATGAACGTGCTCTATCTTAGCGCGCCCCACTGCTTAAATGCCAAACTCAGCTAGCGTGGCAGTAGTTACACTATCTAACCCAGTAGTGACGCTATCTAGGTGGTGCTGAGAAGTGCTTTTCTAGCGCTGAGGAGTTCTTTTCTAGCGGCTCGGCGTTGCCATATTCGCGGGGTGATCACGCCGTGACGAGGAGCAAAGAGCCATGCCAGCAGAAACTCCAGACCACTGACGAGCACAATCGTACCCCCAGCGGGCAAATCCAATGCCCACGACAGATACAGACCAACGATCGCCGCCCCTGCACCCATTCCTGCAGAGACTAACATCATCGGAGCCACCCTCTCTGCAAGCAAACGCGCCGTAGCTGGCGGCGTGACGAGCAGTGCTAGCACCAAGATATTTCCGATGGAACGCACCGAGAGTACCACTGCCGTCGTCACTAAAAGATAGAGCGTGAGATCGAGGAGAAACACCGGAAGCCCGTTCGCACGGGCAGTTTCACGTTCAAAAGCAACCGCCATGAAATAAGGGTTGAGGGTGACGACGATCGCCACAATCACAGCCGCAGCCACTGCTGCAATGAGCACATCATTGGAAGAAACTCCCGCGATGGAACCGAAGAGGAACGACGTCAGCGAACCGGTATAGCCCGGGGCTTTGGAGATAATCACGATCCCCGCTGCGAAGGTGCTCGTCATCAACAACCCGATAATGTTCTGTTCACTCACCCTCGGGAACTGGGCTAAAACTGCGATGAGCACTGCCGTCACCAAACCCGCAATGAGACCTCCCAGCAGCAACGAACCACCCATGAGGAAAGCGACCGCTATCCCGGGAAATACCGAATGCGCCACGGCATCACCCAGAAAAGCCATTCCGCGCAGCACCACATGATTTCCCACCACGGCGCACACTACTGCGCACAGCACAGACACTGCGAGAGCTCGCGGTAGAAAAGCGAGCAGCGGATTGGTGAGATCAACGATAAATTCCCACGGAGTTAGCATGATGCATCCTCTCTGCACATCATCGGAAAAGTGAGCCCCAGCCCGCTCAGCAGCGGAGAATCTGGCCGCACCTGAAATGTGGCAGACCACGGCTGAGCATTGAGCAGATCAGCGGGAATTCCGTCTGCATGGATGCGTTCGCGCAGCAATATGAGCCGATCACAGGTGGCCTGTGCGCTGGGCAGATCGTGGGTAGACATCAGCAACGTCTCCCCCTCACGAGCTAACTTTTGAAAAAGGTCAATCAGGATTTCTTGCGTGGGCATATCGAGGCCCGTAAATGGCTCATCGAGCAGCAACACTGAGGGCTTTTTCGCTAAGGCACGCGCAATCAGTACCCGCTGGCGCTGCCCTCCGGAGAGTTCTCCGATGGGGCGCTCAGCGAGATCTGCCATCCGCACCCGCGCAAGCGCCGTGGCACACAGCTGATGATCGACGCGATGTGCCCGCCCGAATCTCGCGGTGCGCACACGGCCCGCCAAAACGGCCTCATATACCGTCAGGGGGAGCGCCCAATCGACGTCATGCCGCTGCGGGACGTAGCCCACATTATTTCTGCGAGCTTTCACATCCGTCTCTCCGGCCACGGCCACTGTGCCAGTGTCGATAGGGATCAGGCCAAGAATGGCACGCATCAGCGTAGTTTTCCCTGCCCCGTTCGGGCCTAGCAATCCCACGAGTTCACCGCGCATGAGCGAAAAACTAATCTCATGGAGCACGTGTCGCTTGCCGAGGGTCACGTGCAGATCGGATATCTCCACTGCCGTCACTTCTCGCCCTCTTCCATCTCGACGTTCACGAGGGCTGCCGCATCTGTGTGAACTTGCGCATCCGCACTAGCTTCTCCACCTGCCATAGTTTCTCCACCTGTCAGAACTACCGCACCCGCCATAGTTTCTCCACCCGTCAGCGCTTCTGCATCCGCCAGAGCTTCTTGGCGCAGCCGTCCATCGCGGCGGTGACTCCACACCAACATCACGATCAGTGCCAACAATCCCACCCCCACCGCGAGCGCCACCGCAAGGGTGAATGGCGAAGCAAACAGAGCCACAATGGCACCGGCGTCACCATTGCCGCGAGTAGTGCGCGGCGCATCAGCAGACTCAGCTGCAGAAACATCAACGGTGGCAGAACCGACGCCAGAATTCAGATCAATCTGTGGCTCCGGAGCCTGGCGGGCAGCGGCATCAGTGACGGCATCTCCCACAGCAAAGTGCAGCGTGGCCCACGCCGAGTGCTCTCGTTGCTGCTTGTCTTTCCCTATCACTTGGATGGCAGCCGTATATGCGCCCGCGTGGGTAAACACCCAGTTTGCGTGCACGTGAGTATTGGCTTGCATCCACACGTCTTGCGGCTCTTTTTTGCGAGAATCCCACATTGGCAGTGGCTCCCCGAAAGCTCCATCTTGCAAAAAAAGCGCAAGCTCTCCCACCCCGCGTAGCCCGAGAAGACGTAGATTCGCACCGCGATCAAGGCTGCCAGCTATCGCAGGATCCTGGGTATTCCAACCAATCCACACCACTTGCTCAGCCTGTACCTGCGGCACCACGTAGACCTCTTGCCCTGCCTGCGTGGGTAAAAATGCATACTTTTCCCCCGTGGGAGCTTGCATCTTTGCGGTATCAGCCACCCGAATCACTACATCTTGCGGGTGACGCCACACTGCCGGTTGCACGGTATCGTCTCGTATGAGCAGTTCCCATTTCCCATCGACGAGCTTGGGACCCATGTCGATGTGGCCAGCGTTGATAGACACCTTTTCGCCGCGCACCACTTGTTCAGATTCGTCCACGATCTGAGTGAGGCTATCGGTGGTGCGGCTATCAGCGGGGATTGCAGGGGTTGCAAGGCTAGTGGGGTTTGTGGGGCTAGCAGAGTTTGTAGGGCTAGCGGTGGTGGCAAGGCTAGCAGAGTTCGTGGGGCTAGCGGTGGCTGCGAGTGCTGGCGTAGCGTTAAAGAATACGGCACAGCACGCCGCCAGAGCAGCCGCGGCCGCCACAGCGGATGCCGAAATTTCAAGCGGTATCCGAGATACTAGGCGCGGCCACCCCGAGCGTCGGCGATGCCTGGCACCGCAATTCTGACGATATCTGGCACCGCGATCCTGAATAGCTGCAGCGGTAACGAAAAATTTTTTCATTGCAAACAATTCCTTAAAGAGTGCGCGTCGAAACGCATGAGATCAATGTATGTGCGAACCTCGGGGGTAAATTCATCGCTGAGCAATGGGCACACTTTCACGCCCATATCTTGCGCTATTTCCACGAGTGGGGTACGCATCCTAATGTCTGTAGGCGAGGCAAAGACGGCGGGAATATTGAGATTGCGCAACGTTCCCACTAGCCGTGAACGATCCGCCACGCTTGGCTCTACGGCTGGATTTGGCGTCACTAATCCAGCTACTGGAATTGCGTAGGCATGAGCGAGGTAGCCGAAGGCATCATAGCTGGTGACGAGTTTGCGCCGCTGCTCGGGAATGGCCGCGATGGCCGCTGCCACCTGAGCATCGAGCTGATCTAGCTGCTCCTGATACTGCTCACAAGCACGGATATACGCAGCCGCCCCTTGCGGATCGAGGCGAACGAGCTCATCTCGCAGCAAAGCCGCATACGCCTTGACGTTGCGCACATCCATCCACAGATGTGGGTCAATCTCCCCGTGAATATGGCTGCCGAGTACGGCTTGCGGGAGTTGATACACCTCCACTCCTGGCCGCTCGATAAAACGAAACTCCGGATCGGCTGGCACCGGTTGCAGCGCCTGAGACGGCACTTCCACGATCACGCTCTCCATCGGCAGATGGATGGCGCCGCTGGAATCGGCACTGCCTGAATGAGCACCGGTACCGGACTTAACGCCCGCCGCATGAGCGCCACCCAAACCAGACCCCGCACTCTCATCACCAGAGCTTGAATCCTCACTGGCGTCACGAGAACTACTCGAACCTAAACCGGCGTCACCCGCACCAACGTCACCCGAACCTCCCGAATCCCCACCGGCGTCACCAGATCCTGAACCGAAACCAGAATCAGCATCACTCACGCTAGAGCCAACGCCAGCTGCTCGATCTATCCGCATTGTGAATCCACCGTTCATATCGACGGTAATATCTGCGTGTTCTTTGCGAAGCACAGTGATTGGGTGCGTGACGTCGGTGGCTGTATCTGTATCGGATGCAGCGGAAGTATCCGCTTGAGCCACGGTGGCACCCGCTTGAGCTGCAGTAGGCGTATCAGTGCGAGCGGTAGAGCTAGCTAGAGAGCCAGCGAGCGCATCCGCTGCAGCAAGCGGATCTACTCCCACCGCAAAATGCACCTGCGTCTCTCCGAGATGCTTCGGATGTGCACCCGTACTCTGAGCGGTGAGCTTGAGCGTGTAGAGCCCCGCTTTGGTGAATGCCCACGACATATGCGTATGAGCATCAGCTGGAAGCTCGAACACATCGTGATCGAAACCATCCGCCGAGTTCACATACACTGAGGGATTCCCAAACGTCTCCGTGATGTAAGCGCTGAGCTCCCCAGGGCCGCTCATCCCTGTGGCAATGATCTGCACTCCTGTGGAGCGATCAGCCCCACCTCCGCTCACCCGCAAACCGAGCCACGCAGTGTCGAGTGCGCTATTCTCGGTGAGAGTCAGCACTTGTGCGCCATATCGGGTAGCCCCCTCAGCCACAGAGATATGCCGCACACGCTCGCCAATCGTGGCATCTATGGCCTTGATCTGCGAGTGCTCTTCCAGCATCAGATAGTTAGAGACCGCAAGATCGGCGTACGCAATATCCCGAATATCGCGCAGACTTGGCTCATAGCCGTGCGGATCTGCCCCTATCGGCACAATAGAGTGCACATCTACGCGAGCAGCCCCCACATTTTTCACAATGTCGGCAAGTAGGGGCGTCGTGGTGACGACGCGCACCGGCCGTTGTTCGGAATAAGGCCCGACGCCAGGGCGCCCATGCTCCACCGCACTACAGCTGGCTAGCAAACTGGCTAGCGCTCCGACGAGGCAGAGCCGCGCTGGCACGCTCGGCCTGCGCTCGTCCATTTGGGTATTTCCGTGCCCGTTTATTCGTCTATTTCCTCTATTTGCTCGCCCGCGTATTGGACTATTTCCACCTCCGTCCAATCGGATATCTAGTCGCCCGCATATCGAACTGTCTCCCCGTCCGTTTGTTGAGCTATCTCCTCGTCCATATTGTGATCTGTGTGTTAGTGCTCGCTTTAATCCGCGTTTCAGCTGGTGTTCTGGCCGGTGCATACGTCCTCACCTTTGAGTGTTTGATACAGCGCTGCGGCGACGCTGCGACCAGCGAATGAGGACGATCATATTCGTGAGCAAGACGGCCGCCAGCAACGTGGTTTGAATCCACCACGACGCATCAAAGTTGCGCCCCTGATCCGCTGCTAGCCCTGCTTGGGAAAGCTCCATATTCGGCTCCCCAGCACTGCCGCTAGCTTCGCCACTCGCGTGTGCCACAGCTGTATGAGCTGCTACGTCACACGAACTCACCACCACCGTGAGCTTCCCATCGGCGGTGAGCTTTTGCCCTGCTTTGTCCGTCACCTGATGTTGGTAAGAGATCACGTATTCGCCAGGGGCGGTAAAGACCCACACTCCATGCATATGCGTATTCGCTGGAATCACGTAGCTCTTCGGCCCTTGAGTGGTGGAAAAGAGTATCGTGCCTACGCCTGCGCCGAGCGCCGTAGGTAAGAAATGCGCCACCTGCCCTGGGCCTTGAATGCCTGTGATGGTGGTGGTCACCTCACCAGTGGTGCCCGAGATAATGGATTCATGCTGGCTCGTCTCCCCCAACCACGGCACTCCTGGCTGTTGCACAGAGGAAATCATCCACATAGGGCTGCCCACTTTGGCCAAGAAACTCAGTTCTTGCGGAACCTTTGTGGCCGCCTGCGCACCCAGGCCGAAAACGATATCGCCAGCATTGCGCCACTGAGCTGGCTGGGTGCGGTCATCACGGATCATGGCGACGAGTTTTCCATCGCGCAGCTGCGGGCCGAGATCGAAATGCCCATCCTGCGCAAGTGAGCTTGGCAGACCGCTCGCATATCCGGCAGCTGCGCAGATGCCTCTTCCCACCGGCTTCGTATTGAGCGGCACTGCGCCGGAGTTTTTCCCATGCGCCACGCCCTGCGCAGCGCCGCCAACCCCTGCGAGCATCGCAGCGGCGCCCGTTCCGGCGCCTGCCCCTGTGCCAGTAGCTCCAGCAACGCCCGCGCCGCCAGCACTGCCCGCGCCGCCAATTGCGAGATCAACGCCTAATCCGAGGCCGTCTAAAGCCCCGCCAGCAAGGCGGACGCCTGGCGCAGATTTATGCGCCGCTGCGTTCCCCACTGCAAAGGTATAGGTGGCCGTGCGCGTGCTGCGCCCGTCGGCACTTCCGCGCACCTGGAATGTATACACACCAGGAGCAGAGAAAATCCAGTTTGCGTGCACATGGGCGGGAGATGGCACGTGAATGGTGCCAGGGAGGGCAAGCCCACCGCCGCGCAGCACGCTCGTTGCTTTCCCGCCTAAGCCGGTGGTGAAAACGTACACTTTGCCAGGCCCCGAGACGTCCACAGTAAAATCGGCACTGCCTTTCACTCGTTCCGAACTCCATCCTGGCCACAGCAGCTGAGGATTTTGCACAATCGGCAACACCCACGCCTGCTTCCCCGCTTGCGGCAACCCTGCGGGAACAACCATTTTTGCGTTATCTCCCACCAAAAAGCGCACGTCTTCTGGCTTGCGCAAGACGCTCTGCCCAGTCACATCTTCACGCACCACCAGATCGAGCCCGCTAGCTGTGGGATTCAAGAAGAAAGCATCCGCGTGGCCTTGCGCCAGTGCCACTACACCTGCCGCTTGCTGAGCGGGGGAATCTGGCCGCGAGTGTGACTGCGCTTGAGGTGCGGTGCTTCCCTTGGACGGCGTAGCTGTACCTGGCCGTGACGCCGGTTGAGAAGGATGCGTCGGTTTCGTAGTTGGATTCGCGCTCGGCTTCGTGGCCGGTTTTGTGCCTGGCTTCGCGCTCGGTTTTGGCTCCGGCGTCACGCCTGGCTTGGAAACACCAGAAGCAGAGCCGCTCGAACCGACTTCTTGCTTCGATCCTGGCTTTCCCTCGGATTGAGATCCACCAGAGGTCTGCGATCCTCCGGAAGCACCTGGTTGCTGGCTTGGCTGCTGGCTCGACGTGCTTCCTGAGCCCTGCTCTCCCTGCGTACCCCCTGAGCTCTGCTCTCCCTCGGACTGGCCTGACGCTGGCTGCACAATCCAGGTGTATGTATGCGTATCGCTCACCACAGTAGCCTCGCCCTGCTTAGCTCGCACCCTCACGCTCATCGTGTACTTACCTGCTTTGGTAAAAGCCCAGTAAGCGTGCACATGAGCTGGCGCTGGCACGTTTATCACACCTGGCAGTGCCGTACCCCCACCAGATAGCAGCGGCTGCGGATTGCCGAGGAAATCCTGGCTAAAGACGTGCACCTGCCCAGGGCCATCCACGCGGGTGATCTCTATATCCACAGATCGCAGTGAGCTTTTTTGAGTCTCCAGAGTACTCCAGCCTGGCCAGAGCAATTCTTGATCCTGATTGAGCGGCAGCACGTATGCTTTCGGAGCAGCGGGGTAGCCTGCGGGAAGATCCATAAGAGCCCGCGGCTTCACCACTAGTGCGACGTCTTCGGGAGCATGAGCTACGTGTTGGCCCGTCGCATCTTCTTTCACATTGAGCTTCAGCGCACCTTGCTCCATCGAGACGTTGAACACATCTGCATGGCCATGATCGAGCGTGATATGTGTACTCGGCCGCAGCTCAGGATCCGAGTCCGAATCCGCGCCCAAGCTGGAGCTCGAATCTGAGCCGGAGCCAAAGTTCGTGCCAAATCCCGAATCAGTGCCCGAGCCGGAATCCGATCCAGAAACTGATTCCGTCCCCGACTCACCGTTGGACGTCGGAGTAGCGGTAGAGCCAGCTATCGGCGTGACGGGCACAGCCCCAGGCGTGAGGTCAGTCTCCGAGACGCTACTGGGCTCAGAGTTGCTGCCAGTCTCAGGATCTGGAGTCACTCCAGCGCTCCCCTCAATCCCAGAAGTTGGCGTCACCGCAAGCGTGCCGTCGGGTTCAGAATCTGGCGTCACCCCCGAATCCGGCTGAGATCCAGTTCCAGGATTGGGCCTTGGATCCTGCCCAGCAGTGCCGACCAAATCTGCGGCCTGAGCTATCGCCTCATCACCGACGAGGAACACCATCGAGCGCTCAATCGAGGAGAGCTCGGCACCATCGAGATCCTTGCCGGTGACGTACATCAGCACTTCATAATGCCCTGGCTGAGTAAACGCCCATCCGGTGTGCACGTGCACTGGGGCGGGAACGGCAATGGTCGCTTCGTCGCTATGGGCGCTGTCGAAAAGCACTGTGGGTTTGCCGAAATCCGCCTGATAGAGCTTCACGTCTCCCGCACCATCTAGCAATGCAATGTGAAGCTGCAGCGAGGAAAAATCAACTTTTCCGGCGAGAGCTTCAGTGGAGTAACCTGGCCAAATCAAGCCAGATTTCTCCGTCTGCGGAAGTATATAGGCCGCCGTCCCTTCAGCCCCTAAGAAGCCGTATCCTTGCTTAATGCGCTTGGCCGTATTCACCTCGCGCGCATGATTGCGCACCCCCAAGGCCACGGTATGTGGCAGCCGCAGAGTAGATTTTTTATCGACGAGACCAGTGTCGTCTTTGATGCGCATATCGAGATCACCGTCGATAATATGCGCAGCTAGATCCACGTGCCCTGCATCGAGCAACACCCGTTTCTCAAGCGAATGCACACCGCCGCCATCCAGAGCCGGTTTATCCAACGTTGGTTTATCTCGATTTGGCTTATCTGGATCTGGGGCATCCGCATTAGCGTCCTCCGCGCCAGGTTGCTCTGCATTAGGGTTTTCCTCCTGTGGCAGATCGGATTCTGAGGGTGACGCCGGAACGTCAGATGTAGCACCAGGCGTCGTGGAATGTTCATCTGGACGCACTGCCGACTCCTCCGCGTCCTCCGATGCAGAGGCATCAAGAGGCACAGTGACGCTCGACGTCTGCGCTGGATCAAAATCGGCGCACACAGTGGCCGTCTGTTTGTGGAGATGACGCATACTCGAATGCGGTAAGAACGTGAAGCGCACATCCAAGCCAGCGGTGCCATCGAGATCTTCAATCTGATTCGACCAGCGACCATTGACGAGCGTGCCCGCGTAAGAAACCTCTGGATATTCAGAAGCAGTGCCTGGCTCAAAGAAATCTAAGATGACGTCACCGCGTATGTGCGGATCAGATAGCTGCACGGAAGCGCTAAAAGTGGTGTCGAATGCTCCTGGGCTGAGCGTGACAGTGGCACGTGCATCACGCGGCGCACTCACGTCACCAAGATCCAATGTGGGGGCGACCAAGGACGGATCGGGGATGGGGAGCAGACCCGTCTTTTGTGTGGAGACTGCTGAGCCACCGCTCGTGTAGCTGACCGGCTCACTCACCCATCGCGCGCCGTGCTCGGCAGACTGCGGGAAAAACACCACTTGGTAGCTGGCAGTGCCAACGGCTGGAAGCTGGGTAAAGACGCCTTTGCCAGCGCTCACCTCGACGGTGCTCATCGGGTAGCCGTTGATATAGATCTGAGCTTGTCCAGCCACATTTTTCGGGGCGGAGAACGTCCAGGAGGCGAGAGAAATTCCATGCGCTTGCGCTTCGTGGCTGCGGGCAGTTTCTACTGAAAAACTGTATCCCGCCGTGCTGCCTTGCGGTGCCGCAGCGAAACGTTCACCGAGTACCGGCATGGCTGTGCTTTCAGGCTCCGAGCCTCCCACACGCCAGTTTTGCACAGTTGGTTCAGAGGTGACGATCGAGCCATCATTTTTCCGAGCGCTCACTTGCCACACAAGTCGATAATCGCCTGGCGCTGAAAAAAGCGTCCAGATGTGGGTATGGGTGCCAGGCTTCAAAGCTGCCGAACGCATCCCCACGCCGTCACTGGAGATAATCCGGCGGAACGTGCCCCATTGCTCGTCGTCAAACTGGCCTCCGCGGATCATTTCGAGACGGCCTGGCCCTTCCATGCTGAGCAGATTCAGCCAAAATATACCGTCGGCATCTGCTGCCGATACTCCAGCTCCATCTCTGAATTGTTCGTAGGGTATGGCAGTGTCTGCTCCGTAACCTTGCCAGATTTGCCCGCAGGATGTGCAGTTAGATGGCGCCGCCCACCAGGTACTTCCCTTTCCGAGGAAATCGAGCGCGGGAGAGTGCTCACCCACTGTGAACCCGTAATACTGCTCGCCTCGGCTGTACACATTTGGCCGCAGCCAGCTGATCGTATCCTGGAGATTATAGAGTTCTCCGGCATTAGCTTTCAGCTCGAATCCATTCTCACCCCAGTAGACTTTCGGAGAATCAATGTGCCCTACGGGGAGCACCACTTTTTCGCTGTGAGTGGCATCACGAACACCGGCCTGAGCGGCAGTTTGAGCGGATGCTTGAGCATCGCCGCCAGCCCCTTGAGTGCCACCATCAGCCTTTTGAGCGCCGCGGACGCCAATCTCTCGGGGGGCGTGGACGCCAGCAGAGGCCACGCTGATGCTGCGTTCATCTGAGGCAGCGGCCGGAATAATCCAGGAAACGCCGGTGGCAAATAACATAACGACAAGAACGGCGGCAATGAAGCGAAGCCGCCGCGGCACACGCAGACCAGCCCGAGCAACCATATATTCTCCCAACTATGCACATCTGTGAAACACAACAACCTTATATGATAACGATTCTCATTTCTATCTTTGTTGAGTTGTGCGTTATGAATCACGTCGTGACGACGAATGCTAAATAGCGACAGGATAAACAGGCTTAAACAGCAAGCTGGGTGACGCCCGAGTAGTGAGTGATAGTCAAAGAGCAGGTAGCGAGACGACGTTCAGCACGGAGCAAACAGGAGGGATAGAAACTAATGAAAATTCTTGAGGCTCAGGCTACATAAAGATTCTTAAGTTTCAGGTTATCTTGAGTTACAAGTTATTGGAGTGAGCGAATTCTCTGAAACGAACGACGGGAAAACTTTTGAGGTGCAAGTTAGAGCTAACGGAAAAGCTCTTGATTGCAAGCTAGTGAGATAGTAGTCGCTTTAGTGGGCAGCAACATCGCCGCTTGGGTTACCCTCGGTGGAGCTAGCCGTTCGGAAATGCTGCGGGCGGCGTCACCACTGGACGGGTTGTGCCGCTTGGGGTGGTTACTCAGCGGGCGCTAGCCGCTCGGCACAGTGGCTGCTCGTCAGGGTCGATAATAGCGGTCAGACCAATTGTGTGAATACGGGCTGCATCCCGTGTCGATAAAACTGGCCAGACCAATTTTATCAACCTCCACAGCTGAAATGTCTGCTGAAAGTGCCAACACTTTGGCGAAATTAACTGACCAATCACGCCACTCGCCAACGGTAGAGTCATGGCAACTGCCAGCAATACTAGCCCGACTAGCCCACATAGCCGACCGCCAACATCAACCCATCATTTGCGGGCAGCTACCGGCTCTAGCACCTCTCGCCCACCGAGATAGGGGCGCAGCGCCTGCGGCACGTACAGTGATCCGTCTGCCTGCTGATGATTCTCAAACAGTGCCACCAGCCAGCGCGTTGTAGCCAGTGTTCCATTGAGCGTCGCCACCGGCGTGGTGCCGCGCTCCGAGCGGTAGCGGATATTGAGTCGGCGCGCCTGGAAAGTGGTGCAATTCGAGGTAGACGTCACCTCCATGTAGCGATTCTGCGTGGGCAGCCACGCCTCGCAGTCGAACTTCTGCGCCGCGGAAGAACCCAGATCGCCGGCGGCCGTGTTGATCACCCGATACGGCAACTCCACCTTGTGCAGCATTTCCTCTTCCCACGCCAAGAAGCGGCGATGTTCATCACGCGCCTGAGCGGGATCACAGAAAGAGAACATCTCCACCTTGTTGAACTGATGCACACGGATAATGCCGCGCACATCCCGTCCGCCAGAACCAGCCTCCCGCCGGTAGCAAGAACTCCACCCCGCATAGCGCAGCGGACCATCGGAAATATCCAGAATTTCATCTTTGTGGTATCCGGCGAGAGCCACTTCGCTCGTGCCGGTGAGGTAAAGATCATCCGCTGGCAAATAATAGATTTCGTCGCTGTGTTTACCTAAGAAACCCGTGCCACCCATCACCGCTGGCGAGACGAGTGTGGGCGTAGTCATCAGCGTAAAGCCATTCTCCTGCGCCTGATCGGCAGCCATCGTGAGCAGTGCCAACTCCAAGCGAGCGCCAAACCCCTTGAGATAGTAAAAACGCGAACCGGAAACTTTAGCGCCGCGAGCCATATCAACGGCATCCAACCCCTCGGCCACATCGAGGTGATCCATTGGCGTCACGCCCTCAGCGGCAAAATCGCGCACAGTGCCCACGTGACGGAGCACCTCGTAATCATCTTCGCCACCTTGAGGCACCCCTGACTCGACGACGTTGGGAAGCTGGAACATCAGCTCAGTGAACTCCTCATTCGCCTGATTGCTCTGGGCCTCCAGCTGCTTCACGTCGTCGGCCATAGCTTTAGCCCGCTCCATCACGGCAGCGCGCTCTTCTTGTGCAGCTTTGCCAATGCTCTTGCTGAGGGCTTTTTGCTCAGCGCGTCTATCCTCAAACGCCTGCAAGGCCGAACGGCGCTTTTCGTCGGCACTAATGAGCTGATCGACGAGCTCTTCACTCTCGCCGCGCGCACGCTGCGAGGCTTTGACGGCATCGGGGTTCTCACGGACAAAGCGAATATCAATCATGCTTCTAGGATAGTCACTGAGCTAGTTCGCCGCCGAATCGCACGGTATGCTAGCCACATGGGGCAGCACACATTGAAGCCAACTGTAGCCGTGATTTTCAATCCCTCTAAGTCAGTAGACTGGGATGACGCAAAGAAAATCGTGAGCAGCCTAGCGCGAGATATGGGCTATGCGGAGCCACTGTGGATCCCCACCTCTGAGGAAGACCCTGGCACTGGCCAGACGCGCGAGGCAATGGCTCAGAAAGTCGATCTCGTGATCGCCGCCGGAGGCGATGGCACCGTGCGGCTGGTGGCTGGAGAGTTGGCACACACGAAAGTGCGTCTAGGGATTTTGCCGATGGGCACCGGCAATCTCTTTGCCCGCAATATGGGAATTCCACTAGACAGCGTGAAAGACGCCGCCACAGTTGCATTCGGCACCACTGAAGAGCGTGTCGATGTGGGCTGGGTGGAGCTTGCATCCACTGGCGACTCCCGCACAGCCGCTGATCACCATCGCTCGCCGTCACGCCCACATCCCCGCACGCTCTCGTGCCTACGTTCCCACACAGCGTCACGCTCACATCTATCCCCACAACTCCCCCCTGCGCCGTCACGCCCACACACGCATATATTGCCTTCACACGTCCGCACAGCATCCCACCTGAAGCAGCACGGGGCATTCCAATCGAATCAGCGCGCAGCAGCTACACATTCTCGTCTGTCTCCCCTGCACGTCGGAGCGACGTCTGCACATCTACACCCCCGTTTGCAGCAACGGTTGTATTTGCGGCGGGCACAGCCACATGGGAGTGGAGAGGCTTCACGTCACCCATTTTTAGTGGTAGGTGGAGTGGGTTTTGACGCCGAAACAATGGCTAGTACCGATGCCACTTTGAAGAAAATGATCGGCGTATGGGCGTATTTTCAGGCCGCTATCCCGAATCTCCTGAGTAGAAAATTTTCAGCCACGATTAGCGCGCCGAATCTCTCTCGAAGCGTCACCACGGCGGTGCGCTCGGTGATGTTCGTCAATTGCCCGCAACTCAATAGCGGCATTGTGCTCGATCCAAATGCCGATCCGGCAGACGGCGCGCTCAACCTCAATGTGCTCGACATTCATGGCGGGCTGATCGGATGGGCAGATCTGCTGCGCAGAGTCGGTATGAGCTGGATCGGTTTGCGCTCACGCACTAAAGGAGTTCCCTACAAAAAGGGAGTGGGTGGCATACACACGCACCCGATTCAGGAGTGCACAGTGGAGCTTGAACGAATGCGAAAAGTGCAGGTTGATGGTGACGTGATCGGCTCTGCCCAAATACTCAACGTTTCAGTAGCGCCACGAGCTGTACGGGTGCGCGTGCCGCAAAAATAACGGTAACGGCAGGCGCAGACTCACATCCAAACAGCGAGCGGTGCTAGGAGCGACGGCGGCGAGCGGTGACGATAGGAACAATGATAATAGGCGGCGGCAGAGCTAGTCGATGACGGCGCTAGGCAGTAGCAGCGCTAGCTAGCATTTTCGCATACGCTGCCACCCACAAAAGCAGGCAATCACGCACCTTGGAAGTCCGCCGTCACCAGCCCTGCACAATAGTCTTCAAAAAAATAATTGAGACAATATCGCCGAAAGATAGACCGCTGGGACTAAAGTCACTAAAATAACTTATGATGAGTTCGATGCTGAGCTTGGGCCCAGCAGCTCACACTCCAAATACATCAAGGTGGATAGGACGATCGTGGCGGCAAACGATATGGAAGATTTTGGCCCCAACCAAAACTTCATTAATGAGCTCTACGCTTCTTACTTAAAAGATCATTCCAGCGTAGGAGATCAATGGATAGAGCTTTTCCAGCGTTGGGAAAAAGAGGGAAGACAGGTGGATTCTGCGGCCAGTTCCTCAGCTGAGGGGGCTACGTCTGCCGAGCCTAAAACTGCGTCTGCCCACCCAGAATCAGACGCTACAGATGATGAGCACGTATATGGTGACGTCACCCGCTCAGATTTGCCCCCACTTCCGCGCGTGGCAATCGTGCCTCCAAAAACGCCATATGCCAAGAAGTATGACGCCAAACCCAAGGCGGCCTACAGCACCCGTGAAGACGAATACGTGCCGCTCAAAGGCATGGATCGCGGCCTGGCGAAAAATATGGATGCCTCACTCTCCCTGCCGACAGCCACCACCGTGCGCTCCCTTCCGGCACGCATCATGTTTGACAACCGCTCAGTGATCAACAAATACCTCGCCTCCACGCGCGGAGGGAAAGTGAGCTTCACCCATATCATCGCCTACGCTATGGTGGAAGCCCTGAGTGAAATGCCCGAGATGAATTGCTCCTACAAGCTAGATGAGCAGGGCAAACCAACTCTCGTGAAACCGGCGCACGTGAATCTCGGCCTGGCAATTGACGTCACTAAACCAGATGGTTCTCGCACACTCGTCGTGCCGAACATCAAGAAAGCCGACACTCTCACGTTTGCAGAATTTTTGACCGCTTACGAAGACGTGGTGGCACGCGGACGCGACAACAAGCTCACCATCGACGATTACGCCGGCACGACGGCCTCGCTTACTAACCCTGGCGGTTTCGGTACGGTGCACTCCATTCCGCGCCTGATGAACGGCCAAGCCGTGATCGTGGGCGTCGGCTCGATGACGTACCCTCCCGAATTCCAAGGCACCGCAGAATCCCAGATCGCCCGCATGGGTATCAGTAAAGTGGTACATCTGACCAGCACCTACGATCATCGCGTAATTCAAGGGGGAACGTCGGGGCGCTTCTTGCGGCTGATGGAGCAGAAATTGCTCGGCCAAGACGGCCTCTACGACCGCATTTTCACATCCTTGCGAGTACCCTATAAGCCATTTAGCTGGGAGCGTGACGTCGAATACAACCTTGAAAACGAGCTCGGCAAACCCGCGCGCATCGCCGAGTTTATTCACGCCTACCGCTCGCGCGGCCATCTCATTGCAGATATTGATCCGCTTTCGTTCCACATTCGCCGTCACCCCGATCTGGAGCTTCGCTCCTATGGCTTGAGCATCTGGGATCTCGACCGCTCTTTCCCCGTGGGTGGTTTCATGGGCAAAGATCGGCTCACGCTGCGCGAAATCTACGATCAGCTGCGCGAAACGTATTGCCGCAGTGTAGGCGTGGAATATATGCACATCCAAGACCCCACTCAGCGTAAATGGATGCAAGAACACATCGAACGCCCGCTGCCGCCGGTGAGCAAAGAAGAGCACATCGAAATTATGACGCAGCTCAACGAAGCCGAGGCTTTCGAGACGTTCCTACAGACTAAATACGTCGGCCAGAAGCGCTTTTCACTCGAAGGTGGAGAGTCACTCATTCCAGCTATCGCCGCGATGCTCACTGGAGCTATCCACGATGGCCTGCGCTCGTCGGCAATCGCTATGGCTCACCGCGGGCGCCTGAACGTGCTGACAAACATCGCGGGCAAGAGCTACAAACAGATTTTCACCGAGTTTGACGGCATTTACGATCCTGGATCGCTGCAAGGCTCTGGCGACGTGAAATATCATCTCGGCACGGGCGGCGTCTACACCACCGGTGACGGCAAAGGCTCAATTCCCATCTATATTGGAGCCAACCCATCTCATTTGGAAGCTGCAGACGGGGTGATCGAGGGCGTCGTACGCGCCAAAGAAGATCGCTTCACAGCTCAAGATGAGGCTGAGGGCAAAGACCCACGGCCATACGACGTGCTTCCGATCATGGTTCACGGCGACGCAGCTTTCGCCGGCCAAGGCGTCGTAGCTGAAGTACTCAACTACTCAAATCTGCCAGGGTACCGCGTGGGCGGCACAATCCACATTATCGTGAACAATCAGATCGGATTCACCACTGCGCCCAGTTCGTCTCGCTCGTCGCATTACACCACCGACATCGCTAAAGGTCTACAAGTGCCGATTTTCCACGTGAATGGCGACGATCCGGAGGCAGTGGTGCGGGTGAGCAAACTAGCCTATGCCTACCGCGCTGAATTCCACAAAGACGTGATCGTGGATATCGTCTGCTATCGCAAACGTGGACACAACGAGGGAGATGATCCCTCGATGACTCAGCCCATCATGTATTCTCTGGTGGACGCCAAGCCCTCACCGCGCGAAATCTACAAGCAATCCCTCATTGGCCGCGGCCTCATCAGCGAAGAGGGAGCCGAAAAGATCGAACAGGGCTTCCACAAGCTCCTCAATGCTGCTTTTGCTGAGGTGCGCGAAGCTGAAGCACAGATGGAGAGAGACCCCAAGGCGGCAAATATGCGTCTTGGTCTGACGAAAGCTCAAGTGCAAGACGCTGCCAGCGAGCGGCGCTGGCGTTCGGCCATACCACTGGAAGTAATCCACCGCATTGGCGATGCACACACTAACCCTCCCGAGGGCTTTGCGCTACACAAGAAGATCAGCCAGCTCTTCAAGCGCCGCAATAAGATGGCCTATGAAGGCGAGATTGATTGGGGCTTTGGCGAAGTGCTCGCCCTGGGTTCACTCCTGATTGAGGGAGTACCGGTACGTATGAGCGGCCAGGATTCTCGGCGCGGCACGTTCGTGCAGCGCCAAGCCGTTGCTCACTCGGTAGAGACGGGCGAAGAGTGGACGCCGCTGGCCAACCTCACCGCCAACCAGGCTCCGTTGGCCATTTACGATTCTCCGCTCTCGGAATACTCCGTGCTTGCTTTCGAGTATGGCTATTCGGTGGAGCGCCCCGATGCGCTCGTCCTATGGGAAGCACAGTTTGGCGACTTTGCCAACGGGGCACAGACCGTGATCGACGAGTTTATCTCCTCCGCCCAGACGAAATGGAATCAGCACTCCTCCCTCGTGATGCTGCTGCCGCACGGGTACGAGGGGCAAGGCCCCGATCACTCCTCAGCGCGCATTGAACGCTATCTCTGCCTGTGCGCAGATGACAACATGATCGTGGCTCAGCCATCCACTCCGGCAAACCACTTCCATTTGCTGCGCCGGCAGGCCTATCGGCGTCCACGCACCCCGCTCATTGCCGTCACGCCGAAACAGCTTCTGCGCCGCAAAGGAGTCGTGAGCAGCGTGGAAGAGTTCACCCGTGGAGAGTTCCAGCCCGTGATTGGCGAGGTCAATCCACGAGTACAGGCAGTGAAACGAGTCATCCTCTGCACTGGCCGCGTGTATTACGATTTAGCTGAAAAGCGTGACGCCGAAGGCCGCTTCGATGTGGCGATCGTGCGTCTCGAACAGCTCTATCCGCATCCGGTAGAACAGCTAGCCGCCGAGCTGGCAAAGTATCCTGGTGCTGAGGTGACGTGGGTGCAAGATGAGCCTGCCAATATGGGAGCGTGGGGGCATCTCGCTTTGCAGATGTTCCCGCAGATGAATCTGAATGTGCGGCTGATCTCTCGGCCGCCATCTGCCGCTCCATCCACTGGTTTGAGTGCCCTGCATAAAGCCCAAGCAGAGCAGCTTATGCGCGAGGCATTTGCCAACTAAAGCGGAACTTGCCCGCTAAAATGGTGCGTGATGAACGCACACAATTTAAACGGGTTGGACGGTGTGAATAGCGTGAACGACGTAAATGGTTTGAACAGTTTGGGTGGCTTAAACGGCTTGAACAGTTTAGGCGCGCACAGTTTTCAGATCTTTTTCGTTGGAGATGAGCTCGTAGCAGGCATGGGCGATGCCCGCGGCATGGGATGGGTTGGCCGAGTGCTGGCACGCACACCAGCCAACCCGCCTATCATGCCCTATGTGCTTGCTTTTGCCGGAGAATCCTCTGCTCACCTGATGGAACGCTGGAAGAGTGACGTCTCTGCGCGGCTGCTCAAGGATCGCACGAATCGGCTGGTGATCGCCCTCGGTTCACACGATCTCGATGCCGGCCTTTCATCGGCACGCTCCCGCTTACATTTGGCCAATATGCTCGACATGGCGGAGCGGATGCAGCTGAGTCCTTTCGTGGTTGGTCCGCCGCCGCGCCCAGACAAATCCGAGCAGGCAGTGGCCGAGCTGTCACACTCGTTTGCAGACGTGTGCACCAGACGCTCCATCCCTTACGTAGACACTTTTACGCCGCTCGTCCAGCACGAACAGTGGAACACCGACATGAGCTTGGTCGGCACGTATACACCTCGGCAGGCTGGATATGGATTGATGGCTTGGCTGGTGCTCCACCGCGGCTGGCATCAGTGGCTAGGCGTGAAAGCAGCGAGTGACGACACCGAGTGAGTACGGTTGCGTGCTGGCGGCCGGCGCCACTCAGGTGGATCATGCAGGCCAGCGTCACCGCTACCCTGCACCTCTCGCCGTCACCCCAGCAAATTGTCGATGCTTGCCTCTCGCCGTCACTTCAGCACAACAGGTTGATGCTGCCAGGCGAGCCATCTCTGTCAATATTTACTCTGGAGATCGCGATAAAATTCTGATCGTCTCGATCATTTTGATGTTTCAATATGCCGCGCCGGTTGATCATTTCAGTCAGCCATTTTCGCTAAGCAGGGTTGATACGATCGGTCAGGTTTACCACATTGTGCGTTGATAAAATTGGTCTTACCGATGCTATCAGATCGCCCAATCACCCAGCCTTTGCCGTCACTACCCTGCACCTCTTGCCGTCACTACCGCAAATTGACAGTGCGGATATTCCGCTAATATGTGCGCCCCGTCACGCTCGGTCACTATAATGGGTGTATTGCGCGAACGAGACACAACGAGGTGATCCTGTGAATCAAAGAACGATGGCCGCCATCAACTTGCGTGCTGTACTGCGTGCACTCGGCACGTTGCCCGCTTTAGACCCCACCGCTGCTGCATTAGTGCAACATAAGCCGCTCACTATTCAATTTTCAGCTGCCGGAGTGGCCAGTGTGCGCCTCGTACTCGGAAACGGATCCGTGCAGTATTTCGCAGGAGCTGGCCCCGCCGATATGAAGCTGGCTTTCCCAGCGCCAGTGATGGTGAACAAAATGTTTGACGGCAGCGGCATCCCCATTCCCACCAAGGGCATCACGAAGCTGACGTACCTCACTGGCACGTTCACCGAACTCACCGACAGGCTCTCGTATTTCCTGCGCCCCACCCCCGATTTACTTCGGGATCCAGAGTACGCGCGGATCAACTCCATTCTCACGCTGCACGTGGCCGCCTACGCTACCGCCGAGATAGGCAATCGTGACCTTAAAGGCATGGCAGTGGCTAAAGGGATGCGTGACGGCGCAGTGGTACTGGGAGTTAATAATCCTCAAGGCACGAGCGGAGCCGGCGGCGATACCAGCGCCGAAACTGGCACGAAGCCCAAGCATGGGAACGCTGAGAAGCTGGCTCTCACCCTAGCTATCCGCGATCACCATATGCGGGTGATCGACGGCGATAGCCGCACAGAAGCCGGAGCTGATGGGCGCTACGCCTATATGACGTTCGCTAATCTGGAGGCGGCGGGGCAAGTATTGCGCGGCGAACTCGCCTCATACCCTGCAATCGGCCGTGAACTGCTGTATCTCGGAGGTTATATCCCCCTGCTGGATTCATTGAACAAACTGCTCGCCATCGTGCCGTTCTACCTCAGCTGATGTGCCGTACCAGCGAACGGGTGAGCAGCCCGTGACGGCAGAGGCACGAACCGACGGACACAGCGTCACCACCGACACGGAGCTCCGCAGGCACAGCGCATCACGAATGCAGCGCAGCGACAACGAACCGCCGTCACGAACAACTGCCACTAATGAATAGTCGCCACTACGTATAAGGACTACTGATGAAAACTTACATCCACGACAAAAGCACCGAACTTTACGAGCGAGCCACACAGGTGATTCCCGGCGGAGTCTACGGACATCTGGGACCAGCAGAGGGCGTTTTCACTCCGATTTCCGCGTATCCACTTTTCGGTTCGCGCGCCGAGGGCAGCTACTTCTGGGACGTCGATGGCAACAAATACCTCGACCTCATGTGTGCCTACGGCCCTAATATCCTCGGATACAACGACCCCGACGTAGATACCGCAGCCCTGGCACAACTCAAACTCGGCAACTGCACCACAATGCCCAGCGAACTGCTCGTAGAGCTCGCCGAATTGCTCACAGACACCATCGACATGGCCGACTGGGCGTTCTTCGCTAAAAACGGCGGTGACGTCACGAACTTTGCACTTATGGTGGCTCGCGCAGCCACCGGACGGGAAAAATTCATCGCCCAAGGCGGCGGATATCACGGCGTGATCGGCTGGACGCAAGGCTACGGCGCACCTGGCGTCACCCGCGCAGACGTGAGCGACAAAATCGTGGTGGATTTTGGGGATATCGCCGCAGTGGAACGCGCGGTAGCAAAGTATCGGGGAGAAATCGCAGCCTTTATTTCCACCCCCTACCACCACCCCATTTTCGACGACAACCAGCTGCCCGAACCAGGGTATTGGCAAAAGATCCGCAAAATCTGCGACCGCGAGGGCATCGTACTCATTATTGACGACGTGCGCTGTGGGTGGCGATTGAGTACACATGGCTCGGATGCACACTACGGTTTCCAGGCCGATCTGGAGTGCTTCTGCAAAGCAATAGCAAACGGCTACAATATCTCGGCTCTGTGCGGGCGCGAAGATCTGAAAGATGCCGCCGCCAGCGTGATGTACACCGGATCGTATTGGATGAGTGCCGCCCCGATGGCCGCTGCGATTGCATGCGTGAAGAAACTCAACGAGATAGACTCTGCCCGCTATTGCACCGAGATGGGTATCAAACTCACCGATGGTCTGGCTGCAGTGGCTTCTGATCATGGCTTCGACTTACGTATCAGCGGCGAACCGAGTATGTTTTTCATGCGCACAGCTAGCTTGGATGGCAAAGAAGACCCCAACCTCTTACTGCATCAAGCGTTCGTGGCCGAATGCGTCAAACGCGGACTCTTCGTGGTGAGCCATCACAACCATTTTATTAATTGCTCGCTCACTGATGCCGATATTGATTTCGCGTTGAGCATCGCCGACGAGGCATTCACCGTGGTGCGCTCGCAGGCGCGGAAAATTTTAGGCTAGATATTTTGATACAAAATAGACATTTTGATCCGCAAACTTTCAAGCAAGGAACCGTCTAAGCAAGGAGTACTAGATGCCAATTAGCAACGAGGAGTGGCGCCACCTGGAAGAAACCGCCAACAGGCTGCGCAAGCTCACACTCGACACAACGAACTGGGCTGGCGGCGGCCATATCGGCGGCGCGATGAGCGCCATGGACGCACTCACTGTGCTCTATCATCACACGCTCAATTTTTCAGCGCAGAAAATGGATGATCCGGAGCGCGATCGTTTCGTGCTATCGAAAGGGCACATCGGTGTGGGCATGGCCGCCGTGCTCGCTGATCTGGGATGCTTCCCGAAAGAGTGGCTGGAACGCTTCTCCCGCATCGGCTCTCCGCTCGGAATGCATCTTGACGCCAATAAAGTGCCTGGATTAGAAGTGAGCGCTGGCTCTCTCGGCCACGGACTCTCGATGGCCGTAGGATTGGCGCTCGGGGCACGTTATCAAAAGCAGAGCTGGCGTACTTACTGTATGTTGGGTGACGCCGAAACCGATGAGGGATCTATCTGGGAGGCTGCCATGAGCGCTGCCCACTACAAACTCGACAACCTCTGTGCAATGGTGGATGTGAACCACGCCATGATCGACGGTTTCACCAAAGACGTGATGAATCTGGAGCCCTACCCCGATAAATGGCGAGCTTTCGGCTGGCACGTGATTGAACTGAAAGGCAACAATATCCCCGCCCTCGTGGATGCTTTTGATGAAGCCGCGAGCGTCAAGGGGCAGCCGACAATGCTACTGCTCGACACCGTAAAAGGCGAAGGCATCGACTTCATGGAGGGAGATTACACCTGGCATTATGGCTCGGTAGATGAAGAGAAATACGCAAAAGCTGAGCAGAGCCTTGAGCGGCACTTGGCCAAACGGCTCGCAAATGTGAAGGGAGAATGATATGGCAGGCGGATTAGCGTACACATCAATTGACGCCGTCAACCTCACCACTGCGGAAGTGTATGGGCAGACTCTCGTAGAAATCGGCAAAAACGACCCAAAGGTGGTAGGGCTTTCGGCAGATCTCGCCAAATCGACGAAGATCGCGGTGTTCCAAAAAGAATTTCCTGAGCGCTTCTTCAATTTCGGCATTGCCGAGCAAAATATGTTTGGCGCCGCTGCAGGGTTGGCCAAATCGGGCTTGACCCCATTTGTCTCCACATTTGGCGCATTCGCAGCACTGCGTTCGTGCGAACAGATCCGCACGGATATTTGCTATCAAAATCTCAACGTGAAAATCATCGGCACTCACAGTGGCCTGAGCTTTGGCGCCGCGGGCACCACCCACCACGTGACCGAGGATATTTCTATCTTCCGCTCATTTGCCAACCTCACACTGATGTGCCCCGCCGATGGCCTTGAGGCAGCCTACTGTGTGCAAGCTGCCTATGAGCATGAAGGCCCCGTCTACATTCGGCTCAACCGCGGTTTCGATCAGGTGGTCTACCGCGATGAGATCCCCAGTTTCGAGTTTGGCAAGGCAAACGTGCTGCGCGAAGGTACCGATCTCACCTTTATTGCCACTGGTACCGGCGTGTGGAGAGCGCTACAGGCTGCCGATGCTTTGAGTAAAGAAGACGGCCTCTCCGTGCGGGTACTCGACATTCACACTCTCAAACCGATTGACGAGGAAGCCGTGACGGCGGCGATCAGCGAAACTCGCCGCATCATCACCGTAGAGGATCACAACGTTATTGGCGGCCTCGGCACGGCCGTAGCTGACGTGGGAGCCACCACCCGTAAAGGATTCGTGCTCAAAAAACTCGGGGTGCCCGACGAATTCTCCGTGATCGGGTTGCCAGAAGACTTGTATTCTCACTACGGCTACGACGAAAACGGCTGTATTTCAGCAGCCCGCGAAGTGATGAGCCTCGACTTCGAGGAAGACGACGACTGGGAAGATGAGTTTTAATGGATAGCGAAACGCGATATACACTCACGGTGTTTCTCAATGCCGTCGTGCCGTTGCTGAAGCCACTCGTTGCCGCTAAACCCAAGCTCGCCAGAGGATTCAAAGGGCGCGAGGGGGTGGTGCAGATCTCGGCACGGGTAGCTGACGGCGAGGGCACCAATATCACCGGCAAAGGGGAACGTCGCGCCACGCACCTTGAAGTGGTGGACGGCGAGTTGCGGGTGCACCTGGGTGAACACCCCGCCCCGAATCTGGAGATCGAATTCCCCAGCGCTGAGAAGCTCAACGCTTTCTTCAAGGGCTCACTCAACCTGCCGAAAATTCATGGTGCAGCCGCGAATCCTGGGCTGCTCATCGCCACGGTGAAAGCGCTACTAGCCATGAGTAGCTTGCTGAGCTCCAAGGAGCCACCTAAAGAGCAGGCTGATCGGGATTTGCTCACTAAGCTGATGTTCTATCTGCTCACGACAGGCATTAGCCAACTCAACAAAGCCGGACATCCGCAAGTGCGTGATCTCACCGAACCGTCTCCTGATCGCGTCTACGCTTTCAGCGTGGATGGCCGCCCTGATCTTGGGGCGTATTTCCGCATCAAGGCTGGAAAGTCGAAGGCTTTCCGAGGAGAATACACGCGCAGCGCGCCGTTTTTTACGATGCGATTCGACTCCGTTGATTCGGCTCTCGGCACCTTGCTCCAGACGGACGATATGCTGGAGGCAGCCTCTTCAGGCCGACTCACTATGGCTGGCTCTCCCGAATATGGCGCCGAACTAGGCGCACTGATGATGACGGTGGCAGGCTACGCACAGTGAGCCAAAAGGAGTTGCTGGGGTAAGCAAAAGAAGCGGCTGGGTAAAAGTTTCTGGGGTAAAAGTTACTGCGGTAAAAGCGGCTGCAGTAAAAGTTGCTGCGGTGCCATGCACTCTACAGGCTGCAGGTTCTTTACACGTTGCACTCTCTACACGTGGGATCCTGGCTCTGCAAAGAGTGTATGGCCGCCGCAACGGGCGTAGGCTCGCCGCAAGCCGCGGGCTCATTGCAGCGAGGGCGCAGGCTCATCACAGCGGGGGCCGCCAGCTCACCGCCGCAGGGCGCCAGGTCACCGCCACAGCACGAAGACGCAGGATCACAGTACACGAAGAAAAGAGGATCGAGCTATGAAACATCCGAAGCTAGCGAAAGTAGGTGCGTATGCTTTCGGGGCGGCCGCGATCGCACACCTGCTCTATCACGGCCCTAAGGATTATCGGCAGCTGAGGGAACTCGGAAAAGACGAGTTTATCGCTGAGAAACGCCGCGAGCTACGCACCTGGCACCCACTGGCACGCAGCTACGGTTTCGCACACGCCGGCGTCACCGTCAGCGATTTTGATGCCTCAATGCGCTGGTACAACCGCGTGTTTGGGATGAAACTCATCAACTACCTTGAACTCAGTGGCGATGAGCTGCGTGAGCTGGACGACCTCTATCACATACCTGGCTTAAACAAAGTACAGCTTGGGTTCATGGTAGGTTCCTTTGGCATGATTGAGCTTTTCCAATTTGATCCGGCGCTCGATCCAAACAGCCCCGATCCCGCTCAGGCACAGGCAGCCGCAGCCCGCGAGACGTGGAATCGGCCAGGCTACACACATATTTGCTTCAACGTGCGCAATCTGCCTGCGTGGATTGATAAGATCCGTGGGGAGGGGCTGGAATTTCTGATTGAGCCGCAGCACAGCGCTGGCACAGATTGGATTTTCTTCCGAGATCCCGATGGCAACCTGATTGAACTGATGGATATGCACGCCACGCGGCTAGCCGTACAGCATCTGGGTTCTCTCGTAGGCGAAGTGATGAAGCATACGGCACTGCGAGGGCACTACCAGGCTTAGGGAATTACTGAGGCGTGGGATGATTCTCCTCCGTTCCACGCCTCAAGTACCGCACGCCTCGCGCACGATGCCATAGGCTGCCGCGCCATAGCTACGACGCTATAGGAGCGCCTGTGTACGCGATGTAATACACTCTTCGGCCTGCGCAAAATCGCGTGTTAATCTTGTGGGTATTGGTTGATTCCCACAGAAAAGGTTGAACGATGAGGATAAAGAAAATGACGGCGCTCATCGCTGGCGCAGCGCTCACTTTCTCACTTGCAGCGTGCGGAGGGACGAAAGAGGCAGCAAACGTTGAAAAAGCAGCGGGCTCAGATTTTACTGTGGGCTTTGACGCCGAATTCCCGCCTTATGGCTTCCAAGAAGCAGGGCAGTATGCGGGCTTCGATCTGGAGCTGGCCAAGGAAGTAGCTACCCGCAACAAGTGGAATTTTAAGGAACAACCAATCGCTTGGGATTCCAAAGATATGGAGCTCAACAGCGGCAATATCGACTGCATTTGGAACGGCTTCACGATCGACGGTCGTGAGGATGCTTACACGTGGAGCAAACCGTACGTAGACAACAAGATCGTGTTCGTCACCAGTTCCACCAGTAATATCACCTCAGCGGCTGATCTCAAGGGCAAATCCGTGCTCGTGCAAGCGGATTCTTCTGGTTTGCGAGCACTAAAATCCGACGCCAACAAAGAGTTGGTGGCCTCGTTTGCATCGCTCACGGAGGTGCCCGATTACAACAACGGCCTTATGGAGCTGGAATCTGGTGCGGCTGACGCAATGGCCGTGGATCAGAGCGTGGGGCAGTATCAGATTAATCTGCGCGGCAAAGATAAATTCCACATCTTCGATCCAGGATTTGACGGCGAAAAATACGGCATAGGCTTCAAGAAAGGCAACACTGCACTGCGTGACCAGGTGCAAAAAACTCTAGACGAGATGCGCAAAGACGGCACTTTCCAGAAGATCGCCGAAAAATGGGGTCAGCAAGATGTGGTGATCAACTGAGATGAGCTGGGATTTTCTTCCCCAACTAGCTGAGGGGTTCGTGCAAACGTGTGTGATTTTTGCACTCACGCTTGTGCTTTCCCTCCCCCTCGGGCTGTTGGTTTACGCCGGACGGGTGAGCCGGATTAAGCCACTGGCCTACTTAGTGCAACTGTACATTTCGATTATGCGCGGCACCCCGTTGATGCTGCAGCTACTCGTGGTCTACTTCGGGCCATACTATATTTTCGGGCTGCACATTTCCTCGGCGTATCGCTTCTATGCCGTCATCATCGCTTTCTCTATCAACTATGCCGCCTACTTTGCGGAAATATACCGCGGCGGCTTCCAGGCGATCCCCGTGGGGCAGGCGGAAGCGGCGTTCGTGCTGGGATATTCGCCGGCGCGTACGTTCTTCACGATCAAACTTCCACAGATGTTTCGTACGGTGCTCCCGTCCATCACCAATGAGGTGATCACCCTGGTGAAAGATACGTCACTAGCTTTCGCCATCGCTTATGCCGAAATGTTTACAGTAGCCAAGCAGATCGCTGCGGCGAGCACTTCGATGATGCCTTTTGTGGCGGCAGCCGTCTTCTATTGGGTGTTCAATATGGTGGTGGCGCTGCTGATGGAACGGCTCGAAAAGAAACTCGCGGTGGCGGCGATTAAGTGAACGAGCCAGTGAACAAGCCAAGTAAGCGGGCTAAGTGAGTGGCGATTACATGAGCGAAATGAAGCGAGCGGGAGTAGGTGAGACGAGCGTGGAGAACGCATTAGAGATTCACGAGATGCACAAGAGCTTTGGCTCAAACCAGGTGCTCAAAGGGGTGTCGCTACAGGTACATGAGGGCGATGTGCTCGCCGTACTCGGCCCCTCGGGCTCTGGCAAATCCACCCTGCTGCGCTGTGCCACGTTCCTTGACCACATGGATAGTGGCGATATCCACTACTTTGGGCAGTTGGCACTCAAGATGCGCGATGGGAAAAAGGTCAGTGACGGCGATGAAAAGCGCTTCCGTCACGATTTCGGCCTCGTTTTCCAGGATTTCAATCTTTTCCCGCACTGGACGGTGATGCGCAATCTCATTGATGCTCCCGTGAAAGTGCAAAAGCGGCCAGCCGAAGCTGTGCGTACGGAAGCTCTGGCGCTGCTGGAGCGAATGAATCTCGCCGATAAAGGAGATGCCTACCCAGCTGAGCTCTCCGGAGGGCAACAACAACGGGTGGCTATTGCCCGCGCCTTGGCACTCAATCCTCGAATGCTGTACTTCGACGAGCCAACCTCCGCTCTTGACCCAGAATTAACGGGTGAAATTCTGGCGATCATCCGCGATCTTGCAGCTGAAAAAATGACGATGGTGATCGTCACACACGAGATGGAGTTTGCAGCGCAAGTGGCTGATCGCGCCGTTTTCATGGACGGCGGAATCGTGCTAGAAGAGGGCGAAGCCGAAGAACTCATTCACCACCCCACCCAAGAACGCACGCGGCAGTTCCTCAACAAATTGCGCGGCGAGAGCCGCTGAGCGGGGCTTGCCTGGACTTTGCGGATCGAAGAAGCGGGCGTTGCCGCTGAGCGAAGCCGCTGAGCAGGTATTGGCCACTTGTAGCAACAAGGGTGGGTGCACGAGAGCCGCTGAAGCGTTGTCACACAGCCCCCTGCACCTGCCGTGACGCCAGCCATGTGGCGTCCACAACGTGGCTACAGTTTGCACACACGATATATCTGCCGCTACCGTAGGCGTATGTTCATACGAATGCGAATGCCCAGCTAGCGAGCACGCCCTCGGCACAGCGATCACCTGCGAGTGAGCGCATCCGAGCCTCGTGTTTCGCTCAATGCCTATCCATCGCGGGCAGCGGGCTTCATCAGCATTTCGTCTCTATCTCATCAAGCAGCGCACTGGCGCACATGGCGTCACGCATACGGCGTCACCCAAGCGCTACAGCAAGTTCTCAGATTTTTTTGATCTACTTTCGCAGCGCGTACTCAATGCTCCGCCCTCACTGCTCGCTTTCCATAATTGATACATAGAGAAAGAAAGCGACAATGACTACGACACCAGAATCCACCTGGAAATTCAACACTCAACAGATCCACTCTGGCCAAGCACAGCCTGATCCCACTACCGGAGCACGCGCTCTGCCGATCTATCAAACCACCTCATACGTCTTCGAATCAGCCGATCAGGCAGCCAAGCGTTTCGCTCTCACCGACGAAGGCCCCATCTATTCACGCATCACCAACCCCACTGTGGCTGCTATCGAGAAGAAAATCGCCACACTCGAAGGCGGTACCAGTGGGCTGCTGCTGAGTTCCGGCCAAGCCGCTATTACATTTGCTATCTTGAATCTCGCTGGCGCCGGCGATCATATTGTGGCCTCCTCCAGCCTCTACGGCGGCACCACGAATCTCCTCAAAGAGACTCTCCCCCACTACGGCATCGAGACCACGTTCATCGCTGATCCGAACGATATTTCGCAGTGGCAAGCCGCCATTCAGCCAAACACTAAGGCATTTTTTGGCGAGAGCATCCCCAATCCTCGCGGAGATATTCTCGACATCGAACCCATCGCCCACGTTGCCCACGAGGCTGGTATTCCGCTGATCATAGACAACACCGTGCCTACGCCGTATCTGCTGCAGCCGTTCACCTGGGGAGCAGACGTGATAGTACATTCGGCCACGAAGTATTTGGGCGGGCATGGCACCACTCTTGGCGGAGCTATCGTGGAGAGCGGGCGTTTCGACTGGAAGAATGGACACTTCCCACAGTTCACCACTCCAGATCACACCTATAACGGCATTGTCTGGGGCGATCTGGGCGGAGGAGCATTTACCACCCGCGTACGCGCCACGCTACTGCGCGATATTGGAGCCTCGATTTCCGCTATTGACGCATGGATACTCGGCCTTGGTATTGAAACGCTCTCTTTGCGCCTCGATCGGCACGTGAGCAACGCACTCGCCGTAGCAGAATTTCTTGAGCGGCACAGTAGCGTGGCCAGCGTCTCGTATGCCTCGTTGCCCAGTTCTCCTTACTACGAGCTGGCACAGAAATATGCCCCTAAAGGCGCGGCCAGCCTGCTGAGTTTTGATATTGCAGGCGGCCGAGAAGCTGGCGAGAAATTTGTAAATGCGCTGCAGCTCTTCTCCAATCTGGCCAATATCGGAGACATCCGCTCATTGGTGGTACATCCGGCCACCACCACCCATTCACAGCTCAGCGATGAGGATCTGGCTGCCGTCGGGATCACTCCTGGCACGATTCGACTCTCCGTGGGCTGCGAAGATATCAGCGATATTCTCGCCGATTTGGAGCAAGCGCTCGCTACCATCTGATCTGGGTAGCATCGCAGCTTCGGGAAACTCAACCCGCCGGCGTGCATACCTGGATGTGAGTTCACGTTTCGTCTATATGCATACGTACACAGTTTGGGCGTCCGCATATCGGTGCCGGCATACGAGCGGCGACGTGCGAGCGGCGACGTGCAGGTGATGACGTATAGGTGACGACGTACGGGAGCCTGCATACGGGCCTCTACATACCGGTGCCGGCATACGAGCGGCGACGTGCAGGTGACAACGTATAGGTGTCTGCATACGGGTAATAACGCACAGGCGACGTCCAGTAGCGAATACTCGCTATCGTAGGTATCGCGCCGGCGGGTTGAGTAAGCCAATTTTCCATTGAAAACCGTTGGGCATACTCCAACGCGGTGTTTTTCGAGAAATGCAACGCGAAGCGAGAGAGGGGGGAACTGGCTCATCCCGCCTAAGCTGACTCAAAATATCTACTACACCCTTTTTAACGCGAAATATGCGGTACGGTAAGGTGGTATGAGGCAGAAGAACACAGACGATAAGACCCATAAACGCCCTTTCATGCGAGTTTTTATCGCATTTGTGGTGCTAATTTTTATCGGCGGCTTTGGCTGGTATGCAGCGCAGCCTGAGCATTTTCGAGATCTCAAAAATGCCTTTCATTCTTGGCAATACCAGCACTCTACTGCCAAAGACGGATTTTTCAATGCAAAGTCTTTACTCGTCGTGGATCGTTCTACTGATGAACCATTCATCTCAAAAGCAGAGAACGAGCATCAGCGCCCAGCGTCGCTGGCCAAACTTTTCACAGTGGAATACGCACGCACAATTGCCCCTGATGACGCACAGGTGCACGTGAGCGAAGGCGCGCTCAACAGATTAAAGGAAAACTCTTCCGTGGCGTCTCTGGCAGCTGGCGAAATATACTCTTTGCACGACCTCTTTGCCGCCATGCTCATTCCCTCTGGAAACGACGCAGCTTACGTCGTAGCCGACTATATCGGCGGCGTGAGCCATCCCGACGCTTCAAGTACCGACGAACGCATTGAGCTATTCCTCAGCGATCTCAATTCCCACATCCAACAGCGAGGTTGGGATGAGACTAGTATTCACGACCCAAGCGGTTATGACGACGATTCGCACACGACTGCCCAGAACGTCCTGGATGTTTGCAAACTCCTGCTGGAAGAACCGTGGTTTACTGATATCATCTCGCAGGTGTATTACACCGCCACTCCCCTGAACGGCACAGCAAAAACGTGGCACAATACCAATAAATTTCTCGATCCGGAGAGCAATTTTTACAACGAAAAGGTGCACGGCGTCAAGACGGGTTCATTGGGTGATGACTACAACCTCGTCGTCCTTTATCGCACAGACACAGCAGAATGCTTGATCGTCAGCATCGGCTCTGAGTCTGACACATCACGCTATGATGACGTCTCGTACCTACTGAAGACGATAGACGAGAGCCACTATCTCAATAGCTAGTGAGAGCTGCGACGCGACAGATTTCGACGCGCAGCAAAGCCTTCGGAAACGCAAACCAAAACTTCCGCTACTCATCTCGTGACTGCACAAGCAGCAGCCGTCCTGCACGCACACTGAGCGTGGCTGATTCTCCTACGATCTCATTGCTTACGCCGCGCGTGGAAGAATCCTCAAACGTAAAGTCGGTGACGGCATATTTGACGCCGCGCATCGTCACCCCGATGGCAGAACCACCGTACGGCAGAACGCCGAAGTAACGAAATCCCCGCCGAGGTACGGTGTGCGTACCCGCTGCCACCATCTCCACAGAATTAAAACCATCAAAAATCCGCACCCGCACAGCAGAATCCACATATTTGGCCAAGATCGTGAGGTTGCCAAGCGTGTGGTCAAAGCGGCCTCCTAGCCCACCGAGCAGTGCAATATCAGCAAACCCAAGCTGAGCAGCCACATCTACAGCTGCCTCTGAATCCGTCATGGCTTTCTCAGCCGGAAGCACGAAAACTGCCCGCTCTGCATGGCTTCGCACCGGTGCCCTGCACACGATCCGCTCCCGCTCCTCGCTATCTAAGGCAATCACGGCTGCATCAGCAGAGAGCTGATAGACGCGCCCCTGCGGACGTACAGACGAATCGTAGTCACCAATATAAGCATCCGGCGTCACGCCAAGCACATCTGCTACGAGCTGCCCGCCGTCAGCACAGAGCACGAAATCCCACTGCTGCTGCGTCACCTGCGTACGCACCTGCTCTAGACCCTCCACATGAGCCGTGACGACGAGGCACGCAGAACTCTCGCGATCCACCATTAGCAAACTTCCCTCCATTTGCTCCCACTACAAGACTGAATTTTCACGGCTTCTCACGACTTTCCGTAGGCGGCTCCGCGCTCCTTTCCATAGGCGGCTCCGCGCTCCAGCACGTGAACCCGATTGGAGCGTGGAAATTCTCGCGCACAAGCATCTTTGAGAGCGTGCTTCATATCGTGAGCCTGAGTGAATGTGAGTTCACTCTCACGATATCCATGCTCGCGCAGCACAATCGTCCCCTCAATGCACTCCACTTCCACCGAGCGATCCTGTTTCCACGTGAGTAATGTGAGCGATGTATCTCTCTTGCGCTGTGCCACCGAATAAAGGCGCTCCTGTGCCTGTTTCAACGGCATGGCTTTCACGCCGTCACCTCCCCTCGTCACTTTATCTCACGCTATCACTTCAAAAAGGCATCAATCTCTTTGGAGAACTCAGATTTTTGAATGTTTGTGCTGATATAGACCACCGTGGCCACACCTGTGCGAACTGTAAAAGCAACTCTTAATGCGGGCAACTTTCCTACATTGACCCTGCACTCATAGACTTTCAAGCCGTTGAACAGCCGGCGGGAAGCGAGTTTTGTGTGCACAAAATCAGTGGCAATCTGCCCGTCGATATGCTGCTCAATGGCGGTGCGCAGCTGCTGCTCCTGGGCGGCATATCTGCGAAAAAGAGCCTTGCATCCTGGCAGATAAAATTCGCATCTCATAGCGCCACTTTACCGCTCGTGTATGCGTTTTCGTGCAGGTCACCCACCTCACTTATACGGCGAGAAAATTGTTACATACCGGGTACTTTTTTGTAAGCTAACAGTAGATATGCAGGCGCGCCCTGTGTATCCTCCTCGAACTACTCAACGAAGGAGCTTTCTGTGGGACACAAAATTGGCGGCCCATCCGTTACCGATCTCATCGCCACGCAATCTGAGAATCTCACTCGCGCAGCCACTACGCTCACAAACCTGGTGCAGGCTGAACCGCAGGCGCGCGAAGATATCAACGCCAAACTTCATGCCATCGAAAATGAGGCAGACGAAGCTACGCACACCGTTTTGAAGAAAATTAACTCTAGCTTTGTGCTTCCCTACGACCGCGAAGACCTCTTCAACCTCACCTCGATTATTGATGACTGCATCGACATGATCGACGAAGCGGGAGACAATATCGTGCTCTATGGGGTGGATGAGTTGCCTGAGAAAGCACTCAAACTGGTGGGAATCATCAGCGAATGTGCACAATCCACCACAGAAGCCATGCAGCATCTCAATAAAATCACCGACAAAATGCGAGCTTTCTGGGTGGGTATTAACCAACTAGAAAATCATGGCGATACTGTGTACCGTTCCATCATTTCTGATCTGTTTAGCGATCCGGATGCTCAGCCCATGAACGTGCTGAAAATGAAATTCGTGGTGGACTGCTTTGAAGCCGCTATCGACCGCTTTGAAAATCTCGCCGCAGTGGTAGAAACCATTGCGATCAAGGAGAACTAATCTCGTGGATCTCACGCTCCTACTGATCGTGCTCGTGTCGATCATCGCCTTTGTTTTCGACTTCACGAATGGTTTTCACGACGCCGCTAATGCTATCGCCACATCAGTGGCCACTCGCGCACTCAAACCCCTGACGGCTCTCATTATGGCCGCAGTGATGAACTTCCTCGGAGCTTTGCTCGGCACAGGAGTGGCCGAAACAATAGGCTCCGGAATTATCTCTCCGCCCCAAGACAACTCTGGCCTCATCGTGGTGCTTTCGGGCTTGCTCGGAGCTATCGGCTGGAACATTATCACCTGGTGGTTTGGGCTACCGTCTAGCTCGTCGCACGCGCTCATCGGCGGACTCACCGGAGCGGGAATTGCCGCTGCCGTCACGGTACATTGGGTGGTGATCGGCGAAAAGGTCATTATCCCGATGTTCCTCTCGCCGGTAGTGGGGTTTGTGCTCGCGTATGCGCTGATGTCTCTGCTGCTTAAAGCACTCAAGAACGCACAGTATCGCACCACGATGCACCGTTTCCGCCGCTTGCAGATCCTCTCGTCTGCGGCCGTGGCTCTTGGTCATGGGTTGCAAGACGCACAGAAAACGATGGGCGTGGTGGTGTTGGCACTCGTGGCCGGTGGATACCATGAAGGCACAGGCATCCCCATGTGGGTAAAGTTTGGCGCCGCACTGGCTATCTCCCTGGGCACACTCACTGGTGGCAAACGGATTATGAAAACCCTGGGGCAAAATATCACGGAAGTTGATCCCTCCCGCGGGTTCGTCTCCGAAATGGTGGGCGCCACTGTGCTCTACACCACGGCATTCCTCTGGCACGCTCCGGTTTCCACCACCCACGTGATCACCTCTGGGGTAATGGGCGTGGGCGCCACCCGCCGCCGCAGCGCTGTACGCTGGAGCGTGGCCGGAAATATCGTCACCGCGTGGTTCCTCACGCTGCCCGCAGCCGGCTTTATCGCCATGATCTGCTACAGCATTCTGCACGCCATTATTCACCTGTAAGGTGATATTCTCCAGTGGGGGTGCTCAGCCAGGCTGGCATGAGCACCCCCACTCGTGCACTGCGGCGGCTGCGACGTGCCTGAGTGCAGCCCATTAGTGCCGAGCAGCCACGCGCGAGCGCGCGTCTGCCATGAGAATGTCTTGAATATGCTGCAGCCGGTTCCCGTGCTTATCTTCATATACGTGGTGCCAGCCGTCAGCTTCAAGATGCCAGCTCTGCGTCTCCTCAGCGCAAGCCACCGTAACTAAATCAATCAGTTGCCGCTTCATCTGCGGATCCGTGATCGCAATAAGCGCCTCGATACGCCGATCGAGATTCCGGTGCATGAGGTCTGCCGAGCCAATAAACACCTCTGGATCACCGTCATTATGGAACGCATATATACGCGAGTGCTCTAGGAAACGCCCTAGAATGGATCGCACTTTAATGTTCTCACTGAGCCCTGGAATGCCCGCTCGCAAGCAGCAAATACCGCGCACCTGCAACTCTACCGGCACTCCCGCCTGCGAGGCGCGGTAGAGTGCATCAATCACGCGCTCGTCTACCACCGCATTAGTCTTGAGCTTAATCCACGCCTCTTTGCCAGCGCGTTTATTGGCAATCTCGCGCTCAATCCGCTCCAACAGGCCGGAGCGAATCCCCAGCGGCGCCACCAGCAGCCGGTGGAATTTAGACTTCGGAGCATAGCCGGAGAGCTGGTTGAACAGCCGGATCAGATCCTGCCCGACGTCACGCTCACAGGTGAAAATACCCAGATCTTCATAGCCGCGCGCCGTCTTCGGATTGTAGTTGCCGGTGCCCACATGGCAGTAGCGCCGCAACCCGTCATCTTCTTGGCGCACCACAAGCGAGAGTTTGCAGTGAGTCTTCAGCCCGACGATGCCATAGACCACGTGCACACCTGCCTGCTCCAGTTTGCGAGCCCACTCGATATTTGCCTGCTCGTCGAAGCGCGCCTTAATCTCCACCACGGCCAGCACCTGCTTTCCAGCGTATGCCGCTTTGATGAGTGCATCGACGATCGGGGAATCCCCACTAGTGCGGTAGAGAGTCTGCTTGATAGCCAGCACTTTTGGATCGGCAGCGGCCTGCGCAAGGAACTGCTGCACGCTAGTGGCGAAAGAATCATAGGGGTGATGCACCAGAATATCTTGCCGCCGTATGGCTTCAAAGACGTCGCTCGCACGGGAGCTTTCCACCTCAGCGAAGCCCGCCGGCGTCACCGGCACAAAGTTCTTGTACTTCAACTTCGGACGGTCGAGATCGTGAATCACGTTTAAACCGGTGAGATCGAGCGGCTGCGGCAGGCGGAAGACGTCTTCATTGCGTACACGCAGCTCTCGCTGTAGCAGACGCAGCACGTGCTCAGAGATATCTTCTGCCACCTCCAGCCGTACCACCGGCCCAAAACGCCGTTTCAGTAGCTCTTTCTCCATCGCCTGCAAGAGGTTTTCGGCGTCGTCTTCTTCCACTTCCAGATCTTCATTGCGGGTGACGCGGAACGTGGAGTAATCCACCACTTCCATTCCTGGGAAGAGCGTGTATAAGTGCGCACCGATCACTTCTTCCAGCGGAATATATTGCGTCCGCCCCATCGAATCGGAGGGCACATCTTCGGGGCTATACGGCCTCCCCTCTGAATCGACAGCGATAAAGCGCGGCAGCAACGGCGGCACTTTCACCCTGGCGAAGAGTTCCTTACCTGTGGCCGGATTGCGCACCAGCACCGCTAAATTCAGTGAAAGCCCCGAAATATAAGGGAACGGGTGCGCCGGATCGACGGCGAGCGGGGTGAGTACTGGAAAGATCTGTTTGCGATAAAACTTGCGCAGACGATCGTGCTCGTGCTCGCCAATATCTGCCCAATGCCGAATATGGATACCCTCTTCAGCGAGCTTGGGCTGTACGTCGTCACGAAATACTCGTGCGTGGCGCTCCATGAGCTCATGTGCACGGACGTTGATGCCGTCGAGCAGCTGGTGTGGGCTAAGACCCGAGGGGCCGGTGACGGCCATACCGGCGGCGATGCGGCGTTTCAATCCTGCCACTCGCACCATGTAGAACTCGTCGAGGTTGGAGGCGAAAATGGCTAAGAACCAGGCTCGCTCCAAAATTGCCAAATGCGGATCTTCCGCCTGCTCCAACACCCGCTCATTAAAAGCCAGCCAGGTGAGTTCCCGATCGGCAAAGCGCCCCTCTGGCAAAGCTACTTCGTCCAGCTTGAGCCCTTGAATCTGGGCACGTTTGCGGGCTTCCTGAGCCATTTTGCTGAGCGTTTCAGGCAACACCGGCGAGCCAAGGCGTATCCGCGTCTTCTGGCTAGCTGGCTTCTGTTTTCCTTGCGTGTAGCCTGCCAAGCCTGAAGCCTGGCTGCGCACGGCCTCACGTGCCGCCCGATTTTCCTGCTGCCAGGCGGTATCTCCGATGCGATCAATCGTGTCGGCAGAGGCAATTACTTCACTCTCAGCCGCATCCTCAGCTCCGAAGAGTTCTGCGGCGGTGGGAGACTCCGTGCCGGTGGAAGACTCGGTGTCGGAGGAAGACTCGGTGCCGGAGCTTTCACCGCTGAGGATGCCGACGCTGAAGTTTTCGCCGCCGAGGTTTTCACAGTTGAGGTTTTCGTCGCCTGCGCCGTCTGCGCCGCCGCCGATAGCAGCGGCAGCGGGGGTGGCACTCGCGGTGACGGCAGCTGCTGCGGCATCTGTAGTAGCGGTGACGGCAGTAGCAGCTTCAGCCGCCGTAGCTTCCGAGCCATTAGCCACAGCTAACGCCCGATTTTCAGATTCCGGTGCAGTAGTTTCAACATCTTCTTCACCCATACCTCGATATTGCCAAAAAATCGCCCGAAATGCAGGAAGTACCAGAAGTAATTTCGAGTATTTTAAGATGCTTGCCTAGCTCACAAGGACTCCATCGATAAAGCTACCTTTTGAATCACGACCCCGCCATCGTCAAACATAGTGTAAAGATACTTACCCCCTCGGAGTAGAAGGTGCTCTTCTTCTAGGGGGATTGTCCATACCACTCCCTCGGGAGAATATGCTGCCACTTCGAGATCTTCTCTCTTAATGGTGTGTGTATTTGATACAATCAATCCACCTTGCCAGGGATATACAGGCTCATAAATATCTCCAAAGGCAGTACGGGCATTTATATGAAAATTTGCTTTTTCGCCAGTGGCAGTGTTGAGCACGAGAAACTCTGAGCCTGTCCGTGCAATTGCACGGATACTATGCCCGCGATGAAGCATATCGGCAATCGTTATGTGTTCATCTTGTGAAAGATAACGAGAAGAAATCGGCTGGGGGTTATCCGTATCACAACGGTACCAATCCACACTCGGTTTCTCGTTACGTCCAGTTACACGCCTACGCCCATGACGCCAGACCTTACCCGTGCGTTTCAAAACACCGACAGCCCTGGCTGCTTGAGTGAAATTCAAGCCCTGATTCAAAAGCTCCACATAATGATCCCGCCGAGCAGCACACATCAATGAACGCGAGGCATACTCCACGCCACGACACTCCCACAACACCCGACAACACTTCCTTCCACACCAGGTGTTGCTTCGATCCCTAGATTCCAAG
>JAQYTG010000003.1 GCA_028724905.1 Actinomycetaceae bacterium | reverse complement strand
AGGAAACCACGCTCGCAGCGTTCAAAAACGGTGAGGATCTGTATTGCGCGACCGCTTCGGCGATGTTTGGTGTTCCGGTGGAAAAGCACGGCCGAAACGCGGAGCTGCGGCAGAAAGGCAAAATCGCTGTTCTCGCCTGCGGCTACAACGGGAGCGTTGGTGCGTTGAAAGCAATGGGCGCGTTGAAAATGGGGCTCACCGAGGACGAGCTACAGCCAATCGTGGACGCCTGGCGAGCAGCGAACCCCCACATCGTCCAGCTCTGGCACGAGGTCGACAACGCTACTACCAGGGCAATCAGCACCGGCAAGCCGGTCACGCTCCGCAACCTCAGCTTCGAAAAACGCTCCGGGATGCTGTTCATTACGCTGCCGTCAGGCAGGCGGCTCGTATATGTGAAGCCTGGTATCGGAGTAAATCGGTTCGGAGGCACCGCTATTACGTATTGGGGTCAGGGCGTCGCTCGGAAGTGGCAGAAGCTCGAAACCTATGGTGGAAAACTTGTGGAAAACATCGTCCAAGCCACCGCCCGAGACCTCCTCACCGAGGCTATCACGCGCATCGAGAACACCGGGCACCAGATCGTGATGCACATTCACGATGAAGTCATCATCGACGAACCCACCGATTCTGGTACCACCGTGACTAACATCTGTGCTCTCATGAATCAGCTACCCGAGTGGGCTGTCGGCTTACCCATCGATGCAGCAGGATACGAGTGCAGCTTCTATCAGAAGGATTAGAGCGATCCGTCCCAATCGTCGGGTGCGCCGAGGGCTGCTTTCGTCACGAGCGGGTTAGGGAAGAAGGAGTCTTGCATTAGTGTTGTGGCTTTTTCTGGCCACGAGGTGCCTGGCGAGATCGTGCGCAGCAGGAACGCCATCATGGTGAGTGCCCCGTAGATTTTTTCGCTCTGACCGGAAGGTAGCGATTCCAACTCCGGCATCGTTCGCAGCGCCACGGTGGACGCGGGTGCGAAAGACTTATTCCACACCCGGGAATGATGGGCACACATATTGCGAAGCACCGTCAGCTGCTCAAACCAGCGCACTAACGGCGACTCACTAAGGGCTTTACGGCGCTGCTTCCGGCTCAACGCACCAATGTCAATATGCACGTTGAAGGTTTCAGCAATCGCGTTTTGATCACTGATAGGTATGCCCTCGAACATTCGTGACGCATCAGAAAAATCAAGCACTTCGGCGACCACCCAAAAAGGGAAATAGCCGTCATAGTCACGCGCATAGTGCTGAATCGATTCACTACGCCGCATCGACCTAGCGATACGTTTATCCACCGTGGCAAGCCACTGTGAGTGAGGGAACCCTGGCCGAAACGCGCCAGGCTGCTGGTAACGCAGAGCATCATGCGAACAAATCTGCGCACTCAAGCGCGTCCGAAGCGCCACCTCGATACGTTCAATCCCGTCATGAATGAGCGTGCGCAGCTTTCGGTCTGCCTCATACAGATTCGCTACATCCACAAAACTGATGCCAAGCGTGAGGGCATCACCACGCTGTCCGTTCGTTTCGAGAGTGCGTGCCGGATACCAGTAAGCCGATAGACGATAGTAGCCAACATTGGTTAACCATTGAACTGCTAGATTTTCATCCACATCCATGCCGCGCGAGCGCAGGATATCAATCTGCTGGGCAACCGTAGTTGCCGGCTTCACCTGCTGCACTGGCATCACAGTTCCTATCGGCCCAAAAGAGATCCAGCCCACTCCCAACCAAAGGTTGAGGCGGGCTGAACGGTTAGCTCAATAGTACCCCACATCGCGTCAACAACCAAGCATTTTTTGTTCAGCCCCGTACGGTTTTGCCTCTTCCCACGTCTAACAGGCAGAGAGCTATTTCTTTTCACGCATTTTCGCGGCTCCTGTTATCAGCTCTCGGGAAGGAACAGCACTATGAGTGCAGCACTATTAGCCGATATCGATATCGGCATACCCAGACGGAACCAGCACGGCTACGCGGACCCTACCGCTTATAAGGCGTTGCGGGCTGTGGAGATGGCTGAATTCGGCTACCGGCCACTCACATATATTTGCTCGCCCTATTCGGGTGATGTTGAGTCGAATGTGGAGCTGGCGCGGGATCTCTCGGCTTATGCGGTGCGATGCAGGCGTATCCCACTCGCGCCCCATCTGTTGTTCCCGCAGTTCATGGACGATACCGACCCGTGGGATC
>JAQYTG010000002.1 GCA_028724905.1 Actinomycetaceae bacterium | reverse complement strand
CGATTGACGAGTACATACAGTGGTACAACACTGAGCGTATGCAAGAACGGCTCGGAGGGATGACCCCAAACGAATACCGGCAACACGCACTAACCACCATCGGATAGAATCACACTGTCTAAGAATTGGGGTTCAGTACAGAAGCATCCTGGGTTTTGTTCCGCTTCTTATGTGGGGGTCAGCTGATTGACCCGGTGTTTATTATAGCTGGTGATGATTTCCTCAGGTGTGGCGTAACCTAGGGCCTGGTGGAGGCGAGTGTTGTTCCACCAGTGGACCCAGTTCAGTGTTGCCCATTCGACCTCGGTGCATGATCTCCAGGTCTGGGAGTGGATCAACTCTGCTTTGTATAAACCGTTGATGGTCTGGGCTAACGCGTTGTCATAAGAATCGCCTACGGAACCGGTCGAGGGCTTGATCCCGTAATCAGCTAGTTTCTCGTTATACGTGATGCTCGTGTACTGGGATCCATGATCGCAATGGTGAACAAGATTGGACAGGTCTTCTTGTGCGTTCATGATGGCCTGCTCAAGCGCTTCGAGAGGAAGTGCTTCAGTGCTCATCGTCGAACGCGTCGCCCAGCCAACGATTTTCCTACTGAAGACGTCAGTGACAAAGGCTGTGTAGACGAACCCCGACAACGTGCGAACGTAGGTGATGTCAGCAACCCATAACCTGTTCGGGCCCGTGGCTTTAAAGCGCCGCTGGACAAGGTCGGGGCGAGTACCAGCAGCTGGTGCTGGCCTGGTAGTGACAGGACTACGTCCTCGTCGTATCCCGCTGATCCCAGCGATTTTCATGAGCCGCCCGACCTGGTCACGGCCAACATCCCAGCCCGCACGCCGGGCAGCGTGCCAGAGCTTCCTCACCCCGTAGACACCGTAATTCTTGGCGTGAATCTCCTTCAGTTCTTCGACTAAAAGGTGGTCTCGTATGCTCCTAGCACTGGCAGGACGACTCTTGGCCGCCCGGTAGCCACGAGGAGTGATAAATCCACCAATGGTGTGCTCGTGTAAGACCCAGCACAGTAACTCGACCGAGTAGTGATCGCGGTGCTGGTCAATAAACGCGATCATTAACTCCCGGGATGGTCGAGTTCTCGTGCGAAAAAAGCCGAAGCCAGTTTCAGAATCTCGTTCGCTCTTCGTAACTCAGCGTTCTCCCGTTTAAGACGTTTGATCTCTTCGTGCTCCTCGCGAGTCACGCCCGGACGTTGTCCCGAGTCGATCAATGATTGCTCATACCAGCGACGCATCGACTCCACCGAAACCCCAAGCCGTGGGGCGATCTCGTTGATCGCTCTCCAATGCGTACACGAGGAATCATCAGTCAAACGGTCCGCGACCATCCGCACCGCACGATCCTTAAACTCTCGTGAATACCTCTTAGCCATGCTCCAATCCTCTCAAAAACAGGAAGGAACAAAACCCAGAACGCTTACGCCTCCGCCAGCTCAGCCAATTGTGAGATCCTCGACGGCGTGTGTGCGTGCATCCCAGCGGTTGTAGGCCGCCAGCCGCCATTTTGGCACACCTCCTGGCCGTGGAATGAGCAGCGCCCAGTGGCAGTTGTCTACCACCCGCAATCCCTGCCATTGCGAAGGATTCAACCCGAGCAGTGTGCTAATAGCGCAGGTGATGGCTCCGCCATGACTGGCAAAGACCACTGTCTCTTCCCTCTCGCTACGCTCAACGTCGCCAGCGGCCTCCTCAATACAAGCGGCCATACGTTCGCTGCAAGCCAACCGCGTTTCAATACCTAATCCTGGCTCCTGCCCAGCAGCCCATATCTCCCACTGTTCAGGCCACTGCTGCCGAATTTCTTCGGAGCGCTGCCCCTCCCAAATTCCATAATTTCGCTCTTGTAGCCGAGCATCCACCACCGGTGTTAGCCCTGTGAGATCGGCGAGTGCCTGAGCGCTTTGCCGAGAACGTGAGAGATCGGAGCAATAGAGGCGCGTCGGCTCCAACTGCGCCAATTCTTGTGCAGCCTCTTGAGCCTGGCGAAGCCCTACGGCGTTCAGCGGCACGTCGATAGCTCCTTGAATCCGAAAATTCTTATTGGCATCCGTCTGCCCATGCCTCCATAAAATGATCCGTTTGAGCACCGCAACCTCCCACTATCTATTTTCGCTCGTCATACCAATCAGCCATGCAAAGAAGCTCTGCAAAAACCTAATCACGCACGCCACCTTGCTGACTTCCCGTTACATACCTCTAGCTTTTGGCTTTCCAACTGATCAGCCACCAGGTGCGTCGCTGAGCATATCCGCCTCAACAACAACCATATCAATCTCCGCTATCCAGCCATATATGCTTCACTAACAACCGCACCAACACGTCACCCAGCTGTCCAAGCGTCAACGGGATTCAACCGCCGACGTGATTCAACTACCAACGTGATCCAATTGCCAACCGGATTCAACCGCCGACGTGATTGATGCAGCAGGAACTAGCGGCACCTACGCACCTTTCGAGCTATATAGGACAGAACGCCTTGATGTTGGTTTTAACAGTGGTTTAGGTATGGGGTGCAGGTGTGGAGTCCGTTCCCGTCACCCAACTGGCTCCCCCACTGCTCAGCCAGAACCGGCTCTCTTCAACACCAACCAGTCATCTCACAATCCATCACGGCAGCGGCACCGCAAAATTCTCATCAGTCAGCACAGAAAAAATCTCGTCAATCAGCACAGAAAAGCGGTAGCAAGAGAGCTGTCATTAACTCCCACAATACGTATCCATAAACCGCTCGTCTGCTGGAGAAAGATAGTGCCAGCGCGGCTCGCCCACAGCTATTCCCGCAGCACGTGGGCACCAGCGTCACGCATCTACTACTATCGGCGTCACGACCTGCAGCTGATTTCCCGCACCTCGTCGATTCCCATGCTTCTCTAGTCCACGGACCTTGCTAACTCCCCACGCCGATTCTCCGCGTTTTACTGGCTCCCAACGCTGCGCTGATTCCCCAAGCTCCGTTAGTTCCCCAGATGGGAGAAGTCAAAGTAGCTTGCCAGCGGAGACTGCTGCGGCTCTGGGTCAGCTTGGATATCGCTCGGCAGCTCAATGATGGGGCAATCCGCCCAGAGCTTTTCCAAAGCATAGAACTCCCGATCGGCGTCTTGCTGCACGTGCACCATAATGTCGCCAAAATCAAGCAGCACCCAATGAGCTTCCCCGTCGAGTCCCTCCCTGCGCACTCGAGGATGCCCCGCTTTTTCCACGGCCTCTTCCACGGCGGCAACGATAGAACGTACCTGACGCTCAGTAGAACCAGAGAGCACCACGAACACATCCGTGAGCACCAGCCGCTGCGAAACGTCAATCGCCGTGATAGACGTTGCTTTTACCTCTGCTGCCGCGCGAGCCGCAATAACGGCCATATTAATTGATTCTTCGGTGGCGCTCACAAGTCCCTCTCGTCGTTCTTTGTTTTCGTTTGTCGTGCCTGCATTCTTTGCTGTCACGAGTTGTCTTTCCGAGTCGTCTTTTCGAGTTGTCTTTTGTCGCTATCTGCCGTCACACAATCTAGCGCATTGCAATTTACCGCACCGACGCGATCTCTCGATCTGCGCACGACCCCATACCGGGCAGCCATGCCACGCAAACCTGGCAAACTACAGCAGCGCACGACCAGCCACAACAGAATCGACCATCACAGGAGTCAGCCCAGCCTCCGGTGCACTGAGCCACGTAGCGCTGATCCAGGTGCCTCCCAGGTAGCCAATGAGTGCGCCGATAATAATCAAGATCAGTAGCACGAGCCACCCAAATGCGGGCGACCCCTCATGGGTATCCACTGTGACGACGTCATCTTTCGTCGGTGTGGAGCCTGCTTGTGCGGAGTCTCTTTTTGCGGATCCTCCTTTTTGTGCCGCTGGAGCAGCAGGAGTCTTTTTTCCTAGCTCCACTGTGCTCGCAGCCACCGAGGCTGAATCTATCTCAGTGGTAGCCTCTGGATCCGCCGGTGATGTCGCCGCGTCAGCATCGCTCACAGTCTCCACAGCAGCGCCAGCGTCCCCAGCAGCAGCATCGTGGCCGCTAGCAGCAGTGCTGTGAGCCAAGGCAGCTTCATCAGTGCCCTCTATGCTGACGTTAGTTCCCTCAGCACCGTCCACATGAGTGGCAAGATCACTATCGCGCTGATGGGAAGCTGCCTGCGCAGGGTCATGCTCGGAATCATGCTCGGAGCCACCGTCGCCAAAGCTATCCTCGGCAGTCTGCCCTGCTTGCGCTTCTTGTGTACTCTCTTCTTGCGAACTCTCTACATCCGCATTCGCAGTGTCTTCAGTTCCAGCCTCAGCTTCTCCCTCAGAAACTGCCGACTCCGCTGCTTTATCCTCCATTGCAGCGGCACTCGACTCAGCAGCGCTTTCGGCTGAGGCATCTCCCGCCGCATTTTGAGTCGGAGCTAGATCCGCGTCGCTGATATGCTCAAAGAGGTCTTCTCCTGTGCGCTGAATGAGACGCTCTTGCAGAGATCCCGTTGTTTCCTGAGCCTGCGCATCTACGTCTGGCTCGTCGTCAAACCGATCAAATACGGATTTACGCTCTAGCACCACTGCGGGTTGGTCGCCGCCAACTGAGCCATCGCTGACGGCTTCTTCGGCTGCACCAAAAGCCACTGCATCGCTGCGCGAGGCATCATCGCCAGAATGCTCAGCAAAGCTAGCAGCATCAGAAGAACTAAGCTCCTCCGCCACGCGCTGCACGGACTTATCATCGGCATCCACACCAACTAACTGTTTGGCAGTATCTGCCTCCTCCGAGGTGCCCGCGTTCTCCTCCGAAACGCCAAAATCTTCAAAGAACGCGCCAAATGACGTCTCATCTCCGTGCTCAGCCTGCCCTGCATGAGTGCCTGCTGCGTCCGCTTCTCCAGCGGCTTCCCCAGGCCTTTCTCCGGCTTCTTCGATACGCTCCTCAGTGACGTCACCAGCAGGAGCAACGTGTGCACGATCGTCACGCTCAGCTACTTGATCAGGAGCTGCATCAGCCACAGAGGTGACGCCATCTGCTGGAGTATATTCTGCTTGCTCGCGCTCCGCTTGCTTATGTTCTGCGTGAACCGGAATTGCCGACTCTCGAATCCGCTTCTCTGCTTCTTCGTTCGCGCGCTCAGCTTCACGCAATTCACGGCGCGAAGGGCGCCGCAAACGCAGCTCTTCCGTCTCTGTGAGCGATGGAGTCGAGGCATCGCGCACACTCAGTTCTCCCATTTCGCGCAGCTGCCGCCGGCTCAGGCGTGGTTCCTCACTCATTGTTGGTGTCCTTTCCAGCATGGTGACTTAACAAGCATACACCCCGTTGTGGTACTCTCCCACTACTGGAGCCAATGCAGTGCTCTGAGCTTGCTCTGGACGATAGAGATGATACTTGGATATGTATTGAACGACGCCATCAGGCACCAGATACCACACCGGACGCCCCGCCCCTGCTCGCACCCGAATATCCGTGGAAGAAATGGCCAACGCCGGCACTTCCAACAAGTCGAAATTCTCCGGCGGTAAGCCGGTGACGTCCAACTTGTGCCCAGGGCGATTCACCCCTACAAAATGCGCTAATTCCCACAGTTCATCGGAATCTTTCCAGCGCATGATCTGCGGCAACACGTCTGCACCAGTGATAAAGAAAAGCTCGTCGCTCGGATATTCATGGTGCAAATCCCGCAAAGTGTCGATGGTATAGGTCGTACCTCCGCGCTCAATGTCCACTCTGCTCACCGAAAATCGAGGATTGTTGGCCGTGGCAATCACCGTCATCAGATAGCGATGCTCGGCGAGCGTCACTTTTCGATCTTTCTTAAATGGCTGCTCGCCAGTGGGGACGAACACCACCTCATCTAAATCGAATTCATGCTGCACCTCCGAAGCAGCTACGAGGTGCCCATGATGGATAGGGTCAAATGTGCCGCCCATAATTCCGATGCGCCGGCGGCGTTTCGACGGTACGTTTTTGTGACGTTCTGGGCTGTGCCGCTCCAGCGGCGGTTTTTTCCGCTGATCTTCTCTAGTCTGATCGCGCCTCTGGGAATCAGATTCACCGTGCTCCTGACCGTCCTCACCAGCACTACCACGATGAGCGCTGCCAAGCTCGGCGCCGCCACCGCGGGCACTGCCAAAATCAACATTGCCGGAATGAACGCCGCCGTCACTACCCCCGCCGCGATGAGTACTGCCGGAATCAGCTTTGCCGCGCTCAGCATTACCAGAATCGTCCCTGCTGTAATGAACGCCGCCGTCACTACCCCCGCCGCGATCATCAACCCCGCCGCCATCGGATCTCCTGCGAGTATCGAGATCAGCCGCGCACATGGCCATCACCCTCCACAATCCAGGTTGTCGTCGTGATCTCATGCAAGCCCATCGGCCCACGAGCGTGCAGCTTCTGGGTAGAAATTCCGATCTCCGCACCCATGCCAAACTCTCCCCCATCAGTAAACCGTGTGGAGGCATTCACAGCCACAGCGGCGCAGTCCATCGCATTAATAAAGTCTTGGATGGCTGCATAATTCTCACTCACGATCGCCTCCGTGTGTCCGCTGGAATAGCACACAATATGGTCAATGGCCTCCGCCCGATTCGCCACTACTTTCACGGCCATCTCTTTAGCGAGATACTCCCTAGCCCAGTCTTCGTCAGTTGCAGCTTGCACAGTGAGTGACGCCGGCGCGTACTGCGTTGCTGTCGCATCGGCGTGTACCACCACCTGCTGGCGGGCAAATTCTTCAAAAAGTCGGGGGAGGAACGACTCTGCCACAGCCTCATGTACGAGCAGTGATTCAGCAGCATTGCATACTCCTGTGCGCTGCAGTTTAGCATTCAACACAATCGCCATAGCTTTGTCGAGGTCTGCATCCTCATCGACGTAGACGTGTACATTGCCCACACCCGTCTCAATCACCGGCACTTTTGCTTCCTGTACCACCGTTTGAATGAGTCCGGCCCCACCGCGCGGAATGACCAGATCCACCAAACCACGCGCGTGCATCAGTTCGACTGCTCCAACGCGACCGTAATCGTCGATAGAGCTGACGAGTTCCTGCGGAAAATCGCAGGCCACAAGCGCCTGTCGAATCACAGCTACGAGCGCTTTGTTGGAGTGCAGGGCGGCCGATCCTCCGCGTAAAATAGCACTGCTGCCAGCTTTGAGAGCCAAGACGGCAGCGTCTACCGTCACGTTTGGACGCGCCTCATAGATCATGCCGATCACGCCCATCGGCACCCGCACTTTCTTCAACCGCAAACCATTGGCCAGCGTGCGTCCCTCGACGATTTCTCCTACCGGATCAGGTAAAGATGCCACTTGCCGCACTGCGTCCGCGATTGCCGTCACCCGATCACCGCTCAGGAGCAGCCGATCCAGCAGCCCCTCAGCCATGCCACGCTGCCGGCCAGCTTCCATATCTAGAGCATTCGCCGCCACAATCTGCGCGCTCGCCCCCTCAAGCTCACTGGCAATACTCTCTAGCAGGGCATTCTTCTGCAGCGTCGTAGCAGTGCGCAACGTGCGTGCAGCTCGTTTGGCGTCACGGGCGATAGCGCGCACTGGATTTTCTGAACTGTGCCCTGCACTCTCTGAGCCACGCACTATATTTTCTGAGCCACGCACCTCAGAGGTGCCATGCCCCTGCGCAGCTACCGAAATGGCCGGCGATACCGTCGTGAACTGATCCATATCTTTACCTTTCGGGAATAGTACCCATGAGCAAGCGTTACACGATATGTTAATCAAGAAACGAAGCGCACCCCAAGCGTTGTGCTCCAAGCACTGTGTCATTCGATGCATATTCGCTCGGCTCTGCGCAATCTCAGCCGCAACGCCAGGATAGCTAATGGCAAGATCAGAAAGGTCAGCATGAGCACCACCGAAGTAACGAAAGACAATTTCCAAAACGTGATCAAAGAGGGTATCGCCGTACTCGATTTTTGGGCTCCGTGGTGTGGGCCATGCCGCCAATTTGGCCCGATTTTTGAGAAGACTTCCGAGGCTCATCCCGAGATTACATTCGGCAAAGTCAATACAGATGATCAGCCTGAGCTAGGAGCAGCTTTTCAGGTGATGTCGATCCCCACACTGATGATCTTCCGCGACGGAATCCAGCTCTATCAGCAGCCAGGAGCACTTCCTAAACCTGCTTTGGAAGATTTAATCAAGAAAGCCCAAGAGATCGACATGGACGAAGTCCACCGCCAGGTACAAGCTCAGGAAACTCAAGAGTCCTAAGGAACTGTGGAAACTGTCTTTTAAGGAACGGTTGAAACTGAGTGACGCCAGAGCACGCGGGCAGCAACGAATGCGCTGCAGTGCGCGGGCAGCAACGAGTGCGCTGCGCTGAGGATGCACTGAGAATGTGCTGAGAATCCGAGCGACCAGCACTGGATACCCGCTGGCGCTGAATACCCGCCAGTACTGAATAACCGAGAAGCGAACGGAAGGCTAGTGCAGTGAAACCTTGCAGTGCGTTGTGGTCGACGGCGTGCTCGCAGTGGCCAGCATAAAAGTCTTTGAGCACGTCTCTGAGCGCGGGCGGCACCCAAGCCGGCGGACAGAGGGCGGCGCTTGAGCATAGCGTTTGAGCATGGCGGAGACTGTCAAACGCAGCAGCGAGCGCCGTTCAGGCGTTCGGGCAAGCCGTTCAAACCATTCAAGTGAATACGGATACTATTCGGGCGCAACGATTCGCGTTCAGACCTGCAAAGATTCTCGTTCAGGCCTATGAACGCGGATCGTTGCGTTCAATTGTAGCGCGAGCCTCCAAAAGCGGTAACACCCCTTTGAGCACTGACGCCAAATCCGTGGGCAGTGACGCCGGCGTCAGCACAACGCCATCAGCAGCACCGAGCCCTACCCACGATTCGATGAGGTCAGCTACGTCGTATACCGTGCCCACCGCAGAAGCCATATCTTGAAAGAGCTCCGTGCCGTTGAGCTGAGAGATGAGGATCGCTCGCTCTTCTGCTGCCTGCACCGTAGCCGAGATAACGATGCCGATATCGGCAAATGCCGTCATCGTCCGCCGCACTTTCGCCGCTGCTTCATGTAGTGCAAAACGCATTGCCCGCGCCCTATGCCTATCCGTGGTGCGTACACGCACGGCATCAAAAATCTGCACCACTACGTCGGCATGAGCAGCAGTGAAATCAGGATTCGTGGCCAGCAGCCACAATTCCACTCCCGCAGCTCGCGCCTCCGCAGCCGCTTTCACATAATCCTGATAATCATCGAGCTCTTGCAGAGTAATCATCAAGGCCACCCCTGTGAGCTGGGTCATAGCCAACTCACGCACCGCCTCACGAATACAGCTCGGATCTGACGGCACCTCAGCACACATACGCAGCTCCTGGCCAAGGCCAAGTTTAGCGGCCATATGCACGCCATCGAGTGCACCGGAGCGTGGCGGACGAGCAGCCTTAATGTGGAAATCACGATCAAGCGTGATGAGGTCTACTCCACCTTGCTGAGCTGCCCCCACCGACGACGCCAAGAGCGGTATATTGACCCGCGAAAGAAAAGGCTCGGGGGAATCTTCCCCCGGGACATCCGTTTGAGAAGCTCCCAGCAGCGTGAGATTCACCCCCACAGGGATTCTCAGCTCAACGTCGGGCACAAAGGATGCATCAGAAATGTCAATCGGAGAGGGATCATGGATCGCTCGCTCACTCGCCGCAATTGAAACGGGCATCTCCCCTCCTCCAGTCGGCTATTTCTCTTGGGAATTATCATAACGCGCAAAGAAGAAGCCAAGCGAGTTTAGAAGCACACATCACCGCTTTTCATCGGCCAGGTTTCAGCCAAGGTGAGCGTGCTGGGAGAAGATACTGGCGATTTGGCCACGCTACCATCGTTGCTGTGGCAGATAATCAGCCTCTCCAGCTTGTGTAGCTGCTTGTGCAGTTGCCGGTCAACCACTGCTTGCCAGCCTTGTCCATCACTGCCATTCAGTCCCTACCTGCCAACCCTGCAGCCCCTGCCCACAGCTGCCGCTCAGTCACCGCCTGCCAACTTTACCAACTCTGCCCACCACTCAGGTTAGTGGTACAAAATCATCTGCGTGGATCACGGCACGCGGAGCTCTCCGCCGTTCATGTTCATACGGAGCTTGGCCGATAAATCGCTTCACTTCCGCCGCTGAAAAAGCCACAATCCCCCTGCCGATAAGGCTCCCCTCGGCATCGACCACCTGCACCAGCTCTCCTGCGGAGAACTCTCCATCTACTGCGGTAATCCCTACGGCTAGCAGCGAGGCTCCCCCTACTTGCAGCGCCATGCTCGCCCCGCCGTCGATATGCAGCATCCCCGCTGCTTGAGCCGAATACTTGAGCCACAGTGCACGCGCATTCGCCCGCACTTTTCGAGGGGCAAACCAAGTGCCTACGTGCTGCCCATCCAAAGCCTTGCCCAGATCGGCTGTGGCCAGCAGCAGCGTCCCCACTCCACCGGCGGTAGCAATATCGGCTGCCCGCACTTTTGAACTCATCCCTCCGGTGCCCACATCCGAGCCTTTGCCGGTGATTGAATAGCCTTTCAGCTCCGAAAAATCGGTGACGTTAGAGATAAGCCTGGCGTCGGGATGCGTGGGCGGCGCCGAATAGAGGCCATCGACGTCCGTACACAGAATCAACGCCGATGCCCCAACGAGATGAGCAGTGAGCGCGGCTAAGCGATCATTGTCTCCAAAGCGCAGATCATCGGTGACGACGGCATCGTTTTCATTGACGATAGGCACCACGCCGTAGTGCAACAGGCGTCGCAAAGCAGCTAAGACGTTTGCATAATGTGCGCGATTCACGACGTCATCTGGCGTAAGCAAAACTTGTGCCACCGTGATTCCCCTGCGAGCAAACTCCCGTGAGTAGGCTTCCATCAGCTGCGCTTGCCCCACCATCGCAGCGGCTTGTTGATCGCGTACGTTTTTCGGACGCTTCGTAAAATGTAGCGGAGCAATACCGGCTGCCACGGCGCCGGAAGACACCAGTACCACATCCTGGCCGCGTTCACGGGCAGCGCTCAATGTAGCCACAAGCTCGCCAAGAGCCTCACGCGCGAGACCGCCATCAGTGCCAGTGAGCGAGCTGGAGCCCACTTTCACGACGATCCGCGGAGCCGAACCGATCAGATGTCGGTTTGCAAGAATCGTTGCCATGCCGTTCAGTCTACGCGCTCAGACGGCCGGATCAGTCCAGTGCCCAGCTTCGCCCTCTCGCCACAGCTCTTGGCGAGCAGCTTCTTTGGCATCCATCGCCTCATGGTAGGCAGCTTTACGCTCAGCACGCGATGCCCGATGCGATTCTTTGAGCCGCATATCTGTGCCTCGCGGACCAAGCAGCTCAGCGCCCGCGCTCACGGCTGGCTCCCAATCGAAAATGTAGCCACCCTCATCGGGCCCGATCACCACCATTGATCCAGCGCGAGCTCCCGCTCTGAGCAGCTCTTCCTCAATGCCAAGGCGCTCTAGGCGATCAGCCAGATATCCCACTGCCTCATCGTTGGAAAAGTCAGTCTGTTCCACCCAGATCTCTGGCTTGACCCCTCTAATCTGGAAATACTCGCCGTCGCTAGAGCGGCGGCGGGCAATGGTAAAGGTGGCAGATTCACGCGCAGGCACAGGGCGAATCACCGGCCGTTGAGTTTGCGCCTGTTCGGCGCGTTCCCGCTCCCGTACTGCACTCACGACGGTGGCCAGACCGAAAGCTAAATCTTTGAGCCCCTCATGGCTGACGGCGGAGATTAGGAACACCGGCAGCCCACGTCGTTTGAGCTCTGGCTTGACGCGCTCAGCCAATTCTCGAGCTTGAGGTACGTCCACTTTGTTGAGCACCACCACTCGCGGACGCTCCATCAGTGCGAGCGTCCCCTCGATGGGTGGAATCTGTGCAGCGTATTGGGCTAGCTCATATTCGATCTGATCGAGATCAGAGATCGGATCACGAGCTGGATCCAGCGTGGCACAATCGAGTACGTGGACGATAGCGGCGCAGCGCTCGATGTGCCGCAAAAATTCAAGCCCCAATCCTTTTCCCTCTGAGGCTCCTTGTATTAGCCCTGGCACATCGGCCAGGGTGAAGCGCGCATCTCCAGCACTGACCACCCCTAAATTAGGTGCCAGCGTGGTGAAAGGATAGTCGGCAATTTTGGGGCGAGCGGCACTCATAGCAGCCACCAACGAACTCTTGCCCGCTGAGGGGAATCCCACCAGAGCCACATCAGCCACTGATTTCAATTCCAGCAATACGTCGCGCGCTTCGCCATGCGTACCTAACAAAGCAAAACCTGGCGCGCGCCGCTTCGGGGATGCGAGAGCCGCATTTCCCAATCCGCCAATTCCCCCTTGGGCAGCGATATACTCATCTCCAACATTGACGAGATCGGCCAGTACGTTGCCGTCAGCGTCTTTTACCACGGTACCAGCTGGCACGCTGACGACGAGATCTTCTCCGCGTTTGCCTTGGCGCATATTCCCCTCTCCTGGAGCGCCATTGCCAGCTTTCAGATGCGGAGAGTGATGCAGATGCAAGAGCGTCGTCTCCTGCCCATCGACACGTAAAATGACGTCTCCACCGTGCCCCCCATTTGCCCCATCTGGCCCGCCGAGCGGCTTGAATTTCTCACGATGCACCGATGCTACGCCGTGTCCACCGTTGCCGGCTTGCACATGGAGGGTGACTCGGTCTATAAAATTCGCCATTGCATCTCCTGCACTACATACAAAACAAGGGCGGGAGCAAACCCGCCCTTGCACTAGCGCAATGCCTTATCTCAGGCATCCTCGCTTTATCAAGCATTCACATCGACGACACTCACGACCTTGCGATCACGGTGCGTCCCAAACTCCACATTGCCTGCAGCCAGAGCGAAAAGCGTATCGTCTCCGCCGCGGCCAACATTAACACCAGGATGGAAGTGCGTGCCTCGCTGGCGCACAATAATTTCGCCAGCGTTCACAAACTGCCCGCCATATCGCTTCACACCCAAGCGCTTCGCGTTAGAATCGCGCCCGTTACTTGTGGAGCTAGCGCCTTTCTTGTGTGCCATTGCTCAACCTCTTCTTCTTATGTACGTTCTCTAAAATGTGGCGTCATCTACCGAAAATGGCGCGGCGTCACTTGATGCCCGTCACCTTCAAGCGCGTGAGCTTCTGACGATGCCCTTGACGCTTGCGATAGCCAGTCTTGTTCTTGTACTTCACAATCGTGATCTTCGGACCTTTTTCGTCCCGCACAATCTCCGCCGTCACTTTAGCTTTGATTCCATCAGCTGCCGTGGTGATCTCAGTACCATCAACGAGCATCACAGGCTCAAGCTCAACCGTATCTCCAGGCTCGCCTTGAATCCTGTCCATCACTACGATGGAACCTACAGCCACCTTTTCCTGGTGTCCGCCTGCTTTCACAATCGCGTAGACCACGTTTTGCTCATCTCTGTCGGTTCGTTTGCGACACTTTCACTATCGCCGCGAGCGGCAGTCCAGCAAAAGAGTCTGCACTGAAAAATGGAACGGCACATTCGCGCCAGCAACCTAGCTTAACTGCTCTTCTTCCCTTGAACAAGTTATAAGAGAGCGATTCGCACCACAGCTACTTTTTTATTGGGAACGTCATAATGGCGCTGCTCGCTTTTCCGCTGCTCGTAGGGGTGATCGTACCGGAACTACTCACAATGCGCGGAGCTTTCTTCTCGCCCCTCTCGGGCATCGCCTGCTTATGCTGCGCAGACTCGGTTTGCTTCACCAGCTCAGAATCGCCGGCCTGCTCGCCCACGCTCTGCTCAGAAGTGCGCTCAAACTCCTCACTAGCCCGAATAGCGTCAGACGCTTTGCCAGTTTGAGATGTGCCGCTGCTAGAAGCCGCGCTCGCCCCGCGCTCGCCGTCGCTATCTACTCCGCTGCTGGGGGCATTATATGCGGTTTCTTCAGCGTTCTTGAGCTCTGCTTTGATCTGCGCTAGCTCCACTTTTCCCGCACGGGATTTCTTGGCTCCAGCCTGTGCGCCGTCACCGCGACGCTTGTGCTTATGTGCCGCAGCCGCCGCAATGTTGTTGAGCGCCGCTTTCACCTCTGCTTGCTTAGCTTCAGCTTCCGGATCCACCTGCGGAAGATCTGTGCGCACCGGAGCAGCCCCGCCCACGACCATCGTCTGTGCATCCGGCAGTTCACCTTTTTCGATCGGATGGTCGTAAGTAATATAGCCACGCCCTTCGCAGGCCTCACACACCGTGGAGAAAGCCTCTACCAGACCTTGCCCCACACGTTTGCGCGTCATCTGCACCAACCCCAGGCTGGTGACTTCAGCCACCTGATGGCGGGTACGGTCTCGCCCTAGGCACTCGATCAGGCGCCGCAACACCAAATCTCGGTTGGCCTCAAGCACCATGTCGATGAAGTCAATCACCACGATTCCGCCGATGTCACGCAAACGCAACTGGCGCACGATCTCTTCGGCCGCTTCGAGATTGTTCTTCGTCACCGTCTCTTCGAGCGTGCCGCCCGCACCAGTAAATTTGCCGGTATTGACGTCAATCACCGTCATCGCTTCGGTGCGGTCGATCACCAGCGTGCCGCCTGAGGGCAGGAACACTTTGCGATCAAAAGCCTTCGCCAGCTGCTCATCCACCCGATTCTTATGGAAGATATCTTGATCGGAATCCCATTTCTGGACGCGATCTAGCAGCTCCGGTGAAAACTTTTGCACGTATTCACTGATCGTATGCCACGTCGTTTCCCCCTGAACTTTGAGAGAGACGAAATCTTCATTGAAGATATCGCGCACCACCCGCACGGCTAGCTCCGGCTCACCCTTAAGCAAGCTAGGAGCATTCTTAGAGCTCTTAGATTTCGCTTCAATATCACGCCAGGCTGCAGTGAGCTGCTCCACGTCTGAGCGCAATTGCTCTTCCGTGGCTCCCTCAGCAGCGGTGCGCACAATAACGCCGTGTTCTGCAGGCACCAGGTCTTTGAGAATTTTCTTGAGCCGCACCCGTTCTTTCTCAGGTAGCTTACGAGAAATACCCGTCATCGCACCGCTGGGTACCAGCACCAGATGCCGTCCAGCGAGCGTAATCTGCGAGGTGAGCCTAGCCCCCTTGTGCCCGATAGGATCTTTCGTCACCTGCACCAGCACAGTGTCTCCACTCTTAAGCGCTTCTTCAATGCGCCGCGGCTTACCCGCCAAGCCAACTACGTCCCAATTCACTTCACCGGCGTAGAGCACGGCATTGCGGCCTTTGCCAATATCAACGAAAGCAGCCTCCATCGAGGGGAGCACATTTTGCACTCGTCCGAGATACACGTTGCCCACCATCGAACTTTGCGTATGCCGTGCCACGTAGTGTTCGACGAGTACCCCATCTTCGATCACGGCAATCTGGTTTAAGCCGTCGCGCTCACGGATCAGCATATCTCGGTTCACAGATTCTCTGCGCGCTAGAAATTCTGATTCCGTGATGGTGTGACGTCGGCGCCCCGCCTCACGTCCTTCCTTACGGCGCTGACGCTTCGCCTCTAGACGAGTGGAGCCTTTGGGTGCCGTCACTTGATCGGATACGTCCTCACTCACACCGCGCCGCCGACGCTTGCGCACTGTGATGGCAGCAGCCACAGCTTCATCACTCGGAGTTGAACTGGGCACCGAACTGGACGCTGAGCTAGGCGCCTCCACTTTCTTGTTCTTTTTAGAGCTCTTTGTGCCGCTTTCACCGCTTTGAAGCTGACTCTCGTCGGCACTATCGGGCGCATACGTATCACTCTCAGATTGGGCATCTTCGCGCGCCGCTCGAGTGCGTCGCCGCGAGCGAGTCTTTGCGCTTGTCGCTTCGCTCTCACGCTCAGTATCGACGCCATCGCCGTCAGCACCATCGAGCGGATCCTCAGGGGAATCAGCGCTTGCACGAAGTTCCTCGCGCGATTCTGCCACGCGACGCCCTCCACGCGATCCTCGCCGCGAGCGCCGCGGAGATTCTTCCCCCTCCTCTTTGGGAGTGCGATCTTTTTTGAGAGTGCTGCCCTTGGGAGTCTCCTCGAAAGCCTCGTCCACGCTTTCGCCCGTGCTAGTGACGACGGCAGCGCGCCGAGCGCGGCGTGGAGCCACTGCCCGAGATAGATCTGGCTCTTGGAAGAGCACCATCGTGGTGGATGCGTGAGTATGGGGTTCTCGCGCACTTAGTACCACTTCATCGCTGCGTTCCTGCGCAGAAAACAGCAGCTCTCCAGCGTTGGGGACGCTACGGCGTGCCGAGGTTTGGGCGGATTGCCCACCGGTTTTTTCAGTTGTTGCCATTGGATATACTCCATTGTGTTCCCTACGACGCATCACGCAGAAACAACGTGTTCACTCGCAACCGCGTTGCGGAAGTCCTCTGCAGGATTGCTCAGTTCTTCTGAACCGATGCAACTCCCCTGAACCGACGCAGCTCGGCAGCAGCGCATAAGCGGCGCACAAAGCCTACGTCGTGCGGGTGGATGCGCACCCACAAGTCTTATTGAGATTCTACACCAGCAGCTCATATACATCGCTAGGAGACAAGTCTCATTTTTGTCACCCCTTATGCCCGTTTTCCCACTACTCGACACAAGTCAATAGGGCAACAGTTTTCGTTACACTTTTGTTTCGTTATTAGCACTGCTCTCGATGCTACGGCGTTGCGCGTCACTCAAAACGGCGAGTTTTCACCCCTCAGGCATCTTTCCTTATTTTTACGCCAAAACAAGGCGCAAAACAGGCATTGTAAAAAGTGGATAAATTCCGTCCAGGCAAGGCATGATGGAGTCAAGGGTTCTATGTTTGTGCGTTCAATATCACGCGAGCACAACTTCAGAATCCGTCACAACAGTCTGTCAATTTAGGTCGAACGGAAGGTGATCAGGTGGATATCGTCGACCTCGCGCGATGGCAGTTTGCAATCACCACTGTGTACCATTTTATTTTTGTACCAGTGACGATTGGGCTAGCTCCCCTCGTGGCGATTATGCAGACCAAATGGCTCAAACGCGGCGAAGAGCGATGGCTCAAGCTGTCTGAGTTCTTTGGCAAACTCCTCATTATTAACTTCGCTATCGGTGTGGCAACGGGCATCGTGCAGGAGTTCCAATTCGGTATGGGATGGAGCGAATACTCCCGCTATGTGGGTGATATCTTCGGCGCTCCGCTGGCTTTCGAGGCGCTGCTGGCGTTCTTCCTAGAGAGCACATTCCTGGGAATCTGGATCTTCGGGCGCGGCCGCATCACGCCTAAGTTGCATACGCTGTCCATTTGGCTCTTCGCCATCGGATCGGACATCTCTGCACTCTTCATTCTCGCTGCCAACTCGTTTATGCAAAATCCGAACGGCACCAGATTCAATGCGGGCACTGGCCGTGCAGAACTCGATGGCCCTGGCGGGTTCCTAAATGTGATTTTCTCAGCGACCTCCATGTACACGTTCTTGCACACTTTCGCTGCGTCAATCTTGCTCGCGGGCTCCGCTATCGCTGCCATTGCGCTGTGGTGGTTGGTCAAGACGATCAAGAAGAATGCTCCTGAAGCGGAAGAACTGTGGCGGCCAGCTGCCCACTTCGGCTTGGTAGCTATGCTCATCGGCTCTATCCTGGTGATCGGCTCGGGGCACTTCTCAGCTCAACACATCACCGAGGTGCAGCCTACGAAGATGGCCGCGGCTATGGGCATCAACACCACCGAGAAAAATGTCCCTCTGGCTTTGGTCTACACCGGCGGGGATCTGGCCAAGGGCGAGGCAAACATCATTGCGCTGCCCATCCCAGGCCTGGAATCTTTCATGGCTAAAAACGATCCAAACGCCGAGCTTCAAGGCGGAAAAGATCTTCAGGAGAGATTCGCAGCAGAGTTTGCAGATACGTATGCGGGCGCCGAGATAAGCTACATCCCGAATGTGGGGCTCACGTTCTATTCGTTCCGCATTATGATGCTCTTCGGATTTATCTCTTTCGCTCTCTCTATCGTGGGGCTGGTGAAGCTCAAGAAACCCGAGGCGATCTCCGCTGGTTTGGCGAAAGTCTTCCTGTGGAGCACACTGCTGCCGTTCTTGGCCAGCACTTTCGGTTGGATTCTCACCGAAGTGGGACGCCAGCCGTGGGTGGTGTATCCAAACTTCGGCGGTGACGCCAACGTGCATCAGCTGACGATCGAAGCAGCGTCACTGACTGTGCACCCCATCGAAATTATTCTCTCGCTCGTGATCTTCACGCTGCTCTACCTCATTTTGGGGATCGTGTGGTTCGTGCTGGTCAAGCGCTACGCCCGCGAGGGAATCAGCACCAATAAGCGCCTCGTCACCGACGTGGTAGAGCTTAAAGACGATACCGTTTTGAGTTTTGAGTACTGAGGAAAGGCGGAATAACAAATGGTAACTTCATGGTTGCAAGTTCTATGGCTGATCCTCATTGTTGTTCTCTGGATTGGCTACGTCGTTTTGGATGGCTTCGATCTGGGCACTGGTATGTTGCTCAAGATCTTGCCGAAGAACGACAAAGAAAGACGCCTGATGCTGGGCACGATTGGCCCACACTGGGACGGCAACGAAGTGTGGCTACTCACCGCCGGTGGCGCCACCTTTGCAGCATTCCCCGAATGGTATGCCACGATGTTCTCAGGTATGTATTTTGCACTCGTCGCTGTGCTGCTGTGCCTGATCTTGCGCATCGTCGCTATTGAGTGGCGCGGCAAGGTCAAGACGGCACGCTGGCGCAACACCTGGGATACGATCCACACTGCAGTAGCCTGGATCGTCTCACTCCTGTGGGGCGTGGCCTTTGCCAACCTGGTACAAGGTATGCAGATTCAGGTGGGACACTATGAAAACGGCACATTCGTGGCTGTCGATCCAGCCACAGTGAATCTCTCAGCAAAAGTGGCTGGTGCAGATCAGCACTTCCTCACAGGTGGTTTCTTCTCGCTCTTAACGCCGTTCACCATTCTCGGCGGCCTGGTAGTGCTCACGCTGTTCTTGAATCACGGCGCTCTGTGGATCGCTCTCAAGACTAAGGGCGATCTGCATGATCGGGCACTCAAGCTCGCTCCGAAGACGGCTCTCATCTCCACTGCACTCACAGCTGTGTGGGCGCTGTGGGGTCAGATTGCCTACTCGGTGAACGCACTGGCATGGATTCCGCTGATTCTGGCTGCCGTGCTGCTCATCGCGTCGCTGCTGATGGTACTCAAAGGCAACGATAAAGGAGCTTTCTTCATCCACTTTGCAGCTCTGGCTGTGGCCGTGGTGTTCATCTTCTCCACCATCGGCCTGAACGCTCTGAAGAGCTCCATTAAGCCGGCCTATACGCTCACGCTCGCACAGGCGAGCGCTACAGAGCCAACCCAGATCGTGATGCTGGTGCCCGTGGTGATCTTCGTACCGATCGTGCTCTTCTACACGATCTGGGCTTATATCAAGTTCTCCCGCCGTATCTCAGTGAACAACATTCCTGATGAGCCGGCTGGATTGGATCTGAGCACCGAGCGCGAATTTGAGAAAGTGAGCTGAGCTCACGAGCCCACCTCGTTAACTCATTCAAGAATGATGAGAGAGCTCCTGATGTTTGGGTATCCGAACATCAGGAGCTCTTATGCGCTAGCTTATGTGCTAGCAGTATTTCTCATAGCGCTAGCAGGCGCAGCACTTGCTAAGCTAGCCACTAGAGAAAAAGTCCTATATACGATGTGCCGCACAATCTACTGGCGCAATGCGCTGACACGATGCGCTGGCGCAATGTACTAACACGATATGGAAAGGCGAGCCGAGCGTGAAGCCATTCGACCCTCGATTGCTAAAATATGCGCGCGAGACACGCACCTACATTATCTTCCTCGTCCTCCTTGGCCTTGCCGTCACCGCCCTTATTGCTACTCAAACCTTGCTCATCGGCGCAGCCGCCACCCCCGTTTTCTACCGCAAAGCCGATTTTGCTGATGTACAGCCCTTGATCTGGGCACTCATTGGCGTCTTTGCCCTGCGCGCTGCCCTCACATATGTGCAAAATGCTTTAGGGCACCGATCTGCTGTAAAAGTGATTGCCCGTCTGCGAGAACAAGTGCTGCGCCACGCAGGAGATCTTGGGCAGCGATGGCTAGCAGATGGCAACGCCGCGAAAATCGTCACCCAAACTACGCGCGGCCTCGACGATCTCGAAGCCTATTTTGTGTCTTTTCTGCCTGAGCTCTTCCTGTGCGTCACGGCCACACCTCTACTGCTGATAGTGATCTATGCGCTCGATTGGGTGAGCGCCCTGGCCATCACCTTGTGTATCCCACTTATCCCTATCTTTATGGTGCTCATCGGCAAGATGACGGCGCACTTTTCCTCGCAGCGCCTCAAAGCTATGGAACTGCTGGGCGTGCAGCTGCTGGATTTGCTCTCTGGGCTCACCACCCTCAAAGCCCTCGGACGTGAGCAAGGGCCAAAAGCTCGGGTGCAGATGCTTGGCAGACGTTTTGCCGATAAGACGATGCAGACTCTCTACGTCGCATTTCTCTCCGGTGCAGCCCTAGAATTTATTGCCACCCTCTCCACCGCAATCGTGGCCGTCGAGGTTGGCTTCCGTATGGTGGCTGGAAATCTGCTGCTCTTTGAAGGGCTGGTCATCATTATGCTTACGCCGGAAGTTTTTAAGCCGCTGCGTGAAGTGGGCACCCAGTTCCACGCCTCCTCCAATGGAATTGCTGCAGCAGGCGAGGCTTTCGCCGTCTTAGAAATCCCACTCCCCCAGCACACCGGCACTCTCGACGTGCCAGATCTACGCCATGCCACGATTGAGTTTGAGAATCTGAGCGTCTACGCTCCCGGGCGAGCAACCGTAGCCCCCGCTCGGCTCAACGCAAAAATTGAGCCAGGCAGCATTGCCGTACTCCAGGGGGCATCAGGATCGGGTAAATCTACCACAGTGAATGCGCTGCTCGGGCTGCTCGCTCCCGATGAAGGGCGGATTCTCGTAGGCGGACACGATTTATCTACCATTTCCCGAGAGCAGTGGTGGAGCCATATCACATGGGTGCCACAACGTCCTGCTATCGTGCCTGGCACAGTGGCTGAAAATATGGGGCTTGACGGCGGAGAGTGGCTGAGCAGCGCAGAGAGCCGTGAGAGCGCTGCTGGCACTGTTGGCACTGCTGGCGCCGTCGGTACTGCTGGTTGCGACACGCGTACCACTGGTGACGCCGCGCAACTGCCAGCAGACCTCGTCCGCGCCTGTGAGATCACTGGGTTTGATGCCGTCGTCGCCTCCCTACCAGCCGGCTGGAATACTCGCGTCGGGCAAGGAGGCGTGGGGCTCTCCGTCGGGCAACGCCAGCGGTTGGCGCTCACGCGGGCGCTGATCAGCACAGCCGAGCTGATCATTCTCGACGAACCCTCTGCACATCTGGACGCTATGAGCGAAGAGTATGTAGCGCGGGCACTGGCCGCCCTCAAAGCCAATCATCACACCGTAGTGGTGATTGCCCACCGCGCTGCCATCGCCGCACAAGCAGACGTGCTGATCACCGTCGAATCGAGCACTCGCGACATTTCCGAACAGGTAGAAAATGCCCGCCGTGAGCGGGCAGCACGCTTAGCTAAGCTACGCGAAGAAGCCCAGCAGCTCGACTACGCTCTGCCAGGGAACTGGCGGAGCACCCCGAGTACAACAAACGCACCAAGCAAACAGCGCGAACCAGAGGGGTTCGGCGCGTCAAGCGCGTTAGAGGCATCAGCTGAGCGCTCCAGCGATCTGGAGGGCTCTCCCGCGCCTGTGGGATCTGCCATCACCGAAGCTCAAGCCTCCTCAGAAAGGAGTGAACGATGAGCTCGTTGTCACCGCTAGAAAAAGCGTTCCCCCGCGCTGAACGCCGCGCCCTGCGCCAATCCTTGGCGCTGCTGGATATCGACAAAAAGCGTTTTGCCCTCTCGGTACTTTTCGGCTCCGGCGCAGTCGGCTCTGGCGTCGGCCTAGGCTCCGTGTCCGCCTGGCTCATCGCCCGCGCCGCCCAGTTGCCACCGGTGCTTGACCTGTCGATAGCAGCTACCAGCGTGCGGATGTTTGGCATCGGCAAAGCCGTCTTCCGGTATGTGCAGCGGATCGCTTCCCACTGGGTAGCGCTGCGCGGCATGGCCGCCGTGCGTACTGCCGTCTACACCACGATGGCTGACTCGACGACCGACGTCGTCTCTGGAATCCGCCGCGGGGATCTGCTCGCCCGTACTGGCTCCGATGTAGACGAGCTGGGCAATGTGGTGGTGAAATCACTACTCCCGATCTGTGTGGCCGTGATCGTCAGTCTGATTTCCGTTGGCATCGTCGCCAGCTACTCCCCCGCTATTGCCGCCGTGCTAGCTCTGTGCCTACTCGTCGCTGGCGTCGTCGGCCCCTACTGCGCGATGCTGGGCGGGCGAATGGCAGAAATTGATCAAGTGGCATATCGGGCACAGCTCAATGCTCAGGCTTTGAATGTGCTTGAAAATGCCTCTGAACTGCGAGTGAGCGGGCAACTGGCAGCGGTACAAGCCCAAGCCCAAGAAACTGAACGGCATATTCAGCACAGCCGTGATGCTTCTGCCCGCCCCACAGCCCTGGCCACCGCTATCGACACTTTCGCTATGGGAGTGTCGGTCTTTGCGGCGTTGGTGATCGGCACTCAACAAGTGGCTGCGGGCACGCTCAACCCTATCGGGCTCATCGTTTGCACCCTCACCCCGCTCTCAGCCTTTGAAGCTACTCAAGGCCTGGCCAAAGCGGCTGTGCAGCTGGTGCGCTCCGGCAGAGCTGCACTGCGCGTCATGGCTCTGCTAGAGACTGCTCGCTCAGCTCAGGCTCCACAGCACGACGATTCGCCCGCCACAGACAAACCCATCCTCATAGCTCAGGATCTCGTGGCCGGATGGGCCACCCGCCCACACGTGTGCGGGCCGATCAGCCTCCAGCTTGAGCCAGGCAAAGCTATTGCTATTGTGGGGCACTCCGGTATTGGTAAATCTACGCTGCTCTTCACGCTCGCGGGGATGCTGGAGCCTGATTCCGGCTGTGTGAAACTCAGCGGACGCGACGCCTACCGGCTCCACCGCGCAGAGGTATCAGAGGAACTTATTCTCACAGCGGAAGATGCCCACATTTTTGAGACCACCGTGCTGGAGAATCTGCGCGTAGCTCGGGCAGATATTAGTGCAACACAGGCAGAAGAGCTTCTTGCTCAAGCTGGTCTTGAGCAGTGGCTGGCACAACTGCCCGATGGCGTCAATACTATGCTCGGATCGAATGCCGCAACGATCTCCGGAGGGGAACGCCGCAGACTACTACTTGCCCGATCTCTAGCTTCCCCCGCCACGTTTTTGCTTCTCGACGAGCCAGGCGAGCATCTTGATCCGCATACGGCCGATCAGCTTATCCACGATTTACTGCGCGCAGGTGGGGCACAACGAGGAGTGATCGTCGTGACTCACAGGCTGTCTCCTCTTGCCGCTGCCGACGAAGTGCTGATGCTGGGCAAGGCAGAAGGGGCAGATCCTACTGCTCCCGCTCAGGTGATAGCACGCGGCACCCATGAACAGCTGCTGCGTACCGTGCCAGAATATGCGTGGGCATTACATCAAGAGCAATATGAAGAAGGCCACTATGGCGAATGAGGATTCGACGTTTCGCACATTATTTGAGCTCACTGTGCAGCTCACCAGCAAACTCGACCGCGTTGGTGCACTCACATTTCTCACGCAGGCCGCTCGGGAACTCTCGGGGGCAGCACAGAGCGCCGTGGGTATTCTCGACTCACACGGCACCATCATTGAATTTGCTACTTCCGGCCTGACCCCCGAGCAAAAAGGGCTCCTCCCCATCCCGCTGGTGCGAGATTCGGTGTTTCCTGGCGTCCCTGCCACCAGCTTGAACGTCAATAACTCCGTGCCTGAGGATGCTTTCACGGATTTTTTCCCGCCGTCACTGTTGCGTATACACAATTTCATGGGGCTGCCCGTGCTGGTACACGGGCAAGTGTGGGGGCGTATTTTCCTCACCAATAAGCCTGACGATTTCACGCAGGAAGATGCCTATAAGATGCGTCTGCTCGCCCAGGCAGCAGCCGTGGCTGTACACAATACCCGCCTCTATGCACAGGCGCAGAGCCGATCCCGCTGGCTCACAGCCTCGCAGAATATCGTCGCCAGCTTGCTAGAGGGCAACGAAGAGGAAGACGCCCTGCAGGTGATCACGGATGAGATGCTCAAAGCTGGCCGCGCCGATATCGCGCTGATGGTGCTGCCCTCTATTAACGACGCCTGGGCCTGCGAATTTGTAGCCGGTGCAGGCGCCAAAGAGTATGTAGGGCTCACGTTCCCGCCCGAGGGGCGGGCGCGCACAGTGATTCGGGAGCAGGCCGGCATTATCGTCGATTCCATGCAGCGTATGGCTCAGGTGCGCGTGCCCGTGCTGCGCCGTTTTGGCCCCTCACTCTATGCTCCGCTGATCTCCAATTCTGGCGGGCGCGGCGTGATCGTGCTGCTGCGCTACCCAAATTCTCCAGAGTTCGATCTGAACGATCTGGCGATGGCCGAAAACGTAGCTCAGCAGGCCACAATCGCCCTCGAACTGGCAGAAGCCCGCAAAACCAAAGAGCAGGCGGCAGAGCTTGACGAACGCTCCCGCATTTCCCGCGATTTGCACGATCTGGCGATTCAGCAGCTCTTTGCCTCAGGGATGCATATCACAGCCGTACGCGAAGAACTCGCAGCCAGCAATCCCCCTGAAGCGGTGACGGCAGCGCTCGACAAAGCACTGGGAGCCATCGACGACTCTGTGGGGCAAATTCGCAGAATTGTGCAATCTTTGCGCGATGAGGGAGCCTCTCAGGCGCTCGTCGATCGGCTGCGCCACGAGACGAAGATGGCGCTGCAGTCACTCGGATTTGCTCCCTCGCTGCTGATCACGTTTAACGGCGAGAGCGTGGATGCGGAATCTGACTTCATGCTGATTGATGATGCCGTAGGGGCTGATATTTCTGACGATATCGTAGCAGTCGTCAGGGAGGGGCTCTCGAATGCTGCTCGGCACGCACACGCCTCATCGGTGTCGATCACGCTCACAGTGACGTTGAACGCCATTGAGGTGACTGTGATAGACGACGGCACCGGCATTACTCCCTCACTCTCGCGCCGCTCTGGCCTATCAAACCTGGCTGCACGCGCTCGCCGGCACCGCGGCACGTTTAGCTTACATGAACGTACTGATGGCCATTCGGGGGCGCAGATGGCATGGAGTGCACCGCTGCGTTAGCGCTATGACGGCAATGACGGCAGTACGCTCATCCGTGTGCTCAACGGCGTGCACAACGATGTGCTCACCGCTGTGCTAGCCACGTCAGCGGTGCACTACTAAACGCCGTGCTAGCGCTATGACGGCAGGCTTCACCGTCCAGCTCAACGCCCACCCGCCGCTGTGGCTCACTATTGCGCGCTAACTATTGCGCCAGCCGGCGGCGCGCTGGCCAGCCACCCATGCCGCCACTTGTGTACGCCGCTGCATCCCCATCTTTGACAACACCGACGTGATGTGATTCTTCACCGTTTTCTCAGCCACTCCCAGCCTGTCGCCAATTTCACGGTTGGAGAGGCCATCTCCGATCAAATCCAGCACTTTGCGTTCAGAGGGCGTAAGATTTGCCGTCGGATCGTCATGGTCAGCGCGCCGCCGCGTCACAGTGCGTTCATCGAGCAGCACCCGCCCAGCTGCCACGGCGTGAATGACCTCCGTAATCTCAGCTCCGCGAACTGTCTTGAGCAAGAAAGCCTTAGCGCCCGCCTCCAGCGATTCTGCCAGCGCGTCGTCGTCGTCAAAACTCGTGAGCACTACCGAACGGGTGTTGGGGCTCTCAATCGCCAGCCCGCGAATGATATCGATACCCGTGCCATCTGGCAGGCGCAAATCCACGAGAGCCACATCGGGATTCATCAATTTGGCGCGCCGCAATGCCTCCTGCACGGAGCCAGCCTCGGCGATCACGTTCAACCCCTCCGAGCGATCAACCACTTCAGCAATTCCGCGGCGCACCACTTCGTGATCGTCAATAATCATCACCTGAATGTCTTGATCCTGTGCCATGTTTCCTCACATTATCTCGCACTATCTCGCATGATTGCCGGCGCTTAACGCTTAACATCGCTTCACGCTGCTCAGCACACTGCTCAGCAGGCTACTTAGGCCGATTTTACCACTCACATCAGTAAGTGGGCTCACTCGCATCTGCGGCTCTGGCGTCACTCACCAGTATCTGCATGGCTCTCGCGTAGCTCACTCATATCCGTGGCTTCCGCGTCACTCATCGGTATTTGTGCTGCTCCCGCGCAACTCGCCCGTCAAACGCCGGTAGGCATCCTCACAGGCGGCCAGCTTAGCTGCTTTTTGGCTCGTTCCTGCACCCTCACCCCAGAAATCTTGCGCCAAATAGAGCTGCGCCGTATAAACGCGGGCGTGATCTGGCCCTTCAGCGCTTATCCCATAGCGCAGAGCCTCCACATTTGGCACGTCCATAGCGCGGGCTTGTTCCTCAAAAGCGGTTCGCCAATCTAGAGCTGGCCCGAGCGTGGTGGCCGTGCGAATAAGCGGCACAATGTGGCGTTCCACCACGGCTCGCGTGGTGTCGATACCATATTGCAAATATGTGGCGGCGATGAGGGCTTCCACGGTATCAGACAGAATAGAGTCTTTTTCCCGCCCACCTGTGCGTTCTTCTCCAACGCCAAGGCGAATATAGCTGCCTAAATCCAGCTCCCGCGCCACCGATGCCAAGGCTTTTTCGCTCACGCTCGCAGCCTTAATCTTCGACATATCTCCTTCGGTATCTTCCGGAAACTGCTCATAGAGCCAATCGGCGGCAATAAACCCCAGCACCGAATCGCCAAGAAATTCAAGGCGTTCATTGTGCCCCGTATTGTGTTCAAAAGCCCATGAGCGGTGTGTGAGAGCCAACGTTCGCATCGAAGCATCCAGATCGACTCCCCACATTTTCATCAGCTGCGTGGTATCAGGATTAAACATGATCCCCTTCTTCTGTCCGAGTAACTAGGCTTCTCGTAACGGCTTGTAGCGGATTTCTCGTGACGGCAGTGCAGCTGGTCACGCGCCAGCCTTCTCTTGCTCTGCCGCCAGTTGAGCAGCTAACTCGTCGAGGGCACTCATGCGCGGATCGAAATGCTCGTGGCGGTGATCACTCGGCAGATTATCCCACGGTTCCCCACATTCAGGGCAGAGTCCGCGGCATTGAGGCGTGCACAACGGTTGCAGCGGCAACGAGAGCACCACGGCGTCACGCAGCAGCGGCTCCAGGTCGATGAAATCGCCGTCCGTCACGGGGAGTTCATCGGCATCTTCAGCATCGACGTCCCCCAATGCCTTGACACTCTGCGGATAGTACACCAGCTCCGCGATGCTCTCATCGACGCTCCAAGTGAGCGGCTTCAAACAGCGAGCACACTCTCCCATCGCTTGCGTGTGTACCGTTCCGTGCACGAAGACACCCTCGCTCACCGACTCAAAAGTAATATCAGCCTCAATAGGTGTCCCCTGGGCTACTTTCAGCAGATCCACACCGATGCCCTCAGGAGCTGTAAATGTAAAAGTATAGTGACGCTGGGCGCCCTCTTGGCGCGGAAGATCCGCTATTGACACCACAAATTCAGAGCGTTTCATCATGCTAGTGCTTTCTTATCAGTACTTTCTCGGTATGTTCAGATGTTCAAGGAAGAGATGGTGCTGCACACGTGAGACACAGGCTGCGCAGCTGGGGTGAGTTGGCACATAGTCAGCTCGGAATAGGCTGACACAGTCAGCTGTCAGAGCTGAGCCATTGCGCTCATAACGGTCGTAGCACGCCAACTTTTCCCCTCCTGCCTTGTAGCTTTCGCTGTTTCTAGGACGCCCGTAGAGCCGGTGCCTATGAAGCCAGTGCCGATAGAGCCAGCGGTCTAAGCGCCAGTAGCCTATACCATCAGCGTCTGCCATCAGTGTCTGAACAGCCGTGGTTTCGATAGCCGGCCGCGGGGCAGCTTTGAGGCTGCAGGTTTCTGTAACTCTAGGGCTTCGGTTTCTTGCGGTTTTAGGGCTTCGGTTTCTTGTGGCTGCCACCGCCGCTACGCGGAGCATCTCCACGCCCGCCCATCCCACGGCCACCGCTGCGATTCGCCGCCAGAGCCGACTCAGCCTCCGCCCGCTCAGCAAGCACGCCCCTGCCAGCGGCAATCTGATCTTGTACGGCGTCGATCGAATCTTGCACGGCTGCCAACTGATCGGCCAGATCAGCTAGCTGAGAATCCGAATAGTCATCCGCACCGCGCTTAACGTGTTGGGCTTTTTGCCGTGCTTCATCCACGATCTTCGCCGCTTGCGACTGCGCAGCCGTCGTGATCGCATCTCGTTCCACGAGTTGCTGAGCCTGCTGCTTCGCCTGAGCTACAATGCGTTGAGCCTCTGCGCGAGCTTGAGAGAGGATCGAGTCCGCTTCAGCACGCGCCTGATTCGTGACGGCAGAGGCGTCTTGGAGCACTGAATCAGCATCCACGATCTGCTGCGGCACTATCGAACGTGCCGTCTCTAAAAGATCGAGCACTTCGCTTTGGTTGATCAGCACCGAAGCCGAGAGCGGCATCGACTTTGCGTGCTCCACCCGAGCAGTGAGCTCTTCGAGAATTTCGAGTAGCGAAGCTCCCGTCTGTTCGTTGTCTACTAGTTCATTCACGGCTGCTGCCTTTCTTCTGGATCTGCACTCGCTCTCGCAATGCGCGAGCTACATTTGCAGGCACTAGATCTTCAAATTTTCCGCCATAGAGGGCAATATCTTTGACAAAAGAGGAAGCGATATGCGCTTTTGTGGAATCCCCGATGATCAGCACCGTCTCCACACCAGTGAGGTGTCTATTGAGCAGTGCCATTGCCTGCTCGTTGTCGAAATCAGCAGTGCCTCTCAGACCTTTCACAATCGCAATAGCCCCATGCTCGTGGGCAAATGTGGCCACCAAACCATCCATTAATTCCACCTGCACATTAGGTATATCAACCAACGCCCCGCACGCCAGTTCCATGCGTTCTTCAGCTGAAAACCAGTAGTTCTTTCGGGAATTGCGCCCCACACCTACGATCACTGTGTCAAACAGAGTGTGGGCGCGGCGGATTACGTCCACATGACCAAGGGTGATGGGATCGAAAGAGCCAGGGCACACGGCGATAGTCATGCTTTTATGGTATCGCTTCTTGTGTGCGCTCAGCGCTCCACACTCGGGTATCGCCCATTTTTCGTTCATCGCTGAGCGTGAAACCCGCCGGCCAGAGCGGCTGCGGGGATCTGGCCGCCCGCTCCACCACGATCAGCCCCTCCTGGGCTATGTGCCCAGCCAGCAGCTCCACAACCCGCGCGAGCGCAGCATCCGAATACTCGTATGGCGGATCGAGAAAGGCCAGATCAAACAGCGGCAGCAGGGCGGCTTCAGCGCTGAGATAGCTCTCTACTTTCTGCGCCACCACGCGCATCTGCTGAGCAAAACCCAGCGCGCGAGCATTGGCCGAGATGAGTTTCGCAGCGCCGGCGTGAGCTTCCACTGCCACAGCGCGAGCGGCTCCCCGCGAGAGAGCTTCCAAGGCTAGCGCTCCCGAGCCTGCGAAGAGATCTGCCACGACGGCGCCCTCCACGTAGCCATAATGCTCCAGGTGCGAAAAGAGCGCTTCTCGCACTCGCTCGCTCGTCGGACGGGTGCCCGACCGAGGAACTGCAAGTGTGCGCCCTCGCGCGCTGCCAGCCACAATCCGCGTCATACCCGCATCATACCCGCATCGCCGTACCCAAGGCACACCAGAGGGTACCGAGGCACACTTAAAGCATCACAAGAGGCAACCAGAAGGGTACCGAGGCACAGTCGAGGAAGAACAAGGCACATCAGCGACATAGCCGAGACGCACCTGCAGCCACACCAGAGACGTGCTCGCAGCCACGTTGATACATGACTCAAGCCGAGTATGAGTTTCGATGAGCACAGCTGCTTTTGTGCTTGCGGGCACTAGCCTCAGCAGCTCAGGTGCGGCTGATGTATTCTGCGCTGGCATCGCCATCTATGCTCTGCACGGCCGCTTTGAGCGCTGGCGCCCCGCGCAGCTCGGGATCGCTCGTCACGAGCTCCGCTACGGCGGCTCGCGCCTGCGCGATCACATCGGCGTCACGCAACACTGATAAGAACTTCAACGAGCTGTGACGCCCCGCCTGCTGCGCACCGAGCACGTCACCCTCGCTGCGCAGCTCCAGATCTTTCTCCGCCAGCACGAATCCGTCTCTAGTATTAGCAAATGCCGCGAGTCTCTCATACGCCACCGTGCCGGAAGCAGCTTCGTGGACGGCGAGGCAGAGACTCGCCTCTTTCCCCCTCCCGATGCGGCCACGGAGCTGGTGCAGCTGAGAGAGACCGAAATAATCGGCGTCAAGAATCACCATCATCGTGGCTTGAGGCACGTCAATACCCACCTCAATCACCGTGGTGGACACCAAAATAGGCCGAACCCCCGAGCTGAAATCCGCCATCGTCGCAGCTTTCTCTTCTGGGGAGAGCCGCCCATGTACGTACCCCACCTGTACTCCCGCTAGCGCCGGCTCCGATCCCAGCTGTTCCACCACAGCTTCCACCGATGCCATCTCACGCTGGGGTGGTGCCTGCGCGTCAGTCTTTGACGGAATGAGCCGTGTATTAGTCTCCAACAGGGCAGCTTGCGCGTCACTCCTCGGCAGAGTCACCCGTGCACGAGTCTCCAGCGACGCTTGCGCGTCGCTCCTCGGCGAAACGGCCTGTGCACCATCGTTCTTGGGTGGTTCCGTTTCCTCGTCCACCTGGGCATTGATCCTCGGACACACCACGTATACTCGCCCGCCGCGCGTCACCTCTTCCCGAGCCCGCTGCCAGATTCGTTCCACCCAGGATTTATTCCAGGCAGGCACCAACACTGTGCTCACCTCAGCTCTGCCCTGTGGCAGTTGTGAGAGTGTACTCACCTCCAGATCCCCAAAGGTGGTCATGGCGATTGTGCGCGGAATCGGCGTGGCCGTCATCACCAGCAGATGTGCCCCCTCGGCAAGGGCATCACGCTGATTGACGCCAAAACGATGCTGCTCATCTACTACCACCAAGCCGAGAAATGGCAGTTGCACCGAGTCATAGAGCAGAGCGTGCGTACCCACGATCAATTGCGCCTGTCCAGAAGCGATACGAGCCAAGGCAGACCGGCGGGCAGAGGCCGTCAATGCGCCCGTGAGCAGCTCTAGGCACACCGCTTGATCGGGAGCTCCGATTTCCCCTCCACGCCCCAGCTCACCCAGCATCGCATGAAAAGTTTCGAAATGTTGGCGAGCCAGCACTTCTGTAGGGGCGAGCAAAACTGCTTGCCCACCGGCGTCAATCACCTGCAGCATTGCCCGCAACGCCACGATGGTTTTTCCGGTGCCAACGTCTCCCTGGAGGAGTCTGCGCATCGGCACCGACAAAGCTAGATCCTGCGCAATCTGCTCCCCCACGAGCTGCTGACCCTGGGTGAGCGTAAAGGGAAGATGCCGATCAAAGGCAGCCCCTACGCCGTCAGCTCTCGGCGGGCAGGCACGTGCATGAGCACGTTTGGAGGCAGAGAGCCTCAGAGCCAGCACGGTTTGCAGCACGAACGCCTCTTCGTAAGCCATTCGCGTACGAGCGCGCTTCCACTGCTCGGGGCTGCTCGGTTGATGTAGTTCCACAAGCGCCGAGAATTTGCTGGGGAGATCATGCTGGCTGCGAAAACTGGCCGGAAGCGGATCGGGGACGTCAGCTTCATGCACGTGTGGCAGTACCACTTCGAGCGCCTGGCCAATTTTCCACGAGGGCACCGCTGCAGAGCTGTGGTAGATCGGTATCGGGCGAGCGATGTCTTGTGCGTCTACGTCTGCGGAGCTATCCACGAGCGAATACTGCGGATGGGTGAGCTGGAGCACTCCTCGATATGAACTCACGGTGCCCGAAAAGACAGCCACCGTACCCACAGCAAGCTGCTGCTCGTGAAATTTGAGCGGGCGGGGATTTTTCGCAAAAAACGTGAGGTCGAGATTGCGCTCGCCATCCGTCACCGTGACGCCGAGGATAAATCCCCGACGGGCGTGCATCGGGCGCAGCGCAGCGCTCAAAACGCGCGCCACCACTGTGACCGCTTCTCCCTCATGTACCGCTTCAATTGGCATAAGCTGGCCGCGCTGAGCGAGGCGGAAAGGCACGTGTTCGAGCAGATCGGAGACGGTGCGTATATCGAGCTTGGCCAACGCATGAGCCGTGCGCTTGCCGACGAAACGATCGAGCGAGGCTGCCAGAATCCCCGCCTGCTCGCTCGCGAGCGCCGCTTTACTCGCGGCAGTCTGCTTGTTCGCAGCGGCCTGTTTACTCGCAGTAGCACGTTTGTTCGCAGCGGCAGCCTTATGCGTGGCCGACTGTTTATTCGCGACTGCCTGCCCACTTTTATTCGCGGCTACCTGCTCACTCACAGCTGCACCCTTATGCGCGGATGACTGTTCACTCGCAATGGCGCGTTTGTTCGCGGCGGCGTCCTCATGCGTGGAGCCCTGTTTACTCACAGTGGCACCCTCATGCGCGCGTGTCGGCTCGCTTGTACGTACCTGTTCACTCGCGCGTGCCAATTTTTGGGGCGGGGATTCTTGGGACGCCAAATCTTGAAGCAGCAATTCTTGAGACGGGAGTACGTCAAACGTCACCTCTGCGCCAAATGTGGCCTGTGCACGGGGCGTCGCCTCTCCGCGAGCCTCATCCGAGCTGCCGCCAGCAACGTTTTTCGCCATGAATTCTCTCTTGCGCGCCTGTCTCTGTACTTGCGCACATAATTCTAGCGCGTACCCTCTGCACGTCTCCCCTGCGCGCATACTGCAAGTTCCATGTTCTGCACCCATCAGAGAATCAGTTGATGCTATGACGCCAGTAACTGAGACGAAGTTTAACGCGATGCCGCGCCGCAGTGGAGTCTGACCGTGATACCACTAGCTACCGGCAAGGCTTAGCGCAACGCCGTGACGACAGTACGTCCAGACCAGACATTTGGCTGCAGCGCATTTGGTTGGGGGTGCCCCTGTCAAGAACGGGGTTGCAATCTAAGGATCATCACAACAACTGACTCCAACTACAGAATACCGGCGTACGGATTGAGGTCCATGGAGTTACCCATTATCGTATCTTCACCTTCCAATGTGTAACGATTGGTCTCTCCCCACTGATAGGTGGCAACACGATCTGGACAATCACATCAACCTCATCAATCAATTCTCGCCCAATACGGCTCGAACATGGGCTCCCCAGGATCAGGATCGGGGCTCGTGGATCCACGGCACTGATACCTATATTGCCCGACTGTTCGCTCCTTTAATAGATCGTTGGATGTTAGCGTCGTACCAACGAACCGCCACCGTATCCAAACCATAATTCCGCATATCATACATAGCGTGCTTTTGGGGATCGTTTTGTACCCAAAAGCGCGCACGTGTACCGGCTCTGCCGAAAGATGGGGCACTCACGCCAGCAAGTCGTGAATGTCCCACCCTTCGCAGGCCCTATTTATGGCTGTAATAGTTAGGAGCTTCCACCGTCATCTGGATGTCGTGCGGATGCGATTCGCGCAGCCCTGCCGAGGTGATACGCACAAACTTCCCACGCTCTTGCAGCTCGGGAATCGTGCGCGCCCCCGTGTAAAACATCGTCTGATGCAGGCCACCGATAAGCTGATATACCACGGAGGCGAGCGTGCCCCGATACGGCACCTGCCCCTCAATCCCCTCAGGCACAATCTGATCGTCAGAACTCACGTCCGCTTGGAAATAGCGGTCTTTAGAGTAGCTCTTGCGCCCACGAGAACTCATAGCCCCGAGCGAACCCATGCCGCGATACGTCTTAAATTGCTTACCATTGACGAAGATCAGTTCCCCTGGCGTCTCATCACAGCCAGCCAAAAGCGAACCGAGCATCACGGTGTTGGCTCCAGCCACGATTGCTTTGCCAATATCACCCGAATACTGCAAACCACCATCCGCAATTACTGGTACGTTCGCAGCGCGAGCAGCTTGAGCAGCTTCGTAGATCGCCGTCACCTGCGGCACGCCCACACCAGCCACCACGCGCGTCGTGCAGATGGAGCCAGGGCCAATTCCCACTTTCACGGCGTCAGCGCCGGCATCAATGAGCGCTTGTGCACCCGAGCGAGTGGCCACATTTCCGCCAATCACCTGCACCTGCGCAAAGCCAGAATCGCTCTTAATCCGCTCAATCATCTCAAGTTCGAGCTTAGCTTCACCATTCGCGGTATCTACCACGATCACGTCTACGCCAGTTTCCGCGAGCGCCTCCGCCCGCTGCCAGGCATCCCCAAAATACCCGATAGCAGCACCCACACGCAGTCGGCCAGCTTCATCTTTCGTGGCATGGGGGTATTTCTCGCTCTTCACGTAATCCTTCACCGTGATAAGGCCAGCGATTCGGCCTTCATCATCGACGAGCGGGAGCTTTTCGATCTTGTTCTTGGCCAGTAGCGCTGCAGCGTCGTCACTAGAAATTCCGACTTTCCCCGTCACCAGCGGCATCGGCGTCATCACCTGTTCCACGTGCAAGGAATCGAAATCCTTAGGCGCGATAAAGCGCAAATCACGGTTGGTAATAATACCGAGCAGATGCCGCTCAGCATCCACCACTGGCAGACCGCTCACGCGGTAGCGATGGCAAATATCGTCGAGCTCACGCAGCGTAGCATCCGGCCCGATTGTCACCGGATCGCTGACCATGCCGGATTCACTGCGTTTCACGGTGCGCACCTGGCTTGCCTGCTCGTCGATGGAGAGGTTGCGGTGCAAAATACCGAGGCCACCCTGACGGGCCATTGCAATGGCCATCCGAGATTCCGTTACCGTATCCATTGCAGCAGAGAGCATTGGAATTTTTAGCGAAATAGAACGAGTGAGCTGCGCACTGGTATCCACTTGCGACGGGATCACATCAGTGGCGCCTGGGAGGAGAAGAACGTCGTCATACGTGAGGCCTAGCTGGCCAAAAGGGTTGTGCTCCATGTAGATATATTACGGCTTCCACCCTCAGGCAGCCCACGTGAGGAACGTGGGCTTGCCCACGCCACACCGACAGCACGCCTGATAAGAAACAATTTCAAAAAGGGTCTTGCATAATTAAGCAAAATAGAAGTATCCTAATTAGCAGTGAGAGTCATTGAATCTTCAACGACCGACAAGGCCGTCAGATCTCATCTCGTGTCTCTTCTCTTGACGCCGGCGTTCACCTTCGCTCTGCTCCTACCAGCGTCAATACGACGTCAATACAGAAAGGTACTTTATGGTTGCCCACGTTAAGAATGTGCACGGTGCCCTCACGGACTTCTGGGATTGGCAGGCTCAAGGATTATGTAACAAACTCGATCCCGAGGTGTTTTTCCACCCCGAGGGAGAGCGCGGCGGCCCGCGTCGGCGGCGCATAGAACGGGCAAAGGCGATTTGCGCCCAGTGCCCTGTGATCGCTCAGTGCCGTGAGTATGCTCTAGCCAATCACGAACCTTACGGCGTATGGGGAGGGCTATCCGAAGAGGAGCGTGCTGATATTTTGCGCGCTCGCGCTTTTAGGGTGACGCAGCACACTCAAGTATTCGCGCAGTCTCCCGTGACGTCAGCAGCATAAGGCACGCGCAATCAGCTATCCAGTGGAAGCGGACAATGCCCAGGGGCCAGCATCCGCGCTCAATTTAACGTATGATTCTTACTCGTGTTGAGCATTCCGCGGCTGTATGTAAAAACCATTGCCCTGCCTGATCTTCCCATGCTTTCAGCGATCTTACCCGATCCATCTGAAGCACTGGTGTGGCTGCGCGGTGAGGAGGGCATTGTAGGCGCGGGAGTCGCTGCACGTTTCGATATTGAGGGGTCTCATGGTAAGGAGCATTGCAGTGCGGGGTCTCATGGTAAGGAGCATTGCCGTACAGGGCGCCACACTGGAGAGCGCCGCATTGGAGGGCGCCATACTGAGGGCTGCCAGAGCCGCAGCTACGACCGCAATCACGGCTACAACCTCAATTACAGCCACAAACGCGGCTCCTGTGTACCCACATCCATCGCTACAGCCACGCCACTCTCCCCGCCTACAGCGAGCACTAGACCGCCGGCACACACCAGCGCGAGCGTCGCAGCAGCGCAACTATCCACCGTGCGTTTCCGTGAGGCTGAGCGATGGTGGAATACACTGCTAGAAAAAGCCACGATTAGTGACGACGTAAACCTACCAGGAACTGGACTGCTCGCCTTTGGCTCGTTCAGCTTTTCCCCTGCATCTGAAGCAGGATCGACGCTGATCATCCCGCAAATCGTCGTAGGGAAACGGAAAAATTCGGCGTGGCTCACGATCGTCAGCGCCGATCCATCCCGCCCCTATCACACCCTATGCGAGAGCGCACACAAGCTACTTGGTGCCGTCACCGCCACATCCGTCGGCGCTAGCTCCACTGCCACATCTGGTTACGGCACTGCCCACGCGCAGATCAGCAGCGAACTTCCCAGCGGGGAAGAGTGGATGGAACAGGTGCGCCGCATACAGGCAAGTATTCGTCGCGGCGAAGCCGAAAAAGTGGTGCTCTCCCGCGAAGTCGATTTCACTGCCGAGACGGATCTCGACGTCCGCACTATGATATCTGCGCTCAACCACGACTACCCAGACACCTGGGTGTTTGCAGTCGATGGCTTAGTAGGAGCCTCACCGGAAATGCTCGCATCCAACCTCATGCCCGACGGGACTTTCCCGCACGGCGATGATGGTGACGACGTGCTCACACGGGTACTGGCTGGCACGCTCCCCACCACCACAGCAGATGAGACCGGCACAGATGAGGCCACGGACGAGGCCGTCGGCGACACTACCGATGGCACTGCAGATAGCCTCGCAGACGAAGCTGCCAACCAGCCCACCCCTGGCCAACCCAATCTCAACCAGCCCACCCCTGGCCAACGAGAACCCGACCTTATTCAACGGGAAGATGCTCTGTTGCTCCACTCCTGCAAAGACCGTGAAGAACACCGCCTGGCAGCCGAATCTGCGATAGAGGCACTCCAGCCGTTAGGCACTCTCGATATTCACGGGCCATTTATTGTGCGCCTGCCAAACGTGGTGCATTTTGCCACTGATATCCGCGCTAAGCTGCATAAAGGTACCTCTATGTTCGACGTCATCGCCGCCCTACATCCCACGGCAGCTCTCGGTGGCACCCCGCGCACGGCTGCTCTCGACCTCATCTCCCACACTGAGCTCCACGACCGTGATCGTTACGGCGCCCCCGTGGGCTGGATTTGCTCAGGGGGAGCTAGCCAGTGGTGCGTAGCTTTGCGCTGCGCCCGCATCACTTCTGCTCGCAGCGCACGAGCGTGGGTGGGAGGCGGAATTATGGCCGATTCGCAGCCAGAGCTTGAACTGGCAGAAACTAGAGCAAAACTCCGGCCCATCATGGCAGCTTTATCGGGAGAGAAACGATGAGGATCCCGCGAAACCCACAGCGAAGCGCCCACAGCGAAAGCGCACCACAAAAAGCACACAACCAGCACGCAGCAAAAAGCCGATGCCCTCAGAGTTCGACTTTCAGCGCGTTTCGTGACTCCAGTTTCAGCGCGTCGAGCACTCGCGCGCGCAGCTGAGCCCGATGCTCACGCATGAGGGAGAGGGGTTCTCGTTCTAGCCGCGCATAGACGATCTCAGTTCCACCGGAATAGCTCGTCAGTGCCTGCTCCAATGCCCGCGCGCTCCCATTGACGGCCGTAAAATGCACATCATCTCCGAGACTCGCAGCAAAATTGCGAACTTCCATGACTTTTTCCGTGCGGAATACGCGGTCGAAAGCGCCAGCATCTCCGAGTCCATATTCCAGCGTGGAAAAGAGTGATCCTCCGCCGTCGTCAGCCAGAACCACCTGCACATCACCGCGCATCTGCCCAGCTGTGCGGATCAGCGCCCCGATATCGTGCGCGAAAGCGAGATCGCCCAGCACCACGCGCACAGCTCGCCCCTGCGCTAGGCTCATCCCAATGGCGGTACTCACAGTGCCGTCGATACCCGCCAAACCACGATTGGATTCATAGACAGCTCCAGGCGCCGGAGTGTAGAGATTCACCTCGCGTATAATCGACGAAGCTGCCAGCAGCGTAGGAATTCGCTTGGCGTCACGATCAATTACTCGCGCGAGCCGCTGAAAATCCAAGGTATCCGCGCTAGCTTCCCACTGAGCAATCTCGCCTTCAGCTCGGCGCGCTGCAGCCAACCACGCTGCACACCACTCGTTATCAATCTCAAGCCACTTGCTAATATCGTCAGCGGCAATCACCTGGGCAGCGTTGCCACTGGCGTCCGTGTAGGTGGGAGGCTCATCCACCACAATTACTTCCACCTGCTGATCGGCGAGCAAAGCGCTGACTTCCCGCGTGAGCGTAGGATGCCCGATCACGATGACACGCTCGATACTTCTTCGCAGCGGCAGTTCCTCCGAGAGCAGAATCGGATGCGCTTCAATGGCACTCGGTAATGCCCGCATCAGCGTAGCCGGCTCAGCAAGAACTGGCACTTGGGCGCAGCGCGCGGCAAAATCAGAGGTTAGAAATCGCTGCACGTCTCGATCGAATGCGCGCAGCTCCGGCAGGCGGTCACCACTGCCAGCAACCACCACGGTGCGTTTAGCCGGCCTAGAGCGCACGTCTAGCTTCGCTCCGCTCGCCCCTAGTTCGCCGTCACCCGCACAAGCATTCACTGGGATGCCACGAGAATGCACCACACCAAAACGCTGCACGAGCCCATCTGTATCCCAGCAAGAATCGGGAAAGAGCGGTTCTCTAAAAGCGACGTTGATATGCACTGGCCCTGGCCCGCCAGCAAAACCTTCCCCTGTGGCCACTCGAACCATGCGGCGGATGCGTCCACGTAGTGCAGAGCCCTCTCCAGTATCCGTGGGAATATCTACTGACTCACACACTGAGGCTCGCAATACTCCTAGATGGTCGCTCGTCTGGGATGCCCGCACTCCACGCAACTCATGCGGACGATCGGCGCTGATGACCACCAACGGCACTGAACTGTAGAACGCCTCCTCAACGGCCGGATGCACATTTGCCACTGCAGAGCCAGAGGTCGTGACGAGCGCCGCTATTGTGCCAGCCTTGCCAAAGCCGAGCGCCAGAAAACTCGCAACCCGCTCGTCGGTTTCCACATAGAGCCGCACCACGCCAGCTTTTTCTGCGTCGTAGAGCGCATACGCAAGCGGCGCCGAACGAGATCCAGGGCATAGCACGAAATCGCGCACGCCGTATTCGAGACAACTAGCCACGACGGCTCTGGCCGTCTCACTCGCCTTCCCCATCGCGTCTCCTCTCCGTCACTTTTTCGCGCTGACGTTTCTGTGCTGAGTTTTCTGTACCGAGTTTTCTGTACCGATGTTTCCGTGCGGCCTTTTCCGTGCGGCCTTTTCCGCGCTGCCTTTTCCATGCCGATGTTTCCACACTGATCCACCAGTTACCCTGTGCTGAGCCAGAATTTCTCCCTATGCCAAACCAGTATTTTCCCCTGTGCTGAGCCAGTATTTGCTAAGGCTTGATGACGTGTGCCACCGCTCTCTTATTTTGCCGTGTTTCCTACCGCGACATCATTTTCTACTGTGCCGTCACTCCCTACTGGTAGCTGCGTCTACCTAAGATGGCAGCTGCGCCCATCTACAACGCGCTTCACTGCTCATGTGCCCCCGCTCTTGAAGATACACCCACATATCGGCAAGCCGCTGCTGCCAGCGTAAACGCAGTGGCGAATGCATTCCTATCTGCACTGCTCCCATATTATTGGGGCTCACCTCACGCACGTCAATTTCCCCATCCCGAGGAAGCAAAGGAGACGTCGTGACGTCATATTCCAAGAGTTGCGCAGTGCCCAGGCCACAGGCAAAGGGAAGCTCCGGCAATGCGCTGGCAAAAGCTAAGCCTGCGTACAGACCCACCGAACTTTCTAAAGCAGAACTCACCACCACCGGCAAGCCTAGCCTCTCAGCGAGTGCCAGCGCCCCGCGCACTCCCCCGAGCGGTTGATTTTTCAGCACGGCCACATCTGCTGCCTCAGCTGCGACGACGCGCAGAGGATTCTTAGAGCGGCGAATCGACTCGTCGGCTGCTATGCGCACATTCACCTTGCGACGTACCTGTGCTAGTTCCTCTACACTCGCGCATGGCTGCTCCACGTATTCCAGCCCTGCAGCCGCTCGATCTAGCTGCGCTATGGCCGTTATCGCATACTGCGCACTCCAGCGTCCGTTCACATCTACGCGCAGTTTCGCATCCGCGCCCAAGGCATCACGCACAGCTGCTAAACGTTCACAATCTTCTAAAAGACTGTGCCCAGGTTCGGCAATTTTCACTTTTGCCGTTTGTGCGCCGCTAGCGCGGGCAATGGCGTATGCAACATCAGGCGCAACTGCAGGAATCGTGACGTTCACGGGGATGACTGAGCGGCGTGCAGCGGGGAAACCATTGACGGCGGCGTCAATCCCTCCCATCAGCCAGCGAGCCGAATACGGGATACCGTAATCCCAGAACGGACTCACTTCAGCCCAACCAGCTGGCCCGTGGATCAACAGCCCTGAGCGTTCAGTAATTCCTCGAAATTTGTGCTTGAGAGGAATCTGATATCCATACACCAGCAGCTCAAAACGCCGCGGCAGCTGATAGTCGCAGTAAAACTCCGGTTCAATATCCACGGTGCTACTCTACTCTGCGAGCGGTATTTATATGAGCTGCCAGAGAGCATCTCTGCCCGTACGGAGAAGCCAATGAGCGTGCAAGCTGCCGCTACAAGCACAGAGACGACATGTCCTATATCTAGTCCTCTAACCCCATTCTGACCTTTAACCCCTAAAAGGGCATAGAAATGGGGTGAGCACGCGGGAATCCGCATACTCACCCCACGAGCTGACGCCTAGATCTCAAGCGCCAGCCACCACGTTTCTAGCTCAGATCTTCCAGATCAGCGCTCCACAATGGCGAGCACATCACGAGCAGAGAGAATGATGTACGTATCGTCTCCGTACGTCACCTCAGTACCACCGTAACGCGAATAGATGACGGCGTCACCTTCTTTCACGTCCATAGGTACACGATTTCCATTGTCGTCAATGCGACCTGGGCCCACAGCGAGTACGACGCCTTCCTGGGGCTTCTCCTGAGCGCTGCCTGGTAGCACAAGGCCACTAGCAGTGGTTTCTTCTGCCTCAGCCTGTTTGATCACAATGCGATCTTCCAGAGGCTTAATGGATACCGACATGCGGTTCCTTCTTTCCTTCGTCTATCCAACACAAAACTGGTTGAGCCCGCCGTCGCGGGGGTCGAGCCCACAGGCGCAGCATCAACTACGCTCCATTGCTAGGGTATTCGTAGCTTGCCAGGCGGTCAATTTTCTTGCCAGAAAGCCGAGTATCCATCGCTCAGGGCGAAACCGCGAACACCAGCAGTACAAACGATTGGCGAGAGATTTTTGTTCCTGCGCCATGCGCCCCTGCACCACGTGTCCCTGCTCTGTGTGTTCCTGCTCCCTGATTCCTGCACCGTGTGCTCCTGCGCTATGTGCTCCTGTAGTTCACGAAAGTTTCTATTCTGCACCGCGAAATGCGAGCCTTATCGTGAGGTGCGAGTCTTGTGGCGAGGAAGCGAAACGCAAGCTACACCGTACACTGCGAGCCATACCGGAGGGTTTCTCGCTGCAACACATCTTGATATCGCAGACGCTTGTTGATCGCTAAGTCGTGCGTGCGAAAATCACCTTAGCATCACAGGTGTATGCGAAAATCACCTTAGCATCGCGGGCTTATGCGAAAATCAGGTGTGAGCATTCGTGATCTTTTTGAGTATCGCCCACCTTGCACACAGTGCAAGCCTGATGAATGCTGGCCGCAGCGAACACCGAGCGGTGACGGCAGTAACGAGGACGAGCGCGCAGGCAGTGGCAGCAGTGACGGCAATGCTGTGGGCAGTGATGGCGGTGAGGCCGAAGGCGCCGGAGGTAGCAATGGTTCCGGAGGTGACGGCGGTGACTCCGACAGCAGCAGTTCCGGCAGCAGCAGTTCCGGCAGTGGCAGTGCACACACCGACCTGCACGCATCCGACCCTCACCATCACGTTTCTCTCGCAGCCGACTTTCTCTATCCGCGCCGCCCCGCTCCTCTACCTGAGTCAGCTTCCTCGCGCGGCTGCGCTCCCTCGCGTGATTCAATGAGCCCGCCTCGCTGGGCTCATGCCCTGGAAGCCATCGACCAGATCGACTATTCCCCTGGCCGCGAATTCGAGCTAAACGCCCAGTTGCGCCAATCCGGCTTCAGCGCTTCAACCTGCGCCGAAATCCTCACTCAGGCGCAGCTGCGGGCACAGGCACAAGAAAAATTCGGGGAGCTCGCCGCCGCGATGCTCTTTACCAGAGCAGGCCTTGAGCAGGCCACGCGGCGCAGCATTGCGCGCCAGCACGCCGTCCACTTCGCCGCCCACGGCGTCCACCATGTGCTCGACTACGGCTGCGGAATCGGAGCCGACTCTCTGGCCTTTGCACAGGCGGGGCTGCGGGTGAGTGCAATCGAGATTGACGAGGACACCGCCTTAGCGGCCGCCTACAATATGCGTTCATTTCCTCAGGTACAAGTGATCAACGCCGATGCCAGTGCAATCATAGCTGCCCGCAGTGAGATCATAGCTGCCGGCAACGCGGAGTTCACTCCTCACTCAACTGTGCTAGCTACCACCCCTACCCTAGCTGCCGCGCCCATTACATCTGCCGCCTCCGCTCTAGCTACCACGCCCACTATTCCCGCTGCGGATGCGAGAGCTATTCCACCCATTGAAGCTAACGCACCAACTGCGGCTGCGCTAGCTTCCATGCCTGCCATCCCCGCCATAGCACTCCACTGGGATGCCAGCAATGAGCGCTTTCAGCTCCAGCCTCTGGCAAATCTTGCCCTCGGGTGTCTTCATCTCGGGTGTTTCCATGCGGACGCCCTCTGGCTAGATCCGGCACGAAGAGCGCATGGACGGCGGCTGATTAACCCTGCGCACTGGCAACCTCCGCTCTCCACGGCCATTGCCCTGGCAGAGCGTTTCACCGCAGCGGGGATCAAGGTGGCGCCTGGTATCGACTACCATCATTTACCGCCGCAGGCTTTCGTGCAGTGGATATCCCAGCGGCGAGAACTCGCTGAGGCGGTACTCTGGTTGGGCGCTGCAGCCCCTACTCCAGGCCGTCAAGCCGTGCTGATGACGCCGCATTCTGATGGCCCACTTACATTTCCTGCTTTCCCATCGCACCTGAGGAACGCCAAAATAAACAACCATGCAGCAGAGAATGCAACTGGGCGTGACGAGGACGCTCTCTCTTGCCGACCAAACGAACCAGCTCAAAGTATAGATCCTGGAGATTTGGGAAAGTATATTATTGACCCCGATCCGGCCATCATCCGAGCTGGAGCGCTGGCTGTTTTTGCCAAGCAACAGAATTTTCACACTGTCAGCCCCAACATCGCCTACCTCACTGGCGATCATCCTGCGCCGCGAGAATTCGGCCAGAGTTTCACTGTGCTGGCCACTTTCCCACTCGATCCCAAACGGATCGGACGGCAACTGCGAGCGCGCGGCGTCACCGCCGTTGAGATCAAAAAACGCGGCGTAGACATCTCTCCGGAGACGTTTCGTAAGCAGCTCAAATTAGCAGGATCTGTTGCCACGCGCCGAGGCGATGCACAGGCAGAATCAGGCACCCCAGATTTAGCCAACCCAAATGTGACCAACCCAGATTCAGCTCACTGGCCGCGCGCAGCCACGCTGATCCTCACGCCGCTGCTCGGAAAACGCCAAGCTATCCTAGCCGTACCCACCACCTCGCTTGCACAGACCTCTTCTACAGCTGCAACTGAACTATGAGTTGTACGGAAAACCCGTCATCATTGCTCGTTGTACCCCACTGTGCCAGCGCCCAGAGCCTGCTGCCTCGCCGCGGCATCCGTGAGAACAATGACAGGACCAGTGCGACTCCCATGCGCCGCATACAAGGTGCACGGCAACTACAACGCAAGGTTAGCGAATGATCGTCACTTCACGAGGTAAACCCGTATCTACCGTGATATTTAGCGGCGATGGCTCAACACCATTACGCACCATTTCCCATCCGAGGGCGGCAATCATGGCGCCGTTGTCGGTGCAATACCGAAGTGGTGGAATATGCACCGTGACGCCGCGCTCATCGCCACGCTCGTAGGCTAGCTCTCGCAAACGTGAATTGGCACTGAACCCGCCACCGATCACGAGCATATCGAGTCCCTCGTTGTCGAGAGCTACAAATGCTTTCGTGAGCAAAGCATCTACCACGGCTTCTTGGAATCCAGCCGCTACGTCCGCTGTATGCAGCTCTTCTCCACGGGATTGCACCCCCTCGATATAGCGGGCAACGGCGGTTTTGAGGCCTGAGAACGAATAGTCATAGCGGTGGTTGCGTTGATGTTTCTCCCCCATGAGCGCCCGTGGGAATCGAATCGCCGTGCGGTCTCCCTCGCGCGCAAGCCGATCAATATGCGGCCCTCCTGGATAGGGCAAGCCTAGTAACCGACCAACTTTGTCGAATGCCTCACCAGCGGCATCGTCGATTGTACCGCCAAGCTCCGTGACGTCGGTGGCGATATTCCGCACGTGCAATAGGTGCGAGTGCCCCCCACTCACGATCAAGCCAATAAATTCCTTGGGAAAATCACCGTTCACAAGCTCATCTACTGCTATGTGGCCAATAATGTGATTGACGCCGTAAAAGGGCTTCCCCAGCGCTAAAGCGAGTGCTTTTGCAGCTGAGACTCCCACCGTGAGCGGCCCTACGAGCCCAGGGCCAGCTGTAGCAGCCACAGCATCCACATCGCTGAGCGTCACTCCTGCTTTCTCAAGAGCCGCATTCAGGGTCGGCACGAAAGCCTCCAGATGGGCACGGGATGCAATCTCTGGAATAATCCCGCCAAAACGCGAATACTCGTCCATACTCGTGGCAGTCACATCTGCGAGTAATACGCCGTCACGCACGAGCGCCACGCCCGTCTCGTCGCAACTTGTCTCAATCCCAAGAATTAGTTCATTCACGGGCGAAATTCTAGCACCATCGCCAAAAACAAGCTGAGCCAGTCAGCCACGGCCTAGCTATTGACGAAATTGATCTGCCAGATTCTATCGACCTGTGCGTTGATATAATTGCGGGTATGGTTCACGACGCTTCTCCCACACCCGATCCTTTCACTCCCATCCATTTACGCACAGCCGATAGCATCGCAACGATTTATCCGCACGGAGCACACCTGTGCTCATGGATACCCACTGGGCAGCCAGATGCTATCTGGCTCAGCTCGGGGGCAGTATTTGCCGATATGCGTTTTATTCGCGGAGGGGTGCCAATTTGCTTCCCTTGGTTTGGAGCTGGACGCACTGGCACGATGAAACCGCCGCACGGTTTTGCGCGGTTGCTCCCGTGGCGCGTTCAGAAGCAAAGTGCCAATGAGGTTGAATTTACGCTCAGCTCCTGCGATCTCGAGGCCGCTAAAAAAGCTCCGGATATACACGCTTTTCGAGAGGCTTTTCCGCACCAGTTCACGGCCAGCTACCAGGTGAGTATCGGCGAGACGCTCACGTTGCGGCTCACGGTTCACAACGACGGAGATAGCGCTTTCGACTATCAGGAAGCATTACATACATTCCTCGCCGTCTCCGATGTGCGTACGATTCGCATTGAGGGGCTCGACGGCACGACTTATCTTGACAACAGCCCCAATGGGCTCAGTGAGCACACTCAACGAGGAGATCTCATATTCAGCACAGGCATCGACCGTATTTATTTTTCTCGCCAGCCTATCCAGGTGGTTGATGAGGGCTTCTCGCGCACTATCACGGTAGAACGAGAAGATGCAGATCTCGCTGTAATCTGGAATCCCTGGGAGAAGGGCGCTGCCACTATGCCGGATATGGGAGAAAATGAATGGCAGACAATGATATGCGTTGAGGGGGCAAATGCTTTCGATTCTTCCATCCACCTTGAGGCGGGAGAGAGCCATTCAATGCTCTACCGTCTCTCAATCACGGAGCACGCTAGCGGCGCTCAGAGCTAACCAGCGCGCCGCTAGCTCTCTCTACGCCACCGCTAACGTTGAACGTGCGACTTAGAGTAGGCTGCGCTGCGTGAGCTGTGCTGCGTGGGTTTCGCTCTGTGGTCTATACAGTTCGCTCTCCAACGCACCACCGCTAACTTTGGCACGCAACTGGCTCTCACGCCATTGCCGCCTTGCTTGGCGCACGAGTAACCCCAGCGAGCTGCCAGCGCGTGATACTGGGTCAAGCTTTGAGCCAGCCTTTGATCAGCCCCGACTGACCTTTCGTTTCAACTCTACAGACCACAACCGCTGAGATGGTTGAGTCACCGCTTCATCTATCCCCAACGTATCCGCCTCTTTCACATACCGGCGCGCTGTCTCATACGCTATCCCAGCCAACCTAGCACAACCACGAATAGACACCCCCACAGCATGAGTCTTCATCACCTTCGCACGCTGTAAATGAGTCACAGACCCCACCGCTAAAACCCCTCCCACCTGTCCGTCGCCAGGGGAATCACTCCACATCAATAGCTTTCCGCCCTATAGCTCCAAAGTTACCAGTGTAGGTTGGCAGCCGTTTGAGCCAGGCGCGGCATCGCTCTGCGCCATTTGCAGCATTAGAGGGTTGATCCTCTCAGGTACTAATTTTCCCATTGAGGAGGAGCAATATTGGTGGCCAGACCCACAAACCCACCTGACAAACCTGCCCCTCATGCGAAATTAGCCAACCTCCCGCATCAACCACTGCTGCCCACTAGCTACGAAATAGTAGGTATGAAATAGTGAGCATGAAATTGTAAAGCCGAAATAGTAAGTATGAAATGGCGGTTTCTGAGCGTTTCAGCGTTGTATTTAACGCCGTATGTGAACGCTCAGAAACCGCCATTACTGTGGGCCTCTATATAGCTAGCCTACAACCAGCTTTATATGCCTCAGCTAACTCGCTCGATCTGCACAGAGCAGTGTGATCAGAGTGCTTTGAGTAGATCCCTGTTCAACATCGAAATGAACTCGTGAGGAATCTGCTTCGGGCACGCTTGAGCACACGCACCTGTGTTCGTGCACCCACCAAAGCCCTCTGCGTCGTGTTGCGTCAGCATAGCCACGACGCGCTTCTTGCGCTCAGGCTGCCCTTGCGGAAGCAGACCCAGATGCACCACCTTAGCTGAGGTGAAGAGCATCGCCGACCCGTTCGGGCACGCAGCCACACACGCGCCACACCCGATGCAGGAAGCCGCTTCAAAGCTCTTATCTGCATTCGGCTTAGGCACTGGCACCGAGTGGGCATCCGGAGCGGCGCCGGTATTCACCGAGATATATCCGCCAGCTTGTACGATGCGATCCAGAGCAGTGCGATCCACCACGAGATCTCGAATCACGGGGAAAGCAGTGGAACGCCACGGCTCAATCGTGATCTTGTCTCCATCTTTGAAATGCCGCATATGCAATTGGCAGGTTGTCGTCACCTGCGGGCCGTGCGGATCACCGTTAATCACCAGGCCGCACATACCGCAGATGCCTTCGCGGCAGTCAGAATCGAATGCCACCGGCTCCTTGCCCTCGTCAAAGAGTTCCTCGTTGAGTTGATCAAGCATCTCCAAGAACGAAGCAGTGGGATCAACATCGTTAATCGTGTGCGTCTCAAAATTTCCTTGAGCCTCTGGCCCAGCTTGACGCCAATATTCCAGTGTAATTTTCACTTGTAACTCCGCTGCTTCAACTCGATGAATTCATACTTGAGAGGCTCCTTGTGCAGCACAGGTGCTTCACCTTCGCCTTTCCATTCCCAGGCGGCGACATACGCGTAGTTGTCATCATCGCGCTTCGCTTCGCCCTCTTCCGTCTGATACTCAGCGCGGAAGTGCCCACCGCACGATTCGTTACGATGCAGAGCGTCGATGCACATCAGCTCGCCCAGCTCCATGAAGTCGGCCACGCGGCCAGCTTTCTCAAGGCTCTGGTTGAGCTCATGGGCGCCACCCATTACTTTCACGTTCTTCCAGAACTCCGCACGCAGATGACGAATCAAGCCGATAGCTTTCTTGAGCCCTTCGGCTGTGCGTTCCATACCGCAGTACTCCCACATAATATGGCCAAGCTCCTTGTGGAACGAATCCACCGAGCGCGTGCCTTTATTATTCAAGAAGAAGTCAATGCGATCTTTCACGCTCTTGACGGCGGCCTGAACTTCCGGAGCATCCTCAGAGACCTTTGGATAAGGACCTCCAGCGAGATAGTCGTTCATAGTATTCGGCAGCACGAAATAGCCGTCGGAAAGACCTTGCATCAGTGCCGAAGCACCGAGACGGTTGGCGCCGTGATCGGAGAAGTTCGCTTCACCAGCCACAAACAAACCAGGAATCGTAGACTGTAGATCGTAGTCTACCCACAGACCGCCCATTGTGTAGTGCACGGCAGGATAGATACGCATGGGCACTTCGTAGGGGTTATCTCCCGTGATGCGCTCATACATATCGAAGAGGTTGCCATACTTAGCACTCACCTGCGCCTTGCCCATACGATCAATCGCATCCTGGAAGTCGAGGTAGACGCCACGCGCCACACCGTCGATCTCTGGCCCCACACCACGACCGTCGTCACACATATTCTTGGCTTGGCGCGACGCAATATCGCGTGGAACGAGGTTGCCGAATGCCGGATAGATACGCTCCAAGTAGTAATCCCGATCTTCCTCTGGAATCTCACGGGGATCTTTCTTGCAGTCCTCTTTCTTCTTCGGCACCCAGATACGGCCATCGTTGCGTAGTGACTCACTCATCAGCGTGAGTTTCGACTGCGCATCACCATGCTGTGGAATACAGGTGGGGTGAATCTGCGTAAAGCAGGGGTTGGCAAAGAGTGCGCCAGCGCGGTGTGCCCTCCATGCCGCCGTCACGTTGCAGCCCATAGCATTTGTGGAGAGGAAGAAAACATTGCCGTAACCGCCAGTGGCTAGCACCACGGCATCAGCTAAATGCGCCTCAATCTCACCGGTTACCATGTCACGAGCTACGATGCCCCGAGCACGGCCATCCACCACAATGAGTTCAACCATTTCGTGACGCGGGAACAGCTTCACGGTGCCAGCATTAGCCTGGCGCATGAGCGCCTGATAAGCACCGATCAAAAGCTGCTGACCTGTCTGGCCACGGGCGTAGAACGTACGCGATACCTGCACTCCACCAAAGGAACGGTTGTCGAGTAAACCACCGTATTCGCGGGCGAAAGGCACTCCCTGAGCCACGCACTGATCAATGATCCGAGGAGAGATCTCCGCCAAACGGTACACGTTTGATTCACGAGAACGATAGTCACCACCTTTGACGGTGTCGTAGAAGAGGCGATAGATGGAATCGTTGTCATTCTTGTAGTTCTTCGCCGCATTGATACCGCCCTGCGCTGCAATCGAGTGCGCACGGCGAGCGGAATCTTGATAGAAAAAGGCTTTGACGTTGTAGCCCTGCTCGCCGAGCGAAGCAGCACCAGCGCCACCAGCCAAGCCAGTGCCAACGACGATGACGTCGAGCTTACGCCGGTTGGTGGGATTGACTAGCTTGGCAGAGAACTGCCGACGCTCCCAGCGCGTAGTGATATCGCCATCTGGAGCTTTAGTATCTTGGATTGGTGCGCCTTCAGTGTAGAGGCCGTCAATCAATTTTTCACCCATATGAGGCTCCCTTTCCTCTTAAGCTGCATACGTGATGGCACCGAAAAGAATCGCCGTCGGAGGAGCCATGAATCCCACCACCAGCAAAATGGCCACTAGATCGCCAACGAGCTTAAAGCCGTATTCACGAGTGCGCGTGAGCAAGCCGAGAGTGGCGAGTGCCGAGAAAACTCCGTGCCGCAAGTGCAAACCGATGGCAATCATTGCGAGCAAATAGAACGCCCAGACCCACCAGATATTGAACGCGGTGATCATATTCGAGTACGGATCGGCCTCGGTGTATCCACCGCCTGGCGTCACTTTGAGAGCTGTGAACTGCAGCAAGTGGAACACAAGCCAGACGACTATCAGAAGACCGCCGTAGCGCATCACCATTGCCTGATAGGTTTTTCCAGCGCGAACCTTTTCACCTGTGTTCACTTTGTAGTGTTCGCTACCGCGCGCTTTGTGCCCGCGGCTCCACAACGTCACAGCTGAATAGATATGCAGCACCGCACAAAGCAGCAAACCGATACGTTCGATCCATACCACGCCACCACTTGGGATAAGCGGGTACAGAATACCGCCGTCTTCGCTCATACCTTTGAGCCAGTGCGCGTAATGGTTATAGGCATCAGCGCCCATAAACATTTTGAGGTTCCCGTACATATGCACGAGAAGGAACAGAATAATGATCAGGCCAGTGCAAGCCATCAACACTTTAAGTGCCACAGTGGTCTTGCTGGCGCGAGGTTTGGTTACAGTTGAGTTAGCCACGTACATGAATGTAGCAGAGGCCTTGGGCAAAAATCGGGTACAAAGCCAAGCAAATCGCCTGAGAACGCCATTTTTTTGTTTGTGTTTCGCCACATTTTGAGTGCAATGCCAAGAAAACCGCGCATTGATGCGGTTTACAATGCCGCTTGTCGCACACCATAATTCCGTGAGACTTTAGTTTTCTATTTATATCTGTCCATATACAGACAGTGCAGCGTCTATTATTTCGGTTTCACGTATACCCAGTAGCTCTCATCACGCACGCCTGCGCCCTGAGCTGATGGATCTACACGGATGCAACCTCCGCCAAGGAGCCTGAGCTAGCCTAAGAACTCAAGAGATTGTGCACGACTACAAAGAAGTGGAACCGCCCCAAGGAACGTGAAGGTTGAGAACGCGAGAGGCTTTGACGCACTCAGCGCCAAGGAGCGAGAGCTAGAGCTCCAGGGAAACGACCGCACACCACAGACGGAGAAGACTCCGCCGCTGCAGACGGAGCAAATTCTGTATACGCCGATATGCTCACTGTATGTGCCGGCACTGAACGTTCCGCGCTGACAAGGCATCTACCGACGAGATCGACAAAGTTAGCGAGGCATCTGCCGGTGGAGCGTCTGCCGGAGAGGCATTTACTAGCGCGGTATCTACCAGCGTAACGTCTGCCAGAGAGGCCTCTGCTAGCGAGGCATCTGCTGGAGGAGAGTCCGTTTGCCGATCATCCATGACAGATAAGTCCAGCTGCATCACGAGGGCGTCGTCGTCAGAGTAATATCTGCGGCGCCGCGCGATCGGAATGAACCCAAAACGCTGATACAGTGCCTGCGCACCAGTATCCCCCGCCCGCACCTCTAAAAAGACTAGTTGCGCTCCGCCGAGATGCGCCCAGGCCAGCAACTGTGCCACCAGCTTCTGCGCGACGCCGCGGCGGCGGAGTTCAGGTGCCACCGCCACCGTGAGCAACTCAGCCTCCTGAGCCAAGCGCAGCCCCGCGATGGCCAGCACCGGCGGCAGCGAACGAATCGCATCCCTCTGCCCTTGCACCGCAAGATAGCGACGATCTGGCTGGGCTAGCTCATGCTCCCACACCGCTCGCGGCCACGCATCGCGCCCGAAAATCCGCTTATCGAAATCCGATATTGAGCTAGCCCATGAACGTGGAGGGATCACTATCGGGAAATCCTGGCATTGAGAAAAACTTGACACAGCGCTGCATCGCTGTTCGCTGCCGCTCTCCTGAGCCATTAACGCTTCTCACCAAGCGCATAGGGATTGCCGTCGGCGCGGGGCTGCGCCTTTGCCCCTGAATGCACATCGGGGCGGCGCAGATACTGCGGCTGTGTAGAAAAATCTGTGGCCGCTCCGCTCTCTCCCGCCTCAGCGCGCGCCTGCCGAGAGCGGAGCAGGCGCACCGCCACGGCCGGACTGACGGCCACATGGCTGGCATCAGGAAATAGATCGGCATACAGCTCGGCATCGCTCTCATGCGTGACGGGCACTGCCGGTATACGCGCTATCTCGTCAGTAAGCACCGCCGGCGTGAGTACCCGTGGCGGTTCGAGCACCTCAAGATCATCTGGCCCCATTGCTCGTGCCCGCAATGCGTACACTTCTTTGCGGCGAGCATCAATAATGGCCACAGCTACATTAGCCCCCTCATCCATACCTGCCCGCGCCAATATCTCTAACGAACTCAGCCCATAGATCGGCACCTGCCACACTGTAGCTAGAGTCTGCGCCGTCACTAATCCTGCCCGCAAACCCGTAAAAGCAGCAGGTCCGGTACCGACTACCACGATATCTGGGGTGGTGATATGTGCCGTCCTTAAAGCGTCATGCACCATCGGCGTGAGGTTCTCAGCATGATGGCGAGTATCTCCAGAACGCTCGCACGCCAGCACCTCCACAGTGCCAAAACTTTCGCGCACCACCCCGATGGTGATACCTGCTGCCACATCTAGTGTGAGATAAATTGCCATGCGCTCTTCCTTACTCTTGGTGATCAACGCGACGATTGTGAATCCGGCGTCACCTGCGAATCTGATGATACCGACGATGCCGTATCGAGATTGCGGCGAAATACCCGTACCTTTCCGGACGCCTTATCGAGACGAGTGACGGACTGAACTCCATCCGCCTCCACGATAGAGAACGAACCCGTGTCCGAGGCGAACTTTCCACCCTCGTCGTCGGGAAGCAGACGCCCTTGCGGATGATGAGCCTCCCACCGCAGCCACAGCAACGAGACAGTGAGCAGAGCGACGATCACCAGCACCACAATGACCACACCCACCGGCGAGACCCCCATACGAGATGCCTCACCACTGGCGGCACCTGGCATAGTATTTCCAGATACTTGCGATAGCGAGGTGCCAGAAATGCCATCCACTAAGCCGAGATTGCGGGCACGCTGAGCGAGAAAATCCTGGAGCGGCACCGTGCCGGCGAGTATCCGCGTCGCCGCAGAACCAGCTGCACTCACGTGAGCTTTATCCACACTGAACCAGGCCTTTGTGGCCTGATCGTACAGCAGTGAAATATCCTGCTGTGCTCCCCTAGCCTGTTCACGCACGACCTGCGCCAAGTCCGCATCCGGAATCACAGCCGTATTCTTGGCACTTCCCGAGGCGAAATCAGCTACCAAAACGCCTAGTAGCTCCCCGTCGCTTCTGGAAATACTCGCCACCCAATAGCTGCTTTGCTGCACTGTGCCTACAGCACCTGCGGCGTCAGTAATTCCCATCACGTTCGTTGGCGCCCCAATGGCCAGCTGTTGCCTCTCGCTCGCGGAAATTCCTGGAAAAGCCTGCGCTGACTGCGCCACCACCACGGCTCTGCCCTGGCCGGAAAACCAACCGTTGATCTGATCTCGTTCTGCTGCGAACGCCGGCAGTTCAGCTAAGGTCAGCAGGACAAATGCCAGCGCTAGAGCGACCACAAGGCGCACAGACCAGTATAAACGCACAGACCGGCACGCTGACGGCACCTGATGCCGCCTCACATTTGCGCGATCTCCCACAAACGCCACCCTCGCGCTCACATTTAGCACCGTACTCACTCACTGCTCCGTCAGCGAGAGTACCTGCGGAGAGTGCAACACCGCGTGAGCTAACTGCGCAGAACGCTCCCCGTGAGGGATGAATGTGAGCACTCGCGGAGCATCAGTCAAAAGATCTTCTGGCTCTTCACCGCTCACGCTGCCCTCCGGACGCTCAATAGCGATCTCTAAACGATCAGCCGACAGCACTTCAGCTTTACCTTCACCCCACTCCACCACTGTGAGCGCCTCATCCAACGTGGTATCAAGATCAAGGGCATCAAGCTCTTCCATTGACGTCAAACGATAGGCATCTACGTGCACCAGATCCAGCTTCTCACCCTGTGCAGTACACCCCCGATGAATCTGGGCTATCGTGAACGTCGGGCTTTGCACCCGTGCACGCACTCCCACAGCTCGGGCAATACCTTGCGTCATAGTGGTTTTACCAGCACCCAGTGGTCCATTGAGCATCACCAGATCCCCAGGGCGAGCGTTGGATCCAACAGCTGCACCTACAGCCTGAATCGCTTCTACACTCGGCACCGTTATTTTCATGCTTATCTCGCTCATCTGCTCTCTCCAGCTCTTCCAGCAGCGCTTACCACGCTGCCTACGCCACTGTCTGCGCTACCTACGCCGCCCACGCAGCATCACTCATCGCCTCATCCAGGCCAGTATCAGCATCATGATCAATATATTCACGCGGCACCCGCACCCCAATGCGCGTCACGATCTCATAGCCAATCGTGCCTGATTGCTGAGCCCACTCATCAGCCGTTGGCATATTCGGCTCTCCTCCGAAAAGAGTGACGACATCTCCAGGGTGTATATCTGGCGCCTCAATCACGAATTGATCCATACACACACGCCCCATAATCGGAGTCTTTCCCCCAGCAGCCAGCACCTGTGCATTGTTTGACGCCGAGCGCGGGATACCGTCGGCATAGCCCAGCGGTACAGTGGCGAGATGCGCTGCAGTAGTGGTGTGCGCCGTATGCCCGTAGCTGACGCCCGTACCTTGTGGGACGTCACGCACTGACACCACTGTGGCGTCCAGCTGCATCACTGGCTCAAGCCCCAGATCACTAGCCGTCGCCACACTCGGATTTGGACTGAGCCCATAGAGCATAATGCCTGGGCGCACCATCGTGTAGTGCGTCTGCGGATGCCAGAGCAAACCAGCCGATGCCGCCAGATGGACAAACGGCGGATTGAGACCTGCCTCAGCCACAAAGGCTCTCGCCTGCTCAAATAGCTCCACCTGGTGCTCCGTCACCGGAGAATCCGGATCGTCGGCACAGGCAAGATGACTCCACAGCCCCACCACTTCCACGAGTCCACCATCTTGATAATCAGCGAGACTCTGAGCGATGCTCGGCACTTGATCGAGCTGCACTCCGCCGCGAGCCATGCCAGTATCCACTTCCAGATGCACTCGAGCAGCCAAACCGTTCTCAGCCCCTGCCCGCGCAATCTCATCTAACGCCGTCTGCGAACTCACCGTGAGGTCAATACCCAGCTCGATAGCTTGCGAAAACGATGCCCCCGGCTCTGCAATAAGCGCCAAGATATGCGGCTCATCACCGATCTCTCGCCGCACATCCATTGCCTCTGCCAGCTGCGCAATGCCGAACCACCGCACGCCGGCGTCCATCGCCCACTGTGCTATCTGCACAGATCCGTGGCCATATGCGTCGGCTTTGATGACTGCCATCACTTCTGCTAACCCCGCGAGATCGCGCGCCCTGCTCAGATTATGTTCAAAAGCGGCACGGGAGATCAGTGCACGCGAGGGGTACTGCCCATGCGTATGAAAAACCTCAACATTGCGCGCGTGCTTACCACTGCCCATCCAGCTTCTCCTTCGGTGTCTTCTCCCATGTTAAAACTGCGGATTGAGAATTATGAAAATTGCCTCGCTCAGCGCCGCCACTACGGCACTCGCTGTCACGGGTCGTCCGAGACGTCCATCGCACGCTCTCGCCGCCAGCTGAGCTGCCAAAGCGTGCACATGGCAAGCCGCTGCCGCTAGCTGCCCTGGTATGCCTCGCCCCTCTCCCCACGATTCGATGTCGTCGCCATAAGAGGCGAGGAAAGCGCCAAGCACGCCGGCAAGCACATCGCCGGCTCCAGCAGTGGCCAACCACGCCGGAGCACCCCCTTGTGCATACAGCGGCCCATGCGGGCCAGCGATCACATTAACTGATCCTTTGAGTACCACTGTGGCTCCCGTGAGCGTAGCAGCTAGACGGGCAGCGCGAGCCGGAGCCTGATGAATATCCTCACGAGATAACGATTCCCCTCGGGCTTGCAACAGCGCCGCGAGTTCGCCCTCATGCGGAGTGATGACGACGGTAGAGGGAACGTCGTCATGGTGGACGAGTGCAATCGCACTGGCATCCAGCACCACTGGCGTGGCGTGCGTTATGGCCTGCTGCAATATGCGAGAAGCCTCGCGTAAATCGTCAAGCCCCGATCCTATCGTCCAGGCCTGCACTGCACCCTCAGCACGTACCACATCTGGATACCGCTCGACGATCCCCGAAGCTTCACCGCGATAACGAATCATTCCAATGCCCATCGAACGCGCCGCCCCGACGCACAGCATTCCAGCTCCCGGATACGTATGCGAGCCCGCGAGCACGCCCAACACTCCCCGTGTGTATTTGTGATCATGTGGCCCAGGAACAATCCACAGATCACGCACATCAGAATCAGTGAGACTAGCCAGAGCTGGCTCAGCTGGCAGATACTGCTCAAATCCCAGCGGAACTTCGATAATCTGCCCAGCCATGTGACTCGCAGGTGGCAGATAGAGCGCTCGTTTAGCAGCTCCCATCGTCACTGTCGCATCGGCTTTGATCACCGCACCTGGGAGAGTACCATCATCAACTCCGACCCCAGAGGGCACATCCACAGCGATCACATACGGCTCAGCAGCGCTGTGATCTCGCACTCCCGTGAGCACCCGTGCCCAGGTGGATAGGGGTTCGCGTAAAGCCCCACGAGAGCCGATACCCAGCATTCCATCGAGCCACACTCCGGCAGCCGCCCCCGCACGAGCGAGCTCCTGCGGGGAAGGATCAGCAAGGATCCGCACCCCTGCACGCACGGCGCTGGCACGCCCCGCTTCGTGCACTGCGCCGTGACAAGCTGCCACCACGCTCATACCACGGCGTGCCAAGTAAGCTGCGGCAAAGAGAGCATCTCCACCGTTGTTGCCCGCTCCCACTAGGGCGAGCAGTGTAGATCCAGGAATGCGCAACCCGCTTTCACGTATATGGCGTACCACCGCTCCCGCGAGCGCGTAAGCTGCTTGATCCATTAGCGGCACACCAGCGTCGAGCAACGGCTGCTCAGCTCGACGCACATCCTCGACGACATAGGCACGTTTCATAGTGCCCATCCTAGTGCCAGTTCATTCCACAGTGACGGCCTTCGCTAGATTGCGAGGTTTATCGACGTCATACCCCTTACATTTGGCCAGCTCACAAGCAAATATCTGCAGTGGCACCACCGTGACGAGCGGCATCATCAGTGTGGGAGTAGACAGCGGCACCCGAATGATGGCATCTGCCTGCCCGTCCACAGCATGATCGCCCTCTTCTGCCACGGCGATCACCCGCGCTCCACGCGAACGCACCTCCGCCAGCGCCGAGATCACTTTCGAATGCAACAGCGGCCGCCGCGGCGTGGGTACAATCATAAAGATCGGCATCCCTGGCTCCACGAGCGCGATGGGTCCATGTTTGAGTTCTCCTGCAGCAAACCCCTCAGCATGGATATAGCACAGCTCTTTGAGCTTGAGAGCTCCCTCCAGCGCCACCGGAAATCCCACATGACGCCCAAGGAACAGCACTGACGTCACGTCTGTAAATTCTCTCGCCAGCGCTTTCACGTGCTCTTCTCCAGCGAGTACCTGTTCAATTCGGCTCGGCATTTTATCGAGTTCATCGAGGTAGGTGGCCACCTCATCGGGATATTTGTTGCCCCGCAGCTGCGCTAAATACAAGCCGAGTAGATAGGCGGCCGCAATCTGGGCACTAAAGGCTTTGGTACTGGCCACTGCCACCTCTGGGCCGGCGTGCGTGTAGAGTACTGCGTCTGCCTCACGAGCGATCGTCGAACCGTAGACATTGACGATAGCCAGTACCCGCGAGCCTTGTTCTGCTGCGTGGCGTACAGCCATCAGCGTATCCATCGTCTCTCCCGACTGTGAGATCGCCACGACGAGAGTTTTCGCGTTCAGCACCGGATCGCGGTAGCGAAATTCGTGGGCGAGCTCCACCTCCACAGGGATGCGACACCAGTGTTCAATCGCATATTTGGCAACGTGCCCTGCGTAGGCAGCACTTCCACAGGCCACCACGATGATTTTGTCGATCGTGCGCAGCTCTGCCTCCGTGATGTTCATGTCGTCAAGCTGTAGATATCCCTCTTTATTGCGCCGGCCAAGCAGCGTCTCCAACACGGCGTGTGGCTGCTCGTGGATTTCTTTCTCCATGTAAGTATCGAAGCCGTCCGTTATAGCGGCATTGACGTCCCAATCGACCTCATACACCTCAGCTTGTGCAGCGGTGCCGTCGAAGTTCATCACTTCTACTCCCTCGGGGCGGAGCACCACTATTTGATCTTGCCCGATGGCCATAGCCCGCTTGGTGTATCCGATGAATGCCGCCACATCCGAACCGAGGAAATTCTCCCCCTCTCCGAGGCCAACCACCAATGGTGAATTACGCCGAGCTGCCACAATCGTTGTGGGCTCGCCCACTGCGCTAGCTACCAGAGCAAAAGAGCCCTCTAATCGGGTGACGGCATTCGCCATCGCAGCGCACAGATCACCGGTTTTCTCCAGTTCTTCGCCAAGCACGTGCGCAGCTACCTCGGTATCCGTCTGCGAGCTAAACGTGTGCCCCCGTCCCACCAGCTCCTCTCTGAGCTGCGCAAAGTTTTCCACAATGCCGTTGTGCACCACCGCCACATTTTTCGTCTGCGAATAATGCGGGTGAGCATTGGTATCCGTAGGTTGGCCGTGCGTAGCCCAGCGGGTGTGCCCAATCGCCGAGTAGCCGCAGGGCATATCGTTTTCTTTGAGGGATTCTCGCAAATGCTGAACGCGCCCAGCCCGTTTACGCACGTCGATCCCCTCGCCAAAATTGACGGCAACGCCAGCTGAGTCGTAGCCCCGATATTCCAAACGCTCCAGACCTTCAAGCACCACATCTAATGGGCGATGGGAGAGCTCGCGGCCTCCCACATATCCAACGATTCCACACATATATCACAGGGTAGCGAATGCGTGAACTAAAATCTTGCACACCGCACGCATGGCGAAACTTTCATCGCACTCTTAGTAGCCGCCACTGCGCGCAGCTACCGCATCTCGTCACCCGCATCTGCTCACGCTCACACCCACGCCTCCCATCGAAACTGGCCGCGACACAGCAGGGCCGCTCGCATCTCCCGCGCCCGCACTCACATCTCGTCACCTCACATCTCTCGCGCCCGTGCCCATATTTCCAGTTCCATTCTCTGCCCTGCACTTTCCGTTCTTCACTCACGCTACTTACCACCAGCGCTCACTATCTGCTGCCCCGCATCCGCGCTCTACCTGACTCCCACCACCTTGCCACCCTTGACAGCTGATACCTGCCGTCACAGCCTCGTGGCACCCGTACTCCACAGACAGTATTTGACGTATTCGACGTGCACACATTTTTTGAACATGAGAGACTGGGCTCATGGCTGATACCTACGAAGCTGCCGAGACTGTAGATGCCCTGCGCGGACAAGCACGCGGCACATTTATCACGATTTCTAGTGAGCAATGGCGTTCGCTGGCCTCCGCCACCGAGCTTCCGCTCACAGATTCAGACGTACGTAATCTCGCCGCTTTGGGAGATCCTATTGGCATTGACGAGGCAAACGCCGTCTACCGTCCCCTGTCTGCCTTGCTGCAAATGTACGCCCGCCACACTGGTTCACTCCTGAGCGAGTCACACGATTTTCTGGGTTTAGAAGAGGCACGAACTCCGTGGATCATTGGAATTGCTGGCTCTGTAGCCGTCGGTAAATCCACAGCTGCACGTCTGCTGCGCGAACTTTTGCGGCGCTGGCCACAGACGCCGCACGTCGATCTGGTGACGACCGATGGGTTCCTCTACCCGAACGCCGTCTTACAGGAGCAAGGGTTGCTAGGGAGAAAGGGCTTTCCAGAGTCTTATAACCGGCACGCATTGTTGGATTTTCTCGCGGCCGTCAAAGCTGGCGAGGGCGATGTGCGAGCGCCGGTGTACGACCACGTCTCTTACGATATTGTGCCAGGCACATTCGTGAGCGTCGATCATCCAGACGTGCTGATCGTCGAGGGCCTGAATGTCTTGCAGCCGCCTCGGATGAGCAGCACCGATGGAGAATTTCGAGCCGTCTCTGACTACTTCGATTTCTCGATCTATCTCGATGCCCCTGAGGATGCGTTGGAGACGTGGTACGTGGATCGTTTCCACCAGTTGCGAGCCACGGCTTTTGCTGATGAACGCTCTTATTTCCGCTCTTATGCCCACTTGTCGGATACTGAAGCGGATGCCCTCGCCCACGAAGTGTGGCGCACCATCAATCTCCCGAATCTGCGCAACAACATAGCTCCTACCCGCTCGCGTGCCACCGTGATCCTCACGAAAGGAGCAGATCACTCCGTGCAAAATGTGCGGCTGCGCAAACTTTGACGCGCGTTGTCTTCGGTAAGCGTTTTGTCTTCGGTAGGCATTTTGTCTTCGGTAAGCATTGTCGTCACCCTCTTGCGCTTCCGTGCCTTTTCTCAGTGTCTTCTGTGAAGCCCAAGCCGGTAGCTTTGCGAGTCCTAGCGAAGCAGCCAGCAAACCTGGCTAGCAGCTCTAACAACCATTGAAACAACTTCGCCGTGTAAGAGAGGGAACAGCTTCGCAGCGTAAAAGGGCTCAGCTAGCACTGTAATCAGCTGGCACTGCAAAAGAGTTCAGCTAGCACGCCGAGCGCGCCTGCCCGCGCTGCTCGCGTAGATCTACCGGCACCGGATATTCTCCAGTAAAGCAAGCTGTGCAGAGGTTTCCTGGCTCCAACCCAATCGCCGCATACATACCGTGCAGTGAGAGATACCCCAACGAATCAGCTCCGAGGGAATCGCGGATTGCGTCGGTATCGAGGGCATTCGCAATCAACTCTCCGCGCGTTGGAAAATCAATCCCGAAAAAGCACGGCCAAGCTACCGGTGGCGAGGAAATGCGCACGTGTACTTCAGCTGCCCCCGCGTGTTTGAGCATCTTCACGATCTGACGCTGGGTGTTGCCACGCACAATAGAATCATCCACCACGACGATACGCTTGCCCTCGATCACTTCCCGTAACGGATTGAGCTTGAGCCGGATACCCAGCTGACGCATCGCCTGCGTTGGCCGGATGAAAGTGCGCCCCACATAGGCGTTTTTCACCAACCCTTGCGCATAGGGGATGCCGGATTCTTGGGCGTAGCCGATGGCAGCCGGAGTACCAGAATCTGGCGTAGAGATCACAATATCGGCGTCGATGGCGTGCTCAATGGCGAGCCGGCAACCCATCGCGTTGCGCACTGAGTTGATACGGCGCCCGCTGATTTGGGTATCTGGCCGAGCGAGATACACGTATTCAAAAGCGCATACGTGCGGAGTTGGCTGGGAAAAAATCCGCGAGCGCACGCCATCTTCGTTGATAATGAGTAGCTCTCCTGGCTCTACTTCCCGCACGAAAGTAGCATCCACGATATCCAGAGCTGCCGTCTCGGAGGCCACCACCCAACCACGCTCCAGTTTGCCCAGCACCAGCGGGCGGAAACCGTTCGGGTCACGCGCAGCATAGAGCGTATTTTCGTCCATAAAGACCAGTGAGAAAGCGCCTGCGAGCATGGGCAACATCGCCACGGCAAGATCCTCTAAATCGGCGTAACCGCTCATCGAGCCCATCAACGTCGTCATCACAGCAGTGTCTGTGGAGGAGCCGTGGCCGAGTTCGCCAGAGAGATCACTGCCAGAAAATTCCTGCACGCGCCGCATCAGGTCGCGCACATTCACGAGATTGCCGTTGTGCCCCAGAGCCACTGTGCCAAATTCCGTAGGCCCCAGCATCGGCTGCGCATTGATCCATGAGCGATCTCCAGAGGTGGAATAGCGCACGTGTCCAATGGCAATATGCCCTGGCAACCCCTGTAAGGCCTCCTCGTTAAAGATCTGGGATACCAGTCCGGTATCTTTGTACACCATGATCTTTTCGCCGTCACTCGCTGCGATACCGGCTGCTTCTTGCCCACGATGCTGGAGTGCATAGATACCGAAGTAGGCTAGGTGAGCAACTTGCTCGCCAGGAGCCCAGACCCCGAATACTCCGCACTCGTCTTGGCCAATATCATCTGGGTTGAGCACCGCCGTCAAACGTCCGTCGCCGCTCATAGGGCACCTTCTCGCTGCTTATCCGGCTGTTTATACGTTGCACACTTTTTCAGCACATGGAAAGTGTATGGCCTATTCACAGAGCACGCCGCCTATTCCATTTTCCGGACACGAGTTTCTCATATACCGAAAACCCTAGCTGAGGACGTTTGGTGCCTAGTGACGCCATAAAATCTTATCGTGACGCCGAAAAAAGACTAGCGCGCGAGCACGAACTCACACACGCACTCGCACACACACCGCAGATTGACACGAGCACGCGCAAGTTGAAGCCGCCGCGCACACGGGTTGAAGCATCTCACCCCACCACAGTGGCAACCTCACGCGAGTCTTCGACCCTCAGCAGCGCTCCCGCGCCGTCACCCAATCAGCCCCATCGGGTTGATCGTCGAGCCGTCTTGCCACACCTCAAAGTGGACGTGGCAACCAGTGGATCCTCCCGTTGTGCCAGTGTAGCCAATCACGGTATTGCGATCGACGTACTGGCCAACACTCACGTTCAACGAATCAAAATGCATATAGCGAGTGAGCCACGAGGAGCCACCGTTCATGCCGTGATTGATAGCAATGGTGTTGCCACCACCGCCATACCAGCCAGCGTAGGAGACGGTGCCAGGAGCGGCAGCATACTGTGGCAGTCCGCAGCCTGCAGCAAGATCCACCCCGTAGTGCATCGTCTCATAACCCGTGATCGGATGAATACGCCACCCGTAAGAGGACGTCACGTACAGATCGGTACGGATAGGAGATTGGATAAATCCACCTCCGCCCCAGGAGGAGCCACCTGATGGCTCAGACGAGCCCGAATCACTACTCACCTGATCCCTCTGGGCTGCGGCTGCTGCGGCGGCCGCCGCAGCAGCCTTTCGCCGGTTTTCCGCGTCGATAGCCTGTATCTGCTTCGTGATCTGTGCATACTCAGCGTTTTCAGAATCAATCTGGCGTTGCACCTCGCCTTTTCGACTCTCCAATACCGCTGATTTTTCAGCGATCGTCTTTTCCAGCCTCTTAAGTTCATTACGCCGATACTCCGCAGCGTCTTGTTTCTCTTGCTGCACCCTCACCAGAGCATCCGCTTGCTGCTTGAGCTCATTCACTCTTTCTTTGACGGCACTCTGACGCGCCTGCCGATTACGCACCTGTCCTGCGTCTTGCTCAAATTGTGTCAAAGCTGTGGTTTGAGCCCGCGTGAGTGCCTCATTCACGCGGTACATATTCATAAATTCTTCAGGGGTAGCTGAATTCGCTAAAAGATCCAAGGTGCTCGGCAGCGCCTCGCCACGGTAGGCAAGCCGAGCCAGTTCAGCCACAGACGCCCGAGCCTCGTTCACCTGCCGATTTGTACCGATGGCAGTTTCTTGAATGCCCGCCAGTTCTTTTTCAGCAGCAGCCAGCAGCGCTGCATTGGCCTGTGCTTCACGCTGAGCAGCGGAAAGCTCCGCCTGTGCCTTAGCTAGTTCCGCTTCAGCTCCTGGAATTTTATCGCGGGTCGTGACCAAGGCAATGGTTGCCTCACGCAACTCATCTGACAGCCCCTCGAGGTCTGCATTGAGCTGAGTAATTTTTTGCTGCGAAGCAGATTGCTCGTTCACCAGATCATCCCGATCAGCGGCGAACGATACCCCTGGAATGAGCAAACTAGCCCCCATTCCCAACGCCACGTATACGCACAGCTGTCGCTTTAATCTACCTTTCATCACCACACCCTCCGCGTCATTGTTCGTCTGCCCGCACTGCCTCTGCGACTGCACTATCTCTGCGCTCTAGGAGATCCATCAAGCAAGCTACATCAGACTTTGGTATACCTACGCAACGCCACAAAACTAGCTACGCTAGCTATCAGCACGGCCGCCACTAGCAAGAATGGCGCGAGCACTAAAACGTCTTTCACACTGAGCAGATGTATCCACGATCCCGCCGCCCAATTCTTAATGAAGACCCCAACGACCAGCCACAGTGAACCAATCGCCAGCACACTGCCCACGAGCGCCGCAAGGATCCCCTCCAGGATAAACGGCATCTGTACCATCCGGTTCGACGCCCCCACATAGCGCATAATCTCCGTCTCATTCTTACGGAACATCGCAGAGAGCCGAATCGTGGAGGGGATCAGCAGCATCGCCGTCACCACCATCACTGCGGCCAATCCGCCAGAAATAATCGTAAAAATGTTCATAATTCTGAAAAGCGGAGCGAGCTGTTCGCGCTGATCTTGTACAGACTCCACCCCCGGGCGCCCCGCGAGTGCATCGGAGACGATCTCGAATTTCTGCGGATCCACCAGCTTCACGCGAAACGACGATTGCAACTGTTCTGCCGTGATGGCATCCGCCCACGGGGTATCTGCCATCTGCTTCTTAAAAGCTACCAGCGCATCTTCTTTCGTCTCGAAATAAACTTTCTCCACATAGGGAGTCATCTGTTCGGACTCTAGAAAACTTCGAATATCATCAATCTGCTGTTGGCTCGCCTCCCCCTGCGCACAGTTGGGAGATTTTGAATTATCTGGGCACATAAAAGCAGAGACTTCCACTTTGTCGTACCAATCGTTTTTCAAATAATTAATCTGCCACTGCAGCAGCACCGCGCCGCCCAGAAACAGCAACGATACGAACGTCACCAGCGTGACCGAAAAAGCCATCGCCGCATTGGAACGCAGCCCCTTGAACGTCTGAGACAAAACAAAACGAAGTCGCATCAGCGCATCCCTCCATAAGCTCCGCGCTCCTGATCGCGCACCACATGGCCATCGACAAGCTCAATTACCCGTTTGCGCATCTGATCGACGATGGCAGAATCATGAGTAGCCATCACCACCGTCGTACCCGTTCGATTAATCCGATCTAGCAGGCGCATAATACCCAGTGCTGTCTCGTGATCAAGGTTTCCGGTGGGCTCATCTGCGAGCAAGAGGTCTGGGTGATTGACCATCGCTCGGGCAATCACCACGCGCTGCAGCTCTCCGCCAGAGAGCTCGTGCATCCCCCGCTTTTCTTTGCCTTTGAGCCCCACGAGCTCAAGCACCTGCGGCACATCTTTTACAATGGCGTGCCGAGGCTTGCCGATCACCTGCATAGCGAGAGCGACGTTATCAAACACGTTCTTATCTTGGAGTAAGCGAAAATCCTGGAAGACATAGCCCATTTGACGCCGCAGCGCCGGCACTCGGCGCGCGGATACTTTCGACAGATCTTTGCCCAGCACAAATACTTTGCCAGCTGTCGGGCGCTCTTCAGCAGAGATCAACCCCAGCATCGTGGACTTACCCGAACCCGATGCCCCTACCAGAAACACGAAATCGCCGCGCTCGATATTGAGCGACACATTTTCGAGAGCAGGAGCCGCGCCCTTGATATACACCTTGGAGACATTTTCAAATGTAATCATGAATCATCCAGCTTCAGCAGACTAAAATTCATACTTACCTTAAAGGGTGCTTCGCGCAAGCACGGCAAGGCGCGCCGTAGACACGCCTTTTTACTCCCTGTTTCACGTCTGCTGCCCTGTTTGTCTCTCAGATGTTTGCCTCCCAGCTGCTTTTCCGTCCCGTTTTCTACCCCGTTAGTTATCTCCGCTGTGCTCGTTGCGCTCTGCTACTATGGCGTTACCGCTACTCTCCTTGCCCTACTTCTTGCCCTGCTCGCCAGCGGATTCCGGCATCAATAAAGCCGTCAATCTCACCGTCGAACACGGCATCCGTATTGCCCTCTTCGTATCCGGTTCGTAGATCTTTCACAATCTGATACGGATGCAGCACGTAATTGCGCATTTGATCGCCCCACGAGGCTTTGACGTCACCTGCGAGTTCTTTCTTCTTCGCCTCTTCTTCTTCTCGGCGAAGTTGCAGCAGCCGTGACTGCAAGACCCGCAGCGCAGCGGCGCGGTTCTGGATCTGAGATTTCTCATCCTGCATGGAGACGACAATGCCAGTGGGAAGATGCGTCATACGCACCGCCGAATCCGTGGTATTCACCGACTGCCCACCAGGGCCTGACGAACGGAAGACGTCGATTTTCAAATCCGTCTCCGGAATGTCGATATGGTCGGTCGTCTCAATGAGCGGAATCACCTCCACAGCGGCGAAACTCGTCTGGCGGCGCCCCTGATTGTCGAATGGAGAAATTCGCACTAGGCGATGTGTGCCTGCTTCCACAGAAAGCGTGCCATAGGCATACGGAGCCTGCACTTCAAAAGTGGCCGACTTAATCCCCGCCTCTTCGGCATAGGAGGTATCAAGCACTTTCGTCGGATAGCTGTGGCGCTCTGCCCATCGCAGGTACATCCGCTCCAGCATCTGCGCAAAATCTGCAGCGTCAATACCGCCCACTCCCGAACGGATCGTCACCACTGCGTTGCGCTCGTCATACTCGCCGCTGAGCAGCGTCTTCACCTCTAACTCCGCCAGATCTTTGTGGAGCGTGACAATCTGCTCCTGTGCATCCTCTCGCAGCTGGCGAGCCATATCCGCATCAGCGGCATCTTCTTCCTCGGCCATCTCCAACAACGTCTGCACATCCTCAAGCCGCTGGCGCATCTGCTGCAATTTATCCATCTCAGCTTGGGCGTGCGAGAGCTTGCTCGTCACCGCTTGAGCTTTTTCCTGGTCTTCCCACAGATCAGGGGCGAGCGACGCCTCGGTGAGCTCAGCGATGTGCGCTTCAAGCTGTTCAGGATCTTTCACCGCTACAATCTGTGAGTACACGCGGTTGAGTTCTTCTATCTCACGCTGATAATCAATAGCCACGGCGCCCAGTCTACTGCACCTACGACAAGGTGCACCATGCGCCACGTAAAAAGCTAAGCGTCATGCCACAAGTGATAGCTCAGTGCTGCTAGGTTAGATATGTGAAACTCTCTTCTCTTCATTTAGCTGCACTCGCCGTTGTGGCCGTTGACGGACTCAATGTAGCCGGTACCCGTCCTCCATACATCACCACCGACGATTTTATTCTCAGCGGTGTGCTCGATTCCGAGGGCGGCCACTGGATCGTCAAATATCCGCGCACAGATCAAGGCGGGACGTTCCTGGAAGCGGAGAGCGCCCTAGCTGACGCGCTCATCACTGAGCTGCGAGCAGGACGTCTGAGTTTTGACGTCATCCATCCGAGAGGATATGCGACGTTTGACGGCAGACGAGCCGTCGTCTATCCCGCACCGTTGGGCAAAGCACGCCGGTTTGAATCAATGGATGGGGGCTACGCCCGCGAAGTTGGCCGCACATTAGCCGCTATCCATTCGCTCAATCCCGAGGTCATCACCCGTGCTGGCCTGCCCTCTTATGATGCGGCAGGGGTGCGCGAGCGGCTTCTGACTGAACTCGAAGATGCCACTGACGCAGCTCGGATACCAGCCGTCTTGCGCCGGCGCTGGCTCAATATGTTTGATGACGACGAGCTGTGGGAATTTCGTACCGGAGTGGTGCACGGAGATATTGCCGACGAAAATTTCTTGTGGTCTGAAAATGCCATCCGCACTGTGCTTGGTTTCGGTGAAGCCCACGTCGGAGATCCGGCCGTGGATATCGCCCCGCTGCTGGCTTCCTTTGAGAATGACGTCTTTCATGAATTCTTTGAAGCATACTCCCACGCTATCCACGGTGAAGAGGATGATGCCGATCCTCACGTGCTGGAGCGTGCCACGTTGATGAGTGAATTCGCTTTAGTGCGCTGGCTCATGCACGGCGTGCTCTCTGGTGACGCCAAGGTGATCGACGATGCAACCGTGATGCTCGACCAGCTAGCTATCGAGATTGACTCCAATCCCGACACCTCTCCAGGGCCAGCCTGGCACCTCGATTCCCCTATCCCCGTAGATAATGATCTCGCTATCGGAGCCACGAGTGCTACCATCATAGCCAGCACCTCTAATGCATTAGCGAGCGATGCCCCGATCGAGGCAGATGGTGCTCAGCGTGCGCACGGCGTCTCTCCACTACACGCCAGCACTGAAACCGCCCGCAGCAGCTACGAAGCTGATGGTGACGGCAGCGCCAATCCCAGCGAGAGCTCAGATGGCTCCGGTGCGCCAAACAGCTCAGGTGACGCAGACAGCTCCGACACTGCAAATTCCCCCAAGAGCCCCAAGCGAGCAGGCAAGGAAGCGGAGTTTGCCGATCCTACCGCCCTCACAGCAGATCTTGCGCTTACGGCCGATTTTGCCCTCACAGCAGACGTCGCGCTCACGGCAGACGTAGCCAGCGAAGACGAACCGCCTGCAGCGTAACGGCCTGCCGTATTCGACGATTCTCCCCTGCCGCGTGACGATTTGCCCGTCACGCGGCAATCTACCCCTCTGTAACGACCACTTCGTTCGACGATCCGCGCGGTATCATCGCCGTAACAAGAAGTGAGGACTTTGCCCACCACATAACGATCTGCCTTATTCAACGACCACCTTATTTAGCCCCCCAACGTGAGTACGTGTGGGCAGTTCCCTCACTCCAGCGTGAGTAAGTCTCTCACCTCACTCTCTAACTGTTCTCGACTCATCGGTTCGGAGCGCAGTTCCCGCTGACGCGGATCGTCTTCACCGAGATAGTAGAAGTAGGCTTCAATGCTATCTGGATTTGTCTGGTGGGCTTTCGCCCAGGCCAGACGATAGAGCTCCAACTGTAAGTAACGCGAGCGCAACTGATCGGGAGCAGGCCTGCGCCCTGTCTTCCAATCAACGATGATCGCTCTCGGAGAGGAAGCAGAGCCATCGCGTAATGCATCCTCACCACCATCGCGTGACGTATTCTCATCGCCACCTCGTGATGTATCCTCACGGCCACCGGAGAAAACGGCATCAATGACGCAGCGTACAGGATATCCTGCTACCGTGATTTCCAAGCTCTGCTCAATAGCAATCGGCTCCATAGCAGCGAAACGAGACTCCATTGCTCGTTCATAGAGTTGCTGTGCGCGCGCATCGGTAAGGTGTAGATCATCATCGAGCGGCATCTCATCGGCAGCGGCCACCCGATCAACGTCTAAAACACTGGGTTGATGGAATGTCTGCGCAATTTTTGCGTGCACAGCCGTGCCGCGTTGGGCAGCGCGCGATGGTTCTTGGGGGATAGGGCGCCTACGGTTGCGCGCAAAGGCCGCTGGATCAGTTCGCAACGCTACTACATCAGAAGCCGTAAGATAATCAATGCCACTGCGCGTTGGCACGTGCTCTTCTTGCTCTGCGAGCACCAGTAAGGCACTGCGCCTCCACAGCTCGATCTGCTGCGCATCAAAACTGCACGCATCAAAACTGCGCTGAACATCATCGTCTGCGTTGAAGCTACGCTGCACCGAGTGTGGCCACACGGGGATATATCGCTCCAGATCTTCTCCCCGCTCACGCACACGCATGATCTCCTCAATCGCCTCTAGTTTGTCGAGTCCAGAGGAACGGGATCGAGACATAGACAGCTCGTGGGCATGATTCTCAGCCTCAGAAATCACCCAGCTTGAGAATTGATCGCTGTCCGTCAGCGATACAGAGCCACCATCATCGCGGATGACGACGTTTGCTGGCACATTGGCCTCTATCTCGCCCACAAACGTGTGCGTGAGCGGCGGCTCCCATTTTCCTGCGTCACCTTTGCTGATACGTTGCGCGTCTCCTGTGCTATCACCGTTTAACCTGGGTTGATCAGCATGGCTAGCGCTGCGTCTATCAGCACCGCATTCGTCTCCTGTAGGAGATTTACTACTGGCATTCCCTTGAGAAGATGCCTCCTGCACAATCCCCATTTTGGTGGCAATGGCCTGAACCTTTTCCCAAGAACGATAGCTATAGGTGCCTATAACCAGTGTGGAACGAGCGCGGGTAAGAGCCACGTAAGCGAGACGGCGCAGCTGTGCATTCTCGTAGTCACTCAGCGGACCATTGAGGTACGCCCAGAATTTTCCTCCCGCTTCAATGACCTGCTCTGCGTCAGCTTTCTCACCGCCAACCTGCTCGGCATCACTCTGCCCTGCGTGTACGACATCGGCTATCGCCATATCCGGCAGATGTGCGCGATCTGCCCGCAGCGGCCATGGCAAAGCGTAAGCATCCTTGTGCCAAGTTTTTACTTCTCCAGGAGAAATCGCATCAAATTCACCGTGCACCATTTCCGGAATAGCCACAAGATCCCACTCCAGGCCTTTAGCCCCATGAACAGTGAGAACTTGTACCACTCCCGCTTCCGCTTCCAGAGCAGGAGAGTCATCTGCCGCAGCAGCACGACCGAGCTGTGATGACTGTTCATCTAACTCGCTTCGGTCTTTTTTCTCTGCCACTTCTAGCCACTGCAAGAAACTCTGAATAGGAAGTTCTCCCGAGGTCTGAGCAGCCCTGTGCTGATCGAAAGAATTCGCAGCCGCTAAAAACGTAGAAAGCATCTGCTCCACTCGAGCGCCACCACTCACCCGACTTGCTGCCAGTTCAAAAAGAGTGAGCTCGTCGATAGCGCACCGCACAATATCCGCCACCGGCAGCTGCCCCATCTGGCGCAACCGTTTTATGCAGGCTGCTATTTTTTGAAGCCGTTCGTACCCCACAGGAGTAAAGAGCGCCGCCACAGCCGGATCTTCGCTACGAGCCGCGACGTCATCAAGCGCCTCAACGAGGCTCACGCGCTGCATATCCGGAGTTGAAATAGCACGCCGGATGTTCCCCAACGCACGCACATCCTCCGCTCCGAGAGCGTAGAAATTGAGAAGCTGTACCAGTAGATCTCCCCGCCCTGGGCAGAATGCGACGCCAAGGAGTGCACGCACCACTCGGATCTCAGGAGCAGAGCCAAACATCTCTCCGCTCATATTCACGCATCTGAGCCCCTGACTGCGCAACGCCTCCATCATCGGCTCGGCATACTTATGTTTACGCACCAGCACGGCTGCTGTGGGAGGCGAGGGCAGATCTATTCCCCGAGCTTGAGCTTCCCGAAACTTCCGCTCGTAGTCACGCCATAAAGCGGAAAACTCACGAGCAATGCAGCTAGCCATTGCGCTATTCGTATCTTCGGCGAGATCTCGATGCACGTGTATCACGCGACCCTCAGAGGCTTTCTCCCATGCACGTAGGTGAGGAAGGCTCTTAGACGCTGCCAATTCTTGACGTGAACGGGCAGCCATCTGCGATATCCACGGCCGTTCAAGTGCGCTCGCTTTCGGGAAATTCTCACGTAAGAGCTGTTCGAGATCAATATGGGAACTACTCGCCGTGAGGGCATTAGCCACAGCGAGAATTTTAGTGGAGCTTCTAAAAGCCGTTGAGAGACTAAAATGAGCCTCCGGCGTCACGGCAAATCTTTCTGAAAAATCGGCCAGAGAGTCGGCTCCTGCCCCGCGCCAGCCATAAATCGCCTGGTTGGGGTCTCCCACTGCACAGACACTCACCGAGTGCAGCGGTAGCGGTTGTGGAGAGTCTAGTTTTCCGGCGTCGCGTCCCTGCGGATCCGGTTTCTCTGCATCTTGTCTCTGTGTATCTGATTTCGGCGCAGTATCTGGTTTCGGCGCATCAAGTTTCCCCGAATGTGCAGAGCTAACCTGATCCTCATCACCTGCCCTGGCGAAGAATGCCGCCTGCAAAAACTGTGCCTGGTTGGGAGAGGTATCTTGGTATTCGTCGAGCAAAATGAGCTTAAACCGCGAGCGCAGCTCTGCCCCGATCTCAGGCGCTGTACGTAAAATTTTCCCCGCCCACGCTATTTGATCAGAAAACTCCACCAGCGAGTGCTCACGTTTGTACTCAAAGTAGGCATCCACCAAATCCACAGCTGTTTCCCGCAGACGCAAACTCGTCAGAGATTGGACTAAAGCGTTGTACCCCGTGCTCACTTCTGTACCGCTGTAAGGCTTCTTGCGAAAATTGACCGTCTCCTTGGCCTGCATCAAGATCTGTACAGCTGCGATCTCTGAATGTAGAAAATCCCGCGCACGAGCTGCTGTGAGGCCGTTGTCGATGATCGCCGCTGCCAAAGATAGCGCCACATCTACGAGCGTGGTATGAGAATGTTGGGCAAAAGGATGATCTGCATCAAACTCTGATTCATCGTGCAGCACCCACTCGCGCACAATCCGATCCATAATTTGTTGGCGCTCGGCCTCAGTTATCAGCCGAGAGCGCGGATCTTCCCCAATGAGCAAGGCGTATGAGGCCGCAATTTCAGAGGCAAAAGAGTTGTAGGTAGCAACAGTCGGAGGCTCGGTATCAAGATCAATATCTGGCGTCAGTCCCGCTGCTCGTGCTGCGGCAAGCTGAGCATTCACACGCTCAGCGAGCTCTCCGGCAGCTTTACGGGTGAACGTGAGCCCAAGTACTTGATCAGGGCGGACGTGCCCCACCGTTACGTGCCAGGCAATCCGCTGGCTCATTGTGGCCGTTTTACCAGAGCCGGCGCCAGCCACTACTCGCAATGCCGGAGCTGTCGATTCAATCACCGCCCGCTGCTCAGCTGTGGGAGTGAGAGAGAGCGCATCGGTAAATTCTTTGAAACTGGGAGCGTCAGCTCGAGCACTCCATGCAGACCTACTCACGAAAAGATCCTCCTTCCCTCTTGTGCTGGGCACATAGCCTGATAAGCACATCTGCGACACAGTGGCTCGTGCACAAGAGCCGGAAACTCATCTGAGCTAAGGAGCTCAGCAGTAGCGCGAATCATGCGCTGCGCCTGATCGCATTCACTAGCGCCAGATTCTTCTTGCACATAAACAGGCAGCTTTTTCTTCACCTCATTGCGAACATAAATAAGCTGCGCTCCCCGAGAGTGCATTTGCTGCCCTCGCGTGAGTGCCTCCAGCACTGCACTCTCGGATTCCGCCAGATCGTTCGATTCCGCCAAACTCTCTGATTCCCGCAGACTCTCCGCTTCCGTGGACGGCACGAGATTGCCACGCTCGTCTGCGGAGCCCACATCAATTCCCTGCTGATCGACAAGCCACTGGTAAATCAGCAACTGCGGATGTTCTGCGGTCTGGGCTTTCGTCGGTGGGTATTTTCCGGTTTTAATATCAGATACTAGAAACTCTGTGGGGGCATTCGGATCAAATTCAAGCCGATCTAAGCGAGCGTGCACTGCTATCCCTTCCAGCATTCCATGCGCACTTTTTTCCACAAGGACGCCACGCGGCGCCTGCTGCTGATAAGCGGCGAGCACCGCGATCATATGCTGCGCAGCAGCATATTCTGCGCGATCAGCGATGGTGCCTGGAGCGAGATTGAGCTCGCTCCAGCGCTGCTTGAGCTCTGCCAGCATTTCGTCTTCCGAACCGTGCGGATGGTGCTGGGCAATCGAGTGGATGAGCGTACCGACGTCGGCACTGGCAAATCTGTCTACGTCATCCCCGCCGATGCTGGAGAGAAATCCCTGCAACGGGCATGAGAGCATAGAATCTACGGCAGATGGTGAAACTGACACCCTGCGCGCTGAAGCTCCCCGCGCAGAAGGATTGCTCTTTCTGCCAGTTTTATCTGCGAGTGGATGCCGTGCTTCTTCACCGTGAACGGCTTGCTGCGGAACGCTCAACTGATCTATCCACCAGCGTTGATCTGCCCCGCGCACGCCGTGCTCTGCCAGTAGATCTAGCAACGTCTGAGCCGTCTCTTGCGCAGGCTCCTCTCCCACGGCGAGTGCCTGCCGCAAGTGACCAACCAGCGCCGTAGCTCCTAGCACCCGCGCAGTCTGTGGAGCTGGCAGCAATGAGAGCGGTACCTCTTCTCTCTGATCCAGCCAACGCAAGAAACGCGATGGTTGAACATCACGGGAATGGATACAGGTAAAAATTAGGGATTCTTGCGCTCGACTCGCAGATTGCAACAGCAGACGCAATTCGTCGCCAACTACTTCTGCTCGCAGCTGCGAGGAAGGAACGTTCGCATCCCCATTCACCAGCGCATTAACGACCACGCTCACGAGTTCTGGCACGTGCGTGAGCGGATTACGCAGCCGAGTATTGGGCCATACGCCCTCATTGAGCCCCATGATGATGACGTGTTTCCAGGTGCGCCCTACTGTGCTCGCCGGCGTAGCGAGAGTGATCGCATCTGGAATACTGCCACCGCGAGCCACAGAATCTTCAGGCAGATCTTGTGCTGCAAGGTGAGAGAGTAGCGTTTCGATAGTCGCCGTGCGTATATCACGCTCCTCCAGGCGCTGTGCCACACGAAAAAGCTGAATCACCGCATCCAAATCCGCATTTGCCTGATCGGCCAACACCCCCGAGCCGAGCGCTATCTCTCGCCATTTTTCAGCTACGTCAAAAGCCTGCCAGATCTCCCACAGCACTTGTGCTGCAGTTTTCCCACGAGAAATAGCCAGGCGAGAGCTTTGCAGTGCTTTTGCCAGCGGCTCCATCTCGGGGAAATCCGCAAAGATGCCGTCCGCAGGGGAAGCTGCAAAGCGCGCCCATATATCCCGTATCCCCACGGCAGTCCCCTCAGTAGATCCGTCACTGCGGCAAGCACTGCTCAAACGTCGCTCTAAAATTCGTAACTCCAGCGGATCGAGGCCGCCCAAGCGCCCCATGAGCACTCCCCTGACCTGCCGTGACAGATCCTCACTGGTCACTTTCTCCAAGTCGGCGATAGCGAGCTGTGCACAGGCCAACAGCGCAGCGGTCGCTGGCTGTTCACGCAGCGGAGCATCCGGAGTTTCTGCTTGCACCGGCACTCCATAGCGAACGAATCCCGCACGCACGGCCGTATGCTCAGCGCGAGAGCGCGTCAAAACGGCAATATCTGAGTAGGCCACCCCATGTAAGAGATGTAGTTCACGAGCTGTGCGGGCAATGTAGGCCAGCTCTTGCGTCTCGCCAGGAAAACTCAAGGCCGCCACATGAGTATCTGGTTTCCGCTCCGCCGCCCGCGCTTGCCCCGCAGTCTGCTCTTGTTCCGCAGCCGATTCCAGCTCCGCCGCTTGGGCGCTTGCACCTGCATTCGCCAGATAATCACCTTTTCCATCGCCATAATTCTCGGGGGCGGCGGAGCATCTTTCTGCCGTAGGCAGCGGATTTTCCTCACTGGCCGATAGATCATGGGTGGCAGCCAGAGAATGATCGGATCTAGCTCGCAGCTCCTCAGCTACAAACGGACGGCGATGCCGACTCACTCCTGCCGTAGGAATCCCCTCCGTCACGGCTTCAACCACGCGCGCAAGCGATCCGTGCGTGCGATAATTGACGCGCAGAGTTAGCTCAGTGGCACCAATTCCACCAGCACCTGGACTCTTCGTCAATATCACCGGAAGCTGAGCAATACCTCCGCGATAGTTTTGCACTCCCTGATCAGGATTGCCAAAAGTGACGACGCTGGTACCTCCTTGCCGAAGTGCAGACAAAAGGGAGCGCACAGCAAGAGTCGCATTGTGCACGTCGTCGATAAAGACAAAATCCCAATGCGGAATGTGCGCAAAATCTTCTTCTTTCCCCACGTTAGCCGCGTTTTGCGGAGCCCGCGCCCAAGCGCTCAACGCCGCAGCTGCTCGCGTGATGACCCGAGCGTGGTCGATACGATCCGGACTGTCCTTAGCCGCAGAAGCCTGTGTGGCCAAAGCCCCTTCATACTGCTGCGCCACCTGCGCCCCCAAAGCCCAGATATCTCGGCGATGCCGTGCCGCCAACCGCTCTAGCTCTTCTTTGCTCATATCCAGTTCTGCTGCTCGAGTGATAAGATCACGAATTTCAGCACGAAAAGCCGGCAGCTGCGTGGCCCGCGGAGAAATTCCCAACTCGGCTAGCACCTCCGTACCGAGCTGTGGGATATAGCCCTCTTGCGCCAGCGCAAAAATATCTTTGATGAGCACATCTTGATCGGGGCCTGCCATCAGCTCTGGTTCACGCCTGCCATAGATCTGGGCGAAGTGCGAAACAGTGGCGAAAGCAAAGGCAACAACGGATTTCACTGCCACATTTTCGCCGATCCCTCCCAGAGCCACCGAGAGTTCATTGCGCAGGCGTCCGGCAGCTCGACGATCTGGAACGAGCACGGCAATTCGTGATTCAGGGTAGAGAGTAAGTATTTTGCCCACGCACGCTTTGAGTACCGACGTCTTACCGGTGCCAGGGCCGCCAATGACGCTCAGCACAGCAGGCGGAGTACACGCTTCCAGCACTGCCTGTTGAGATTCATCCCACGGCAGCTGCCAGCTCTCCGCCTCACCCATATTCGTCGTCACGCCCCGCATATCTCCTCTGCCTCTCATCTATCTCGCCGGAGATTCCCCATACATACTCACCTATGTCGGCCTAGCAGGCCGCACGCATCACCGCATCCACGATCTTCGCGTATGCACGATCCGCCCGCAGATATCATCCACGAGAAGCCACAAACACCTAGTGACACCAGACTCGCAAGTATCACTCGGGAAAAGCCCACAAACACCTCGTCTGCTCTCTGTAAAAATCATAGGTTACGCCTGGGGCAAATTTTCGAGAAAAAATTCGAGAGGGCAGCGCCGAGGGCGATAAACTGTGCCGTAGCGGTGCACGAGCACAAAGATTGACGCGAAAGTGCACCATATTGTATGCACCGGATGCGGCGAAAGCGCTCGCAGACTGAGGAGAGACAGTGGAAATCAATATAGGAATTCGAGATGGTGGCGCCCCTGTTCAGCTAGACGTCGATATGACGGCAGATGCTCTCGTCGATCTCGTGAAGCAAAAAATTACTGAGGGTGACACACTTGAGCTCACAGGCTCTGACGGCGCTCGGGTACTCGTCCCCATCCAGGCGCTTGGATACCTCAAAATCGCAAAAGCGGAGCAACACCGCGTGGGCTTCGGTTTTGTCTAAAACGTCTCACTTAGCAGCCAGCAGCGCCGTCTTCGTAGCGGCGCTGTTTAATTTTCACCCAGATAGCGTAGAATTAGAGTCATTCCATGTGAATAGCGTGGCATTGCCGAGTAGATGGGTGCCAGCCAAATGGAGGCGTGCGTCCACGGCTCCGAATAGTCTCAGCGGCCGCAATGATAGACAGACGCAGTTAGTCTAGATCACCCAGCCGTGCAACCTAGGCGTGCATAGAAACTCAGCACAGAGAGTGACGTCACGAGCACAAGCACTCCCAGCTGCCACAGCAAACAAAAGAAGATAAGAGACGTAAAAGTAAAAGGTGTATCAATAGATGAATCAACATTCCGGAATTGCAGACGTTTCTGCGGCGCATATACCCTCAGCAGACGAAGCTCCAGCAGATATTGCAGGCAGTGCAGAGGCACTGAACCTCGATGGCGCTACGTTCGCTGATTACGGCGTATCCGGACCAATCGTGGCAGCTCTCGCAGACAAAGGAATCACCCGCCCTTTCCCTATTCAAGCACTCACACTGCCTATCGCGCTCAAAGGCGCAGACATCATTGGCCAAGCTAAAACTGGCACGGGGAAGACTCTTGGTTTTGGTATTCCAATGCTGGAACGGGTCATCGGACCGGATGAGCCTGGCTGGGAAGAATTGGGAGAACTCCAAGGCCGTCCACAGGGATTAGTTGTGCTTCCCACACGCGAACTCACCAAACAAGTAGCTGGGGATTTGCGTGACGCCGCTGCCAAACGTCACATCCGAATTGCAGACGTCTACGGCGGGCGCGCTTACGAGCCTCAGGTGGAAGCTCTGCAGCAAGGAGCCGAAATCGTCGTCGGCACACCAGGGCGTCTCATTGATTTGATGCGTCACCGCATACTTGATCTTTCGCACATACGGGTGGTCGTGCTCGACGAAGCAGATGAAATGCTCGATTTGGGATTCCTCGAAGACGTCGAAAAAATTCTTGCCGCTACGCCTGAGACTCGACACACGATGCTTTTCTCTGCGACGATGCCAGGTGCCGTCATCGCTATGGCACGGCGCTATATGAGCCGCCCCACGCATATTCGCGCTCAAGATCCCCACGACGATTCCGCCACGGTGCTCACCACGAAACAGGTGGTGTACCGCGTCCATCAGCTCAATAAAGACGAAGTAGTGGCACGGATTTTGCAAGCTCGTGGCCGTGGCCTCACTATCATCTTCACCAAGACGAAACGCTCAGCAGCTAAACTCACCGACGAGCTGAAATACCGTGGTTTTGCTGTCGGAGCCTTGCATGGAGACCTGAGCCAGGGAGCACGCGAGCAAGCACTGCGAGCTTTCCGTAAAGGGAAAATTGACGTGCTAGTGGCCACTGATGTGGCTGCCCGAGGTATCGACGTAGAAGACGTCACCCACGTGATCAATTACCAGTGCCCTGAAGATGAGAAAACGTATGTGCACCGCATTGGACGCACTGGCCGCGCGGGGCACACTGGCACTGCAATCACCTTTGTAGACTGGGAGGATACCCCGCGTTGGGCCATGATCAACGCACAGCTCAATCTCGGAATGCCCGAACCTGTGGAGACGTATCACACCTCGGATCACCTCTACACTGATGTCGATATTCCGCGTGACGTCACCGGACGCCTTCCCAAGAGCGAGCGAAAACGTGCTGGGCTTGATGCCGAAGAACTGGAAGACCTCGGTGAAACCGGTATCCGCCATTCGGGTGCTCGCCATTCAGGAACCCGCCGTGCCAGGAACCAGTCCGAACGCACTGGCCGCCCTCGGCGTCGCACACGCACTCACACCTCGGCCACGGGCACATCCCGCAGCGGGCAAGAGGGCAACTCTCAGCGCCCTCAGCATCCTAGGCAGCAGGCAGAGACAAAATCTGAAGCCAAACCACAGCGGGCGCGCCGTCAGCGCCGCAGAATTAATCGGCAGGAGCACTGATCGCAACTGCACCGCTCGGCTCCTGTACATCGCTACGCCAGCTCCTCCATATCGCTGCATCGGTTCCTCCACATCGCTGCGCTAGCCTCCCGCACATCGCCAGTTGCGGGGTATGCACGTTGCGGGATCCCACACATCGCCAGTTGCGGGTTGCGGATTGTGGGTTGTGCGCATTGCGGGCTGCGGGGTGTGCGGATTGCGGGATCCCACGCGGTCGCGGCGCGATAGCTCTCACGGCATCTACGGAGTTTGCGGCGCAATCACCGGAAGAAAAGCACCCTCAATCAGCTCCCTATATACCTGCGGACTAGTGAGATTCTCTCCCATGCGGTTCGGCTTCCCCGTGCCGTGATAGTCACTTGAGCCGAAAATACGCAGGCCGAGGCTCTGAGCGAGCTTCTCCAGCGGGCCACGCTCAGACTCGGAGTTGTCGCGGTGATAGACCTCCACCCCGAATAGTCCCGCATCCCGCAGCTGGCCAAAAGCGGCATCAGGCAGATAGTTTCCGCGAGAGCGAGCTTTCGGGTGTGCCACCACTGCTTTTCCTCCTGCCGCTACTATCCATTGCACGGCTGTGGTGGCCAATGGCGAAACAGTCGGCACATAATAGGGGGAATCGGAGCTAAGGATCGTGCGAAAAACAGCGCTGCGATCAGCTGCCACACCCGCAGCTACCAGAGCATCTGCGATGTGCGGCCTACCGACGGGCGCACCTGGCTCACACTGGCGTTGCACATCTTCCCAAGAGATCGGATAGTCGCGGCTCACCCGCTCTACAATTTCTTTTGCACGATCTTCCCTACTCGTTTTTATGGCAGCAATATGCCCACGAATATCAGGATGATCTGGATTAAACAGGTATCCCAGCATATGCACGCTCACGCGATCTTTTCCGTGCGGATGCTCCGCTGGATCGACGCGGTAGTGAGAGGTGATCTCCATACCCCGCACCAGAGTTATTTTTGTTTGTGACGCCGTTATCTCGCTCGCTGCCCAACCCGCTACAGTATCGTGATCCGTCAGTGCAAAAACGTCCAACCCTGCAGCGCGCGCAAGCTCTGGCATAGCGGCGGGATCATCGGTACCGTCGGAGGCATTTGAATGTGTATGCAAATCTATCTTCATCCGACCAGTCTACTCCCAGACAACCACTCTCATGCCAATCTCCGCCCTGATGCCGATTCCAAATCGTTAGTCCTTTATCTCGGCCGTTCGTGTTTATCTCGGCTGCGGGCACAATCTCAGCCGTTCGTACCAATCTCAGCCGCAGCTGCCAAATCCAACCTACGGGTACCGGCATTCAAATACCCCGCCTCCGAGCACCTAGCTGCGAGCGCCAAGCCCAGCCATACGAGCACCAATAAAATTGTTCTGAGCGACTTTACTAACGCTCGCCTTATCAAGCACTCGCCTTATCAATGCCCGCCTTATCAGCACTCGCCGGAAATACTCTGCCCTGAGAGGGGCTAAGCTCAGCAGATAGTGCCATAATCAGACTATGAAAGAAAACGTTCACAGCCACACAGACGAGACGCGCAACGAGCCTCCGCAAAGTTTGGCACAGCGCGGAGAAAACCGCACACGGCAGCCTCACAGCCAGGAATTTCGCACATTCATCGGTGAGGACTGGGGGCCACGCCCCGCAGGGGATCAGCGGATGGAGGTAGCGGATTTCACCGCACTCCGCCGAGCAAAATTAGGAGAGCGTTTTGTCGGGGAACGCATCGTTATCCCCGCAGGAGATCTACAGGCACGCTCAAACGACACCGACTACCGTTTCCGCGCTCATTCGGCCTTTTCCTATTTCACAGGTCTTGGTGCAGAGCATGAACCTGGAGCCGTACTTGTGTTGCACCCGATTCTTGACGCAGCAGATCATACTGCCGCTGCGGGCGAGCCAGCCGCTACCCACGGTGATAGCTGCGCCAGGTGCGATGCAGTCACCCCCACACATGAAGCTATCTTGTATTTTCATCCTCGGGCTTCTCGCTCCAGCGAAGAGTTTTACGCAGATCCTCGGCACGGAGAATTCTGGGTGGGAGCGCGCCCGAGCGCTGAAGATATGAGTACCTCTACTGGAATCAGAGTGAAACACATTGATTCTTTGCGTGATGATCTGGCTAAAGATCTCGGCACGGGCGCTGGATCTGTGCAGCTGCGCGTCATACCGCAATCTGATACCGCGACAGAAGCGCTCGTAGCCGAACTGCGCAGCCAGAATGGTCTGGCTCCTCACGAGAGTTCAGGCACCACATACGAGCAGGCTGACGCGGAACTCGCTGAGTTCTCCTCTGAAATGCGCCTTATCAAAGACTCGTGGGAAATTGATCAAATGCGCCAAGCCGTCGAGGTGACGGCACAGGGCTTCGCAGATATGATCCGTGCTTTTCCGCGAGCACTTTCACACTGGCGTGGAGAACGAGTGCTCGAAGGGGCATTCGTTGCCAAAGCCCGCGAAGAGGGCAACGGTTTGGGGTACGAAACTATCGTCGCCAGCGGGAACCATGCCAATACTTTACACTGGACAGACAACGATGGCAGGGTGCGTGACGGCGATCTGGTACTGATTGACGCCGGTGCCGAACTCGACTCCCTCTACACCGCCGACATCACCCGCACTCTTCCAGTCAATGGGCACTTCAGTCAGACGCAACGCCAGGTATATCAAGCAGTGTTGGATGCGTGCGAGGCTGCGCTAGCTAAAGCTAATGAGCCTGGAGTGCGCTTTCGAGACGTTCACAATGCAGCTATGGAGGTGATCGCGCACCGTCTTGATGAGTGGGGGCTGCTGCCGGTGAGCGCTCAGGAGAGCCTCGCTGCCGATGGTGGCCAGTATCACCGCCGTTGGATGCCGCATGGCACGTCTCACCATCTCGGCATTGACGTCCACGACTGCGCCCAAGCCAGAGCTGAGCTCTACCAAGATGCCATCTTGCAACCAGGGATGGTTTTTACGATCGAGCCAGGCCTGTATTTTCGCGCTGACGACATGAAAGTTCCTGAGCGCTTTCGCGGAATTGGGGTGCGCATCGAGGATGATATCGTGATCACAGATCATGGAGCTGAGCGCATTTCAGAGGCGATTCCGCGCACTGTAGAGGACGTCGAAGCCTGGATCGCTAAGCTGCTCTCCGAATAAAACACAGCACATCCGAACAGCGTAGCTGCTACATCAAGCGTGCTGCGTCTGCGGGCGCAGATGGCAGCAGCTACCATTTGTGCCCGCTCCTGAGCGCGAGCACTGTGACATAATGAAATGACTGCAGGGCACTGCCAGACTACCTGAGGGGAGGCCGTATGCCGACAGCGCGCATCAACTCTCACACGCAAACTCATCACTCACATTCCGCTCTCCGTGGCACCAGCCCGCGGGGAGGACGCGCATTTGTGGGGCGCCTTGCCGGCGCAGACGTATTTGATCCCATCGGAGATCGTATCGGGCGCGTCAAAGACGTCGTCGTGGCTTTTCAGCTCAAAGGCAATCCCTTAGCCGTCGGTTTGGTGGTAGAGGTGGTGGGCAAACGGCGGGTATTTATGCCACTCACTCGCGTGACGGCGATGGAGAGCGGCCAGGTGATCACCACCGGACTGATGAATATTCGGCGTTTTACCCAGCGTTCCGTGGAGACGCTCGTCGTCGGTGAACTTCTTGATCGAGAGGTGGTTCTGCGCGATGGCTCAGGCACAGCCATCGTGGAAGACGTAGCCATCGAGCAGATTCGCCTGCGCGAATGGCGGCTCACAGACCTCTTCATACGTATGAAAAAAGGCTCGAAAGACGCCGGTAAGACGATGATCGTGCCCGTCAGCGCCGTCAGCGGTTTAAATTCCACTGTGGCGAGCCAGGGGGCAGACACCCTCGTAGCGCAGCTGGCAGACATGAAAGCTCCTGACGTAGCGGATGTGCTGCGAGAACTACCGCACGAACGTTTGATCTCCGTGGCTCGCCACCTTGAGGATGACCGGCTGGCCGATGTGCTAGAAGAACTCGGCGACGACGAACGAGTGACGATCGTCTCCGGACTGAGCGTGGATCGCGCAGCTGACGTGCTGGAAGTGATGCAACCCGATGACGCCGCAGACCTTGTTGCCGAACTTCCAGGAGCACAGGCTGAAATTTTGCTCTCGCGGATGCTACCTGAAGAAGCAGAAGATGTGCGGCGACTGATGAGCTACGGGGAGCGCACTGCCGGTGGTTTGATGACGACGGAACCTATCGTGCTCCCACCTGACGCGACTGTAGCTACTGCTCTCGCCCATGCACAGCGTTCCGATATTCCCCCTGCTCTCGCTTCAATGGTGTTCGTCTGCCGCCCTCCACTTGAAACTCCCACTGGGAAGTTCTTAGGGGTGGTGCATATTCAGCGTTTGCTGCGCGAATCGCCCAGCTACATGATCGGGCGCATCCTCGACACCGACATTGAGCCGGTAGCTCCAGAAGATGGAATTGGCCGCGTCACCCGTCTGCTGGCCACTTACAATCTCACCTCAATCCCAGTGGTAGACGACGAGATGCTGCTCGGCGCCGTCTCCGTGGACGACGTGCTCGATCATTTGCTCCCCGAACACTGGCGTGACGTAGATGAAACCCTGCTAGATAGAGCTGTGGACGCTCGCTACGGCAGCCATTCCAAGGAGAACGACGCCGAAGATATGGTGGCTCACAATCCCGAGGAGCACAGTCGATATCCTGAAACTGAGATGAGCCACTCCGCACAGCACCGTCACGCCCCGAGCCATCACGACAAGAACCACCACAACGAAAGCCGTCACGATCAGCGCTATCACGAACAAGGAGGTGAGCCAGCATGAGCAACTCATTCGATCAGCCACTGGACAAACGCCGTCGCAAAATTGCACGCGCCCGCTGGGATTCTGAGGCTACGGGAGTGATCGCCGAACGGATTGCCCGCTTCACTGGCACACCGAGATTTTTGATCTATCTGTCGATTTTCGTCGTCCTTTGGATTGCGTGGAATTCCTTGGCTCCTGATCGCCTGCGTTTCGACTCCTCAGAGATAGGGTTTACAGCGCTAACGCTGATGCTCTCTTTGCAGGCTTCTTACTCTGCTCCCTTGATTTTGCTCGCTCAAAATAGGCAGGATGACCGCGATCGAGTGACCGCTCAGAACGACCGGCAGGTGGCACAGCGCAATCTCGCAGACACTGAATATATCACCCGCGAAATTGCCTCACTACGCCTAGCTCTGGGAGAGGTGGCCACCCGCGATTTCGTACGCTCTGAGTTGCGCGATGTCATTGAAGATCTAGCTCGCGGCGAAGATTCCAAGACGCTGCATCTAGCCCTAGCTGAACGCGATAGCAAAATCGCCCAGCTAGAGCAGCGACTGGCAGAATATGAAAAATCTCCAACCACGCAAGAGGAATAAGCCAGACGCCGTGATCGTCAGCGTTAATCTTCAGCGCCGATTTTCAACGCAGCTGAGCATCCTCATTCACGTGTCGGCTACGCACTCTGGGCAGCCCTAAACTCACCGGCAGACGCTTGCCCGCAAACTTGGCGTGCACCCCACATCCACAGGCTGGGTTTTCAAATTTCCGCTCGGCTGGGTCGCAACCTGGGATGCACCGGAGGTTAGATCTTTCAGTATCTTCTCTGCCGTCGTCAGCGGCGTGCGCTGCACACTGCACACCCTCCATATCGTCACAAGCGCTATGAGAGCTATGTATACCGACGTGAGGATCAAGAGCAAGCTGACCATTCGCCAGACTCCCCTGCTTTTCCTGCTGCAGGAAAGCCGTGGAAATCATCAGCTTAATGCGGTTGAGCTGATTCACTTCTGACGCTCCTGGATCGTAGTCGATCCCCACGATATTGGCTTGCGGATACGCAGTTCGCAGCGCGTGGAACATCCCTTTCCCAATCACGTGATTGGGCAAGCAAGCAAAGGGCTGGGCGCAGATGATATTGGGGCATCCACGCTCGATCATATCCATCATGTCAGCCGTGAGATACCATCCCTCGCCTGCCTGATTGCCAAGCTGGGCAATCCGCTGCACCTTGTGAGCCAACTCTTGGATAGTGGCCCCCGCCTCGAAGCGTCGGCTCTCCTGCAATGCCTTACGCATCGGTTTCTCATACTGTTGCAACGCCCACAGCGCGAGGCGAGCTGTCCATACGGATGTCTTCGTGCCATAGCCAAGCGTGTGCAGCTTCCAATCTGCCGTCACCAAACTCTGATGAAAGAACTGCATCAAGCTCGGCAGTTCGGCCTCGCAGCCTTCCCGTTCAATAGTGGCCACGGCATCGTTATTAGCATCGGGATGGTACTGGACTAAAATTTCACCAACCATCCCCACACGTGGTTTCCGAAGGATATCAAGCAGCGGAATCTCATCAAATTCGCGCACCATCTGTTTGAGCAGAGCGTGGAAACCAATTTTGCGAGCCGTACCGTCCACTCCTACGCTGGTGCCGTCAGCGCGAACACCAGAGCCGAGCGTCACGCTCCAGCCCTGTTTCAGCGCTGAGGTACCTCGCCTGTGAGCTGACGCCGAGTGCCCCAGCTGCAGAGTATCCGCATCACTGGCAGCTCCACACCACTCGCGCACAATGCGATCCCAACGCTCATACAGACGCTGCACATTTCCATCAATCTGATACGGACGAGTGCGCAGCAGCACTCGCTGAAGCACATCCCCGATCGTGATAGCCTGCAAACCTCGATGAATCATCCCTGCTGAGAGCCGGAATCCAGGGTTTTCTTCAAGCCCTTGCACGCTGATAGCGATCACCGGTACCTGCGGGAAACCGGCATCTTTCAAGGCTTTGCGCAGCAAACCGGCATAGTTTGTGGCTCGGCACATTCCGCCCGTCTGAGTGATGCCGACGGCGGTGCGATCAGGATCTGCCGTGCCAGCGGTAAACTGGGAGATCAGCTGGCCGATCACCACTAGCGCTGGATAGCAGGCGTCGTTATTGACGTATTTCAAGCCCACTTCAATATCGTCTTTGCTGGCGTGCTCTAGCAGCCGCATATTGTATCCTGCCCGTTGGAAAATCGGGATCAGTAAGCGGAAGTGAATCGGAGCCATCTGCGGCACTAAAATCGTGTATCCAGCCTCGCGCATCTGCTCGGTGAACGGCGTGCGCTGAGCCGAAGAGTGAGCCATAGAGTAAGCCGCCGACTGACCTGCAGAGTGAACCACAGAGTGAGCTGCCAACTGATCTGTAGGTGGCAGCTCCTGGGTGCGAATGGCGCGTCTATCTTCTGCTTCGCAGACGCTGCGTTCATGCGTTGCAGATAGAGCTAGCGGCCCAGCGGTGGTGTCGATCTCTTCACTTTGCTGCGCTGAAGCAGTCTGCCCACCTCGCTGAGGATCGTGGCACTGGGCGGCCAACACCTCACGGCTTCCCAAGGTAGTCTGGGCATCGCGCAGTTCTCGCGCAGCTCGCTCCTGGACGGCGGCCGTCAGGGAGCGCAGGCGAATTTTAGCCGCCCCGAGATTGCTCACCTCGTCAATTTTCAAACTCGTGTAGACGTCTCCTACACTTTCGAGGATTTCTTGTACTTGATCTGCCGTAATCGCATCGAGGCCACAGCCGAAACTGACGAGCTGCACCAGCGAGAGCTCGGGATCACGGCCAACACTTGCTGCTGCTTCGTAAAGCCGCGAGTGAAAAGCCCACTGATCACGCACCCGCAAAGGCCGCTCAAGTTGGCCAAGCGTCATGGCATCTTCTGTGAGCACTGCTGCTCCGAGGCCAATAATCGCCTCAGGGATGCCGTGATTGATCTCCGGATCGAGATGATATGGCCGGCCTGCGAGCACAATACCGCGAATCCCATGCTCACGCATATATGTGAGCGTCTCTCGCCCTTTAGCCATCACATCTGCGTGGTAGGCATCCCACTCTTCCCAGCCGAGCCGGCACGCCTCACGCGCTTCAGCGAGGCTCACGCCGTCAGCTGTAAATACCTCCACCAGCCGCTCAGGCAGTTTCTCGCGGTTAGCAAAGCTCAAAAATGGCGAGATAAATTCCGCCTCACCAGCGATGATCCGTTCCATATTGTTGTGAATCACTTCGGGATATGTGCCCACAATCGGGCAGCTAAACGTGTTGTCTTGCCCGTGAGCCGTTTCGGCGTTGTACGTGATACACGGATAGAAGATCCGTCTCACTCCTTTATCCAGCAGCGCCTCAATATGCCCGTGCACTAATTTGGCTGGATAGCACACGTTTTCGCTGGGAATGCTTTCCATACCCTGCTCGAACAGCTCATGGTTGGAACGCCCAGACAATATCACGCGATACTTCAACGCAGTGAGCACCGTAAACCAGAAAGGATAGTCTTCGTACATATTGAGCACCCGAGGGATTCCGATATCCCCGCGGGTGGCTGCTCGTTCAGTGAGCCGCCGATAGCCGAACAGCCGCTTATATTTCCAATCAAACATATTCGGGATCGGCGATTTTTTCGCTGTGCGCTCTAAGGAAGCTCCCCGCTCGCAGCGATTACCGGACACGTGCCGCTCACCCGTCGAAAATGTAGAGATCGTCATCTGACAATGGTTCTGGCACAGGCGACACGTCTTGCGTGCAGTGTCCACCGTCAAACCCTCAAGCTCGTCTACCGTGAGCAAGGAACTCACGCGCAACTGCCCGCTCGCTCGGTCATATCGTCCCTCAAGTCGCGCCTGCTCTTGAGCTGCTTGCGGGTCGTAGTGCATCTTTGCCGTGAGCGCAGCCCCGAAAGCTCCCATCAGTCCGGCAATATCAGGACGCACCACCTGCGTACCGGTGAGCAGCTCAAAGGCACGCAGCACGGCGTCATTGAGGAACGTCCCTCCCTGTACCACCACACGATCTCCGAGATCACTAGGATCCTTGAGTTTGATCACTTTATACAGCGCATTGCGTACCACCGAATAGGAAAGTCCTGCGGAGATATCTCCTACGTCGGCTCCCTCTTTCTGGGCTTGCTTCACCGAGCTATTCATAAACACGGTACACCGAGTACCGAGATCTACTGGTGAGTGAGCACGGGTCGCAGCTTGCGCAAAACTCTGTATGTCTGTGCCCATCGTCTGAGCAAAAGTCTGTAGAAAACTACCGCAGCCGCTCGAACACGCCTCATTGACGCAGATGGAATCCACCGTGCCATTTTTGATTTTGAGGTATTTCATATCCTGGCCGCCAATGTCGATCACGCTGCTCACACCAGGGCACACATACTCGGCTGCGCGGAAATGAGCCATCGTCTCCACGATGCCTTCATCCACTCCTAAAGCAGTTTTCACAATGCCCTCACCGTAGCCTGTGGAGCAGGCTCTCACGATGCGCGCCCCTGCAGGTAATTCACGTTGAATATGAGTGACGATCTGCACCGCTGCCGTCACCGGATCACCCTGATTAGAGGCGTAGTGCGTGAAAACGATCCGATCCTCAGAGTCGATAAGCACCGCTTTGATCGTGGTTGATCCAGCATCAATTCCCAGATAGCAATCCCCGCGAGCATCAGCAGTAGCAAGTTGCGTGACGGCATGATGCCCGTGGCGCTCACGGAACTCTTGGTACTCAGCAGTATGTGCAAACAGCGGACGCATTCGATGCGTCTCGTCTCCTGCACTGCCAGCTGTGCGCAACGCTTCTCCCATGCTGGCAAGTTCGTGCAGCTGCGGATTCCGAGCTCCCCGCTGAGGCTGGCCAGCCATCAAGGCAGCCCCCATAGCCACATACAGCTGAGCATGATCTGGGGTAATGTATTCGCTGACGCCGGTGAGAATTCGCTTGTAGGCTTCACGTAGCTGCGGCATGAAGTGCAACGGGCCGCCTAAAAATAGCACCGTACCGCGGACGGGACGCCCATTGGCAAGGCCAGCTACGGTTTGAATGGCCACCGATTGGAAAATTGATGCCGCTAAATCTTCGTGCGCCGCCCCTTGATTGAGCAACGGTTGAAGATCCGTTTTGGCAAAGACTCCGCAGCGTGAAGCAATGGGATAGAGCTGTCGGTATCGGCTAGCCAGGGCGTCCAGGCCAGCGGCATCCGTTTTGAGCAAGGTGGCCATTTGGTCAATAAAAGCGCCGGTACCGCCAGCACAGGTGCCATTCATCCGCTGTTCAGGGGTGGGATGCAGGTATGTGAGCTTGGCATCTTCGCCGCCCAATTCAATAATGACGTCTGCCTGCGGGTAAAACCTGCGGGTGGCTTCAGTTCCTGCGATCACTTCTTGTACGAATGGAACATCGAGCACCTGAGCTACGGAGAGTCCCCCAGATCCAGTGATCGCAGCAGCCACAGAAATATCTGGATAGTCAAAAGCAATATCGTCGAGGAGCTTAGCCAGTTCGGTGCGCACATCAGCATGGTGCCTGCGATAATCTTGGAAAACAATCTCGTCACCGTACATGAGCACTGCTTTTACTGTGGTGGAACCGACGTCAATTCCCAGCCGATAATCTGCCATGCACGTCCTCCTTTCACAGCGGTGTATGCGCGCAACGCTATGCCTCAGCGTCCACGGCGGCGGCTACGCGCGGCATTGGGCGGTTACGCGGATCGGCACGATAGGTGCTGCCTAGACGCCTCCTGAGCACGCTCTCACAGGGCTTTCGCCTACCGTGCGTACAGCACTTTCAACCTCTCTCCACAGGAAACTTCAGCCTCCCCGCAGGAAAGTCCACAGCACCACTAGGTAGATGCCAGGCCACCTGTGCGCATACGAACACCACTGTGAATGTAACCATGACGACGTAGAATTTCAATGCTGTTGAAATTAGCATCTTGCACAGCAGTATGATCCATACAGGCGATATAAATCTGCGCAAACGCAAGAACTCACTCAGACGCACGAGAGATGCCCGAAGCTGTGGCAGCGTATTAATTCATCAACGTTGAAATTTAGTGGCGGCGACGCTAGCGGGAAACGTCGGTACTGACGTCAAGCCTATGGCCATTCGCATGAAGCGCTGCCCTATCATAATCGGCTTTTACTCGCTCATAGTGCGCCTGAGCTGTGCGGGCTTTGGCGCGAGCGCGCGCCACCTTAGCACGCATCAACCACGCGCGCGGCCCTCTCCAAGCGGGAATTTTTATCGGTTCAGGCTTTTCGGGTTGCGCAATGACCACTCCGCTCATGGGATCGTAATCCCATGCGAGAGTCTCCAGTTGGCTGATCGTCACGAAGTTGGGCGTCTCTTTTGCGTGTTCAAAGTTCTCTGGAAGTAGCTCCGCCTGCTCGGGAGGATTGGCCGCGAATGCCGCCGAAATCAACGTGATACGAGCCACGAGGTTCACCCACAACAGCAGCGTGGCAATGGCTGCAAACGGCGCTAGCAGCGGGTTATCTGCCACAGACCCTACAGCGCTCGTACCCAGGTATCGCACCAGAGCGCTCGCTGCCGCTCCCAGCAATGCACCGTAGAAAAGATCGTGCTTGAGTGCCCGCACAGCACTCATCACGCGGAAGAGGAAAATGAAAATCCCTATATCCACCAGCATTGCTAACACAAGCGATGCGAGGCGCAAAGCCACCGCTCCCCAGCTCGCTGGCAGCTGCAAAAACTGGAAAATCGGCTCAGCGAAGAATTGCACGCCCGCAGAAAGCGCCGTAGAAATGAGCACTCCCATTCCCAGCACTAAAAACCCACTGAGTTCCAGCAACTTGGCTAAGATCGGATTCATCGGAAGCCGTGCGATACCAAACATAGCTTGAATCGAGGTGCGCAGACTCGCCATCAACGAGAGTGCGCTCCACAGCAATACCAGCATCGACACGATAGAGACGATATTGAAAGGATTATCAAGAATCAGCGTATTCGGATCGAGCAGACCATCAGGAGTATCGGCGGTCTTCAAAATTCCAGGAATCGCCCCATTCAGGCGCTCCACCACGGCGGCAAAAAGCTGCGGATCCCCGCCGAGGGTGTAGGCAAAGACAGTCAGTCCAATAGCCAGCGCCCCCGCGATAGCAAATATCGCGGAATAGGCAATCCCGCCAGCTAAGAGCGCTCCCCGAGCCACGCCATAGCGCATAAAGGCGCGCACCAAGCGCAGCCCCTTTATGTGCGCCAGCAAACGCGTCACCCGAGGTTTGACACCATGCCCTGGCGTTGCTTTAGCCTTTTCATTGAGCCACGTAGGGGTATCTTCGAGAGCTCCCCCGAGCTCTTTATTCACCTGTGCGAGCCGCTGCGCCATTTTCCCCATAGGCACATACTAACGGATGAGCGCCCAGGCTGCCGCTCGGCAGTGGCTCGTCACTGCTTCTCGTCACGACTCTCGCCATAGCTGAGCTGGAGCCAGCCCTGAGGCGACACCCTCCACAGTCAGCATGGGACGAGTGGTCACATTTCCTGCTCATAGCTGAAGCCACACCCTGGGGCGATGCTATCCTGAGACAGCGTAGCTACATACGCGCCTGCCGCCCACCTGCCGTCACGCCGCGCGCTCATACTAGGCGTTCACAGCAGGCACCCATACCAGGCACCCATACCAGGCACTCATACCACGCGCTCACAGCCCATAGGTGACGACGAGCGGAGCATGATCACTCCAGCGCTGCTCGTAGCTCTGAGCTCGATCTACCCGCTGAGTACGAGCCAACTGAGCCAAGGCAGGATCGACGATTTGATAGTCGATTCTCCAGCCGACGTTGTTGTCAAATGCTTTTCCTCGATTGCTCCACCAGGTATATGCCACCTGCGCATCGCCCGTGAGCGCGCGTTGCACATCCACAAATCCTAGCTCGCCAAACCAGCGGTCGAGATAAGCGATCTCATCGTCGAGCACTCCGGCAGTTTTGTTGTGATTGCCTTTCCAGTTTGTGATGTCTTCCTGGGTGTGCACGATATTAAAATCACCAGCCATCAGCACGTGTTCAAGCGGCCGCTGATGCGGCTGGGAAAGCTCCTTCAAACGCTCACTGACCCGCTGCAAATGTGTATATTTCGCTGACATTTTCTCTGCACTGCTCGCCACCCCTGAATGCAGATAGGCGCTGATGAGAGTGACGCCGTGCCCCTGGCCGAGCGCATCAGGAAGATCGACTTCCAGCCACCGCCCGCTATCCACTGGCACTTCTTCTTGAGCGACCCGCATATATAGTGGGGTTTGCACGGTCTCAGGCTCCGCTAGCACGCTCTGCGCTGCGTCTAGTGACGATGGAGCGCCCTCGCCAGAAGAGTCGCCATCAGAAGCGCCGCCATCGGGCAACTCCTCAAGCCAGCCGTCTTGGCCTACTGACAGCCCGCTGCGCACCTGCTCGACCTGGATGCCGGCTTTCACTGCCACAGCTACGCCGGCGCGACCGGCAATCACGCTCGGGTGAATCCAGGTGCAATAATCCGACCCTACGATTTCCCGCGCGACGCTCTCAGGAGCCCGCACCTCCTGCATCAACAGCACATCAGGTTGAGCTTGGGCGAGCCATTGCCCGAAACCTTTCCGCTCTGCTGCTCGGATACCATTCACATTGACGTTTGCAATAATCACCTGCACCACCCTACCTTGAGAGCTCTGCCAGCGGCACGTATTGACAACATCGGCAGACCAATTTTATCAGCGGGCGCAGGGAGCACAGCAGGCTGCTCCGCTCCCATTCTGCCCACGCCAGGTTTCTCAGCGGCTCTGTGCGGCTGCCTGCCGTTGCGCCGCCTCCACCACATTCACTAGCAGCATGGCGCGAGTCATCGGCCCTACTCCGCCAGGGTTTGGAGTGAGCCAGCCAGCTACCTCAGCCACAGCCGGATCGACATCTCCAACAATACGGCTCTTGCCGGTGCTGGGATCTACACGGCGGGTGACGCCGACGTCAAAGACGGCGGCTCCTGGCTTGACCATATCCGCTGTGATCAAATGAGCAACTCCAGCGGCACACACCACGATATCTGCCCGCCGAGTGTGCTCAGCGAGATCTCGGGTGCCGATATGGCACGAATCTACAGTGGCATTGACGTCTGCACGGCTGGCAAGCAGCGAAAGCGGCCTACCGGCCGTGGCACCTTGGCCGACGACGCACACATTTGCACCGTCCCAGTTCACGCCGCCGCGACGCCCCAAATCAATAATGCCTTGCGGAGTGCACGGAGCCGGCACCTGCAGCGCCCTCTGAGTGGAGAGCACCAGTTGGCCGAGATTGCACGGATGCAGACCGTCGGCATCCTTAGCCGGAGCTATCCGCTCTAGCACGGCATTGGCGTCGAGCGGCTCTGGCAGTGGCAACTGCACGATAAAAGCCGAGCATTCGTCGGAATTATTGAGTTGGTCCACCGCCGCTAGCACCTGCTCCAGTGAAGAATCTTGCGGAAGATCCACACGGATCGAGCGAATTCCCACTTCTTCACAGTCCCGATGCTTGGCGTTCACGTAGATCTGCGAAGCGGGATCTTCTCCCACCAGGATCGTTCCCAGGCCAGGCACGATTCCCTGAGCTTTCAACTGTGCTATACGCTCTTGTAACTCAGCTTTTATCGCAGCCGCAGCTGCCTTGCCGTCGAGTGTTACCGCCGTCAATCCACACCGCCTCAGGCTGCGACGTGCGTCTGATCCAAGCCAGGATAGAGCGGGAACTCTTCCGTGAGCTTAGCCACGCGAGCCGACAGCTCCTCAATATCGGCACCATCGCCCTCGCGCAATGCGGTGGCGATGATATCGGCCACCTCCGTAAACTCTTCCGCACCAAAACCACGAGTGGCCAGCGCTGGCGTACCGATGCGAAGCCCAGATGTGACGCGCGGCGGACGCGGATCGAACGGCACTGCGTTGCGGTTCACCGTGATCCCAGCAGCGTGCAATAAATCTTCAGCCTGCTGCCCATCCATGCGAGAGTTGCGCAGATCCACCAGCACCAGATGCACATCCGTGCCGCCGGTGAGCAGATCAACACCTGCTTCCCGCACGTCATCTTGCATCAAACGGTCAGCTAGGATCTTGGCGCCCTCGACGGTGCGGCGCTGCTTGTCTCGAAATTCTTCGGTGCCCGCCACTTTCATCGCCACCGCTTTAGCAGCCACAACGTGCATCAATGGGCCGCCTTGTTGGCCAGGGAACACGGCAGAATTGAGTTTCTTACCGAGAGGTTCGGCATCCTTGGCGAGGATCATGCCCGAACGCGGGCCTCCGAGAGTCTTGTGGATCGTCGTCGTCACCACATCTGCATAGGGAATCGGGCTCGGGTGCAGCCCAGCAGCTACCAGCCCCGCAAAGTGCGCCATATCCACCCACAAATAAGCCCCTACCTCATCCGCAATCTCACGGAACGCTTTGAAATCCTCGAAACGAGGGTAAGCACTCCAGCCAGCAATGATCATCTTCGGGCGCTCCCGAAGAGCGATGGCACGCACCTCATCCATGTGGATCAGGTTGTCGTCCGGAGAGACGCCATAGCTCACAACGTTGAAGTTTTTGCCAGAGAAGTTAATTTTCATGCCGTGCGTGAGGTGTCCACCGTGGGCGAGCTCCAAGCCCATCACGGTATCTCCGTGGCTGAGTAATGCATGGTAGATCGCCGCATTCGCCTGAGCGCCAGAATGCGGCTGCACATTGACGTATCCTGCACCAAACACCGCTTTTGCACGCTCACGAGCTAGATCTTCAGCCACATCCACAAATTCGCAGCCACCGTAGTAGCGGCGCCCCGGATACCCCTCGGCATACTTATTGGTGAGCACCGATCCTTGCGCCTGCAAAACAGCACGAGGCACAAAATTCTCCGATGCAATCATCTCAAGAGTGCTGCGCTGGCGGCCGAGCTCTTGATCGAGCACCTGGGCAATCTCTGGATCCAGATCAGCGAGCGATTGATTAAACAGAGCATCTTGCATGACGTAACCTCCCGAATGTTTGTGCTCATGCGGCACCCGTCATTATTCCACGCATACCCGTGCCAGCCGCAGGTCTCCACATTGTGGAAATATGTAGACCAGAATATGAGAATATCTAGCCCAGATAGTGAGCGTGACGCCAGGTGGCTCAGATGCACGCTTCGCACACCAAGGCACAGACTGGCATATACGCACGATTGAAAATATGCGCGTACTATGAATGAGTGCTCTCACGCATGGCACATACGCGCTGGCGCTGGCGCATTTTGCACGCTAAGGCGCATACTTTTGCACACTACCTACCTGCATGAGTGAAAGACGTTCTTGATGAATAAACCGAGGAAATCCGCATCGCCCGCTACCCCTTCTCCCGCCGATCGCTCCAGTTCTTCCGCTGATCACCGCACTTCTCCCACCGATCGCTCCGGCGTTCACCCAGTAGACCGCGTACCCCCAGCGGGCAAACTCACACTTTTGTCTATTCAACACGTGCTTGCCTTTTACGCTGGCGCCGTGATCGTGCCGCTTTTGATTGCCAGCTCCCTTAATCTCGATGCGGCCACCACGATTCATCTCATCAATGCCGACCTACTCACCTGCGGGATCGCCACGCTCATTCAATCAGTGGGTATCACCAAGCACGTCGGCGTGCGTTTGCCAGTGATCCAAGGCGTCACCACCACGGCAGTTGCCCCTATTATCGCCATCGGTCTAGCTGCTACAGGCGGTGAGGGCGGAGTGGCCGGTTTACCCGCTATCTACGGCTCTATCATCGTGGCGGGGCTCTTCACGTTCTTCGCGGCGCCTTTCTTCGCTAAATTGTTGCGTTTTTTCCCGAGCGTCGTCACTGGCACGGTGCTGTTGGTCATGGGGACGTCACTGCTATCCGTGTCCGCAAACGATTTCATCAACTACGCCCAGGGCGTGCCCAAAGCCCGTGATCTGGCCTACGGGTTTGGGACACTCGTGGTCATCGTGCTGGTGCAGCGTTTCTTCAAAGGCTTCGTCGGCACTATCGCAGTACTCATAGGCCTTGTGGGCGGCACTGCCGTCGCCTACATCCTCGGGGATGTAGATGGCGAGAAAGTGGCTGCGATCAGCAGTTCAGCACCGATTGGCATCACGACCCCTTTCTATTTCGGCATTCCCGTCTTTACGTTTACGGGCATCATCTCGATGATGATCGTGATGATCATCACGATGGTGGAAACCACTGGCGACGTCTTCGCCGCTGGTGAAATCGTGGGGAAGCGCATCAGCAAACACTCCATCACGGCCGCTATCCGCGCAGATGGAATCTCCACTCTCCTCGGTGGCATACTCAACTCTTTCCCCTACACCATGTTTGCGCAAAACGTTGGCCTGGTGCGGATGACGGGCGTGAAATCACGCTGGGTGGCCACGGGAGCAGGCGCCATTATGATCGTGCTCGGGCTGGTGCCCAAGGCGGGTGCCGTCGTCAATACCATCCCCTCCCCCGTCCTTGGCGGCGCTTCCCTCATCCTCTTTGCCAACGTGGCCTGGGTGGGGCTACAGACCATCGCTAAAGCCGATCTGCGCGATGGACGCAATGCCGTCATCGTTACCACCAGTCTTGGACTAGCTATGTTGGTGACGTTCAAACCAGAGGTAGCGCAAGTGTTCCCACCGTGGGCGCAAGTATTTTTCTCAGCGGGCATGGTGGTGGGCTCCATTTGCGCAATTATACTCAATATCCTTTTCTTCCATGTCGGCCGCAGGAGCGCGCAGCGCGACGAACAAGGAGTAGTGGCACTCGCTGGTGGAGAACCCGTCTCACTCCATGACGTCAATAACATGAGCCGCGAGCGCTTCGTTCAGACGTTTAGCTCTCTTTTCAACGAGCAAAAATGGCCGCTTGAGAGTGCGTGGGAACAACGGCCATTTTCATCGGTAGCCGACGTACGCCTAGCAGTGCAGAGCGCCGTACTGATGGCACAGCCAGAGAACCAACACCGCTTAGTAGCAGACTATCCCTCCATGTACGAGTTGATAACGGCGGAAGATACCTATGCCGCCAGCATTTCTTCCGACTCCGGATCGTTGGCCTTGCACAGCGCCAGCGAAGAAGAACTCGCTCAGCTCAAGCAGATCTCCGAGCAGTATCTGGCTAAATTTGGAATGCCCTACGTGGCGCGACTGGCTCCGCAGGACTCTATGCTATCCATCATCAATACTGGCGCCCGCCGACTCTCCAACTCTGCACAGCAAGAGCGCCTCATCGCTTTGAGCGAGGTAGTGGAGATTGCCAACGAACGCCTTGATATTTTGCTGCGCGAAGCCAACCCCATCCGGCGCGAATGGCAGATGGATTGACGAACACAGAGGAAGCAGTGGACGCTTGGAAGTGGGAACCTTGATGCCTGCAAACAGGCAATCTCCACAGATGGCGCACTGCACACGCAACCAGGCACTCAGCTGCTATCTATGCCCCTGCAATAGCGGGATTACTCACCGGCGGCAGCGTGCTCCACGGGAAATTGATCCACTTGTCGGTGTGCTTCCACACGTAGTCCGGCACAATCACCGAACGGCTCTTGTGGTAAATAGTGGCACAGCGCGCCTGAGCCACTTGCACCGGAGGAGCGCCGTCAGGCTGGGGAATCCCCATATCTCGAATCATATCCATGACGAGCTGCAGAGTTTTCCCAGAGTCGGCTACGTCGTCAATGACGAGTACTTTCTTACCCTCAAGCACCGAGGTATCCATCAGTGGCGGAATGAGCATCGGCGCTTCAAGCGTCTGCGCAATATCAGTGTAAAACTCCACGTTCATAGCCCCAATGGCTTTCACCCCAAGGGCGTAAGAAATTGCACCAGCTGGCAGCAACCCACCACGAGCAATTGCCACGATCAGATCCGGCATCCAACCTGAATCCCAGATTTCTTGAGCGATCTCACGCGCCGCATCGCCAAATTTTTGCCACGTGAGCACTTCCCGCTCAGCTGCTTGCACAGCATCCGCAGTGGCATTTGCATCAGTTGCAGTCACGGCATCCGCCTCGATCTGCACCTCAGCCGCAGTTTCAAGCGGCGCAGTCTCAGTTGCAGCTCCAGCTTCCACGTGGAAGCTCATCCGTTGACCGTCCATCCGTTGATCGCCGTGGACATCTTCATTCGCACCATCAGCCATATACACAGCATACGCGATTGAATAATGTGGTACAGGACACTAGCCCATGAGAATAATCACGGGAGCTCACATTGAGCGGCTCACACCGCCAACACGCTATTGTGGGATCCATGAATGACGATATCGTGCTTACCGTTTCTTGCCCAGACAAGCCTGGCATTAGCTACGCCATCACCGGCCTGCTCGCCAGCGTAGGAGGCAATATCCTCGAATCACAGCAGTTTAACGACGCCGAAAGTGGACTTTTTTTTGTGCGTATCCGCGCCGTTGTGCCAGGGGGACGAGAGACGATTGGGGCGGCATTTGCCCAGCTAGCTCATAATTTCTCGATGCGGTACACAATTGCTGACGCACAAGCCCCGATGCGCACGCTCATCATGGTGAGTAAAGAACCACACTGCCTGAGCGATCTGCTGGGTAAACACCGCGAGGGACGGCTCCCCATTGATGTGAGTGCCGTGGTGAGCAACCATCAAGACCTGCGCTCTCTCGCAGAATTTTATGGCGTGCCTTTCCACTACATCCCCATCAGCCCCGAGACGAAAGATCAAGCTGAAGCTGAGCTGATGCAGATTGTGGAAGATACCCAGACAGAGCTGGTGGTCCTCGCCCGCTATATGCAGATTCTCTCTCCTGCACTCACTGAGCGTATGGCCGGCAATATCATTAATATCCATCATTCGTTCTTGCCCAGCTTCAAAGGAGCCCGCCCCTACGATCAGGCTCATCAGCGAGGCGTGAAACTCATCGGAGCCACCGCACACTACGTGAATGCCGATCTAGATGAAGGGCCAATTATCGAACAGGACGTAACGCGAGTGACACATTCCGAAACTCCGGCCCAGCTGCGAGCCAAAGGAGCTGAAGTGGAGCGCGTGGTGTTGTCGCGTGCCGTGCTGTGGCACGCCGAGCACCGTATTTTGCTCAACGGCACTCGCACTGTGGTCTTTAGCTGACGCATATACCTCTGGCTGACGATCCCTCTGGCTGACGCATAGATGAGCGCCGATCTATGGGCGACGGCAATCCATAGGTGCCGGCGGTCTTTCAGTCACGGCAGTCTTTGAGTGACGACGGTCTATGGGTGACGACAGTCTTCCGACGATTTTCCTCCGGTCTTTCGCCCATTTCCATCCGGCTTTCCGCCCATCTTCCACAGAGCAACCCAGCTCCGCATCAGCTACCTAGGCACACACAAGCTCTGCAGCCAAAAAAAATCAAGCTCTGCGACAGGAAAATACTGCAAGACGTACCTTGGCCATTCTTGCACCTGGCTATTCTTGTGCACGCCGCGCTATCTCAGCAAGCAACGCCGATACTCCCACCGCTAACTGCTGCGGTTCGAGCAGCAAGGAAATACACACAAACCCTGCGATCGGCATATCGAAAAAGTAGCCTGGCTGTACCGTCACCGCCAGAGTAGACGCAGCTGCCAGCTCCGCGGCAGACGTGCACGCCGCTGTGGGGGCACGAGCACTGAGAAAGCTCGGCTGGCCGTGGGCGTCCGTTGAGGTTTCCACTCCAGCGATCAACGCCGTCACTAATTCGTCTTCATCAATGGTGGCTGGAAAACGTATCAGGGCACTCCACCCTCCCTCAGGAGTGAGCACAGTGGTGACGCCAGAGGGCTCATGCGCCACCATCTTTTGCACCATCGCCAGATTCTCTCGGCAGCGGCTGCTCAGATACTCACGCTGCTCAGGGACACCGGCAAGCAGCTGTGGCAGATGGGCGCTGATGATATCGCTGATCGGTAAAAACGCATCAGCAATAGCGTCAAGTCGGCGCTGTACCTCATCAACAGCCGCCTCAGAACCGCTCACGTATATCCATGCCAGTTTCGCCCCTGGCGCTCCGAGATTCTTCGAGAGGCCATCGAGCCCAAACGTGAGCACTCGGCTCTCTCCTGTGAGCCGTGCCCTGCCCGTATAGGGCGGAGAGCCCTGCGCGGCGCAATCTCCACAAGCGGGGACGCCTTCCAGCGGATATCCCCAAAACACTTCGTCAGCAATGAGTGCCAGGTCGAAGCGAGAACACAGCTGCACCAGCCGTTCGCGTTCGTCTGCGTGCACATACGCACCCGTGGGATTTCCAGGATTGATGACGACAATCGCCTTGATTCTCCCCTGAGCGGCGCGATCACTCACGAGCAGCTGTTCAATATGTGCTGTGTCGATAGCCCAACGCTCATGCATAGCCAAGCGATAGTAGCTCACCTGCACATTTTCCAGCCTGGCAATCTGCTCGATGAGCGGATACCCGGGGGCGGGCGCCAACACTACATCGCCAGGATCGCACAGCAGCTTAAAGAGCCAGCTGTAGGCTTGCGAGGTGGAACTGAGCAGATACAATCGCTGCGGATCGAGGGCGGTGGGCTGCGCCCACCACTGGCTCACAGCGCGAGCCACCAGCTGCCGATCAGCTAGCCTCCCACGCGGATCGGGATCATAGCTGCGCGGGAGCGAGGCCGGCGTTAAACCAGAGTGCGCCGGATTGGCATCACTCAGATGCAACAGCTCCGTGCCTTGTGCTCGCGCTGCCGATTCGGCACGCGCCACCGCGTTGGCGCCCGCCCCTGCCGGAGAGCTGCGATCAGAAAAACTAGGCATTTGAGCTCTGCCATCCATAGCCACACGTGTCAGCACCCATAGCGGCAGCAATCAAGCTCTTGTGCCCTTGTGCCGCTTCGAGTAGGCAACACCCTCAAGCTCAGTACCCGCTGGAGCAGAGGCGGGGGATGCCTGTTCGAGATTCGTGCCACGCCAATTAGAGATCCAGCGCATGAGGTGATAGATGATGATAGCGCCAAAGGAGCCTAACGCAATCCCCTCAAATGTAGCCCCACCAGCTACCAGCGTGTAATTAGCGATAGCCATCACCATCGCCACCGCGGCAGTGTTGAGATTGACGGGATCAGAGAAGTCCACCCGATTTTGCACCCAGATGCGCACCCCAAGCATCCCGATCATGCCGTAGAGCACGGTGGCAGCTCCGCCGAGTACCCCCGCCGGAATAGTGGCGATCGCAGCACCGAATTTCGGCAACATTGAGAGCGCGAGAGCCCCAATAGCAGCCACGATGTAAGCCGCCGTGGAGTAGACGCGAGTGGCTGCCATCACGCCGATATTTTCAGCGTACGTCGTCGTGCCGGAACCACCGCCGCAACCAGCGATGACGGTGGATATGCCATCTGAAAAGAGCGCCCGTCCGGTGAGGTCATCAAGATTTTGGCCGGTCATCGCGGATACGGATTTCACATGGCCGATATTCTCTGCAATCAGCACCAACACGACTGGCAGGAAGAGACCGAGGTATTTCGGATCAAAAGCGGGCGCGTGGAATGCCGGCAGACCCACCACCGAAGCTGAGCCAATAGCATCAAAATCTACTTCACCGCGGATAATGGCGCACACGTAGCCAATCAATACTCCGATGAGAATGCTCAGTCGACCGATAATGCCTTTGAAAAGCACAGTGATCAGCAAAATGGCTAGGATCGTCACCGTGGCCGTCACCGGCGCTTGTTTCACGTTGTTCCAGGCACTAGGAGCGAGATTAAAACCGATGAGCGAGACGATGGCTCCGGTGACGATTGGTGGCATCAGCCGATCAATCCAGCTAGCTCCAGCGAAATGCACGATCACTCCGATGACGGCAAGCAACAGACCCACGCTGATCACTCCCCCTTGGGCGAGTGCTTGCTTTGCCCCATCGAGCGGCACACCAGCTTCTGCATCATAGAGCGTGACGGCACCAATCGGAGCGATTAAGGCGAAACTGGAACCGAGGTACGAGGGCAAGCGTCCTGCCGTCACCAAAATAAAAAGCAAAGTGCCAAATCCTGTGAAAAAGAGGGTCGTGGAAGGATCAAAACCCGTCAGCAACGGCACCAAGAATGTGGCCCCAAACATCGCCACGATGTGTTGTGCCCCGATTCCGATGGTACGCGGCCAGCTGAGCCGCTCATCGGGCATCACCACTTCGCCGACGGCGATTGACGTCCCATTTCCGTGGATCTTCCAGCCGCGAAAACCCCGCTTTTCCCCTGATTGCTTCGCCATGCGCTTCCCATTCCGGCTCCCATGCGCGTGTATCTATCAGGCGTGTATCTGCCAGACGTGCAGAGCGCGCACGAGCCTAAAAATAGTGATCCCACGAACCGCGGAAAGCACACACCGGCGTCACCCCGGCTCAATCTGTCGTTCCAACACTAGTGAAGCCGCATAGCTATTCCAAACCAGCTTTGATTATGAGACGCATCTCGCTCTGAAATATCATCCTCTCAAGATACGCTATACGAAATACCGCCTCGCGCGCGGATACCCCCACACAACTCTTCCCTCGCACAACTCATCCAAACATGGACGCGCCTCACGGTGATCCACACGCGGAGGTCTGGAAACTGCCAGCGCCTTAGAAAACCGTTTGCTCCCTTAGAAAGCAAGAAGGGAGAAGCGAGAAAGTAGGGCGCGGAATCAGCAAGGATCGGCTGACAGCATCGGAACTGAAGGAATCACTGAAAGTAGAGACAATAAAAGGTGGCACTGGAACTAGAGATAATGAGGCCAGAGAGGATCGAAAACACCAGAGCTGGACGAGCACAGACGCTGAAACCACTGGGGAAAAGATTCTAAAAACACAGCTAGGGCAGAGAGTCAGGGAACATTGAGGTCCGCAGAGCACACTTGCTCTCCCCTCGGCGGCTGCATGGACAAAAACTTAAAGAAACATCGAGGTGCCACAGAGCACACTTCGCTTCATATATTTGACGGTGCCACGGCCGACCGATATCGTAATGAATAGTTATTAGCAAATATGAATTTTTATTTAGTCTATTTTTGAGACACAGCCATCAATGGAGGTTGATATGGGGCACCCCGAGCAACGCAATCCTCACCAGCCTAGCAGCGTGTTTATTGATGGAAGCTCTGGCACCACCGGCCTGCGTATTGCGAAGCGACTACAATCACGCCCCGATATTCAGCTCATCACGCTGCCCGAAGCGCTGCGCAAAGACGAATCAGCACGCGCCGAAGCTCTCAACAGTGCCGACGTAGCCATTCTGTGCCTGCCAGATGCTGCCGCACTGGAGGCGAGCGCATTGGTGGAGAACGATCACACCGTGATTATCGACGCCTCGACTGCCCACCGCACTGCCCCTGGCTGGGACTACGGCTTCCCCGAGATCCACGGAGCACGTGCAGCGCTCGCCCACTCCCGCAGAATTTCCAACCCTGGCTGCCATGCGAGCGGTTTTATCGCACTCGTAGCACCACTCGTCAGTGCCGGAGTGCTACCCGCCACAGCTGCGCTCACCTGTATGAGCCTCACAGGCTACTCTGGCGGTGGGAAAAAAATGATCGCCGAATATGAGGCGCCCAGCGCCGCCGCTCAGCTTGCCGCCCCGCGCGCCTACGGACTTGGCCAACACCACAAACACATACCGGAGATGATGCAGATAGCGCAGCTGCACACCCACCCAACATTCGTGCCAGTGGTAGCTAATTTTTATGCAGGGCTCGAAGTCATCGTACCTATCCCCGCCGGCTTACTATCGACGAGCGCCCGTGAGATCCTCGACCTTTACAGTGGCTATTACGCTGGTGAGCCACTCATCCATGTAGACACCGCTGGCATCTCAGCTACCGCGGAATCTGGTTTCCTCAACGCCGCAGCCTTCGCCGGCCGCGATGATCTCAGCATCAGCGTACACACCGACGAACAAGAGAGCGCAGGAGCCCCACTCACGCTCGTGGCGCGATGCGACAACCTGGGCAAGGGGGCATCTGGAGCGGCTATTCAAAATCTCAATATCGCCATTGGAGCTCCCGAGACCACCGGCTTGCGCTATGCCAGCTGAGAGATGCTGTGTACCAACTGAGAGACGCTAGCCAGCTGAGAGGGGCGAATGTGAAACACCTCAACGCACACCTGGGCAAGCATGACGATCACCAATCAGCAACTGTCTATTTCGGGCTACTCCAGGCCACTCCAAGGCTGCCTCAAGTTTGTGCAGGCAACTCCAGATTGGTGCAGCATCCAAACTGACGCTATACGCGATTAACTGGCAGAATAATAAACAGTTCCGAGGGGGTTTACGAGCTGTGCACGCGGCAGCACACACAGCGCCCGAGAATTTCCCATCATCTCGACCGTGAAATGAGGCATATATGATCACTCTTATTGACGGCGGCGTCTGCGCCGCTGCGGGCTTTAGCGCTGCTGGAATGCACGCCGGAATCCGCAAAAACCGCTCCAAGAGAGATCTTGCCCTGCTCACCAGTTCGGTGCCGGCGGCAGCGGCAGCCGTCTACACCCGCAACCTCGTACAAGGCGCGCCGATTGCCGTCACCAAAGCCCACCTAGCAGCATCCGGTGGCTATGCGAGCGCGATCCTGTGTAACTCTGGCAACGCCAACACCTGCAACCCTGGGGGTGAAGCTGTAGCTCAGGAAACCTGCGACGCCTTAGCTCGTGAACTCGGCATTGACACCAACGCCGTTGTGGTAGCCAGCACCGGAGTGATCGGAGAACCGCTCAATGCACAGCCCATCGTAACGGCTATCCCACAGCTAGTATCCGCCCTCGATGCCAGCACGGATGCCGCCCATGCCGCAGCCGAAGCAATCCTCACGACAGACACCCATGCCAAGGAAGTGGCCGTGAGTTTTGAGCTATCAGGGGCGCACGGCCCTGTGCGCTGCTCTCTGGGAGCGATGGCCAAAGGCAGCGGCATGATCCACCCAGATATGGCTACCATGCTGGTGTTCATCACCTCCGACGTCGCCATTTCCCCGCAGATGCTGCAGCAGGCACTTTCCACGGACGTGCGCAGCTCTTTCAATATGACCAGCGTCGATGGGGATACATCCACGAACGACACCGTAGCCATCCTCGCCAACGGCCTCGCTGGAAACACCCCTATCGAAGCTGAGGGAGCAGACTTTAACGAGTTTATGAAAGCCTTAAATACCGTCACGATGCACCTGTGCAAGCTGATTGCCGGTGACGGCGAGGGTGCCACCAAGCTGCTTGAATGTGCCGTCGAGGGGGCGGCAAACGAGGAAGCCGCCAAGGCTCTCGCCAAATCCGTGATCACCTCCAGTCTGGTGAAAACGGCGATGTTTGGCGCCGATGCAAACTGGGGCAGAGTGCTGTGTGCCCTCGGATATGCTGGCGTACCTGTGGATCCTCACGGCATTAGTGTGTCTTTTGAGAGCGCCGCCGGATCTATCACGGTGTGTGAGCAGGGCGTCGGAGTGGGATTTTCTGAAGAAAAAGCCAAAGAAATCCTGCTGGAAAAAGAGATCACCATCCGCGTAGCCCTCTCAGATGGCTCCGCCAGCGCCACTGCGTGGGGATGCGACCTCACCTACGATTACGTGCATATCAATGGCGACTACCGCTCATAGACACATCGCCAACCACCCATAAGCACATCGCCAACCACACCACCAAAGGAGACACAATGGCACTCGATGCTTTTGAACGCGCTGAAGTACTCACTCAAGCGCTCCCCTATATCCGTCGTTACACCGGAAAGATCGTGGTGGTGAAATACGGCGGAAACGCTATGAAAGACCCAGATTTGCAGCTGCAAGTGATGGAAGATGTGGCGCTGCTGTGGCTGATCGGCGTCAAGATTGTACTCGTGCACGGCGGCGGGCCAGACATCAACGCCCTGATGAAGCAGGTGGGGAAGCAGCCGCATTTCGTCAATGGCCTGCGCGTCACCGATCAGGAGACCATCGACATTGTACAAATGGTTTTAGCTGGCAAAGTGAATAAACATCTGGTGCAACTTTTAGAGATGAAAGGCGGGCATGCGATCGGACTCTCGGGGATTGACGCGCGGATGCTCGAAGCCGAGCAGAAAGACCCCCAGCTAGGCTACGTCGGAGAGATTACGCACGTAAACACACAGCCAATTCTCGATGTACTCGCTGGCGGATATATCCCCGTGATTTCCACGATTGCCACTGACGCTTTCGGCCATACCTACAACGTCAATGGGGATGTGGCTGCCGCACATATCGCCGGAGCTCTCAACGCAGAGCGGCTCATTTTCATGACGGATATCGCCGGTATTCTCCGCGACAAAAACGACCCCACATCGCTGATCACCAATATCTCCGTCAGTGATGCGGAACATTTACGTGAACAGGGAATTATCAGCGGTGGAATGATTCCGAAAGTTGAATTCGCCACGAAAGCGATTGGGTGGGGCGTGAAAAACGTCGTCATTATGGACGGTACAGCAGCCCACTCCATCATCGTTGAACTGCTCACTAATCAAGGCGTTGGCACATGGATCAGAGGAGAACATCATGACCGCTGAAGCGACAGCTACAGAATCGACAGCGCATACCGGCACCCAAAACGGGCACGGCGGCGCATCTCAAGCACCTGAGAGTGGACACAACACACATACCAGCGCACAAAAAGAACCCCGCGATGCACGGGAACTCACCGAGCGCTATATTGCTCACACGTACGGGCGCTTTCCACTCACCATTGCCAGCGGACACGGATCCATCGTCTGCGATGAGACCGGTCGCGAATACATTGACCTAGGCACTGGAATTGCCGTCAACGGCCTGGGAATATGCGACGAGCAATGGGTACAAGCGGTGACGGCACAGCTTGGGAAAGTAGCTCACACCAGCAACCTGTATTACACCAACCCCCCAGCTAAGCTGGCAAAGCTGTTGTGCGAGCGCACGGGGATGAGTAAGGTCTTCTTCGCCAATTCCGGAGCTGAAGCCAACGAAACGGCATTCAAAGTGGCACGAAAATACGCAGCTGACCGCCACGGCCTTGCCTCCGATGGGTTCCCTGTCCGCCACACTATCCTCACCCTCGCCGACAGCTTCCACGGCCGCACTCTTAGCGCTCTGGCTGCCACCGGCCAAAGCCACTATCACGAGCTCTTCCAGCCACTCACCGCTGGCTTCGTGCAGGTGAGTGCCGCCGATGGCATAGCCGCACTAGAGCGGGCACACGCAGCCACTCCTCTCGCCGGCATTCTCATCGAACTCATTCAGGGGGAGGGCGGAATCAAAGTACTCAGCTCGGAATACGTACACGCCTTGGAGCAGTGGTGCACAGCGAATGATGTGCTTTTAATGATTGACGAAGTGCAGACCGGCAATGGCCGCACCGGAGCGCTCTACGCTTTCCAACGCTACGGCCTACATCCAGACATCGTGACAACGGCAAAAGGGATCGGCGGCGGGCTTCCGCTCTCGGCGGCGCTGCTGGCGGAGCGGGTAGAGGGTGTGCTGACACCTGGCGATCACGCCACGACTTTCGGAGCCAATCCAGCAATCTGCGCCGGCTCTCTCAACGTGATTGAACGCATTGACGACGATCTCTTGGCTGGAGTACTGGCACGCGAAGCATATATTCGCTCCGAACTAGAGGGAGCTCCTGGCGTCACGGGCGTTTCCGGCATGGGATTGATGCTCGGCGTGAGCACTGAAAAACCGGCCACCGATATTGTGGCCGCCTGCCAAGACGCAGGGGTGCTGATACTCACGGCCAAAGAGAAAGTGCGCCTGCTCCCCGCTCTCAACATCCCAATGGAGCTACTTGCCCAGGCAATCAGCGTGCTCAAAGCTGCCTGCGCACGCTGACAGGAACGTGCTACGCACCAAAACGCCACGGGAGCACAGCGCCACGCACACGTCATGTGAGGTACAGCTCAGGCGCAGGTCACATGGGACACAGCGCCACGCGTTGAAGAAGCTCGAACAGGAACCCCACGTGACCTACGGCGCTGAAATGCATGAATCGACGCAGCTATTGGGCATAGCTATAGAAGTGGCGTGGCCTAGCGATGTACTTGCTAGGCCACGCCACTTTGGCAGTTGCCAGCGCAGCCGTGGCTCGCTAGCAACGTCAGACAAATCAGAGAATACCGAGGCTGCGCACCATCTCGATTTCCTGCACCGCTGCCTGGGCGGAATGGTCAATGCCAGCCTGGGATTCAGCCGAGATCTCCAAGCCCTCCACGATCTGCCAATCCTCGCCTGCACTGGTGCATGGAACGCCGAAAATCAAACCCTCTGGGATTCCGTAGTGCTCGCCGTCACTCCATACAGCGGAGCTCACCCAGTCGCCCTCAGGGGTGCCCAGCGCCCAGGAACGCATATGGTCAATAGCCGCGTTCGCTGCCGAGGCCGCCGAGGAAGCGCCGCGAGCATTGATGATCTCGGTGCCGCGCTGAGCCACCTTCGGAATGAAGTTCTCTTTACGCCAGGCGTCATCCACCTGTGGAGCGGCTGCTTCGCCGTTCACTTTAGCCCACGTCAGATCTGGATATTGGTCTGCGCTGTGGTTGCCCCACACCGTCATATTCGTAATTTCTTTCACCGGCACATCGAGCTGCTTAGCCAGCGAACTGAGAGCACGGTTGTGGTCGAGACGCATCATCGCCGTGATCCGGTTCTTGGGCACATCCGGAGCGGAGTTGGCGAGAATCACCGCATTGGTGTTGGCAGGATTGCCCACAACGAGCACTCGCACATCATCAGCGGCATGATCGTTGATTGCTTTGCCTTGCGGTACGAAAATACCACCGTTGGCCTCCAACAAATCGACGCGCTCCATGCCTTTGGTACGCGGACGAGCGCCAACGAGCAGTGCAAAATTACATCCCTCGAATGCCACGTTTGGATCATCGGTGATATTCACGCCAGCGAGCAGCGGGAAAGCACAGTCATCGAGCTCCATAGCCGTGCCCTCTGCGGCGTGCAGAGCCGGAGTAATCTCCAGCATATTAATAATCACTGGTTGATCAGCACCAAGCATATCGCCTGCCGCCACGCGGAAGAGAGTGGCATATCCGATATTTCCGGCTGCGCCGGTGACTGTGACGACTACTGGTTTCTTCTCGGCCATCAATAAACTCCTTATGTATATCGCGCCTTGTCACGTTGCTACAAAGCGCACAATCACGCAATGCGCGGCAGACGTTGGCACCATCTGCGCACACATGATTAATACTACTCTGCTCAGCGGCCACAGGGCAGAAAAACATCCCAATCGGGATATTTACTCTCCCCTGCCGCCGCCTAGCGCCTATGCTAGTCACCACTATGCTGTGGCCACAGCATTCCACACTTTGAGCTACAGCATTCCACGTTTTTGCTACGGCATTTCACGCTTCTAGCTTCAGCGCCACCGCTTCCCTGAGCAAGACCAGAGCCCTGCCGCTATTGACGGCGCTAGCTCACACTCGAACACCGCCACGCCACTGCTGGCCTGACGTCACCCCAGAACACTACTGTGCTACTAGTGTGCTACTGGTGGAACGTCGTCACCCCACCTCCAGAACGCTACGGCACTACTAGTGGCGTGACGTCACGCTCGGGCACTGCTGCGCTACTGGTGGAGCAACGTCACGCTAGGGGACTACTTCACGCGATGCGCCCGATAGAAACTGATGAGCTGTTGGGTGGAAGCATCCTGCCCAGCCAGGGCATCGGCGTCACCGCTAATAGCTGGAGCGAGCGCAAGCGCCATCTGTTTGCCGAGCTCCACGCCCCACTGATCGAAGGAGTCAATTCCCCACACAACGCCTTGGGTAAACACGATGTGCTCGTAGAGAGCGATCAGCTCCCCCAGCGTCTTCGGGGTGAGTGCCTGCGCCATAATCGACACTGTTGGCTTATTGCCAGGGAACACTCGCGCCGAAACGATCTCTTCTGGCGTCCCCTCAGCGCGCACCTCGTCAGCAGTCTTTCCAAAAGCCAAGGCAGCCGTCTGCCCGAAGAAATTCGAGAGGAACAGCTCATGCTGATCCACCCCGTCAAACGAGAGCGGATAAGCAGGGTTGGCAAAGGCGATAAAATCAGCTGGAATCAGCTGCGTCCCCTGGTGAATGAGCTGATAGAAAGCGTGCTGGCCGTTGGTGCCAGGCTCTCCCCACCACACTTCACCGGTGCTGCTCGTCACGTCTGAACCATCGAGACGCACCCGCTTGCCGTTACTCTCCATCGTGAGCTGCTGGAGATAAGCCGGAAAACGGTGGAGCAACTGCGAGTAGGGCAACACCGCGTGCGTGGCCGCACCCAAAAAGTTGGTGTAGAAGACGTTGAGCAAGCCCATGAGCAGCGGCACATTTTCCTGCGCAGGTGCGGTGCGGAAATGCTCATCCATAGCGCGGAAACCGGCGAGGAACTCCTCAAAATTATCCGGCCCAATAGCGAGGGCAAGGCTGAGCCCCACCGCCGAATCCACCGAATAACGGCCGCCAACCCAATCCCAGAAGCCGAAGGCATTGCGCGGATCGATACCAAATTCCGCCACTTTCTCCAGATTTGTGGAGACCGCCACGAAATGCTGAGCTACGGCCGCCGTCAAGGCCGCTTCATCATCATGTATCACCCCGTGAGCTTTGAGTCCATCCAAGAGCCACCCGCGCGCCTGCTTGGCATTGGTGATCGTCTCAGCCGTCGTAAAGGTCTTGGATGCCACAATGAAGAGCGTCGTCTCGGGATTAGCCCCTTTGAGAGTCTCGGTGATATCCGTCGGGTCGATATTAGACACAAACCGGCATTCCAACCCCTGCTGCACATACGGTTTCAACGCTTCATAGGCCATAACTGGCCCGAGATCAGAGCCGCCAATGCCGATATTCACCACTGTGCGAATCGGCTTTCCGCTGCTGCCCAACCAACGTCCGGATCTCACCTCGCGGGCGAATGCATAAATGCGCTCAAGCACCGAACGCACATCTACCGTCACGTCTTGACCATCCACGGTGAGATGATCGCCTTCCAGTGCAGCGGGGGGCTGACGCAATGCCGTGTGCAAAACTGAGCGATGTTCAGTGACGTTAATGCGTTCTCCACGAAACATCGCTTCGCGCCGCTGAGCAATTCCCACCTGATCGGCAAGCTGCAGCAGGGCTGCTTTAATATCATCCGTCAGATAAGTTTTGCTCATATCCACGAAAAGGTCCCCCGCGCGGAAACTCAAACGCTGAGCCCGCTCCGGATCGGCCGCAAACCAACTGCGGAAGTCCACATTCAAGCTGTCGCGTAGCTGGCCAAGCCAAGCCCACGCAGGAGTTTGAGTTGCATCAACAAGATTCACGAATACCTCCTAGGCATATAAGTACATACCTATGGTAGCGGCTGGAGCAGCAGCCTCCCATATCCCGTGTATAGTGCGGTGACGGGCACACGATGGCGTACACACGGCCAGGTAACGGGTAGACGTCGGCATGACGTACAAAGTGGCGTGACGTACCAATGCTGGCGTGACGGGCACACGATCAGATGGCGGGCGGCGTACATCTGCGGGTGACGGCAATCAAATAGACCGATACGCAGGGCGGTTGCGTGCGCGTAACGGGTGACGGCATCCGGCAACGTGCACTACACCTCACAAAACACGTGCGGCACACTACACAAAACACGTGCGGCACACTACACAAAGCAACGACGATCCGCGATTGATCGCATCCATGCTTCACACCACGTTGGCGCTCGCAGCGGCACATTTCGACATACCGAAACGCACATTGCATTCATCGCCTAGACTGGTGGTAAGTGAATGTAGAGATGAGACGAGGAGGCTCCATGTCTGATTCCGAGGAAACCCTGAGCGCGTCACCACAGGGCAATCCCAGCCCTGATTCGGCTCACCCTGCGGCTGCCGCAGGCGTAAAAATTGGGGTGCTCACCTCAGGGGGCGACGCCCAGGGAATGAACGCCGTGGTGCGTGCCGTGGTGCGCACAGCTATCCACGAGGGGGCTCAGCCGTTCACCATCCGAGAGGGATGGAAAGGAGCAGTAGAAGGCGGCGATCTGATTGAGGCGGCTTCTTGGCACAGCGTGTCAGGTATTCTCGCCCAGGGCGGCACGGCCATCGGCACCGCCCGCTCCGATGAATTTCGCCAGCGCAGCGGTATCAAGAAAGCCGTACACAACCTCGTCCAGGCTGGCATTGATCGGCTGGTGATTATCGGCGGCGATGGCACTCTCTCCGGCGCAGACGAACTGCGCGCCCTCTGGCCAGAGCTCCTCAATGAGCTCGTCTCCGATGGAGAGATTACTACTGCCCAGGCTGACGCCCACCGCCGCCTGCACATTGCCGGTGTAGTAGGCTCCATCGACAACGACCTCGTCGGCACAGATATGACGGTGGGCGCCGATTCTGCTCTGCACCGCATTATCGAGGCCGTCGACGCTATCTCCTCCACGGCGGCCTCACACCAGCGCACATTCGTGATTGAAGTGATGGGACGCCGGTGTGGCTATCTGGCACTGATGAGCGCCATCGCCGGCGGATGCGACTACGTGTTCATCCCCGAACTCCCCCCAGAAGACGGCTGGGAAGATGCCATGTGTGCCAAGCTCAAGGAGGGGCGCGAGAACGGCAGGCGCGATTCGCTGGTCATCGTGGCCGAGGGTGCCACGGATCGCCACGGCAACAAAATCACCGCCACCCAGGTGGAGCAAGTGCTTATGGACAAGCTCGGGGAAGAGGCGAGAGTGACGGCGTTGGGGCACGTACAACGCGGGGGCACTCCCTCGGCGTACGACCGCTGGATGAGCACGCTGCTGGGCTACACTGCCGCACACGAGATGATCACTGCCACAGAATCCACTGAGCCGATGATCGTCGGGGTGCGTCACAATCGACTGGTGCTGCTTCCGATGATGGAGACGATCAAGAAAACTCGCGCCGTGAAAGACTACCTTGCCAACGGTCTGTGGGATGAGGCTGTGGCTTCACGCGGTGAGGGCTACCGCCAGATGATCGACGTCTTCCACACCTTGAGCGCCCCGACGGCTCGCAGAGCTCCACGGGCGGACGGAAAATCTCCGCGCGTGGGAATTTTGCACGCAGGCGGACTCGCCCCTGGGATGAATCCTGCTGCCCGTGCGGCAGTGAAGCTCGGCATTGATCGCGGCTTCACGATGCTGGGAATCGAGGGCGGCTTCATGGGGCTGCTGGAGGGAAACGTCCACGAACTCGGCTGGGCGGACGTCGAGGGATGGGCTGAGGATGGCGGAGCCATGCTCGGCACGCGGCGCACTATTCCGGAGATAGATGAGTACTATGCCCTGGCACGCCAGATCGAGAACTTCCAGCTTGATGCGCTCATTATGATCGGCGGATTTAAGGGATACAAGATGGTGTTTGATATGCGTTCGCAGCGCGATCGCTACCCCGCGTTCAAAATTCCGATCGTCTGCGTGCCCGCCTCTATCGACAACAATCTCCCAGGATCAGAGCTAGCTATCGGCGCAGATACCGCCTTGAACAACAATACTGAAGTACTCGACCGGATTCGCCAGAGCGCCTCGGCGTCACAGCGCTGCTTCGTGGCTGAAACGATGGGGCGCAAATGCGGATATCTGGCGCTGATGAGCGCGATCGCCACCGGAGCAGAGCAGGTGTATCTCTACGAAGACGGCATCACGCTCGCTGGTTTAGCCCGCGATGCAGCGCGTATGGTGGAATCGTTTGCCAACGGACGCCACCTCTATCTGGTGGTCAAAAACGAGGATGCCTCCACTAACTACACGGCAGATCTGATGCGCAGGATTTTCGAGCAGGAGGGCGGGGAACTCTTCGACGTACGCACCGCTATCTTAGGCCATATGCAGCAAGGGGGAAATCCTTCCCCGTTCGACCGCGCTCTGGCTGTGCGAATGGTGGCTCAGGCTATCGACATGATCGACGAGGAGATCACCACCGGCAAAGTGCGCTATATGTTTGTTGGCCAGCATGACGGCAATATCCAGACGTTCCCCGTCAGCCACATGGACGAACTCATCGACCTCAACGAGCGGCTGCAATATGAGCCGTGGTGGCTGGGTCTGAAAGATGTGCTGTACGTGGTGGGAGATAAAGATTTCTCCACCAGCATTGGCCGGCTCAGCGTCACGCAGGTAGCAGCTTGAGTTACTCAGGCAGCAACAGCACCTTGAGTCTGCAGGTGGCAGTGGTAGCTTGAAGACTCACAGCATCTCAGCGCGCAAGCCGTACCGGCCTCGTGACGCCAAAGCAGATCATGGCAGCCAAGGCGGGCCGTGATGCCAAGGCAAGTGGCAGCACAAGGAAAATTGGGGCACCGTTCACGAGGCTTTGCCGGCGCTATTGTGCGCCCATAAGCACTCAGATCAACGCATACGCAACAAGCAGGTGGCTCCCAAGAATTGCTCGGGAGCCACCTGTTATGCAGTTATAGCGCCGTCAGCACACAATCCACCAGGCTGACGGTCCTCATCAGCGCACGATCAAGGAGTTGTATTTCGCCCGAGCCTCAGCCAAACGATCATTCACATCTTGCCAGTTCACAATGTTCCAGATTGCTTTCACGTAGTCTGCTTTCACATTGAGATAGTCGAGATAGAAAGCGTGCTCCCACATATCGAGCATAAACAGTGGCACTACTCCCACAGGGATATTGCCTTGCTGATCGAACAGCTGGAACGTGACGAGTTTACCGGAGATGGTATCGAATGCGAGCACCGCCCATCCAGAACCCTGAATACCGGTAGCTACCGCTGTAAACTGCGCCTTGAATTTCTCGAAAGATCCGAAAGCATCTTGAATGGCTGCAGCGATCTCGCCCTCAGGCTCCCCGCCGCCATCTGGGGAGAGATTCTTCCAGAACACAGAGTGGTTTGTGTGACCGCCAAGATTAAAGGCGAGATCTTTAGAGAACTGATTGATTTTCGACAGATCGCCAGCCTCGCGGGCAGCTTCAAGATTTTCCAAAGCGGCATTGGCACCCGTCACGTATGCGGCATGATGCTTGTCGTGATGCAGCTCCATAATCTTGCCCGAGATATGTGGCTCAAGAGCTGAGTAATCGTAGGGAAGCTCAGGAAGCGTATAGATAGCCATAGGTTCCTCCATCGTGTGAGTGGTTGTTGTATCTTCGGTAGTAGTTGCGCCGAGTTCACCATCTTGCACCCGCAAGATCCCAAGATCTCAGCCGTTCAAGGGGTGCAACGCGCTCACCGAGGATTTCATTCCAGCGTGGAGCATCGTGGCAGCGGTATCCTATCCGAAGCAGATATACGGCAGCTATGGGCACTTGTGCACAACTCCCCTCTAGGGCGATTGTATCCACAGCACACGTACACTCACTTCCAGTGTGCCCAACGTTCACGCACACTGATTCCATGATGCGATCTTTTCTTTCGATACTCGTTGCGGTGGCGACGACGCTAACGGCTATCAGCACCGGCACTATGCCGTCATCACCGCAGCCACTCTCAGCCGATGCTTTTGCACTCAGCGTTCCCTCCCAGCCTTTACACCCACGTGCCGCTATCACCCAGCTTTCCGAGTATTCCGCGTCTATCACAATTCCCGCTGCTACCCCTGCTGCCTTTTCTTTTGATTGGCTGCCCATCAACGTCAAAGCTACTGGGAATGGCAACGCTTCTCTTTTGAACACCGCGAAACGTGATACATCCACCGCCACGCCACACAGCAACAGCTACAGCTACGGCAACAGCTACAGCTGGCCTACCGGAGCGCCAGCTCCCGTGATTCACCCCTACGCCCCTGGCCCACACAACTGGGATGCTGGCCATCGCGGCGTAGACCTCGCCGCAAACAACGGCACAGATATCTTTGCTGCCACAGACGGCACAGTGATCTACGCGGGCGCACTCGCACAGCGCGGCGTGGTCTCTATTCTCGACGCCCACGGCATTCGCACCACGTACGAGCCAATCAAACCAACCGTTCACGCTGGGGATCATGTGCGACGCGGCGATCTGATTGGCACGATCGACGGGTATCACTGCGGATTCCTGTTTGCTTGCCTGCACTGGGGAGCTAAGCGGGGAAGCTCAGCATATATGAATCCACTCTGGCTGCTCGCGCCTCCGCGAGTGCGTCTCATAGAGTGACACCACACGCAGCTAACGTGCCCCTCACAGCAACGAACGAGGCACCAAAGCAACATTTTCCAAGGATTTCCATCCACCATATTGGCCGCGCCCACATTTGCCGCCCTATATTTTCCACGGCTATATTTGCGCTCTCATATCGGCCGCGCTCGTATCTGTAGCTATAGGGGCCACCCCCTCCATATTTTCCACAGCTATATGGGCCGCACCATATCTGCCACACTAGCCATGATGCCTTATCCCTCTTTGGCTGTGCTGACCCTATATTTATGCCAACAACGTGACTGTGCCAGCACCGTTACACCTCAGGCGAGTACCTCGCCATCTCCCTCATCGCGGCATCAGTACAGCACATCGTGAAAGCCGATCCCCTCGGATACCTCATACATCCCTTATGCGCCGTCACCAAGACAGATATCTGCACAGCTGCAGGTGGCGTACACATCTGGATACACACCTATAAATACCCACATAGCCATCAGGCACGTGGATGAGCTTGGCTAAATGCCGCACGCAAGCGATCCGCACTCACGTGGGTATACCGCTGCGTCGTGCCAATAGACGTATGCCCCAAAAATTCTTGCACCGTGCGCAAATCTGAACCGCCGTCAAGCATATGGGTGGCAGCCGAATGGCGCAAAGCGTGAGGTGAGATATCGGGAAGCCCCACGCGCGCCGTCACTCGTGACAGCATTGTGCGAACGCTGCGAGGATCAAGCCGCCCTCCTCGCGCACCTAAAAATAGCGCTGGTGACGGCATGGCGATCAGTTGCCCACGCACCGCCAGCCACTCATCTAATGCCACTTGTGCGGGAATGCCAAAGGGAACGATCCGCTCTTTGCCACCTTTGCCGAGCACCCGCAACGTTCGATCAGCGCCCACATCGCTCAGGTTCAATCCCACCGCTTCACTCACGCGCAGCCCCGCTGCATAGATGAGTTCCAGCAGCGCCCAATCGCGCACTGCTAGCACACTGGCATCTTTGCCATGAGCCGCATTTTTCATGTACGCCAGCAGTGCAGCCGCCTGCTCCTCGTTGAGCACTTTCGGCAGTTTATTCTCCGCTTTGGGCGCGCGCAGCCGAGCGGCAGCATCGTTTTGGGTGTAGCCATTGCGGAAAAGCCAGGTGCAAAATGTGCGAATGGCCGCCGAGTGCCGCGCAAGCGATGCCCGCGCCTGCCCTGCTTGTGCCCGCTGCGCTAGCCAAGCTCGCACATCCGCTAGCTCCAGCAGACTCAATTCGTCTCGCAGGTCTGCGCGCGCGTGGCTAGATATACTCACTTCGGCGTATGTTTCCCGATTCAGCTTGGCGCACGTCCCATCCCGCTCAATATGCGTCTGATCTGACTGTGCACGTTTTCCCTCATCTGGAACTACACACTCCTGATCTGAATCAGTGCGCACCTGATTTAGCTTTCCATGCATTCGATCCACGTGATCGGCTACATCACCCGAGCCACGCCTACCGACGTGGGCACAATCCGCGCCCATGCTACTCCCGCCTTGGATGCCACGATCTTCACCCTGAACGCCTACGCCTCCCTCTTGAATGTCAAAGAGAAAATTCAGCAGTGAGCGCGCTTCTGCTGCATACGCCCGAGCCGTATTGGGAGAATCTCCTCGGCGAACCACAAGCTCGTCGCTAAATTCTCCTACAATCTGCTCAATAAATGCCGCCACTTCGCCCATCGCAGACCTCCGCACACTGCCGATAAAATCGGTCAGACCAATTTTATCAACGATCAGGGACGCCGAGTTAGCCGTAACGAGTTTGCTGCGCCGAGTCAGCTGCGTCCCCTCAGTGCTCCACGCTGGCTCTGCCCAGCTCTATCCGATGGCCACGGCCAGCTAGCCACCTCATCTCATTCCGCAGAATTAGTTGCGCCCGTTCACCACGATTATCCACATCAAATTAGCCACCTCCACCAGCTCACCAAGTTGAATGTATCAATTAGCTGCGCCGAGTCAATTGCACGGTTCAACTGCGTTGCGTCAATTACGCCGATTCAATTGCGCTCGTGTTCCAGGATTATCTGCGCCGAGCTAGCCGCGGTTAGCTCGGTTGCCCTCGGTTAGCCGCGGTTAGCTGTACCAAGTTAGCCACGATCATCCACACAGAATTGGCTGTGCCCATTGACCATACTGAGCCACACTGAATTAGATATTCTGAGACCGCGAGTGCGTGGGCGCCGGTATCTGTTTCACCCACAAACCGTTGCGACGCACCACCATACCCATGAGCGCTAATTTACCGATCTCAGCCCGCACAGTATCTACATTCACACCAGCTACGCGGGCTATCGACTCTAAAGAAGCAGGACGGCTTTTGGGCACGGCGTCAAACACTTTCGTACCCAGCGCACCTAGCCTACTGGGTGCGGGAGAGAAGAAATCCGCCCCAGCACTATGATCCCCCTCTGCTCTACACGCCTCCTGCTCCTCGCACTCCCCACATTTCTCGGATTCTTTACATTTCTCGTTTTCTTCCTGCTCCGCGCACCCGTGCCACTCCCCACGTACCGTACGTTCGTCATGCGCCCTGCATTCCCTGTGTTTTTCCCGATCCTCACACTCCTTCAAATTCTCCGAATCCTCCTGACTCTCCTGATCTCTCAACTCCTCCGGCGAATCTTGTCCACGCAACGTCTCCCGCCACTCCCAAAGCTCCAGCTGCCGCCCGATAGGAGCAGCCAATTCTCGAATGTGGGAAGTTCTGGCCACTAGCGTGCCACCATTTCTGATCAACTCATGGCATCCAGCACTCGTCGGCGCTGTGATTGCCCCTGGCACTGCCCCCACTGGCCTACCCATTTCCAAAGCCGCCCGAGCAGTGCTCAAAGCTCCCGAACGTACCGGAGCTTCCACAACGACGGTAGCTCGTGAAAAAGCGGCAATGAGCCGGTTGCGCAGTAAAAATCTATGCGCGTGCGGAGCCGTACCTAAAGCAAATTCCGATATCACAAGACCGCCACCTGCCCATACTTGCTCAAACAAGGCAGCGTGCGATAGGGGATACACACGATCTACGCCAGCCGCCGAAAAGATGACGGTCGCTCCCTGGGCTGCAAGCGCCCCCTTATGAGCCGCCACATCAATACCAAATGCACCTCCTGACGTCACGACGTACTCACTAGCCAGCTCGTAGGCAAAGTCTAGAGCTGTCCGTATCCCCCTCGTGCTCGCCGTGCGTGAACCCACTATGGAGATGCTTGGTAGCGGCTTCCCCAGTATGCGCTTTAATACGTCAGCACGCCCGCGCACCCATAACGCCAACGGCGCCCGCTCCCCCAGCGCATACATTCCACGAGGCCAGAGCGCATCCCCTGGCGTAATCACCGAGACACCGAGCCGATCAAGCGTATGCATATATCTGTCGACTCTCTCGCGTTCATATTGGCCTGCCCTGTCTATCCACGTGTCACCCTGCTTACCTGCCATGCTGAGCAATTCGGCATCCTTGCCATGCAAACGCTCGAGTGCTTGCGAATATCCCCACCTATTGACCACCTGGTAGACACGCGGATTGGCTCCTTGCGCCACGTAGCTCCACGCCATAGCGGCGAGCCGTTCAGATCCATACTCCAGCCCATCAGCACGGATGAGCGGCTGGCGCACACGCTCCCCACATGACAGCCCCCGATGCACACGCTCCCCACGCGAACAATCTCGCTGCGAAAACTCCCGATGCGAATCTAAACTTTCCCCACGTACATCTGATTGATCCTGCCGTAAGTGATCCCGCCGCAAACTCGTGCGGGGCTGCCCTGCACCTGTGCGAGCTTGAGACTCACCCTGATATTCCCCATCAATCTCCATAGACGTCTTCCTCTCCTCGCAGCGTGAAAGCCATAGCGAGATCGTCGTCAGTAGGGGTGGCGTGTACCTGCATATCGGCCACGCTCCACGAGAGCCGCAGCACTCGATCAAGCCCACGCAACGAGAGCTGACCAGTAGACACCTGGCGGTCGATGACGCTCTCCATCGCCCCCGAGAGCGGGGTATGCTCTCGCAACCATCGCCCGGGTAGTTCAGCATTGCACGAGATGCGTCTCCTGCGATCATTATCCGCACCGGCACTGTTGTCTGTAGCAGTAGTCTTCGTCGCACTCACGCTAAACGCCTCTAGTCGCTTTTGCGCCCTGGCGCGAGCGGATAGCACTCTCTCTAGCGCCTGTGCACTGCTCACCTGGCCTCCTGCGGCAAGAGCAGCTTTACTCGGCCGACGCAGCACCAGTCGAATGTCGAAGCGATCTCGAATAGGCCCGCCGAGATGCGAACGATACGTCGCACGTTCGCGCGGCTTGCACACACACATTCCAGCACCATCCAAAGCGTGCCCACATCGGCACGGGTTTGCCGCCGCAATGAGTTGAAAGTGCGCTGGATACCTCACGTGTGCGTGAACGCGATGCAAGTCCACCCACCCAGTCTCCATCGGCTGGCGAAGCGCCTGAATTGCCTGTTGCGAAAATTCCGGAAACTCGTCGCAGAAAAGCACGCCATGATGCGCATACGTAATAGCTCCCGGCTGCGGCACTCCACGTCCGCCGCCCACTAGCGCAGCAGTGGTAGACGTGTGATGCGGAGCAGAAAATGGCCTCGTCGTGGGCAATTCACTCACATATACCCCACCTAGCGACTGCACTGCCGCCACTTCCATTGCCTCTCGCTCGCTCAGCGGCGGAAGAATGCCAGGAAAGCGGGAAGCGAGCATAGATTTTCCAATTCCTGGAGCCCCTACCAGCTGCACATGATGCCCACCCACAGCTGCAACTTCCAGCGCCCAAATCGCTTCATCTTGCCCGTAAACGTCAATGAGATCCCCTACGCTGTGAGGTGCAATCGCACAGGGGCGTGACGCCGGCATCACCTCAGGTGTACTGCAGCTTTCTCGTGCGTGCTCACCTTGCACGTCATCTGCCATTCCAGATACTCCGAGCAACTCAGCTACTTGAGCTAGATGACTCACGGGAAGTACCCGCATACCTGAGATCAACCGCGCTTCTGCTTCGTTTTCTACCGGCACCACAATCTGCTGATAACCAAACCGTTGCGCAGCTAACACGCAAGGAATCACACCTCGTACCGGCCGCACTGAACCATCCAACCCCAGTTCTCCCACAACAACCGTACGCGGCGAAAATGTGCGATATCCAAGCGCCCCGATAATCGCTACGGCGATGGCCAGATCGAATCGGGTGCCAGTTTTGGCAGTATCGGCTGGAGAGAGATTCACGGTGAGCCGCTCGTTTGGCCACACCATTCCCACACACGAGAAACTCGCTCGCAACCGTTCTCTGGCTTCATTGACGGCGGTATCAGCTAAGCCCACGATGCTCACATTCGGTAGACCTCCGAGCAATACTGCCTCCACACGTACCGGAGTAGCTTCCAGCCCCCACAAACTCATTGAGTATGCCGCGCCCACAGATGCGCTCATCACTGCACATCTTTCACGTGCCGCACGCTGAAACGATCTGCGCACACGGCCACTGCCACCACATCCACAGCAATCGCGTTGGCGCGTTGGCCAGAGGTGAGGATCCACTGGGCTAGCAATGCCCTGATTCTGCGCAATTTCGTTGGCGTAATCGCCTCTTCTGGAGTGCCAGCCGGAAAATATCCGCCGCGTTGCCGTCTCGTTTTCACTTCCACAGCCACCACGGCTTTGCGAGCAGGATCATAAGCGACAAGATCAAGCTCTCCTCCCCGAGTGCGCCAGTTTCTAGCCAGGATGTTCAGCCCTTCACCCACGAGATACCGCTCAGCACACCGCTCTCCCCACGCTCCTAGTTCGTTACGAGAAATGGGGTGCGCACGCACCTGTGCTCGCATAGCTGCGAACTCATCTCGAAGCTCCACACCATTTTGAGCTCTCCCATTTTGAGGTCTCGTATTTTTAGGTCTTGCATTTTTAGGTTTCACATTTTGGAACCTCGCCGCATTTGGGCACCCAGTATTCGCTTCGGCACTAGCCACAGCTTTGATACCAATCTCATCTTCAGCCTCACTCTTACTATGAGCTTCATCTGGACTAATACCGCCGTGCTTGCCCGTACCGAGTGTGTGCATACCATGCGTGTGCATACCGAAACCTCCTCATCGTCAGTTTCGATTTCATCGCAGCTACGTGCATGAAGAGAACAACCTCTGTGTATCTGTGGATGGCGGCATCATGCACGACACCTGTGCACATCTTCCAACGAGCGCGGATTGTTAGAGTTTCACGGCACGGGCTATAGCAGGCACAGACTGACAATTTCCAAAGGCACGGGTCTAACAGGTCGGGTTGCTAGAGTTTCTAAAGGCACCAGTTTTAACGGGCACGACGTGTCAGACTACGGGCACAGGCTGGCAGCTTCTAGGGGCACAGAACAACAGTTGCCGAGGGTACAGATAGACAGCTTCCACAGACACAGGCCATCGGCTTCTAGAGGCACAGACTGCGATTTCCAGTTCTGAGTAGCACTGCCCCCTTGACGGCACAGACAACACACGTCGGCAGTATCAGAAACATCCGTACACGCTACTTGATTAGCGGCGTCACGCTATCCGAAACTCCTCAGTGCACGTAAACCTGCAGCAAACTCACTCATCGCATACCGCAGCGCACACAAGACTCACACCCATGAGGCACGAACGCTCCCGTAGCGCCAAGAGTCTTCCTGGATGGGAACATCTCACCCGTACCTGCCAGTCAGGCACACCCAAACAGCAGTTGAACGCCGTCACCACCGAGGTTCACTGCCGAGGTTCAAACTCCAGCTCTTTAGCGATATCTGGCTTGTTGAGCTCTTCCACGTTCACGTCTTTGAACGTCACGATCCGAGCAGATCGAATAAACCGCGATGTACGGTAGATATCCCATACCCAAGCGTCCGTGAGTGTCACCTCAAAAAATACGTCTCCCGTGGCCGAGGAACGCACACTGACGTCTACATCGTTAGCCAGGTAGAAACGGCGTTCCGTCTCCACCACATAGCGAAAGAGGTTCACCACATCCCGATACTCACGGTAGAGAGCTAGCTCTTGTTCAGATTCGTAGTTTTCCAATTCGCCCATGCCACACACTTTTGCATACTATTGCACTCCAGGCAAATGCTTATTGCACCCCAGGTAAATGCCACGAAAGCCGGTGGATATCGCTCGGGCCAAGCTCTTCCAATGCCCGCTTGTGCTGTGCAGAGGCATAGCCTTTGTTGCGTTCAAAGAAATAGCCGGGATATCGCTGAGCCATATCCAGCATATAGCTATCCCGAGTCACCTTGGCGAGCACCGAAGCAGCTGCCACGACGGCGCACTGCGCATCGCCTTTCACCACCGTACGCACCGGCACATCCGGCGGCTCTAAAACCGACGGCTCCAAAGCCGTAAGATCTAAAGCTGTAGACCCCAAAACTGGCGGGTTCGACGCCGCAGTCTCCGGCATAGCAGAACCCAACACAGCGGGCTCCGATATGCTCTCTTTCTCGGGAGCACCCGTTTGCCCGCCATAGAGATCCCCATAAAGCTCGCCTCTGCTATCTAGCAATCCCGTCGGACTCCACCAGTTGTGCTGACCATCTAGCAGCACCCCATCAATGTGTACCCCACGATCAGCTAGTGTGCACACTGCCCGAGCGGCAGCAATTCGCAGTGCAGCAATAATTCCGAAACGATCAATTTCTTGCGGTGACGCCGAGCCCACAGCCCACGAGTGCACCCACTGATCACACGGGTCTATGAGTGCTTCACGGGCAGTGGGAGTGAGCATTTTAGAATCGCGCAAACCTACGGGAAAAGAATCGGAGGTCTGCGGCGTGATCGTCGCAATCCCTACACTCACAGGACCAGCCAAGGCTCCTCTCCCCACTTCATCAACGCCGGCTAGCACTAGTTCATGCGAAGCTGCCTCTCTATCCTCTGCAGCTGCGACGAAATCGGCCAACTCATTTAACCACTCTCGCTCGATGTCTCTACTGGGCACCATTCGCGGTACCGTTCCGTTTGCAGTCACAGCCTTATTAGGAGGCGACACCGCATTGGACGCTGAAACTTGATTGGGAGTCGACAACCTACCCGTAGTCGAAGCTCCACCGGTAGTCAAAGATCCGTCCGTAGCTGGAGCCCCGCCAATAGTCGAAGCCGCCACTGCCGCCACAACACTATCGAGAACCGCCTGCTCTCCCACAACCAAACCTCTACCAGAAACCAAGGCCTTATCCGGAGAGGCCTCATCTGGAAAGGTATCATCCGGAGTCACAGCATCACCAGACGTCCAACGCCCACTCAGAGTTGAAGACTTGCCAGACGTCGAATGTTCGCGTACAGAAGAGATACGCGAGTTCGCACGCGGCATGGGCGCTTTACCCATCTCCCGCACCGGAATTGCTCGGCACCTGAGCAAAGGTTGAACCTGCCGAGGGTATCCGGCCAAATCTATCGAACGGATAGAAAATCAACCAGGCTCGCCCCTCCACATTCGCCACCGGCACGAAACCAAACCCTGTTTCCTGATGGTGATATCGAGAATCTTGGGAGTTAGAACGGTTATCCCCCATCACCCACAGGTAGCCTTTCGGTACCGTCACGTCAAAGGGCATATCTGATGGGTTCACTCCTGCGCGTATGTACGGCTCCTCGATAGGGACGCCATTGACAGTGATTTTTCCGTCATCACTGCAGCACTTCACACGATCACCACCGACGCCAACAATGCGTTTGACGAGATGAGTACCTAGATCAGTAGGCACAAGACCAATTGTTTCCCCTACCTTGGTGAATATCTGCGAGGCCTGATTCTGCTGCGGTTGGTGCACTCCCCTCAACCACCCGCCTGGATCGCGGAAGACCACGACGTCTCCACGATGGAGCTCATCAGCTTGATTGACTAGTTTATTCACATAAATGCGATCCCCCGGACGCAGCGTGTTTTCCATAGACCCCGAGGGAATCACAAAAGACTGGATGAAAAACGTCTTAACGATCACGGCAATCAGCACCCCAACCGCCACGAGGCTCAACCATTGCAACATATTGATGAGCACAGATCGACGGGGGCGAACTTCCCCGTCAATGAGCGGAGTGGAGGAAGCATCAGAGAGGGATTTTGCTGAGCGCTGCGATTGCTCGCGCTGAGATTGTGCACGCTCGGCGGCAGCCCGCTTTTTGCGCTTATCACCTACGGGCATAAAGGATGGCGGCATCACGTCTGGCACCTGCGCAAAGCGGTCATCAGTAAAAGTGCCATCGTTCAAACGATCATCAGCAGAAGAGGAATCTTCGCTCTTGTGATCCATTTTTCACCTCTCCTGCACGAACACTAGCATTGCGTCTGCCCATCACAGCACATACAGCAGATTTAGTATCGCTGTCTATCAGATCTTTCAAGCCTAACCCATTGCACTATTTCTAGCGCAATGGCACACAAGCAGCTTCATATCAATTGCATCACGATTCATGCTGCTGCGTGGGCAATTCCCTCAGCGAGCGACGTCATGGTCAGGTGACTGCGGCACAGGGGTGATTGCAGCACACGGTGGTTGCCGCAGAGTATGAATGTACTGACCCTTGTGTTGGGGTCAGTACATTCACCCGCGATGCCCGCCGTCACGCCCAACGAAGCGCAGACCGGAAAACCACAAACTCAAAAGCCGCAAACTCACAAAGCCAGATGATCCGGCACCTGCTATTGAGCAGTAAAATGGGGGCTAATTTTCTTGAAATACGACTCACTTTTGCGCAAGCGCCCTCCGAGCTTGAAAGCGCAGAAAAAGCTGTCAAAATAGAGAAATGACTTTCCAACCACTGCCCCCTAGTAGGGCTTTCGAGCCACGTCCCGCCGAGCGCACAGAGCCCCCACGGAGCCCGTGGTCAGATTTAGGCGTCTACCTCGTAGAGGATGGTGTAGATGTAGCGGTGGTGGCAAGCCAGGCCACAAACGTCGAGATTTGCTTTTTTGACGATGTAAGCGATACCCCCAATACTCCACGGAGTTTCACGGAGCGGCGTTTTCGCCTACGCAAAGACCTCTACGGCATTTGGAAAGGCCACATCACCGGCATTTCAGCCGGCCACATCTACGGATTTCGTGCAGATGGCCCGTGGGATCCTGAGCATGGGCTGTTTTACAACCCAGCAAAAGTAATGCTCGATCCTTATGCCAGAGCAGTTGCGCGAATGCCGATTTTGCACTCGTCGCTTTACGCCCACAAAGTCGATTCCACTTTGCACGCACTGCCTGGGATGGAGCGAGACACCCAGGATTCTGCTCCTTTCGCCGCGCTCGGCCAGGTGAGCGCACTTCCTCCGAAAGCTCCGCACATACACGTTCCCTGGGAAAAAACCATTATCTATGAGGGGCACGTGGTAGGGCTTACCAAAGAATTTGACGCCGTACCACCCGATTTACGCGGCACGTACGCCGGTGTAGCCCACCCCGCGATGGTTGATCATCTCAAGCACCTCGGCGTCACCACACTGGAGTTACTGCCGATCTTCGCAAAGATGCCCGAGCCGTTCCTCACACTCAAAGGGCTCACAAATTATTGGGGATACAATACACTCAATTTTTTCTGCCCCGAACCTAGCTACGCCACGGCACGCGCCCAAGCTGCCGGCCCTGAAGCCATCCTCGACGAAGTGCGCGGTATGGTCTCGATTTTGCACCAAGCGGGCATTGAAGTAGTTCTCGACGTCGTATACAACCACACGAATGAGGCTGGAGTAGATGGACCGTCCACGAGTTTTCGCGGCCTCGACAATACCGGCTACTACCGCTACGATTCTTTCAATCAGGGAGCTTTGAAAGACACCACCGGCTGCGGTAATTCCCTGGATTTTCGGCGAACGGCCCCCGTGCAGCTCACTCTCGACTCTCTGCGCTATTGGGTGGAGCACGTGGGAATCGACGGTTTCCGATTCGATCTCGCCGTCACTCTTGGACGCGAAGGGGACTCATTCAACCCACACCATCCGCTTTTTAGTGCCACATTAAACGACCCTATCTTGCGCAAAGTTAAGCTCATTAATGAGCCGTGGGATGTGGGGCCAAACGGCTGGCAAACTGGCAATTTTTTCGCCGGAACGGCCGACTGGAACGACCGTTTCCGCGATTCAGTGCGCTCTTTTTGGCTCACAGATCCTGCCGCTATCACAGCCGGTGGCCACGGAGCGGACCTACACGATCTCGCTACTCGCATCGCCGGATCGGCCGATCTTTTCGCTCACGGACGCACAGCAGATGGCCGCGGCGTCTTTTCCTCCATCAACTTCGTCGCTGCACACGACGGATTCTCGCTGCATGATTTAGTGAGCTACAACCAGAAACACAACGAGGCAAATCTTGAGAACAACAGTGACGGCGCCGCCCACAACCACTCCTGGAACCACGGGGTAGAGGGCTGTGATACCCTCACTGAGCTGTCTGACGGGGGAGCAGCTCTTCTGGCTTTCCGCCGTCACTCAGCACGCAATCTCATCGGCACGCTGCTGCTTTCAGCGGGTACCCCGATGCTGCGAGCCGGAGATGAACTTCTCAAAAGCCAGCGGGGCAACAACAACTCCTATTGCCAAGATAATTCCATCAACTATCTACAGTGGAACAATTCCGAGCACGTAAATGATTTCACGGAGACTGTAGGATTTCTGGCCAATCTACGAGCCAAACATCCGGTGCTACACCCCGCTCGTTTCTACACCGGCACGGCCCTGGGGGCAGACACTCTCGCAGATGCAGAATGGTTTGACGCCGCTGGCGAACGTATGCCGGACTGCAAGTGGTTCGATCCCTCCGCGCGCGTGGTACAAATGCTACGCTCGGGAAGCGTCTGCTCAGATCCTGGCCAAGCAGACCGCGATGCACTCATCGTGTTGAATGGTTCATTAGACGACGTGGAGCTCACATTGCCCCAAGGCCGCGGATGGCCGTTTGAGCTCATCTGGCTCTCTTCCTGGGAAAATCCGCGCGAGCGCGATCAGTATACGCTCACCTTTAATGGGGGCGAAAAGTGGAGTATGCCAGCTCTCTCACTGGCGCTCTTTTTCTCCTAAGAGCTTGCGAGTTCTGTACCCTGAGGGTTTGAGAGTGAGATCCCCCTGAGGGTTTGAGAGTTCTGCATCTTGAGGGTTTGCAGGCCTCTGCATACAAAACTAGCCGCTCTCAGATACGCTGACGCCTAGACGCCTGAGCCCTTGTGGGATTCTGCGCACAAAACCAGCATCGGCGTCACGGCGTCCTGAAATCCTGGCGTCCTTGCTTCCAGATATCCTGGCCTCATGACATCATAGCGTCCTGGCTGAGCCACCTCATCGCGCTGCCACCTCACTCCATGTACCACCGCCGCCATTATCTCCATCCCCACGCTGCCGCTGTCCTCACCCCATGCGCTATTATCTCCACCCCCCTGCGCTGTCAATCAGCGCACTAGGGATCATTGCGTCATCAGTCAGCGCGCTGATAGCTAGACAGCTCGCTGCCCGCCTAAGACATCTGCATCCAGGCCGTACCCGCACTTAAAGCCACCTGCGCCTAGACTGTGCCGACCCTACGCTGCCACCTCACCTCATCGCGCTGCCACCTCACTCCATGCACCACCGCCGCCATTATCTCCATCCCCACGCTGCCACTGTCCTCACCCCATGCGCTATTATCTCCACCCCTGCGCTGCCACTGTCCTCACTCTGCGCCACCAGATATGCACCAAATATGTCGCCAGTATCGCGCTTTGCCTGCAGCGATTCGCCGCCACTCAACGCAGGGCGATAGCATACATACATGAGTGGAAAAACAGCCGAGATCGCCCTTGAGAATGCCACTAGTGAGGCCTCACTGAGCCATGCGCGTGGCGTCAGCGCTAAAATTAAGTCCGCAATTGCCACAGACCCCAGTAAATTTCGAGTACTCACAGGGGATCGCCCCACTGGCAATTTGCACATTGGCCACTACTTTGGCTCGCTGCGCAACCGCGTCGAGCTGCAGCAGGCCGGCGTGGAAACGTGGGTGTTGATTGCCGACTATCAGGTGATTACTGACCGTGACGGCACTGGCCCAATCAAGGATCGGGTATTTTCACTCCTCACCGACTATCTCGCCGTGGGGATGGACCCGCAGAAGACCACTTTTTTTGCCCACTCGCAGATTCCGCAGCTCAACGAGCTGCTGTTGCCATTTCTCTCCTTAGTCACTGACGCCGAACTGCGGCGTAACCCCACCGTGAAAGCCGAACTCGAAGCCACCGACGGACGCCCGATGAGCGGTTTACTGCTCACTTATCCGGTACACCAAGCTGCCGATATCCTCTTCTGCAAAGCAAATATCGTGCCCGTCGGCAAAGATCAGCTCCCCCACCTGGAGCAGGCGCGCGTGATCGCTGACCGCTTTGAAGCCCGCTATGGGCACCCCAAAGGTTCCGAGCAGCCGATTTTTCCCCGTCCACAGGCTCTGCTCTCAGAAGCTGAAACGGTGCTTGGCCTTGACGGCACTAAAATGAGCAAATCGCGCGGAAACACCATCGAGATCGGGATGAGCGCCGACGAAACGGCAAAGCGCATCAAAAAGGCCGTGACAGACTCTGACCGCCACATCACGTACGATCCCATCAATCGCCCCGAAGTAGCCAATCTGCTGTTGCTCACCAGCCTGGCCAGCGGCGAAGCCCCAGAAGCCATAGCTGAAGAGATCGGTGACGGCGGAGGCGGAGCTCTCAAAGGGCGGCTCACCGAGACGATCAACGAGTATTTTGCCCCGATTCGTACCCGCCGAGCAGAGTTGGAAAAAGATCGAGCTTACCTTGAGCAGGTGCTGCACGCGGGGATTGCGCGAGCGCACGAACAGGCACAAGCCACACTCTGCGAGGTACACCAAGCACTCGGCATGAGCTACTGATTTTACATCGGCGGTCTTGCCATGAAGAGAGCCTCTGCTGTGAAGAAAACTCTCGCAAATGCCCTTCCCACAGTGCTGACTGTGGCATTCTTGCTGATTGCCTGGGAGCTGTGGGTAGATATTGGTGGCGCTCCAGCCACGATGATCTCGGCTCCCTCAGAGATTCTCGCAGCCACTGTGCAAACCTGGCCAACGCTAGGATCAGCCACTGCCGTCACCGCCCTTGAGGGGAGTGCTGGTTTCCTGATCGCCATTGCCGCTGGAGTGCTGTTGGGCATCGGGTTGCACAGCTCACGCGCTGCGAATCGCGCGGTCTTCCCTCTCGTCTACGCGGCACAGACAATGCCGCTCATCAGTATCGCTCCGCTTTTCCTGCTGTGGTTTGGCTTTGAAATGTCGGGGAAAATCGCCATCGTGGCCATTTTCGCCCTCTTCCCCATCGCTGTGCAGACGATCCGAGGCCTGGCTGCCGTGCCGCAATTCTACGAGGATGTAGCGCTCACGTCGGGCGCCACCCGTACCTGGACGCTCTGGCACGTCAAGCTACGTGTAGCTGCTCGGCAAATTTTTGGCGGTATACGCATCAGCGCCGCGTACGTCTTTGCAACCGCCGCTACCGCCGAATATCTCGGAGCCCGCGCAGGGCTAGGCATCTGGCTGCAGTCAGCGTACAACTCCTTTCGCACCCCGCTGATTTTCTCAGCCACTCTCGTGATTATTGTGCTCACCGGCGCCCTGATGCTCGCCGTCAATCTCACTGAGCGCCTGCTGCTCGGCAAAGCAGAAGCAGAGGATCTAGCTCAAGACGAGCGCTGAGGGAGGAATCCCCATAGGCGTCAATATAGATAAAGGACGTGACGCACACATAAAGGGCGTGACGCCAACGTCCCATTCATCCACGTGCGGATAGTTGGCGTGCGATGCTACGCATAGGGGACGTGACGCTAACCTCTCCTACTTTTTCTCGTCTGCGCCATCCTGGGTGTGGGCTAGAAATTCCTCAGTGGCAAGCGCTCGCGAGCTCGGAGCTTCCCGCAACTGATGTCCCGATTGATCGACGTACACGTGCGCGGCATACAGGAAATCAAAATACTCTTGGGTGCCGGTGAAGTCCGCACTGCCCAGAGTAAAAGCCCCCTCAGTAATAGCTTGCGGATCCCCCCAGTAGTGCCCATCGACGATGGCTTTCATGCTCGTCTTGACCAGCTCTGGATCCAGATTGGCCTGCGACGCCTGCCGAACCAGAATATCGGCTGCCTCATCTGGATGGGCATACGCATACTCATAGCCACGCTGAACCGCTTGCACAAAATCGCGCACGAGTTGCGGATTTTTTGCGATCAGTGCCTGAGAAGTAGTGATGCCAATCGCATCAGGGTTGCCAGGCACGGCGTAATCTTCACCGCGGAAACACGTCAGCTGCGGCCCGCGCAATTCAGCTTGCACGCCCTCCCATGTGGCATAAAAACCAGCAAAATCTGCTTTGCCAGAGCTCAACGTACGAAAAGTATCGGTGCCGACGCTCACTTTGTCGAACTGCCCTGTGCCACCATCAGCCTGAATCATACGCCGCACGAGTGCATCGGATTCGCTTGAGCCAAATGTGGCAAACGTCGTGCCGTCAAAATCGCGCGGACGAGAGATACGGGTATTGCTAGCGAGAGCACACCAGATAGAACTCGGTTTTTGCTGCACCTGGAGTACCTGCTTGAGCGCAGCTCCTTTGGCGGAAAATGCAGCCACATTGGCAAGTGGAGAAAGTGTGAAATCAGCCAAGCCACTATTCACCGCCTGCTCGGCCCCTGCCTGTGCCACAGCAATCACCGACACATCAAGCCCTGCTTGGGTAAACCAACCTTTCTCTTGCGCCACGTAGATCCCGATATGGTTCGTATCTGGAGCCCAGGAAAGCATAAAAGTGGTGCTGCGAAGATGCTCGGAATGTGCAGACTGCTCCGCAGGAGCACACGCCGCCAGAGCCATGCTTCCCACAAGAGTTGCGATGAGCACAGCGGCCACAGCAGCCGGTGAGTGTGCAGAGAGTGCGTGAGCGGAAGGTGAGTGGGTACCGATGGAATTTTTACCAACGTAGCTGCCTACAGGGGATTTTTGGCTGGCATTGTTTGTTTGACTAGCATTTCTCGCATCGCTTATTGTGCGAACGTTTCTCACGCCATTTGTTTTGCTAGCATTTCCCGCATAGCTTGTTTTGCTAGCTTTCCTCACATCTCTTGTTTTGCGAACGTTTCTCACAATTGCGCTGGCACGCAGATAGAGCCCCACAGGCCGACCCCCTCTAGTCGAAGAATACGCATCATCTCTGGGTAGTACCGCACCGGCGCTATTCAGCGCTGATTGCACGCCAGATAGCCCCACAGCCAGCGGCTTTCCTCGCAGAGAAAAGTCCAGCAGTCCAGCGGTTCCAGCATTCCGGCAGTGAGAACGTTCCGTCAGCTCAAACGTTCGGCGCTCAGGCATTCACCTGTTCGAGCACCTAACGTTCACGACGCGGTATTGGCGAGAGCAGAGATTGCAGAGGTCTCTCAGCCACATCGAGATTGTAGCAACCACCGACGCATGGTGCATATCTACGGCACCTGATCGGCTCAAAAAGCCACACCGCCTGCCTACCAGCACACCACGTACCTACCCAGCCCATTAGGGTGGGGGCATCAGGCACAGCAAGCCTAAACGATAGCTAAAGACGACTTAGGCAAAGCAACCCGTACCGTTACACTCAGCCAGTGCCGTCACCAACACATAGCACCAACACCAAGCCCAGCATTCGCTAGCCGAGCAGCAGCATCCGCCCACGCGGCACACAAATCATCCGTCCACGCAGCACAACCAGCCAGCCAACATCATTGCCGTCAGATAGTCCGCTGATTGCCTAGGACTTTTGCTGCACGTTCACCGATCTACACGTTCACTGGTAAGCCTAGCTTTATGAGATCGACGTCTAGCTCTTCTGTGCTGCCCCAGTTGTAGCTAGTGAGCTGCCGCTCCAACTCATCAAGACCACTGTAATCCGCGTCAATCCATGCTTGTGCACGAATGCCGTTGCGATCCGTGGGAGAAACTACGCCATCAGCTAACGCTTCTTTTGCGTAATCGACCCGTTCCTGAAATGCAATACGCAGATTTTTTGCAAACCCCGCACAAAAAGAGGCTGCATCGTTCGGCGTCAAGAACTCAAGACTAAAACCAAAACTCCCATCCCAATTCACAATGGTCACAGTTAAATCATCCGAGTCACGCACCAGCTTTCCGGTATCCACGAGCGGGTATACACCTCCAGTAGCTTTCCCGCGCGTGTACTTCATTTTCGTGCTAAAAATACCACCGCTATTAAGGGGAGACCACACAATGATTTTGGTTTTCGTTAGATGCAGCTCCCAGCCGCTATCTGAAGATCTTCCATTCGGCTCTACCGCCAGATCCGGTTCCCAACCTTGCCCATGATTGTAGGCAAAGTACACACTTTGCAGACCGAAAGTAAGCATCCCTTGCCGCTCGCCGTCAGAGATAACGAATCGGCAATCGGCGTCACGCTCAGGAATGTAACGGCTCTTGCACGGCCCAGGTTTGATCGTATCAATGAAAGTAGACATCACCGCACCTATTTCAGCTGAACCCCAGAGCAGCCCGTCCCGAACGTCAAGAAACCCATTCTGCTTCCCATATCCAGTTGATTCATATCTACGGCACCCTGCTTGTCGATATATGCTTCCAGCCCATCACAGAATGTATCTTTCTTTTTAGTGCATTCATCCGATGTGTTGCGCATACATTTTTCCATCAAATCTTGTGCCTGAGATTTGAGCTCACTGAGAGTTGGCGCTGGAGTCGAAGCTCCACACGCAGTGAGAGATAGTGCAGCTGCGCAGATGACGCCAATAAAGGCCGCTTTCGTTTTACGCATCATATTTTCCCCCTGAGTTTCCCTGAATAAGCGAACAAGAATACAAATAATGAATAGAACTTTAAAACGAATAGATCCTTAAATGAAGAACAGGAATCCGCGATAGCCAGGCCAGAGCAAATACACTACGTATGCACCAAGCAGTATGAACCCAAATGCAAAGCTAGCCGTCATGTGAGTGGAGAAGGCCGCAACGAATGCCGCAACGGTAAGGAATGCACCGCCACCTTTTTGCATAATTTTATGGATCGGACCAGCTTCCATATTTCGGTTCTGTGGCCCGCCTTTTTGCTGTTCAACCCACCAGCCAATACCAGCTCCAGCAGCTGCACCGATAATAAAAAACAGAAGTAACATTTCCCCCTCCCAGGATTCTTTAAGGTGATCACTTAAGAGATATCAGAGCCCCCCCCCGCAGGATTTTTAGAAAAAGTGACGTAAACCATAAAAATAAGTGATGGTTGCACAGATAGCTACATAGCAGATAATGGCGTCACAGACAATGGTAAAAAGGGGCTAAGGATCAAAAGTGTATCTTTTGACCCTTAGCCCCTCAATGCGCCTTACACGTACCGTTGGCGCTACTTAAATTATCTCGGTTCTAAGGAGTACATCCTCACAAGCGCATATCAAGCAAACTTGCGACGAAGTGCAACACCCGCAACGCCTGCAATGCCCGCAAGCCCTGCAAGCCCAGCAGCTACGCCAGCAGCAGAGCCAGTGCTCGGAAGTTTCGCAGCGACAGTGCCCTCATCAACACCATCTTTAGTATCCACCGTCACCTTTTCAGTTGCTTTATTGCCTTTCTTATCTCCCGCAGGAGCTGTCTTCTGGGTCTTCGAGGTCTCAGCTCCAGGCTTCACCTCAGCAGCGGGATCGGCTGGCTTTTCGGCAGATGGCTTTTCAGCAGATGAACCAGGAACGAGGTTACCGCCATCTACTGGATCCGCCTTCGGCTTGTCTCCATTAATCTGCCCAGCCACGATCTCAGATTTCTTGTCGCACTTGCCGAGTTTCAAACTTGGGTTGTAGTAGAAAGTACGGAGTTCAGCCTTCACCAAGGAAAGATCTTCATTGAGGGCAGCGAGTTTCGTTTCGGCGTCTTTAATCTGACGTTCTGCAAGCGCAACACCGGCAGGGCTGGCATCTTTCAAGGCGGTCAGCTCTTTTTCGGCTGCAACCATCGCATCGTAGTCAGCCTTGTAGTAGTACTGAGCCATTTCCTCGCCGAAAGCATTTACATTGACCTGCCATGAGGCTTTGAGATCAGCAAGATGCTTCTCCATATCGGCAATCTCTTTGGCGTTATCCTCAATCCACTTCTTGGCACCCTCGATGGCTCCCTCCCAATCGGCAACGTCAGCCTCGATTTCAGCCTTGTAACCGGTGAAGAGATCCTTTAGCTCTCGGTTCTTTTGAACTTCAACCGCCGGACAATCCCACTTGTTGGTATCAACGATAGCCTGGTCACGCGCAGCAAGTGCCGCAGCAGCTGAGCCTGGCTCATAAGTATGATTCGCAGCAAAAGCAGCCGTGCTACCAGAGAAACAAACCGCACCGGCGAGAATCGCGGCTGCAGCAGCTTTCTTCATTTTCATCATTAATTCCCCTTATACTTGATACTTGCATCTCGTTGAGAACAATAGTCACTAAATCCCCTAAAGCGACGTCAAAGACGCTACCCCCCCCCCGCACGATTTGTCAACCTTGGAATCTGGTGATCGTTGCAACGTTTGATTACGGAAGGAACGCCGTCAAACTTTGGGAAGGATCAGGGTGCGCAGGCGTGTCTTATACCCCACGTAGCGAGTGTGTGCGGCGCTTAGCGAAATGCGCGCCTCGCAGAGTGAAACGTGCGTGGTTCGACATTCAGGGCTCTATTGGTGAGATTCAGCATTCGGAGTTGATGGTGAAGTTCAGCCAGCCGCCATCACTACCGGCCGCTCTCTCCACTAACGAGCCACGTCTTTGCTCACTCGATAACCCCAGCTTTAACAGCGGTAATGGCTAACTCTCCTCTGGTAGAACAACCAGTGTGGGCAAGAATGTCGGAGACGTAAGATCGTACCGTCGCTTCACTCAGGTGAAGCTGGTGAGCGATATTCTTATTCGCCAGCGCCTTGAGCAACAGCCGAAATGTAGGGCGCAGGCGTTCGGGCAAAGTATGCACCGCTTTAATGAAGTCTGCGTATTCTTCTTGAGTGTGATGGAGCACGGAATAGGATTCAGTGAGAATCTCAATAGGACGTTGTGCCATCACTTGCTTCCCCGCCCGCGCTTGTCGGATAAGCTCGGCGAGCTCAGGAGCGGGAATATCTTTCGTAAGAAATCCGCGCACCCCCACATCAATTGCCTGCCCCAGAGATTCTTCATACTCGAATGCCGTCAGCATAATAATCGTGATATCTGGCCACTTCTCAGCCATTTTACGGGCGACCTCAATGCCGCCCATCACGGGCATATCGACATCCAGCAGCGCCACATCTACCCGATACGCAGTGAGCCGGTCAAAGACTTGCGCGCCGTCCACAGCTGTAGTTACCACTTCTAAACCATCTTGATCGTTAAGCAAACTGGTCAAAGTCTCACGGACAATTGAATCGTCGTCAGCTATCAGAATCCTAATCTTCTCACTGCTACTCATGATTGCATCTTTCACTAGCTACTTGCTTATTTTGGCTAGTTTTTCCTTTTCGCTGGCCACCCCAGAAGGAAGACTCACATACACCAACCAGCGATCTTGTATGTGTGAGATATCCAAAGTACCACCCTCTTGTTGAATACGGTACTTTAAGTTCATAAGCCCGTACCCACTAGTCACGCTAGCTGGAACTGGAGTAGCGGCAATGATATTAGTCAGCGACATCGCAAGCACCCGCGAATCTAGATCAACATTTACATTGAGATCTGCAGCAGACCCCTGAGGGGCATATTTCAAAACATTCACCCCGCATTCTCTAATTGCAAGAGCCGCAGTAAGCCTTTGCTGGCGCGTGGGAATGTTATCAATATCTCCGTCGATAGCAGTGTGCAGCGTTATATTTCTGGTTGTAAGCATATCCGAAACCACCGCAATGACCTCAGATAGTGGAGTCTCCGTGGCCGCAGTATTAACAGAGGTGATGATCGGCCGGATTCTGCGGGAAGCTTCCGCTGCCGCAGCAACGAGAGGCCGTAATTCCCTTGACAAATCTGGGTGATGTTTAGCGACATCTTGCGCAAGCATCGTCACATGAGCAAGGTCTTTCGCCGTCGTATCATGCAACTGGCGAGCTAATTCCTGACGTGTGTTGAGTGACGCCAATTGGGCTTGCTCTTTTTCGAACTCAGCTAACATCCTGCGATTGCTCTGCCAACGCAAGGACAAACCAATGAGCAACACTACGATAGAGACGAGTAACGAACTGAGCGCCTGCAACTGAGATGTGGGGCTAACGAGGGTTGATAGCACCCCATAGACGATCATTACTACAATAGCTGGAACTACCCACGAGCGCACCATCCAGAAGACAAGCACAATGAGTAGTCCGAACTCTACCGAGCCAAAACCGCCAACCATATCCAGAGAATCAAACAGAATATAACAACCAATAAAGAGAAACTCGAAGAGCTGAAACCATCCAGCAAGAGCAAAAAGGACAGAAAGTGCTACAACCAGCAACAGATGTTTGATGTCAAAACTGTACAACCCAAGAGCCGAAACGGCTACGTCCAGCAACACAAAAAATATCCCTGCAGCCATAAACATTGCGGGCTGGAGCCTTTGAGAGCGGGAATACTGAGGAAACAAATACCGGAGCACACGCCGAGCCAACGTTGATCACCTCAGTGAGCTCTATACTTCTCACACCCTGGCAAATTTGGGAAAAAATTACATACAAACGGAGAGAATGTTAAAGCTAATGAATCCGATTTCTGCTCCGTGCTTACAGTAGATGAAGATTCAGTGACTTCAATGGCGTATGGCGAGATACTCGGCATCAGCATCGCTACAGCAGCGAGGGCAGCAGTAAAAGTTGAAACAGACATAGCCATAAAACCTCTCATTGGATAATTTTAGCGTCTATTATGCACACTATTTTAGGAGTATATCGGCAAGAAAGATACCGACGAATGTCGGTATCTAAATCAACACTCTTGTGATGTGCTTAACTTAGCGCAACGAAAATGCGCCGTGCAGAAAGCACCCAATGTCAGCAATGTTGCTGACGCTACAACTAAGGAGAAAAAGTGAAAAAGCTATCTTCACTCACCATAGCGAGCACGTGTGCCCTTGCCCTCTCTATATCAACAGCAGGAGTCGCTGGCGCTACAGAAATAACTACAAACAGTGCATCACCCAACGTTTCTTCGTCCCTAGCGAGCGCCCAGAACGATTCTAGAGAATCAATCTCTGTCACAGAAGCTGAGGCCGTAGAGCTCGCAACAAAAATTGCGAGAGCCGGTTCAGCATTTCGCACCAGTATCGTTGCACCAGGGAAATTCGCGATCAAGGTATCAGATAAGGAACTACAGTCAAAGTACAACTTCACGGCTGACGAAACGAATCTTCTCCATAGCTTTTCCACTGGACAATCACCGTTTATTAACATAACAAACAGAACCACCACAGCTGTAAGCGATCGCGCAGCGAAACTTTTTCACATTTCTAACGCCGATTTACAAGCTGGGACATTTGCGTTCTTAGCAACAGCCGCTGAGGCTGGCCCTGCGGCCGTAGCAGCAATTTGGCCGCTCCTAACATCTCTGGCTGGACCATTGGGAACAGCAGCAGGCCTCGTCACCGGAGCACTAGGCGGAGCCTTTTTTGCAGATATCGCAACTAAGGTCGTTGGAGCACTGCACCAAGGAAAAGGAATTACTTTTTATTCAGACTGGGCATTTCCACCAATTACCGTAAAGATCGAGGGTAAGTAAAATGTCAGGTAGTGAAGATCTTCCCGCTAGAGATCGCGCACGCGCACTTGAGATTCTGCCAGAAGCTGTGTGGTGCGGGCTTTTCATTGCACTGGCAGCAAATCTCACCACGTCTCAATGGACGGCTTTAGAGAACCTACTTGAGTTCGTGATGCTCGCGGCGGTCATGTGTTGGAGTCTGGCATGGCGGGTACGAGAAGGACCCAAAGAGGTCTTCTACTCACTGCTCTACATGGCAGCAACGATCGGCCTCATCGCACTCCAAAACTCCTCTTGGACACGGGTGGCAGTCGTCATCCTCATGCTAGCTTGGTTTTGGGGCAGGAATTACCGCCAAAAAGCTAGACACTAGTGCGGCGCCACGCCGTTAGATGGTGCCGCACGAGTGGAGCGGCACCATCTAACGGCCAGCCATTTCCCTGGGGTACGCCCAGTTGATATTAACCGGCCGGCGATTTTAGCTATCAAGGCATTGCCAGCCAGCCATGACCGCCGGTGGTTGATATTGTCGGTCAGCCCTGACCGACAATGTTAATATCCTCGGTCAGACCAGCGCTCTTAACTCTCCCCCTCCAGCGCTCTTGACTCCCACCTAGCCGCAAACTGACCAATGATATCAACCCGTCAAACTACATGAACAGCAGCCGCTCAGCAGCATTACCCACGACAGAGCGGAACAAGCGCCGACCCCAGGCAAATATCCCGAGCGACACCAGCAATTTAAGTAAACCAGTACCGACAGATAGCAGCGACAGAATGGGCTAACCGGCAGTGCACCCCTCCAAAACTTAGCCATGCAACCAGAACCGCCTCACGTCACTACCACGCTACCGTGTATTCACTCCGCCCTTGGGCTATATCGACCCACAAAATATGCTTCACTGTAACTAGCAAGGCAAAAATGCGAGAAGTAATCGGTGATGGAGCATAGATAGCGAGGCAGACAACAGCATGGGAGACGGAACAAACAGGTATATTGCGCTGCTGCGCGGCGTCAATATAAGCGGGAAAAACGTCGTCCCAATGGCTCAGCTACGAATAGAGCTGGGCAAACGCGGGTTTAACGACGTCACAACCTATCTTCACAGTGGCAACGTCCTCTTCTCCAGTACTGAGGAAACGAGTGGTGACGGCGAGCTAGCACAGCGTATTGAAGAGGCGATTGTCGATGCGTTTAACCTGCGCGTTCCCGTCCTCGTGATGCCGCTATCCAATCTGGTAGACGTCATGAATCACGCTCCCGCCTGGTGGGGCGGAAACGATCCGGCAATCTACGACAATCTGATTTTCGTCTTCCCGCCAGCATCTCCCGCAGACGTCTATCGAGAGATCGGCGAGCCCAAAGCCGAGCTAGAGCACATCGAACCCTACAGAAACACGATATTCTGGTCGTTCAGCCGCAAGGATTACCGCAAAACGAACTGGTGGCCTAAGACGGCGAGCACCCCCATCAGCAAACTACTCACAATAAGGACAGCAAAGACAATAAGAAAAATCCTCAGTATAGACACCCACAATTAACCCCACCGCTACTACCGCCAACAAGGGTGCGGCACTAGCGGCCACTAGTGCCCATGTTGATACCGCCGGCCAGTTGCCGTCATTCCAGCGCCCCGAGTTGATGCCATCAGGCGACCGAAATCCTACTAGCCCAGCGCCGATATTATCGACCGGCATTTTGCCAGCGATTCGACAATATCGGCCAGAGCAATTTTACCAATACAGGCTCACACCCAAATTGATAAAATTGGTCTGACCGATAAACCTACTAAGTAACAATAGTCCCAATCGCAGCACGACCGGATCTATAAATTTTATGCGATACTCACCAGAGCAAAAGCCACCCACGTCAGTGCAAAGCCAACCACGGAGAAAACTGTGGAGAGCAACGTCCACGTCTTCAGCCCATCTTTCACCGTGAGCCCCATATACTTAGTCACAATCCAGAAACCGGAATCGTTGATGTGCGAGAGTCCAAGCCCACCAAAACCAATAGCTAGCGTGACGAGCACGGTTTGTATCTGTGAATATCCGGCTGCCGCGATGGGCTCAGCCATCAAGCCGACCGACGTCAAAATCGCCACCGTGGCAGATCCTTGCGAAGCACGCAACGCCAGACATATCAGGAAAGCCGCCAAGATAATCGGCATATTGAGGGAGACGAGCGTATCTGAGAGTGCTTTGCCGATACCAGAAGCTACCAGCACGTTGGCAAAGACCCCGCCAGCTCCCGTCACGAACACAATCACTGCCACATCAGGCAAGGCAGAATCAAGGACAGCACCCCGCTTTTCAAGCAACCATCCCATCTTGTGCCCGATCACCAAATAGGCCACCACGACGCCCACCATGAGGGCGACGGCTGAAGTGCCGATCATGCCCACCCAGTTTTGAGCTGGAGAACCCTCTTCGAGCAGCATATTTCCTACTGTGCCGACCATGATCTGCGCAATAGGAAGCAAAATCAAGGCAAGCACCGGATCGACGCCTACGCTCAGGCATCCGAAAAATCAGATATAGATGCTGCACTGGAAGCAGATATCGCTTTTCACGATGTGATTTTAGCCGCCACCAATAATCCCCTCATCCCCGTGATGATGAGTTCCCTCGCCAGCGCCGTCGCCCGCTCTCGCCGAGCCACCACGGCACTGGCCGAAGTGCGTGAACGTGCAGCTCACCACCACCGTCTCGTCTTCGAGGCGATCAAAGCCGGAGATGCCACCGGAGCAAAGCAAGCGATGCGCGCCCACATGACGCAGACAAAAAACGACATCCTCCTGGTGACGAAACCAGATTCTTCGCCCGATACCGCAGCGGAGTGATTCATAGAACGGCTACGAATGTAGTAGTCTACACTCGTGCAAAGATGCTCTCGTATAGCCGCCAAGTAGTCGGCTCTATGCGGGAGCTTTCTCTTTGCCAAACTTGCAGTGCACCACTTCTCCATCAGGCGGCTGAAAGGACGACGATGGCAATCGACACTATGAATAACACGTCTTTAGGAATGAGCGTGCGCGCCGTCTCTGGACGCGAACCAGAATCAGGCACGCCGATGGAATTCTGGACTGCACTGAGCCTGAGCACAGTGGCACAGCTTGCGCACAACTGGGAAAAGAGCGAACGCCGCTATAGCGCCGGCCGCATGGAGCATTATTTTTCTGCCGAGTTTCTCATGGGACGCGCTTTGCTCAACAACCTCAACAATCTGGGACTCATCGAAAAAGCCCGCGATGCCGTCAGCGCCCACGGGAGAGAACTCGCCGACGTACTAGATGCCGAGCACGATGCCGCTCTTGGTAATGGCGGCTTGGGCCGGCTCGCAGCTTGTTTCCTGGATTCGTGCGCCACGCTCAACTTGCCAGTGCGCGGTTACGGTATCCTCTATCGCTATGGCCTGTTCAAGCAGCTTTTTGAACATGGCTACCAAAAGGAAGTGCCAGATTCCTGGATGGAAGAGGGCTATCCTTTCGTGATTCGCCGCGAAGAAGAGCAAAAGCTCGTGAGTTACGCCGATTTGAAAGTGCGCGCTATCCCTTACGATATGCCTATCACCGGCTACGGCACCGACAACGTCAATACACTCCGGCTGTGGAAAGCCGAACCGATGGAGGAGTTTGACTACAACGCTTTCAACTCCCAGCGCTTCACTGATGCGATTGTGGAACGCGAGCGCGTGCACGATATCTGCCGAGTGCTCTACCCGAACGATTCCACTTTCGAAGGGAAAGTGCTACGGGTACGCCAACAGTATTTCTTCTGCTCCGCATCCTTGCAGTCCATCGTAAAAAATGAGCTCGCCCAGCGCGGCAACCTCACCCACTTTGCCCAGTTTAATGCCATGCAGCTCAACGACACCCATCCCGTGCTGGCCATCCCTGAGCTCATGCGGATTCTGCTCGACGAGCATGGTTTCGAGTGGGATGAGGCCTGGGATATCGTCTCGCACAGCTTCGCCTACACGAATCACACTGTGCTCGCTGAAGCGCTCGAACAGTGGGAGATCAACATTTTTGAGCGCCTTTTCCCGCGCATTTTGGAGATTATCCGCGAGATTGACCGCCGTTTCCGTGCGGACCTGGCAGCGAGGGGCTTTGATCAGGGCAAAATTGACTACATGGCTCCCATTGACGGCCAGCGGGTGCGAATGGCATGGATCGCCTGCTATGCAGCCTACTCCATCAATGGTGTGGCGGCGCTACACACCGAAATCATCAAGAAAGAGACGCTACACGACTGGTACGAAGTCTGGCCGGAGAAGTTCAACAACAAGACGAACGGCGTCACCCCTCGGCGCTGGCTGCACCTATGCAATCCTCGGCTAGCTGAATTGCTCACGCACGAACTCGGTTCTGACGCCTGGGTGCGCGATCTTGATCTACTGCGTCCACTGCGCGATCGAGTCGGTGACGGCGATCTGCTGATGCGCTTGGGCACTATTAAGCATCGGAATAAAGAGGATTTTGCCCGCTGGATCAAAGACCGCCAAGGTATCGAGATCAATCCTGATGCGATTTTCGACGTTCAAATCAAACGTTTGCACGAGTATAAGCGGCAGCTGCTCAACGCTTTCTATATCCTCGATCTGTATTTCAGCATTAAAGACGGCAAGCGAGACGTTCCGCCGCGGGTCTTTATTTTTGGAGCTAAGGCCGCCCCAGGGTATTTGCGCGCTAAAGCCATCATCAAGCTCATCAATGAGATTGCACGGCTGGTGAATGACGATCCCGACGTCAACGACCTCATCAAAGTGGTATTTGTGGAAAATTACAACGTTTCCCCTGCTGAGCACATCATCCCTGCCGCCGATATTTCGGAGCAGATTTCCACTGCCGGCAAAGAAGCCTCGGGGACTTCGAATATGAAGTTTATGATGAATGGCGCTCTCACCCTAGGCACAATGGACGGTGCAAACGTGGAGATTCTCGATGCTGTGGGTGACGACAACGCCTACATTTTCGGAGCTCACGAAGACGAGCTGCGCGAGCTGCGCAAAGACTACATCCCGTTGGCCGTCGCTGAGAACACTCCTGGATTGCAGCGAGTCCTCGACGCCCTGATTGACGGCACGCTCAGTGACGATGGCACCGGCGCTTTCTACGATCTGCGCTCATCACTGCTTGAGCCGCAAGGTTGGGATGGTGCAGATATCTATTACGTGATCGGTGATTTTGCCGCCTATCGAGAGGCTCGCGATCAGATGGCTAGCGACTATTACGCTGACCCTCGCGGATGGTTTGCCAAGACCTGGATCAACATTGTGGAGTCTGGCCGTTTCTCGTCTGACCGTACGATCAACGATTACGCTACCGAAGTGTGGAAGATCAGCCCCGAGGCCATCTAGCCTGCTCTTCCCCGCCAAACCTGACCACTATTATTAGCCCGAGCGCAACATTCGAGCAACCGCGCAGCCGGCGCGGTCTTCGAGTAACCGCAGCGCAGCATTCGGGTAGCTCATTGCATCCATTTATCGGTGCGAATGCGCAGCCCCAAGGTGAGCCAGCGTGCAGCAAAAAATACTCCGCAGTAGCAGGCCCACAGCCACACCAGCCCCTCGGCTCCCCGTGGAGCCCATAGCCACACTGCCACTAAAGCCGGCGCGTAGATCGCCACATTCACCAGCCCCGCTTTCGCCAGATACCAGCCATCTCCCGCGCCGATCAGCACGCCGTCATACATATAGACCACACCGGCAAGTGGTTCCAGTGCGGCGCCCACGAGCAATGCCCATAGGGCAGCCGTGACGACGTCTGGGTCTGATGTAAACAGATGCGGCCACCACGGGCTGGCCAGCGCCGTAAGCACGCCGATGATCACTCCCGTGCCAGCTCCCCACAGCGTGAGCCGTTTCAGCAACCTGCGTACTTCGCTCAGGTGGCCGCGTCCCAATTCAAATCCGATGAGAGCCTGCCCTGCGATGGCCAGCGCATCTAAAAAATTCGAGGTCAGACTCCAGGTGTTGCTCGCGATCTGCCGTCCTGCCACCGCCACTGTGCCTTGGCTCGCTGCTACCCACAATGTAGCCATAATGACAGTGTGCATAGTGATTGTGCGGATCATCAGCGGTATCCCACCGGTAAAAGCCTGCACGATCGCGTGAAACTCAGGGCTTAGCGGCACCTGTGCTCGCCGCGCGCCCGCCGTCACTTTCCAGGCAAAAGCACCTCCCATCGCGGTGCACGCAATACTCGTCCCGATACCTGCGCCAGCAATTCCCCACTGGGCAAGGTAGATCAAGCAGGCGTTGAGAGCCACGTTGAGTGCCGCTCCGGCGAGCGAAATAACAAACGGGGTGCGAGTGTCTAGTTGGCCGCGCAAGGCTCCAGTGCCGGCGAGCACTGCCATCATACCTATGAGACTAAAACAGCTGGTGCGCAGATACGTCACCCCGTGGGCAGCCACGCTCGGCTCGGCACCAAAGAGGCCCATAATCCACGGAGCGAAGATAAACAGAGATGCCGTGAGCACCACTCCGACGATCAACCCCAGCCACAGGCCATCCACACCGACCTTGATGGCTCCTCGCTGATCTCCCGCACCGAGTTTGCGTGCCGCCAGCGCCGTGGTGGTGTAGACCAAGAAAATGCACAGCCCCACAAGCAGAACGTTGATTGAACTAGCGAGCGTCAATCCCGCGAGTGCCACTGTGCTGATGTGCCCCACCATTGCAGAGTCTGCCAGCACCATCAGTGGTTCGGCGAGCAAGGAGCCAAGCGAGGGCACCGCCAAGGAGAGAATTTTCCGATTTAATGAATGGCTGGGCGAGCGCTTTTCTGAGGCAGACGCTTTCCGCTTTGCCGATTGCTTAGGAGAACGCTCAGTCACTGCAGCTCACCACGCTCCTGTTCAAACCTCTCACATATCCCACCACTCAGCTCCTATACCAGCATTCTCCTCCATGCATAATGCCCTCGTGTGCTTCCCGCAGGCACCTATGAGATTCTCTCCGGCACCTAAATGCACTTCCGTCTACACGTGTACTCCGCCCACGCAAGGATACCTCACTGACGTGCCTGCCAAACCGTGTAGATACACATCTGTATCAGACCCACGTATCAGCACCAGAGCGTACCAGAGAACTAGCACCCGCATGGGAAGCCGCAGACAGCGGAATCCCTCCGATAGTTCACTCGCGGTCCCTCCGATAACTCATTCGCGGCGCGAGCGCAGCCACGGCAGATCGAGTTGGCTCACGAGCATTGCCCCCACAATCAGCGTCCCTCCGAGTACGACTCTCGGGGTGAGCACTTCGTGGATCAGCACGACGGCAAAAAAGGCAGCCCACACCGGTTCGCTGGTCATCACGATAGCGGCGCGAGTGGCGCTCATCCGCGCCTGTGCCCAGGTCTGCAGCAGCAGCGAGCCGATACCGCTGAAAATCGCCATATATGCGATCACCGCCCAATCGCGCACAGCTAGATCCCCGTGAGGTATCTGTACGCCGCCAGGGAGGGCGGCTAGCATCGACAGCGCACCGAGGACAATCATCTGTACAGCGGTGAGCACAATAGGATCGGTGCGTTTGACGAAACGCTCAATGAGCACGACGTGGATAGCGTAAACTGCAGCCGAGCAAAGCACCAGCGTCTCTCCCCAGCCGAGGGAAAAACCATTGAGACTCATGGTTGCAAGCCCCACCGTAGCGAGAACTACGGCGAACCATAACCTCGGATTTTGGCGTACTCGGAAGAAGAGGTAGGCCACCACGGGCGTCAGCACCACATACATACCTGTGAGAAAACCTGTGACGGACGCCGAAGTGAATTGCAGACCTAAAGTCTGCAGCTCCTGCCCTGCTGTGTAGAGCACCCCTAAGATGGCACCGTATTTCCATGCGTCGCGCCCAGCTCGGCGCAGATGCGGCCAGAAAATGATCGCTGCTACGATCCCTGCCATAGCAAAACGCAGCCCGAGAAAATCAAAGATGTTGATGCGCACCAACAGATCTTTTTGCATGGCAAACGTCGATCCCCACATTCCGGTGGCTGCGAGTAATGCGAGCACCGGCAAGAGCCGGTGCTGGTTGTTGTTCAACTGGCCAGACATATCCCCGATCCGTCACGTTCTCTCATGCTTCTCATCTAAGGCGTATCGACATCTATTACTATCCGTATGCGCCAACCGATTATCGCCCACGCGCGGCATAGTGGCAACTTTGTCCAGCCCGCCGCGAACTGCCGTGACCTGCAACGAGTGACCGCACCACAGCCGCAGTGAGCAGGTATCGCCGTCACTTGCGCTGTTACCGACAGCAAGTCACCGTACACCAGCGCGCTCCCTCTGTGACTCACCAACCCCTCCTGCGAGTCATCACCTCTCCTGTGAGTCACCGCGCGCACGGAAAGACCAGTGAAAGCCTCTTCAAGACCTGTAAAATCCCGTAGCGCATCCGCAAAATGCTCTAGGGCCGCACGACTGCGAACAAACTGCTTAAGGGCACGCCGCAAGCTGCCGAGTTCCTCCCCCTTAAGCTCAACAGATGCGCAATGAAAGCGTTGCACATTGTGATTTTCATCAGCATCTCCAGATGCCATCTACTAGACTGGACTCATGGCAACTTCGACTTCTTCCGCGCAATCTGCAACATCGACGAACACCCTTGCACCCGCCCCCGCACCGCGCTCTCGAAAAACGCGCGCCAGCGCTACTACACGGGCTAAGAAAACCGCAACCGCCGCAAAATCTACGCAGACGGCAGAAGCTGCTACATCAGCCCCAACCCCGCCAGCAAAGTCTGCCCCAGCTGCGGCAGCCACGCGGGCTAGGAAAACTGCAAAAACTACGAAAATGACACAACCCACCGCGACAGCTGCAACTGCACACTCACCTGCTCTCGCTCAGCCACCCGCAGCTGTAGCGCCACTGCCCGCTCCCTTTTCCACGATCACGCGCATTCCTATCGTAGACGTGACGCCAGTGATTGAAAATGGCGCGTGGCCAGCAAAAGCTGTAGAACGCGAAGCCTTTCCGGTGCAGGCTACGATCTTCCGCGAGGGGCACGACCTCTTCGGAGCTGAGTGTGTGCTCTTTGATCCGCACGGCCACGAAGTACAGACCTGCCCGATGGTAGACGTCCGCCCTGGCGAATTTCGCTTTGAGGGATGGCTCACCCCACAAACGACTGGAGACTATACCTTTGCTGTGCGCGCCTGGAGCGACCCTATTGCCACCTGGAAGCACAATGCCGCCGTCAAGATCGACAACAATCAAGATATCAACCTGGTTTTCCTGGAGGGCGTCGCCCTCTTCAAACGCGCCCAAATGCAGATGAAACGTGGCTCCGAGGCTCGTGCCATCCTGCGCGATGCCATTGCCGTGATGAGCCGCAAACGGATGAGCGCCAAGGTGCGCCTGGAAGCTGCTACTTCCCCTGAAGTCACGGCTGCTCTCTACCAGTATCCGCTGCGGGAATTCCCCAGCGAATCCGCCCATTTCAAGGTACGAGTGGAGCGCGAAGCGGCGCTCGTCGGATCCTGGTATGAGATGTTCCCACGCACGGCAGGAGCGCACTTCGATAAAGCTCAAGACCGCTGGATCTCAGGCACCTTTGCCAGTGCCGAGAAAGAGCTAGAGCGGATCGCCGGCATGGGATTTAATATCATCTACCTCACCCCGATCCACCCCATCGGTATGACGGCACGCAAGGGGCGCAACAATTCGCTCACTGCGCTGCCTGGAGATCCTGGCTCCCCCTACGCCATTGGCTCCGCCGAGGGAGGACACGACGCCATTCATCCAGATTTGGGCACCTTCGCAGATTTTGATCATTTCGTAGCTCGCGCCCACGAACTCGGCATGGAAGTGGCTCTCGATATCGCCCTACAATGCTCGCCTGATCACCCGTGGGTCACGCAGCATCCACAGTGGTTTACTCAGCGTGCCGACGGCTCTATTGCGTACGCCGAAAATCCGCCGAAGAAGTATCAAGATATCTACCCGCTCAACTTTGACAACGATCCAGAGGGCATCTATCAGGAAGTAAAGCGCATTCTGGAACTGTGGCTGAGCCACGGCGTCACGATGTTTCGGGTGGATAATCCACATACGAAACCGCTCTCCTATTGGCAGCGTCTCTTCGATGAATTCCACGAGACTCACCCTGAAGTGGTGTTTTTGGGAGAGGCACATACGAATCCTCCGATGATGCAAACGCTCGCTAAAGTGGGCTTCCAGCAGAGCTACACATACTTCCCGTGGCGTAGCGAGAAGAAAGAGTTGGAAGATTACCTTTGGGAAGTCTCACGCATCTCCGATTCGCATTTCCGCCCGTGTTTCTGGCCCACTACGCACGACGTCCTCACTCCATTCATGCAGCGTGGAGGCGTGCCGGCCTTTGCTATTCGAGCGGTGCTCGCCGCCACTGGCTCTCCGAGCTGGGGCATTTACTCTGGCTACGAGCTGGCCGAAAATATCGCTCGCCCTGGCTCTGAAGAGCAGATTGACAACGAGAAATACGAGTACAAAGAGCGCGATTATGAGGCTGCCGAGGCCAATGGCATCGCTCAATTGCTCGGCAAACTCAACGAGATTCGCTCCCGCCATCTGGCCTTGCGACGCCTGCGCGATCTGCGGATTCACCCGACGAGCTCCGATAAGATCATCTGCTTCTCGAAAGTCTCTCACCCTGAGGAATCTCCTGATGGTAGCACGGATATGGTGATCGTGGTGGTGAATATGGATCCGTATGCCTCTCGGGATGCCACGATCAATCTCGATCTGTCACATTTCGGTGCACATCCGCGTTGGGATGGTGGCCCCGTGCTGGAGGTACACGACGAAATGAGCGGCGCCACGTTTGAGTGGAACCAGAATCCCTATGTACGCCTTGATCCTCACGGCGAAGTGGCACATATTCTCAGCGTGAAGGTGATTAATCAGTGACGACGAACTATCTCAGTCCGCTGGCAAACCTCGCTGCCGATTCTCGCAACGACACCGAGTGGTATCGCACTGCGATCTTCTACGAGGTACTTCTGCGGGCGTTCGGGGATTCCACCGGCTCCGGAATGGGAGACTTGCGGGGTTTGACGGAGCACTTGAACTATCTGCAATGGCTGGGCATCGACTGCTTGTGGATCCCACCTTTCTATCCCTCTCCGATGCGTGACGGCGGCTACGATATTTCAGACTTCACCGCGATTGATCCCGTCTACGGTTCGCTAGAAGATTTCGAGGCACTCGTTGCTGGCGTCCACCAGCGCGGGATGCGAATCATTATTGATCTGGTAATCAATCACACTTCCGATCAGCATCCGTGGTTTAAGGCCTCACGCGAAAACCCTGATGGCCCTTATGGCGATTTCTATGTGTGGCGTGACGACGACACCGGATACTCCGACGCCCGCGTCATTTTTGTGGATACTGAGGAATCGAACTGGAGCCTCGATCCGGTGCGTAAGCAATACTATTGGCACCGATTTTTCTCACACCAGCCAGATTTGAACTACGAAAATCCAGCTGTGCAAGACGCCATGCTCGACGTCGTACGCTTTTGGTGCCAGCTCGGAATCGACGGTTTCCGGCTTGACGCCGTGCCCTATCTGTTTGAGGAGGAGGGCACAGATGGGGAGAATCTGCCCGCTACCCACGAATTTTTGGCTCGCATACGCGAGCTGGTCGATACCGAGTTCCCCGGGAGAATCCTCCTAGCCGAAGCAAATCAGTGGCCGCTTGACGTCACGCCCTACTTCGGCACTCCAGAACGGCCTGAATGCCATCTGTGCTTCAACTTCCCGCTCATGCCCAGAATTTTCTATGCGCTGCGCGATCAGAAAGCTGACGCCATCAGAGATATTATGGCGGCCACCCCGCCAGTGCCTGCGGGTGGGCAATGGAGTACGTTCTTGCGTAACCACGACGAACTGACGTTGGAAATGGTAAGCCCATCAGAGCGGGCACGTATGTATGATTGGTATGCCAAAGATGCCAGGATGCGCGCAAACATAGGAATCCGCAGGCGCCTGGCGCCACTGCTCGACAACTCTCGGGCACAAATTGAACTAGCCAATGCGCTGCTTTTCTCGCTGCCAGGCTCTCCTTGCCTGTACTACGGAGACGAGATCGGCATGGGAGACAACATTTGGCTGGACGATCGCGATTCTGTGCGTACGCCTATGCAGTGGACGCCGGATCGGGGCGCCGGATTTTCCAAAGCCGATCCTGGGCGAGTCTATCTGCCGCTGGTGCAGAGTTTGGTCTACAACTATCAAGCCGTCAATGTGGAATCTCAACTCGCGCAGCCAGCTTCACTGCTGCATTGGATGCGGCAGATGATTGCCGTGCGCAAACGCTTGCCAGTGCTGGGGAAAGGCGATTTTGTGCTGCGCGAGTCACTGCGCCCTGAAGTGCTGGCCTTTACCCGCTCAGACGAGCAGCAGCACGTGTTGTGCGTGATGAATATGAGCGATCAGCCGTGCGCCACCACTATCACAGTTTCAGGATTCGAGGGATGGAGCGTGCACGATGCCTCTAGCGGCGCACCGTTCCCCGCCATCAGTTCTGATGGATCGTACACTCTCACCCTTGGCGCCCGAGGATTTTTTTGGCTGCTACTCACTGCACAAGCGCCCCATGCCGATGCAATGTCACTTCCACTCTCGGAAGGCACCGCAGCTCCTCCTCCGGCTGCTCACGATCATCTCGCTCCGACATCCCTAGAACTACCAGCAACAGAAGTGCCACCGGCTGAACTGCCGTCAGTTGAGCCTACATCTTCGGAGCCCTCATCTTCGGAACTCGGATCTTCGCAGCCTGCATCTTCACAGCCTACATCTGCTCAGCCCGCATCTGCGCAGCCACAGCTCATAGCAATCACAGCGGAGAGTGACTATGCGTAGCGAATCCAGACCGGCGCACACTGCAGCTCCCACACATCCTATACACGGCAACTTCGGCGGAGCGGCTCACACCCATAGTATCTGCGGCGATGCACTCAGCCGCCACGAAGCTGATGAACTCTCCGAGCTGCTCGCCCCCTGGCTGGCTCAGCAGCGCTGGTATGTGCGCCCTGAGCAGCCCGATAAGGCGTCTACGCCAGCACGTATCGTGTGTGCCGTCACGCTCACATACACCGCTCGTGCCCGCACAATTTTTACGCTCGTGGCTCACGCAGAGCGCATCTACTCAGTGCCACTTTTTCTGGAGGCTGAAGAGGTAAGGAATGACGCCGGCAATCTTGAGATGGACGGGGCGAAAACACCACCAGCCACGCCCGGACGCCAGGCATCTTCCACACATCAAGCATCTGCCACACATCAAGTATCTTCCGTGCATCCCAGCAAAGGCGTTTCAGAGCCGTTTTCCTCTTTTTCAGGCCATCATGGCCAAGTACTCATCGGCAGTATTCACGGCGATGATGGCATTCGCTATCACGTCTGCGACGCCACTGCACACCCGACAGGTCAGATTGCACTGCTCCAGGCAGTTCTCGGGGATTCGGAGGACTCCTCCACAGGATCTCGCACGATCCTTTCCACGGCGTCCCCGATGATCTCTCCCCAGGCAGCATCCTCCACCGCCGCTGCCGCAGCAACATCGTTCTCTCGAGGAGATGAACAAGCTGGCAGCGGCCGTGCCGCCGGTCAAAGCTCGTCAGCCGACGAGAGCGCGACTGCCGTTTTACCACTCTTCGCCGGTATCAGGCTACGAGAACCACTGTCTTCTTTGCCGCCCGTTATCCACTCGCACAGACTGACCTCTGAACAGTCGAACACTTCGATCATTTATGAGTGTGCCCCCGGATCAGATCCGGCTGGAATCATCGTGAAAGTGCTGCGTCTCATCCAGCCAGGGCGCAACCCAGATGTGGAACTGGAAGCCGCACTCGATCACATACCAGAGAGCGTCTCGGAGCTCATTCATTCAACGGGCTCGCAAGCAGCTGGCGAATACAACGCTCTCACACCTGCTACGCACACTGGTTCAACGCCTACAGCTCCGGCAGCGGGCGGTGCAGACATCGCCGTCGTCCCTCGCCAATATGGCTACACCACCATTCGCTATCCACAAGCAGACGGAGCCAGCGAGCCGGCCGATGCGCGCGGCGGCACAGCTGACGTGCGCATCTACACAGAACCTACCGATACGCTTAACGGCACAGCTGATGCGCACACCAGCACGGCGGATGTGCTCGTGGCTAGTGAATTTCTCGCTGGCTCGCACGATGCCTGGCAAATTTTTACCCACGCGCTCAGCGATGCTCAGCTCGCTCCCACGTCTTCCATGTCTGCCACGTCTGTCACCTCCGCGACCGATGCTGGCACATCTACTGCCAGTACTGCTGCCGATATTGCTACACCTGCTGGCGATGCTGCTGGCAGCGCTATACTCACTGCCGGTGCTGCCACGTCCGATGACGGCACCGCCGGCCACGCCGCTGTGCCCGCTGCCACGTCTACTGCCAGCACTGCTGCGCCAGATATGATGACCTGCACACAAGCTGATATTGCAGCCCTCGGCGAACTTACTCGCACGATGCACAGTCGGCTTGCAGCAGCGTTCTCCCAAGCAGAGCCTACCAGCCAGGAGCGAGCAGCCCAGCTCGCATCATGGCAGAGCCGCGCGGCCCACGCTTTTGAGCTATCAGGCGAGCTCAGATCCTGGCGCACCGAGATCACCGCCCTCTATGAGCGCGCCGCTCGCGTTCCGTGGCCTTTGCTGCAGCGTATCCACGGCGATTATCACCTCGGCCAAGTACTGCGAACCTCCGAGGGTAGCTGGCGGGTGATTGATTTCGAGGGAGAACCCCTGCGCCCACTCAGCGAACGTACTGCCCCTGACCTCGCGTTGCGCGATGTAGCCGGTATGCTGCGTTCGCTGAGCTATGCAGCCGGATTCGCAGTGAAAAACGGCACTGATCTAGATGCCGCAGAACGCTGGGAACGCATCGCCCACGAAACGTTTTTGAATGCGTATGGCTCGCTGAGCACTGATCAAAATCTGAATACCAGCTACCAGAGCCTGCTTATGGCGCTGCTCGTCGATAAAGCCCTGTATGAAGTCTCGTACGAAACCGCTTATCGCCCCGAGTGGGTGGATATACCGATCAAAGGGGTGCGCAAAATTATTGAGAAATACTGAAAATCACCAATAAACGCTACTGATCAGAGATAGAATCAGGTTAATTCACCCGAAACGTGAAAGTAATAGAACTATGAATGCAAACCCCATCCCTATTTCATACGATATTCTCGATCTGGTATCGAACGGGCTGTACTATGCTCCGCACGACATTCTCGGCCCGCACCTGCACGAGGATGGCCAACACGTGACGATTCGCGTGGAACGCCAGCTGGCTGATGCTGTTTTCATCGTCACCCCCGAAGGTGAATTTGAAGCACAGCACGAATTTAATGGAATCTGGTTTGTGGTACTCGAACGAAGCGACGTGCCTGAGTATCAAGTACGAGCCGTCTACGGGGAATCCACCTATCTCTCTGACGACGGCTACCGCTTTTTACCCACCGTGGGAGAGACCGACAAATATCTCTTCGGAGAGGGGCGGCATGAACGCCTCTGGGAAGTACTCGGCGCTCATGTGCGTACTTATGCGACGTCTATGGGAGATGTCGAGGGCGTGAGTTTCGCCGTGTGGGCTCCAAACGCCCGCGCAGTGCGCGTCGTAGGAGATTTCAACGGCTGGAATGGCGCCGCTTTTTCGATGCGTTCACTCGGCTCAAGCGGCATCTGGGAGCTGTTTATCCCTGGCGCTCGCGAGGGCGAACGCTACAAGTACGAGATTCAGTATCAAGACGGCAGCTTGCATCAGAAAGCTGATCCTATGGCACAGCGTACTGAGGTTCCTCCTAGCACAGCCAGTGTGATCACCTCCCAGCATTTTGAGTGGGGTGACGACGAATGGCTCAACGAACGCAGCAAGCATGATCCGCACAGCGGCCCGATCAGCGTCTATGAGGTGCATCTAGGATCGTGGCGTCAAGGCTTGGATTACCGTACCCTTGCCGAACAGCTGATTGGACACGTCAAGTACTGCGGGTTTACACACGTGGAGTTTATGCCGCTAGCCGAGCATCCTTTCGGGCCGAGCTGGGGGTATCAGGTGACGAGTTACTACTCCCCCACGGCGCGCTACGGCACCCCAGACGATCTGCGCTACCTGATTAACGAACTGCACAAGGCTGGCATTGGCGTCATCATGGATTGGGTGCCAGCGCACTTCCCACGCGATGAATGGGCTCTCGCCCGCTTCGACGGGACTCCGCTCTATGAGGATCCCAATCCGCTGCGCGGCGAACATCCCGATTGGGGCACCTATGTGTTCAACTTCGGTCGCAATGAAGTGCGCAATTTCTTGGTGGCAAACGCCCTCTATTGGCTCAGCCAATTCCACATTGACGGGATCCGCATGGACGCCGTGGCCTCTATGCTCTATCTCGATTACTCTCGTGATCCAGGCAAGTGGCAGCCCAATATCTACGGCGGCCGCGAAAACCTAGAGGCGATCTCGTTCATTCAAGAAACCAATGCCACAGCCTACAAAAACAATCCTGGCATTATGATGATCGCCGAGGAGAGCACCTCCTGGGACGGCGTCACCGCTCTCACTGATAACGGCGGCCTCGGCTTTGGCCTCAAATGGAATATGGGATGGATGAACGACACTCTCCGCTATATGGAGGAAAAGCCGATTAACCGCCGATGGCATCACGGCGAACTCACGTTCTCGCTGGTGTACGCTTTCAGCGAGCATTTCCTGCTGCCACTCTCCCACGATGAGGTCGTGCATGGCAAAGGCTCACTCTATTCCAAGATGCCTGGAGACCATTGGCAAAAACTCGCCGGAGTGCGGCTACTCTACGGCTATCAGTGGAGCCATCCTGGCAAACAGCTGCTCTTTATGGGGCAAGAATTTGCTCAGATTGACGAGTGGAATGAGAGCCGGAGCCTCGATTGGTGGCTCACACAAAATAATGGCCATGACGGCGTGATGAGCTGCGTGCGCGATCTCAACAAAATCTATCGCGCTCATCCGGCCTTGTGGAGTGAAGACTTTACAAACGCCGGCTTCGAGTGGATTGAAGTGTCTGACGGCGATCACAATGTGCTCTCCTATCTGCGCAAGAGCCACGATGGCAGTGATGTTTTAGCCGTCATCTGCAACTTCGCTGGTACGACGCACAACGACTACCGCGTCGGACTGCCTTTTGGCGGTGAGTGGGATGAGGTGTTTAACTCCGATGCCACCGTCTACGGCGGCTCTGGAGTGGGAAATCTCGGCAAGGTACAGGCGGAGGACATCAGCTGGAACGGACGGCCGTATTCAGCCAATATGCAACTCCCGCCCTTGAGCGTGATCTATCTCGCGCCGAAGAAAACTGAGACGAGCGAACAAAGCGAGTAACTAAAGGTGTTTGGTGGCGCACTCCAAAGTGAACTTTGGAGTGCGCCACCAAACGTACCACGCCCCTATCAATGACTACCGCGGATCACTTAGCGTGGAGTCAAACGTACCTCTACCGTCTTAAAAGAGCACATTCGTCAGCGCTTTACGCGCTCGCTTCACCTCGTCGGGATTGCGTTCCTCAGCCATAGCGAAGAACTCCAGTAGACGAGTGCGCGCGCCGTCACGATCATCTCCTTCGGTAGCTGCGACCACGGCGATGAGCCTGCGGAAGGCGCTCTCATATTGGCCAAAAGCAAACTCGATATCGGCAGCGTCTAGGTGCGGCTGCAGCTGCGAGAGCGGAGTTTGCGCTGCGGCGGCAAGCACCTTTTGCGCCCCCGATGGGGAATTCTCAGGATTGAGCTGCTCTAGGCGCTGATACAGTTCGCTCTGATACAGATATCGCTGTGCAATATCGTCGCCAGGGTTGTCTTTGAGAGCTTGAGCAAACGCCACACGTGCCCGCTCGAAATCCTGGGCAGCCAACGCATCCAATCCCTCTTGATACGTCTGTGGGAGTTCCGGCGGTGCTGGCTCCGCTAGCTGTTCGCCGTCAAGCAGACCGTTCATGCCATAGTGCGCGGCCGTGGCTAAGAGCTTGTCCATCGCCTCCGCGATGACAGCTTCTTCTGGCAGCCCCTGAAAAAGCGGAATGGGCTGGCCTTGCATGAGCACCGCAGCAGTGGGGACGGCGTTTACTCCGAATGCTGCCGTCACCTCACTCTGACTATCCGTATCCACTGTGGCCAGCTGAAAACGGCCGCGCTCTTCGTGTGCGAGACGCTCAAAATTCTGCACCAGGGTGGCAGAGTTCGGCGAATGCTGTGAATGGAAAACGGCCACCACCGGCACCTGCATGGAGGTGGTAAGCACCGCTTGCAGATTGTCTTTGGTCAGCTCCAGCACCCACGGCCCGTGCACCTGTGCACCACCTGCGGAAACCTGATCTGCAGCTTGATCTGACGTTTGCTTCGCAGCGCGAGCACTCCCCGTGGCACTAGATTGCCCTGCAGATTGCCCTGCTCCGGTACGCGGCGAGCCGGAGCTCGGCACACCAGCAGGCGATGATTTTTTCTGAGCAAATTGCGATAGATCAACTATTGGAGCCATATACCCGCTTCCTTATCCTACTAAGAGGTACTTGTGACGCAGTTTGTGCAGTATAGACATTTGTGCGACACGGCCATCTGCGCGTCACCATGGCACGGTGTAGCTACACACAAAATGCAACTGCATCAAAATGCAACTACACCGACGCAGCTATATCGCCGTAACTACCGCCGACATAGGCCACACCGACGTGTAGCCGCACCCGACGTGTACGACGGCCACAGCTGCAGCGGCGCAGATGCCTGCTACCCCACTTTAACGCTCTCTAACACATTACTACTCGCACCAATCACGTGCACCGTACCGCCCGCTTCTTTGGACGGAATATAGAAAGCCACCAAAATTGACGTCTGGCTGGTCAATGGTTCGTCTACAGCCACCTCAGCATCTGGATCGTCCTTTGATCCCGAAAGCATCAATGATTCGGGAGTCCCTTTGAAGATAATCGGCTGCACACGCGATTTACTTTCGTACTTCGTGGAGTACTTCATTTCTCCGATGACGACGACCCCCTGATCATCTGTACTCACAACCACTGCAGGCGCTCCACTATCTGCAAAGCTCATAGAGATCTCACCGAAATCTCCCACGTTTTCTCGCAGCGCATCCAGCTGCTCTTTAAGCTGTGTGAACACCGGATCGTCCTTGTCGAAAGGCACAGCAGCGAGCTTCTGGGTGGAGTTGTAGGCGGCGTACGCAGCCACCACTTTAGCCGGATCGGCGAGATAGGCCTGCGCATTGAGCTTGGGATAGCCAGGCAAGTTGTCGAGAGTAGATGTTAGAGTCGGCAAATTCGCTGTAGGGAAGAGACTCACTTGCCCCCACAGTTGATAATTCGAGCGGGCATTCTTTTGTTGCCATGCCGTGAGCGTACGCTGGTTTTGGCCATCCGTCGGCTCCCCAAACACCACTAGTGAACGCGGATACGCCGCCCCTGAGGACACTGGAGTAGCCTGGGGATCAATAGCTATCACTGGCAACTTGGCATCGTCCTTTAGGCTGCGTAGCTTGTACTGAGCCGTGCGTTGAGAGCGCAGCGGCTGCCCCACGCGCGCTGTCAATTTATCTGCTTTTCCAGCTTTATCGGCAGCCGCGAGCGCCTCCACCGTCTGTTCGGCTATCACGGCATACCGATCTTGTCCCACCACTTCTTCCGCAGCACTGGTCACGCGCGGCTGCGGTACTTCTTGTTGCTGGCAAGCCGTCAGACTCACCGTGAGCAATCCGATGGCAAGTGCAGCCCATACCCTACGCATTGCGGCCTCTTTCCCCACTAGGTGTATCGTCAATCAGCTCGTCCTCATCTTCGTTTTCGAAAGGCTCGGTGTACGTCCACAGCGTGACGTTCTCAGCCTCGCCGTCACTACTCTGCTCACCCTCACTGCCATCAGAGACGCTATGTGCGTGCGCTCGCGCTACATCTGCGAGTGAATCCTGCTCATGCTGCGCTGCGGCATCACTCGATGACGTTCCGGATTCTGCTTCTGCAGTTCGAGGCGATGCCTTAGAGCGTGAATCCGCTGGAGCATCCGCACTGCCAGTCACCTCAGCGCGCTGCTGCGCAATAACGAGACGATCTTCTTCTTTGAGTTCGCTGGCTCTAATGCCGAGAGTACGCGACGTACCTGGCAATATTCCCGCCCCCAAAGCGCCATCTGTGTGGGCGTACTGAACGGCACGCTCGGTGCTTGCAGCAGCTAAATCTCCGTGATATGCCGGAAGCTCTGTGGTGAGCGCCGTCGCCTGTTCTTCTCTGCGCGCTTTCGTCTGAGCTTCCTTACGGGCGAGAGCTTCGCGTTTCATCTGATCTCGCCACGCCGTCAGTAGTAGCACCGCCCCGATGAGTGCCAGCAACACCCCCATCGCAATAAACGGCGCCGGAGAGGCCATGAGTTCGGTGCGAGTCCAACTGAGAGTGAGCTGCGGAGCCTTTCCTGTCGACGTGGTGGCAATGAGTGAGCGATCCACGCCTGGCTCTACCTCTAGATCAAAGTCCACACTCCCTTGAGCACTGCCGGCCTTTTCCCACTGGTCTGAGGCTGAGAGGTGGAATCCTCCCGCGCTGATCGTCTTTTTATCGGCTTCGCTTACCTTCGGATCAGCGCGGCGATCCTCAATAGCCGGCGTGAACGTACCACGGTTGCTCTCAGCAAACCCTTTCACATTGCGAGCACTGGATGCTCCTGCATACTCGGCGACGTCCTTCGATGAGCCATACCCCCATTCGATCACAGCATCCGTCTGGTCAGCCGTCAAAGTAACGCGAGGCTCGTTCGTCACGATATTGAGCACTCCAGCGGAGGTGTAGATGAACGTAGCGTCTTGGGTAGAATCTGCCGTGAGCGTCACGGTTTTCTCAGGATTAAACGTCGCCGCGTGCCACACCGTCACGGCAGTGAGCACTACTCCCATTGAGGCTAGCAACACGCCGAAAATAATTTTGGCGTTCAATCTTTTCACGCGCATTCCTGTCGTCCCCTCGTACGTTTGCCGATGCAGCTACACTTACGTCGCAGATGGCCTCTGGCCAGTCTTTCATGCCATACAAAGCGCCCATATTAAAGCCCTACTGATGAAAGTATAACGATTTAACAACGATAAATTGCAATAGTGCAGATGAAGGTAATGCCCCTCACGTTCTCGACCCTCATGAGGTACGTTAAGATTTAGTGTTACGACAAACGAAGGAGCACGGGAAACGGCCATGAGTGACGACACAACTTTTTCGGTAGTGATGCGCGGCTATGATCGCACGCAGGTAGATCAGCACATAGCATCTCTCACTCATCAGCTTGAACAGGCGCGGAATCAAGTGGCGCAACTCGACGCACAAGTGTTGCACATTTCTGGCGAACTCGCCAAAGCACAAGACGAGTTAGGAGAAACTGACCACCCCTCATACTCTGGTCTAGGAGCCAGGGTGGAGCGGCTGTTGCGATCCGCCGAGGAACAAGCCCTGGATCTCGTCACCAAAGCTCGACGTGAATCAGAATCAATTCTCACCGCCGCCAAAGAGAAAGCCAGTGCTATGCAAGAGCAGAGTGAGCAGCAGTGCGCCGCCGCATTGGCACAAGCCCAAGATGAAGCCGCTACCCTGCGGCAACACGCTAGCGAAGAAGCAGACACGCTGTTGGAAACCTCGCGGCGCTCAGCCCAGGAGCTGAGTGAACGCACTGAACGAGAAGCTGAGAGTATTCTCGCGCAGGCCACAGCTGAAACGCAGTCTCTGCGTACCCAAACCCAAGCGCAGACCACCCAGCTGCGCGCCCAGGCAGAGCACGATGCGGCTCAGTGGCGCGGTGCGGCCGAACGCGAGACGGCTCAGCTACGCTCGCAAACTGAACAGCTGTGCGCCCAGATGAAAGCTGACGCACAGCGAGAGGCACAACAGTTGCGTGCCGAAGCGGAGCAGGCAGCCATTCAGCTACGCACTGAAGCTGAAGAAAAAGCTGCCAAAGAGTACGCCGAACTCACTGATCGCCTCTCCCGCGAAGAGGCCGCTGCCCGCGAATCCTCACAGGAACAGCTACACACAGCGAATGAGGCTCGCCTACAGGCAGAGCAGCAATCGCAGCAGGCTATTGAACAAGCGAACGCCACCACACACAAGGCCGCCTCTGAAGCCGAGGCTATCGTAGCGCGCGCCCGTGCAGAAGCAGCTAGTATTCTTGAGCAGGCTCGCACTGATGCCGAACAGCTGCGCACCGAAGCTGAACGCATGGCCGACCAGCAGCGAGAGAGCGCACAAACCTACGCCGATTCACTCGTCGAGCAGTACCAGAGCCTCAGTTCGTATGTGGAAGATATGCGGGCTCTCTTGGCAAGTTCTCCAGCTTCAATCGTGATGAGTAGCGCGGATAACGTGGTGAGTAGCATAGATAACGGCAGGTCGTCAGAGCCACACGCATCATCGACGGCGCAGTAGTAGACCAGTTTGTGATTAATAGATCACCATGTGCAGGGCAATACAGGTTGATAAACAGGTTGATAAGTCGCACGTTTCGATTGACCACTCACCACGTGCAGGTTGATAAGTGACACGTTCCGATTGACCGCCTACTGCTTCCAGGTTGATGCAGGTTAATAACGGCACGTCCCAATGAGCCTCTCACAGCGTTCTGATTGATAGGCTACTCGAGCTGCCGCCAAGCAAAGGCCCTGATGGATGTACCGCAATTTCCAGGCCAGACTTCCGGAGCGGACTTTCAGGGCAGACTTCCAAGGCGAAACCCTTTAAAGAGACACCACCAGGAGGCTCCGCGGCGGGATCTGATGCGGGGGCTACATGAGTCCAGGACGAAACCCTTTAAGGAGACATATTTAAGGAGACACCACCAGAAGCCAGACAAGAGGAGATTATCCGTTTGAAGCCAACTGCGGCCACAGAGGTCGTCTCTCAGGAGGTGCTCCTCAGGAGACACCCCAGCGAAAAGGGAAACGAGCCGGAGGAGATGAACCTGAGAAAACGAGCCTAATGAAAAACGGCAGAGAATGCCGTATTTGCGTTATCTCTCAGGATTTTGCAGCGGTACCATAGTGCTATGGTTCATCAACTTGCTTATCGTCGAACTGGAACTCCCTGCGACCTCCCCCTCGTCTTGATTCACGCTCTCCCACTCGATTCAACGATGTGGGATGCTGTGAGAGCTCAACTTCCCACACTCGACATCATCACCCCAGACGCTCCTGGATTTGGCCATTCACCTCTCGCAGGATCGTTTGGAGAGCCCTCAATTCCCACATACGCCGAGGCTGTGAAAGTCACTCTCGACACCCTCGGCGTGCAGCGTATCGCACTCGGTGGACTGTCTATGGGCGGCGCCGTGGCAGCGGAGTTTGTGAGCCGCTATCCGCAGATGGTGGCTGGTCTTGCCCTGATGGACACCAGCATTAAGGAGGATGACGCCGATCTGCGCGCCTACCGTTTCTCGATCATCGAACAAGCCGATGCTGGCCACGGCTACGACGCTATCGCCGACTGGGAAACAACTATGCTCTCCCCCAAAGTGAGTGCTACCGTTCGCAACGAATTATCTTCTTTGCTGCGCGCCGCTCCTAATGAAGGGCTCGCCTGGCAGTTGCGGGCTATGGCTGCACGCCAAGGACGCAATGATGCCGTGGCGCTTGTGGAGGGACCGGTGTATTTTATTCGTGGCGAAGACGACGCCACTAGTTCCCTTGAATACTTTATGGAGCTTTCACTCAAGGCTCAACATCCGCGTATCGTGGAGATCCCCGCAGCGGGGCATTTCACAGCTAATGAACAGCCTGAGCAACTCGCCCGCGCGTTAAAAGAGTTTTATGTAGCTGCGGGCGGGGCTATCTAGCCGTCTACTTAGGTAATCTAGACGCTTCTTCTATGCTATCTAGACGCCTCTTTAGACCATCAAGGCCGTAAGCTATCTCTATCTAGCTAGATAGAGATAGCCCTAGACAGTCTAGAAAAGACGATCTTCTGGGCGGTCAAAACCGCGCATCTCGTCGTAATCGAGAATGATGCATTCGATCCCGCGATCTTCGGCGAGCGTGCGCGCCTGCGGTTTAATTTCCTGCGCAGCAAAAATCCCGCGCAACGGAACTATTGTGGAGTCTCTCCCCAGCAGATCCAGATAGCGGGTGAGCTGCTCTACGCCGTCAATCTCGCCGCGGCGTTTCACTTCCACTGCCACGTGCACGCCCTCGGAATCAAGAGCCATGAGATCCACAGGGCCTATCGCCGTTGGGTACTCGCGCCGGATGAGTTGAAAACCTGCACCTAGCCGATGTACCTGCTCGGCCAGCAGCTCTTGCAGATGTGCCTCCACACCGTCTTTGATGAGCCCTGGCTCAATGCCTAAATCGTAGGTGATATCGTGAATGATCTCGAAAATGTAGATCACAAGATGATCATCCGTCTTTTGATGCTGCACATCCCATACCTGGACGATGCCGTCAGCCGCCTCGTCGGGATCAGGCGTACGAGTGTGCATCGTGGCTGGTGGACTCATCCAGTTGAGCGGCTTGTAGGAACCGCCGTCAGAGTGGACGAGCACTGATCCGTCAGCTTTCACCACTAGCAAGCGCACAGCAGGCTCTAGGTGTGCATCGAGACGACCAGAATAGTCTACAGCGCAACGCGCAATCACTACTCGCACTAGGTCTACTTCACCTGCTCTGCTTCGACGCCGGCGTCCACGACGACCATCACTTGATCATCTTCCAAGGTGACGAAGCCACGCGTGGTGTTAAATGTATGCTCAGTCCCATCCGCTTGCGTAAACCGCACAGTGCCAGGCACGAGAATAGCAAGCAGTGGGGTGTGCCCTGGGAGAATCCCGAGCTGCCCCTCTGCAGCTGGCACGACTACATCTTTCACGTCACCGTGAAAAATGGTGCCCGTGCGCGAAACGATTTCCAGATTCATCAGGCCATATCCTTCTGAATCTTGTGCCACGCTTTCTCAATATCGTCAATGCCGCCGATATTGAAAAATGCCTGCTCTGGCACCTGATCGTACTCACCATCACAGATGCGGCGGAAGGCCTCCACCGTCTCAGCGATCGGCACCGTCGATCCTTCCACGCCGGTAAACTTCACAGCCGTGTAGGTGTTTTGCGAGAGGTACTGCTCAATACGGCGAGCACGCGCCACCGTCACCTTATCTTCTTCGGAGAGCTCGTCCACACCCAGAATCGAGATGATGTCTTGCAACTCTTTGTTCTTCTGCAAGATCGCTTTCACCCGAGTGGCTACTTCGTAGTGATCTTTGCCCACATACTGCGGGTCGAGAATTCGACTCGTCGAAGCCAAAGGATCCACTGCTGGATACAGACCACGAGAGGCGATGTCACGCGAGAGCTCCGTGGTGGCATCCAGGTGGGCGAACGTGGTAGCCGGAGCTGGATCGGTGTAGTCGTCCGCTGGCACGTAGATCGCCTGCAGAGAGGTGATGGAATGGCCGCGAGTAGACGTAATACGCTCTTGCAGCGCACCCATTTCGTCGGCCAACGTAGGCTGATACCCCACGGCTGACGGCATACGCCCAAGCAGAGTTGAAACCTCGGAACCTGCCTGCGTGAAGCGGAAAATGTTGTCGATAAAAAGCAACACGTCTTGATTCTGCACATCGCGGAAGTATTCAGCCATCGTCAAGCCCGAAAGTGCAATGCGCAGACGCACCCCTGGGGGTTCGTCCATCTGGCCAAAGACGAGTGCCGTTTTGTTGAGCACTCCTGCCTCTTCCATCTCCCGAATCAGATCGTTACCCTCGCGGGTGCGTTCCCCCACTCCGGCAAACACGGAGACGCCGCCATGATCGAGCGCCACGCGCTGAATGAGCTCTTGGATAAGCACCGTTTTGCCCACGCCAGCACCGCCGAAAAGGCCGATCTTGCCGCCTTGCACATACGGCGTGAGCAGATCAATCACCTTGATGCCCGTCTCAAACATCTTCGTTTCCGGCTCAAGTTCGTCAAACGCTGGAGCTTTGCGGTGAATCGGCCAACGCTCTTTCACCTCAAGGCGTTCTCCCTCCTCAAGATTCAGGCAGTCCCCCACCACGTTAAACACATGGCCTTTGGTGACGTCACCCACAGGAACCGAGATGGGCGCACCAGTATCCACTACGACGGCACCACGAACCAAGCCATCAGTGGGCTTCATGGCGATGGTGCGCACAATGTTGTTGCCCAAGTGCTGTGCCACTTCCAGGGTCATCTGTAAAATCTGCGAGCCCTCACCCTGGCCAGCGAGATTGACCTCAGTGGTCAGGGCATTGTTGATCTCTGGCAACGCATCTGGCGGAAACTCCACGTCTACCACAGCGCCCACCACCTGCACGATGCGTCCAGTGGAGACTTTCTTTTGTTCATCAACGGCGGTCATTGCTTCGTCCTTTGTTTTGTCGTGCACACGTACTGGAAAGCGACTCCCAGCTAGCTGCTCTTCCCCAGCGCATCAGCACCGGAAATAATCTCGGTAATTTCTGTGGTGATCTCAGCCTGGCGGGCATTATTCGCCAAGCGGGTGTATTTGTTAATGAGCTCTGAAGCGTTCTCGGTGGCCGAGTGCATAGCCTGCTGACGTGAAGCGAGCTCGGATGCGGCAGCCATCAGCATAATTCCACGAATACGCGAGGTGATATACATAGGCAGCAGCGCATCAAAAACTGCCTGCGCTGAAGGCTCATACTCGTACAGCGGAGCAGCGTTCGCGACTTCGGGTGCGTCGTCACTCGCAGCCGCCGCCGGAGCATCAACCACTTGTAGCGGCAGCATCCGGCGAATGTGCACGTGCTGCGTCACCATAGAAATAAATCGCGTATACACCACGTGAAGCTCAGCTACACCGCCCTCATCTGCTGGTGCTAAAAAGCGATCTAGCAGCGTGGTAGCAATCTCGTGTGAGATAGCATCGCTCGGTTTGTCTGAGTGCCCCACCCAGGTTTGAGCAACCGGCACGCCGCGGAAGTGATAGTAGCTAGCCCCTCGCCGCCCTGCCACGTAGAGCACCGGCTCTTTGCCCTCTTCACGAAGCTGATCCATAAAACGATCAGCTTCGCGTAACACCGACGACGAATACGCACCGGCCATACCGCGATCACTCGTGACGACGAAGACCACCACTTTGTTTGTATCAGTTCGCTCAGTAACCAATGGATGCGTGTACTGCGCATCGCTGGCCACCATCTGAATCGACTTGATCAGCGCTTGCGTGTATGGATCTTGCCCGAGCGCAGCATTGCGAGCCTTCGAGATACGTGAAGCCGCAATGAGCTCCATCGCCCTGAAGACCTTTTCGAGCGTGGAAGTAGCTCGAATCTTCTCTTTGAATCTACGCTGTGCACCCGCCACATTAGCCTCGCTTTGTGCGCACGATTTGTTCTTGGCTGGTCTCCGCGCTCAGGTCTTCGGCATCTTCAGCGATGAGACCATGCGCCAAAGCGAACTCTTGATGGAATTCTTCCACCCCAGCTTTCAGCGCTGCCTCAGTTTCCTCATCCATCTTGCCGGTGTCTGCCAGAGTTTGCAGCACGGAGGTGCTGAACTTCAGATGCTCCAAAAGCCCGCGCTCGAAATCATGTACCAATTCCAGCGGCACATCGTCGAGGTAACCTTTCGTACCAGCCCACACTGAGGCAATCTGCTCTTCCACTGCATACGGGGTGTACTGCGGCTGCTTGAGCAATTCCATCAGACGCGCACCGCGGGTGAGCTGCTGCTGCGTGGCAGCATCCAGATCGGAAGCAAACATGGCAAAAGCTGCCTGAGCCCGATACTGGGCGAGTGTAATCTTGAGGGTGCCAGCTACTTTCTTCATCGCTTTCACCTGGGCATCGCCACCCACACGGCTCACGGAGATACCGACGTCCACAGCTGGGCGCTGGTTCGCGTTGAAAAGATCTGACTGCAGGAAGATCTGCCCATCCGTAATTGAAATGACGTTCGTAGGGATATAGGCCGAGACGTCATTCGCTTTGGTTTCGATAATCGGCAAACCCGTCATCGAGCCACCGCCGAGCTCGTCAGACAGCTTGGCACAGCGTTCCAGCAGACGTGAGTGTAGATAAAACACGTCACCTGGATAGGCTTCACGCCCTGGCGGGCGGCGCAATAGCAGCGAGACAGCACGGTAGGCCTCCGCCTGTTTCGAGAGATCGTCGAAGACGATCAACACGTGTTTGCCCTGATACATCCAGTGCTGGCCAATAGCTGAGCCAGTGTAGGGGGCAAGATACTTATAGCCCGCCGGATCAGAAGCTGGAGAGGCCACAATCGTGGTGTACTTCAGGGCGTCGTTCTTCTCCAAGGTGGAGCGCACTTCCGCAATTGTCGAGCCTTTCTGCCCGACGGCCACGTAGATGCAGCGCACCTGCTTCTTCGGATCACCAGATTCCCAGTTGGCTTTCTGATTCAAGATGGTATCAATAGCAAGAGCTGTCTTACCCGTCTTGCGGTCGCCAATAATCAGCTGGCGCTGACCGCGGCCAATTGGGATCATAGCGTCGATAGCTTTAATACCAGTCTGCAGTGGCTCATTCACGCTTTGACGCATCATCACGCCAGGAGCCTGCAATTCTAGAGCGCGACGCTCAGCCACATCCTCAATGACACCTAGCCCATCGAGCGGAGCACCTAGCGGATCCACCACGCGGCCGAGATAGCCTTCTCCGACTGGCACGGAGAGCACCTCACCAGTGCGGCGCACAGCCATGCCTTCTTCGATGTTGGAGAAGTCGCCCAGCACCACTACGCCGATATCGCGCTCTTCCAAGTTCATTGCCAAGCCCAAGGTGCCGTCGTCAAAAGTCAGCAGTTCATTGGCCATTGCACTCGGCAAGCCATCCACACGCGCGATGCCGTCGGCCGTGAGCATCACATGGCCAACCTCTTCGCTCGCAGCCTTCGCTGGCTCATAGGAGCTCACAAAAGAATCGAGCGCAGCCCGAATTTCCTCCGGCTGGATCGTTAGTTCCGCCATTCCCTATCCTTCACTAGAAGCGACGCCGCACCGCGAGGAGATGCGTCGCGTGGTTTGCCGTTATCGGCCGTTTTTGAAAACTTCTTTTACTGCGCTGATCCTGCTAGCTAGCGTCCCATCAATGACATGGCTTCCAATCAGCACTTTTACTCCGCCAACCACCGACGTATCGAGAGTGGTGTGGATTCGTACATCCTTGCCAAACCGCCGTGAAAGTACCTGAGCAAGCCGTTCCTCTTGCTCGCGTGTGAGCGGGATTGCCGCCGTCACGCTCGCCACAAGGTGTTGCGAACGCTCACCTGCCGCTTCGATATAGCTTGTGAGCGTCGTGCGCAGGTTCGTATCCTGAGCCTTGCCTAGAGCCCGATTGAGCAACTCCACAGTGTATCTCGAATACTCTGCGAGCAGCGACGTCATCAGCTGCTGCCGAGCTGCCAACGGATAGCGTTCATCCGCCAGCGTGGCACGTAATTCGCGCTCAGCGCCGAGGATACTGCGCAGTGAATAGAGCTCTGCCTCAAGTGCATCCAATTGATGTTCACGCTGAGCCCCTGAAAGCAGCGTCTGCACGCCGAGCCTCTCCATAGCTCGCACGAGATCTCCGCTCTCGCTCCACCGCTCCCGCGCTAAACCTACCGTGAGGTCTTTCACCTCACCAGAGGCTTTCGTGTCCACCACAGCAGCCGCCAACGTAGCGCGATCTTCAGCAGAGCGCGCTGCATCTTCCAAAGCGGCCACAAGAGCTGGCGCCGCGGCAAAAACATCGGCAAGCGCGAAGAGTTCACGGGCAAAATTTACTTCACCTGCGTTCTTATCGCGCAACAGCGCGTCCCAGTTTTCTTGCGCCTTGTGGTAGGAGGTTTCACTGCCGAGCCGCATCACTTATTCTCCTTGCACGGGGACGCTTGTCGCACTTGCTGTGACGGCACCTGCAGGCATATCACCGGCTCCATCGGCGGCTTCTAACTCGTCGATGAAGCGATCAATCACGCGGCGCGCGAGTGCTTCATCCGCGATAGCCTCACCGACGATACGTCCAGCGAGTTCGGTAGCCATCACGCCCACGTCACCCCGAAGTGCCCGCTTGGCGGCATCCGCATCAGCGGCGATGCGCGAATGAGCACTCTCGATAATGCCACTCGCTTGGCTGGCCGCTTTCGCCTGGGCATCGGCCAGAATGCTCTTGGCGTTGGCTTGAGCTTTCTCCCGAATATCACCAGCCTCAATGCGAGCTTGATTCACTTCATCAGCAAGATCTTCGCGCTCCTTGGCCACTTCTTCCTTGGCGATCTCAGCAGCACGTAAGCCATGCTCAATCTTTTCGCGGCGTTCGTCAAGCGTGGATGAGAATGTCGGCCAAGCAAACTTGTACACCACCACGGCAACAATCACGAAAGCGACTGTCCCCCAGATTAAATCAGGAAGCGCCGGCAAAATGATGTTGAAAGATTCAGCACCTGATGCCGCTTCTTGAAACAGTACTGGTGCCATAACTCTCACCGGAAGATGAGGCCAGCAACGAAGCCGATCAAGCCAAGAGCCTCAGTGAAGGCAATGGCAATAAACATATTCGTGCGCAGCACTTTAGCCACTTCAGGTTGGCGTGCTGTCGCTTCTTGGTTTTTTGCGCCGATCAAACCAATGCCAATACCAGGGCCGATGGTTGCCAGACCGTACCCGATGGTGGCGATGTTTCCAATCATGTGGTTTCTTCCTTTGTTCTCTTTGATTGCTGCCTCAGTGTTCTGAGACAGAAAGTGAAATATAGACTGCCGCAAGCATGGTAAAGATATACGCCTGGAGCGCCCCAATAAAGATCTCAAACCCTACGAACGCCACTCCCGCCAGGAGCGTGAGCGATCCCAAAATGCCTCCAGGCAGACCGCTGAGCGTGAAATAGAGATAGTGCGTACCGACGAAGCACAGCACCAAGATGAAGTGCCCAGCTACCATATTGGCGAGCAGACGGATAGCGAGAGTAGCAGGCCGCAAAATGAATGTGGAAAGAAATTCCAGCGGAACTATTAGAATATAGAGAGCTTTCGGCACCCCTGATGGCATGAGCTGCTCTTTGAAGAATCCTCCGAATCCGTGAGCTTTGATGCCAGCGGCGATGAAGCTCAGATACGCAACCGCCGCATAGATCAACGGCATACCGACCAGCGAGGTACCAGCAATCTGCAACCCTGGGATCACGCCAGTGATGTTCATAAAGAGCACACCTAAGAAAATCGTCATCAAGAGCGGTTGATATGGCTTAGCCTCTTCCTCTCCGCCTATGCTCTCTTCGACGATGCTCACCTTTGAAAACTCCAGCAGCGTTTCCATCGCTGCCTGAGCACGCCCTGGAATCAGCTTGGAACGCCTAGCATAGAGCACCAAAAGCAGAGCCAGAATAACCACCGCGATCATCCGCACAAGCAAGATGCGGTTTATCTCAAAAGGCGTACCGACAAACAAAAAAGGAGCAGGATCAAATTCGTGCGCGAGGGTCGGGGCTTCAAATCCGCCACTCTCAGACGACGCCTGGACGAGCGGCATAAGCGCGGTTGCAAGCAAAGCGTTCACCAGTGCAAAAATCTTTCTCCATGCATTCGTGCCCGCTGCACAAAAAACTACATCTTCGAGCGTTCTTTGGCAGAAGAGCCTAACACAATAACTGTACATGAGAGTGCTTTTAGGGGCAAAGCACTGTGGGCACAATATTGAGGTGGTACTGGGCACTTACACTGAGCACTGCGCTGGGTACTGGGCACTCGTGACGGCAGGCTCCCACTTGCACGTCACAGCACGTACTTTCACACGCCGGATGGGCACTGCTCAGACGCAGCATGGGAGGCTACGCGCCGATGCCAGGCCCTTGTTCGCGCATCACCACAGCCGAACTCACGGCGAGTGAAACTAGCACTGCCACCGCAAAAGCAGCGAAAAAAGCCTGAGCTTTAAACCACGGCAACGGCAGTAGCACTGCCAACGCCACCACGAGCAACACCAGTTTGAGTACAAAAACGCTACTAAAGGCCACTCCCTGTGAGCGCGGAAACCACAGCGGAACAGCCGCCATCGCCCCCCATTGCATCAGATTCGATACCACGACGATTGCCGCCCCCAAAGCCAAGCTCGCAGCTACAGTGGCTTCATACCACCATAGCGCGCCCAACGCAGCAGCTACAGCGCCTGCCGTCACGACTAAAGTACTGTACACAGTAGCTCTCGCTACAATTTGCTGATCGTCCCGCCGCTCCCCTGGGCGGTATTTAGCTCGAAGGCACCGCATTGTCCGTCACCTGTGAAATACGGATCTGTGAAACATGAGCTTCTGGGACGGGAGATTCTGAGACGGGGTCTTCTGGAGCGCGAGACTCTGGGACGGAAGGTTCTGAGACACTGCTCTGCGCGATTCGGGGCACACGCGGAAGGTTCATTTGATAGACAGTGATGATCGTCGCCACCACAATTCCCACCGCCGTGCACGCAAACACCGTCCGGAGCGGGAAAATCACGCTCGCCGTGCCAGCAAAGGAGATCACCGCCGCCCACATATAGAGCACCAGCACCGCTTTTGTGTGCGAATGCCCACGACGCAGCAGTCGATGGTGTAAGTGTCCGGCGTCAGCGTGAAATGGACTTTGCCCGCGCAGCACTCGGCGTAATACCGCCCAAAACGTATCCACTAGCGGAATGATGAGAATCAGCGCTGGAATGAAGATCGGCATAAAAGCTGGAATAGCTGAAGACGTCTTGACATTCGCGGGATCTATCTGACCGGTAATCACTACAGCCGCACCCGCCACTATAGCTCCGAGCATCAACGCACCAGAATCGCCCATAAAAATTCGGGCTTGGTGAAAATTGTGCGGCAAAAATCCGACGCACGCACCCACGAGAGCAGCCATCATCACGCACGCCACTGAAGTGAAATCTCCTGGATCAATCATGCGAGTGAGGTAGTAGGCGTAGGCAAAGAATGCAAACCCGCCAATCCCCACCAGGCCTGCAGCCAAGCCATCCAAGCCATCCACAAAATTGACGGCGTTGGCTACAAGCACCACCACGATCACCGTGCCCAGGAGATTCATCCGCGCCGACCCGATCGTCACCCCCAAAATCGGCAGTGAGATGAGCTGCACTCCAAACCACGCCATCACGCCAGCCGCTAAAACTTCCCCCGCCAGCTTCGCATACCACGGCAATTCGTAGATGTCGTCGATCACGCCCACGCCACACATCACGCCTGCGCCGATCATCACCCCCCAAGCCGAGGAATCGAGGGTGAAAATTTTGCTCAGATACGGCACCTGTGTAGCCACCAAAAGGCTCAACGCAAAGCCGCAGTACATCGCTAATCCACCCATACGGGCTATCGGAAAAGTATGTACGTCCCGAGAGCGTACATGGCTCACAGCGCCAAGGCGTAGAGCCAATTTCAACGCGACCGGCACGAGAAGGTACGTGATCGCTGCAGCCATCACCATCACTAACAGATAGGTTCTCACGAGCGTGACCCATTCATATCCGCGCCTCCGCTCACATCTAAACCGGTAGTGCGCACGATTTCAGCCGGCGTCAGCGCGCCCAGACGAACGAGCTCTACTTGTCGCGGCGCCGCAGACGTGAGCCTCACGATTGTACTGGGCACCCCTACCGGTGATGCTCCAGCGTCAAGATAGACACTCACGGCCTCGCCCAACTGTTCTATCGCCTGCGCAGCGGTGGTGGCTGGCGGCTGCCCCGTCTGATTAGCACTGGTGACGGCGAGCGGCCCCACCGCCGTCAAGAGCGCCAAAGCCACCGGATGATCCGGCATACGCAGCGCCACCGTCCCGTTCGTTTCACCTAAATCCCACCCTATCGTGGGTGCAGCCGGAAGAATGATCGTGAGTTCTCCAGGCCAGAAATTTTCGATCAGCGCGTGCACCGCCTCCGCTAACTGCCCGCCCTGAGCTGCCGGATCGACAAGACTGCTGGCCTGCTCAGCATTGGCGACGAGTACCGGAGGGGGCATCGCACGGGTGCGAGATTTTGCGCTCAGCAGCGCCGTCACGGCGTCGGCATTAAAGGGATCAGCGCCGATGCCGTACACGGTGTCGGTGGGCAAACAGATGACTTCTCCTGCTGCGACGGCAGCGCTAGCTGCCGCAAGAGCCTCACGCCATTGCAAGGAATCGCCCTGCTCAGCGTGCACATCGTGAAAGATCCGCATACCTCTATCCTAACCGACCTTTTCAATCTGACTATTCAATCTGACCGTTCACTCTGACCCGTCAGGCCGCATCTTCACTCTAGCTTTTTAATCTGGCATTCGCGTCGCCTACTCAGCGTCATCTATTCAGTCCAGACATTCACTTTGGCATTCACGCGCCACTCCGTTTCGTCTCCGCAGTCCAGGCATTCACGTCTAAGCATCCAGTCCAGGCATTCACGCGCCACTCCGTTTCCTCTCTGCAGTCTCCGTTTCCTATTCAAGCCGCCGAGGCAGTCTGGCACTGCGACCGTCACCGCGCAACACCTGGCCACTGTGCCCGCAGAAAACGCGCCGCTCCAGTGAGATCTTTCCCCGTAGCTACGTCGATAAATCCTGCTGCACGAGCGGCAGTGCGCAGAGCCGGAGCCTGTTCGCTCGCGTGTTCCATAACGAGCATCCCTCCGGTAGATAGTAGCTCAGAGGCTCGCTGAATTGTACGCAACGGAATATCGAGGCCGTCCTCCCCTCCGCCAAAAAGAGCCATCTGCGGATCCGCACGCACCTCCAGACTGAGCTCATGGTAGGGCGGAACGTAGGGGGGATTAGCGATCACCAATGCTGCCTGCCCTACAAGCTGCTCTTCGTATGGCTCTGGCAATGGCGCCAGCGCATCGGCGTGAATGAACGTCACGGGGTTGCCATAGCGAGCGTTGTTTCTCTGGGCAGATTCGTAGGCGGTAGCGCTACGTTCCACACCGTATACCAGCAGTTGAGGGCGTGACGCCGGCGCGTGCTCAGAGCGATGCACCTGCGGAGCACCGCCCTGCGACGTATCTCTGCGCGGAGTATTGCCCTGAGTAGCAGCGCCCAGCTCCGTGGCAATGGCGAGCGCTATAGCGCCAGAGCCGGCAAAAAGATCCACTGCAATCAGCGGTGAGCGCTCCGGCACTGTCCGCTGCAACAGCTCTCCCCACTGCAGTGCTTCTCTTCTTGGCTCGGAAATTCCCCCCTCTGTGGCGTGAGTCAAAGAGGTTTGGGCACGAGCGCTTTCGGCACGGGCATCTTCGAGGCGACTGCTTCCAGTACGAGCGGTTTGAGCCCACGTGCTTTCCGTGCTAGTGGTTTTTACACAAGCGTTTTCCGTGCGAGCTCCCCCACTCTGGGCAAGAGCCTCGGCGAGAACATCAATACCCGCCTGTGCCACTATCTCCGTTTCTGGCCGCACGATAAACACTCCTGGGCACGATTCCAGCTCAAGATAGCGAAACCACATCTTGCCAAGAATATGTTGCAATGGCTCACGTCGAATTCTGCGCTGGAGCATCTGCGAGAAATGAGCCAGCTCCTGTCGATCCGCGCTCTCACCGCCAATCAGGCTCTGCTCCCGTCCACCTCTCGCTTTCTCAGCAAGCTCCTGAGCGTCGTGCAGCGGTGAAGCCACTCCGGCTTCCTGAAGTTTTTGCGCCCCCAACCGAATAATGTGCGCCCAAAGCGGCGGCCTATCAGCTGCTTGCTGGGCACACTCATCACTGCTGCACGCACTCACTGCCGCACGCACCTTCCACTAGCGTTCTCCCACGGCTTCTAGCCGTTCGTTTTCATCCATGCGCTGCAGGCTTTCAATCACCGGATCGAGCTCTCCGTTCATCACGGCATCGAGATTGTAGGCCTTATAGCCGCTGCGGTGATCTGAAATACGATTCTCAGGGAAGTTGTAGGTACGCACCCGCTCCGAGCGGTCTACTGTACGAACTTGTGAACGTCGCTGCTCCGCCTCCGCAGCCGCTTGCTCTTCCAGCTGTTTCTGGCGCAGCCGCGCACGTAAGACGCGCATGGCAGATTCTCGGTTTTTAATCTGCGATTTCTCATCCTGCATGGAGACGGTAATGCCCGTAGGCAGGTGGGTAATACGCACAGCTGAATCAGTAGTATTCACAGATTGCCCACCTGGGCCAGAGGAGCGAAACACGTCAATGCGTAAATCTGAATCGGCAATCTCGATCTCGCCAGGATCATCCACCTCGGCAAACACTAATACGCCCGCTGCACTAGTGTGGATACGCCCCTGTGATTCGGTGACGGGCACTCGCTGCACTCGGTGCACGCCTGCTTCAAATTTCAGATGCGCCCAAACGCCTTCTGCCGGATCATCGGGTACGCCTTTAGCCCGAATACCCACTTCTACATCTTTGTATCCGCCCAGTTCGGTGCGCGTGGCGGAGAGAATTTGCCATGTCCATCCACGCTTTTCGGTGTAGCGTTCATACATACGCAGCAAATCAGCGGCAAAGAGAGCACTCTCCTCTCCACCCTCGCCAGCTTTTACTTCCAGGATGACGTCTCGGGCATCGTCGGGATCTCGCGGTATTAAAGCATCGCGCACATCCGCTGCCGCCGTCTCCAGACGCTCTTCCAGATCAGGGATTTCGCTGGCAAAAAGTGCAGCGTCGTCTCCACCCGCTTCCACAATATCTCGCATATCGGCGAGATCGCGCGCAGCTGCCACATATTTTTCGTAGCGGCTCACCACGGAGCCAAGCTGTGCATACTGGCGCCCCAAAGAACGTAATTTATTCGGATCTGCCAGTACCTCGGGGGAAGCCATCTGTTGTTCGATGCTTCTATATTCCGCGAGCATCGCCTCCGCCGCCGAAAAATCCTCGTCGGCCACGCTCTGATGTGCCCCGTTCTCCGCCATTACTTATCTCTTTCATCTCCGATGCCGCGCACATCTTCCGCTTTGCATCCTTTGGTATGTGCTCTCGTGCAGATCTCTACCGCCGTCACGCTCTATCGCACTCACAGAAGAGTTGGGGTGACGCCGAACACGTACGGTTGCACACACTCCTACACACACTTCTGCACAGACTTTTGCACGGGCTTTTGCGAACACCACCGCGTACGCTGCTCGCATACTCCGTTTTTGCCTGTATATCCTGCTATCTCGCGCAATCTGCAATCTTGCATGGTCTGCGCATACACCCTATACATATACAAAGCGCCGGCGCTGCTAGCTGTATGATGCAACTAGCAGCAGCCGGCGCCTCGTCAGAAAGCTACTTAGCCGCTTCTGCCTTGGCAGGCCTCGTCCGCTTGCCATAGCGAGCCTCGAAACGAGCCACGCGCCCGCCGGTGTCGAGGATCTTCATCTTACCGGTGAAGAATGGGTGGCACGCAGAGCAGACGTCTACGCGCAGATGCTCGTTCGGGTAGGTAGAGCGAGTCTGGAATTCATTTCCGCACGTGCAGCTCACAGTGATGTCGTGATAATCGGGATGGATTCCCTTTTTCATGTGTACTCCTTGGATCGTTTGATGCCCTGGGTCCACTGCGCAGCTCTCGCTCTCTGCGGCGAGGTGGCCTTTCTTAACGGCGAGTGGTGAACCAGAAGCCGACGTTTTATTAAAGCATTTTCACACGTATATATTCCACTTCAGTACCTGTGATAGTGGCGACCTATCAACGTTCATCATCGCCATGAGCATACGTGGATGCTCAGCAGGTGGTAGTCCAGGAGACCGGCACCAGCCCAGGAGCAGACGCCCATTGACCGGTGCACAGTCTACCTACTCAGGATTCTCTCTCCTCCGTGTGACCCTTATTCAGTGTGGTGAGCCTGATACTCCTCTAATTGACGTTGGTACTGCGCATATTTGGCGTAGTACTCCTGCCACGCACGTTCCTGCTCTGGCGTGAGATCGCCCGTTGGGCGCTGCATAGGAGCAGCTCCATACGGGCTGGCGCCTCCAGTATTGCCGTGCATGGCCATTGGTTGCCGCTCAACGCCACCTGGAGCAGCTGAATCCTGCGTCTGCGCCTCAAACTGCCCCACCGTCGCAGGCTGATCGCTCGGCTGCGTCATATTTTGCTGTTGCGTCGCAGTTGGCTGCTGCGCTGTTGGTGGCTGCGCCATATTCTGCCGCTGCATATACGGCGGCGCTGTGGCTGGCTGCGGCTGCGTGGTCTGCTGTAACGGCACAGTTTGCTGCGGTTGAACACTCGCCCCTGGCATAGGAGTCTGCACCATATATGGCTGCTGCGCTGCTCCAAATGGAGTTGAAGGATACCCCTCCTGCGGCACAGCTGCCTGTGTCGCAGCATAATGCCGTTTTGAGCGCGAGCGTCGTACAAGAAGCGCAATAACCACAGCCAGTACTGCCGCAGCCACCACGGCGATGATAATTCCGGCCATTGCCCCGCCGGATAAACCGCGGCCTTCTGGCTCAGCAGGACTCACGATTCCCTCAGCTCTACCAATCGGACGTGCCCCATCTTGTGCCGTGATCACAAGATCAGAGATCTCTTGATGCAGCGCATCAAAGGTCACACTATTGCCGTTAATTTTCGCATCTTTCCAGCTGACGCCGGTGATCGGAGCGGGCATCGTGATGGTAACCATCATTTTTTGCTCCAGAAGCGCATCTGCTCCATCTAAATCTGCCGCATCGAATATCGCCGAATAGAGATCGCTGAGGCTCATCCCAGATCCGGAACCGCCTCCATCTATGGAAAGCGTCCAATCAGAGCCATTACGTTCCAGCTCCCAGCCAGCTCGGTGGATGTTGTAGTCCTCGCTGATAATGCACCTAATCTCATCGTTGGTGGAATTGTCTTGCACATCAAGATAGCGTTCCCAGTCTCGTGTATCAGAATTTGCATTAAATAAATCGGCACAATTGCGCGGCTCCTGGAAAGCACTAGGATCGATATCTCCAGCGCTTTGAGCAATTCCTTTGGCGAGCTTCATCCATTTTTCGAAATCGCTGTGAGCCACCTGTATTTCATAGCGCAACGTTGCAGAATCTTCACTGTGGATGGCCATCTCCACGCCTGCTTTACATCCTGAAAGTGCTAGCAGCAGCGTTGCCACCAACGTTAGCAGGCGAATATGGGTGCGTGACATATAATCTCCTTCAGTTTCCCCGTGGTATTCATATCATAGCCTACGGGTTAAGCAAATATACGGGTTAAGCGACATACAGGATCGGCAGATATACCCGTTAAACGACTATATGGGTTCGGCAGATATACCCGTTCGGCAGATCCAGAGAAACCGGTTTCAACGGATAGATAGCTACATGACGCTTAGCCCACAAATATCATCCAAACACTGATAGACGGAATTCAGAGACGACGGCACGAATGAGACGGCAGCTTTTCGGGGCTACGAACGAAAGCTATCGGGGTTTTGTGTCTTTTCGTCTCTGAGGCGAGGTCTTGCCCGTGAATAGTCGTCGAAACTCGAGCTTCTTGGGCGGGCAACAGTTGGCGGGCAACAGTTATTGATGAAAGTACGGTTGTTGCCACTATTCCACTACCACTAACTTCTCTCCGCTAGCTCAATAGACGTAGCCCGAGGCGAATCCAAACATTCACGTTCCAGATCACCTCGGGCTACGCATCACACTGGCAGAAAACTACACCATCGTTAATCCACCGATTGCATACCGCGCACAACGCTCATCAAGAAGTCTTTGTTGGTCTCCGTTTTGCGCAGCCGGCCAAGCAAATAATCCGAAGATTCTTGCACATCCAGAGTGCCGAGTGCACGGCGCAAATGCCACACAATCTTCAATTCTTCAGGGGAGAAGAGCAGCTCTTCGCGGCGGGTGCCAGAAGCATTGATATCTACCGCAGGGAAGATACGCCGATCAGCGAGCTGGCGCGAAAGCCGTAGCTCCATATTGCCAGTACCTTTAAATTCTTCAAAGATCACTTCGTCCATCTTCGAGCCGGTCTCGATCAATGCTGAAGCAATGATGGTGAGCGAGCCGCCATTTTCGATATTACGTGCCGCACCGAAGAACTTCTTCGGTGGGTAGAGAGCAGCGGCATCCACACCACCGGTGAGAATACGTCCACTAGCAGGAGCAGCCAAGTTGTATGCACGCGACAGTCGGGTGAGTGAATCAAGCAAAATCACCACGTCTTGCCCGAGCTCTACCAAGCGTTTAGCGCGTTCTACAGCCAATTCTGAGACGGTAGTGTGATCCGAAGCTGGCCTATCAAATGTGGAAGCAATCACTTCTCCGCGCACCAAACGCTGCATATCAGTGACTTCTTCTGGGCGCTCATCGACGAGTACCACCATCAGATGCACTTCGGGATTATTCTTTGCAATCGCCATCGCCAACTGCTGCATAATCACTGTCTTACCGGCTTTCGGCGGAGATACGATCAGACCACGTTGACCTTTGCCGATGGGTGCCACGAGATCAATCACTCGAGCGGTCAGCGCATTCTTCGTGGTTTCTACGCGCAGCATCTCCTGTGGATAGAGAGGCGTGAGCTTATTGAAATCTGGGCGCTGCAGCGATTCTTCGGGAGAGAGCCCGTTAATAGCCGTAATCTCTACAAGCGGGTTGTATTTGTGCTGACGCTGCCCTCTGCGATTCGGGCTGTCAGCTAGCGAACGCACCGCACCTACGATTGCATCGCCGCGACGCAGCCCATACTTTTTGATGATCTGACTGCTCACGTAAGCATCAGATTTTCCAGGCAAGTATCCACCAGTGCGCAGATATGAATTTGTACCTGAGATATCGAGGATACCTGCCACTGGAAGCAGCACGTCGTCACTTGAGTGAGCTTCTACCTCGCTATCCGTATGCGCATAGGTATTGTCCGCGTGCGCCGCATTCGTTCCCATCGTGGTGCGCCGATCAGTACGCTCGCCGTAATCCGTGCGATCCATGCGCTCACGGCGGTTCCCTGGAGTGCGGCGCTCACGCCGATCCATGCGCTCACGGCGGTTTCCTGGAGTGCGGCGCTCACGCCGATCCATACGCTCGCTCACTCCATTCTCGTCCGCATCTGAGTGCTCGTTATTACCTGCCGATGCAGATCCGTGAGTCAATTCGCTCACAGCAGAGGCGGCATCGCTACGGCGAGTACGTCGGCCTTGAGCTTTTCGCTGCGCCGCTTCGCCGATAGCTTCCAAAGCCGCAGCTTTCTCCGCATCATCGAGGGGCAACTGTTCGGAAGCTGTCTGTTTTCCCTGCTTTGCCGCAACAGGTTTGTCAGAATACTCTTCCGAAACGGACTTATCTGAAACAGGTGCTTCCGCGCTAGCTTTAGCCCGTCGCTTCCGCGTCACAAAAGGAGCTCCTGAGGATTTAATCGCGTTTATATAGTCTACTTTTCGGGCTTTAGGATCGAGATTAATCCCCATTTGGGCTGCAAGTGCTTTAATGTCTGCCACGCGCATTGCATGGAGCGCGCTGACTGAGAGTGGCTTATCGCTCACGAGGTTCCTTCCTCGGGTGCCGAAGGCACATAATTTTCAATGGTTTACCGCCGCACAGTGCACACCGGCACGCGCAAACGAATCTATCTGTGTCGGCATCATACTCACCAGTGTGGATGTATAGCCGACTGCTCACCGAGCAGTAAGAAAGCTGCGCTTCAACACCGCAAACTTTCTCTGAGGTTCATCATACACGCTCGCAGCCACAATACCGAAAATTGAGCTTGACGCCATAGCTCAGTTGCTTTCAGCCCCCACGCTGCGTTCTGCACAGCAGCTTCATATAGCTGGGGTTCCTGCTCTTTGCCTCACCATCGTTCACGGCCACCTGCCGTCACGCCACATAAATTTGGCGCATCGCATAAGTTCACCCATCAGCCATTGACGGCGTGCGCCCCTGGCACTTGCCGCGAATCAATCACCTGGAATCCCTGCCGTCCCACTGCCTGCGCCAAGGCCGAATCTACCTGGGCAAAAAGCAAAATTGACGGGCCGGCACCTGAGATCACCGCTGGCCAGTGCGCTCGCCGTAACGCTTCGAGTAACGTCGCAGTACGAGGCATCGCAGCAGCCCGATAGCTCTGATGTAAATAATCTTCAGTGGCGTCAAAGAGCAAATCCGGCCGCTGTGCCAATGCGTGTACAAACAAACCCGCGTGTGCCGCCTGCGCTGCTGCATCTCGATGTGGCACAGACTGCGGCAAGGCCGCACGGGCTTCACTCGTTGGCAAAATCTCAGCTGGTACCAGCATAGTCGTCTGCACCTCGGGCGATACGTCTAGCTGTACCGTGTGAATGCTAGGAGCAATATGAGATGCGTCCCTCATACTGGCCAGCTCATGTTGCCTCTCTGCTTCCTGCTCTGCGCCGCCCATGCTCTTCCACGAGAGTGTAGCTCCGCCATACAAACATGGAGCCGCATTGTCTGGGTGCCCCTCATACTCTGTAGCGAGATCGAGCATCATCTCTTTGGTGAGACTGCTCTCTTCTCCGCCAGTGAGCTCTCGCACAAGCATCAAGCCAGCCACAATCGCGGCCGCAGAAGAGCCTAGCCCTTTGCCCTGCTGAATTGAATTGCGACAGACCAGTTCGATGCCTGCGAGCGGCAGGCCGAAGCGCTCCATCGTCTTGCGCATCACTCTTGCGATCAGGTGGCTGGCATCGCGGGGAAGATCTTTGGCTCCCTCCCCAATGATGCTCACGCGCGTGGCGCCAGTGGTGAGAGTGGCGGAGACATCGTCCCAGAGGTCGTGAGCCATACCAATGGCATCAAAACCTGGGCCACAGTTGCCCGATGTGGCAGGCACACGCACCCGTGCATATTCTTTCACTACCCGCATTGCGCCACCTTTCCACTTAGTTGTGGCTAGTCTTCTTCCACCCGCAGCACAGTTGCTACGTTCCACACTCCTTCAACACTACCTAATGCTGCCACAACCGAGCGCATATTTTTGTGTAGAGAATCGTGGGTCATCACTGTCACGTAAGCCAACTTTTCATCGGCGTGATCACCACCATTGTCTAGCTCTGCTAGCCCAGCCCGAGCAGCTTCCGCTTCAGCACCATCCAAAGGATTTTGGCGGATAGAAGAAATCGACACGTCGTTATCAGCAAAGACGCGCGTAATCGACGAGAGCACACCTGTGCTTTTCTCACTCACCAGCACCTTAATATAGAAACGCAGCGTCGTCTCATCAGGTTCAACCACGGGCAACTGGTCGATCACCAGTTCACGAGGAGCGTGGCCACCCACCACTTTCTTTGCCGCAGCAGCTACAAGATCGCTCAACACCGCACTTGCCGTCGGAGCTCCCCCAGCTCCCCGCCCGTAGAACATCAGGCGATCAGCGGAAACGGCATCAATCAAAACCGAGTTGAAAGATCCGTGGATACCAGCGAGCGGATTACTGGTGCTCACGAGGCTCGGAGCCACCACCAACGCAATCCCATCAGCTCTCCGGCGGGCAGAAGCAATCAATTTGATCTCATAGCCAGCACTCTGGGCTGCCGCAATATCACCAGCCGTAATCGAACGAATTCCCTGGACGTGCACGTCACTTACACTCACCCGCGTATGAAAAGCGAGCGAAGCCAGGATTGCGATCTTAGCTGCCGCATCTGCCCCATCTACGTCTGCGCTCGGATCTGCCTCTGCATAGCCGAGCTCTTGAGCCAGTTTGAGCGCTTCGTCAAAGCTGATTCCTTTGGCGCTCATTTCATCGAGAATAAAGTTCGTCGTGCCATTGAGAATCCCCATCACGGCCTGTACTTCATCTCCTGCGAGCGACTCTCGCAGACCATACACCACCGGCACCGCTCCCGCTACTGCCGCCTCATAGTACAGATCGACGTCTTTTTCCGCTGCCAAATCGTAGAGTTCTGGCCCATGCGTAGCGAGCAGCGCTTTATTGCCAGTGACGACGCTGACCCCGTTTCCCAACGCGAAACGCACCAGTTTGAGAGGCACATCAATCCCACCGATGAGTTCAATCACGATATCAGCTTGCTCAATGAGCGGGATAGGATCATCAGTGAGCAGCGCGCGATCAATCACTGGATCTCTGGGAGCGTCGAGATGACGCACAGCGATACCAATGAGCTGCAAGTTTGCTCCAGCTCGGGCGGAGAGCAGATCGTGCTGCTCACTGAGCAAACGCGCCACTTGAGTACCTACTGTGCCAGCTCCCAGCAGCGCCACTTTGACGGTCTTTTCATAGTGCTTGTCAACTATAGTCATGCCACACCTAGTCTTTCGCCGTTTCTTATGCCTCGTTCTCACGCTCCGTCACAGCTGTCACTTTCACCTCGCCACAACGGGTAGTCCAGCCCAATTTTAAATACTTCACCAGTGCAATGGCGAGACATCTCATCGGTCAGCTCTTCGTTCAGTGGACGTTCAGGAGACAGTGGACCTTCAGGAGATGTGATAGCGAAAATGACCGACCGATAGTATCAGCCCACCTCAAGCAAGAAAACCTGACCACCCCTCGTCATACATCTGCCCTACAGGCGGAATCTCGACAAGCTAGATGCGGCACCTACACCTGATCTTGGGGAAAGAGTGTCACCGCTCGTGGCCGCCACACCACGACATCTTGGCTTTCTGAAACGGTATTCACCTTTCGCAACGCTTGGCGCAGTAGTTCAACCCCTTGAGCCATCGTCACAAACCCGTTTGAATCGGCCGCGAATACGCGACGATCCAGAGAGTGCTTGCGTTCGAGTTGATCGCGCATATCGTTTTCAAGCTCACGCAGTCGCGCCAGGCGCTTTTCGAGCTGATTATTTTTCTCGCGCAGCTGCACCACTTGATCTTGTAACCTCAAAATGTGGGCAATTCCGGCGAGATTGATTCCCTCGTCGTGGCTCATACGTTGGATTTCGATGAGCCGGTCTACATCCGCGAGCGAGTAGCGCCGCCCACCGCCACGAGTGCGGCTCGCCACCACCAGTCCAAGCCGGTCGTATTGGCGTACCGTCTGCGGGTGCATTCCAGCGAGCTCGGCAGCCACGCTCACCGTCAAAATCGGCGCATCTCGCTGTATCTTTGCCATCACTCGCCCTTTCATATCAACTCTATCGACCACCCGTACGTGATCTACATTACCCGCATACAGACTTTTGCGCGCAGATCATCACGTCATGTGCTCTGGCGCGCCGCGAGTCTCAAAACCATCCCCACCTAGCCTAACTCACTAGCACCAGAGTTGTGGCCGCCGCTCCTCCACCGCCGGAGCAAACTTGAAACCGTTCCAGACGCAATTCGCTTGTCCAGGCAGAATCCGCCTAGGCAGAATCTTTTCCAGGCAGAACTCACCTAGACAGAACCCGCCTAGGTAGCATCCGCCCCAATGGGATCTGCCCAGGCGAAACCCCTCTGGGTAGAATCCACTTAGACAGCCCCCTAGGCAGAACCTACCTAGCTAGAATCCGTCTAAGAGGAATTTGCTCTAGGCTTATCCGCTCCAGGCTGGTAGTGCTCAGACCCGTGCCATCTCCCGAAATTCCGCACGGGGATCGGCTCCATGAGCAGCATTGCGAAAAGCCTCTACGGCCGCTCGGCTCTCCTCGGAGAGTTTTTTCGGTACCACAACTTTCACTCGTACAAATAGGTTGCCAGCATTACCGCGCCCCGAGGTGAGTCCTTTACCTTTCACCCGCATGAGTTTATCGGTGCTCGACCCAGCTGGAATTTTCACTTTCACGGCGTCACCTTGCAGCGTCGGCACCTCTATCGTGGCTCCCAGCGCCGCTTCATCAAAGCTCACCGGAACATTTACGTAGACGTCTTTACCTTTGAGCTCATAGACCGGATGCGGCTCCACGTGCACCGTAACCAGGATATCTCCTGGTTCTCCACCGTTTTGACCAGCTCCACCTTTGCCGGCGATGCGGATTTTCTGCCCATCGGCCACTCCTGCCGGTATCTTTGCAGTAACTTTCCGCCCATCGCCAGAACCCACCTTCACAGTGGCTCCGCTCACGGCATCGCGCAATGGCAACGAGACACTCGCCGTCACGTCTTTACCGCGCTGTGGCCGGCGTAGGAAGCTGCTGAAGCCTCCCCCCGCGCCAGCAGATCCAGCTGATCCATATCCGCCAGTACTACCCCTCGTAGGAGCTCCGCTGCCGAACATCTGCGAGAGGATGTCGTCCAGCCCAGGCGTTCCCGTCCCGCTCGTGGAAAATCGGACGTTACCGCCAGCACCGTTGAACATCGAGAAAATGTCGTCAAATCCCCCAGTGCCGGAGCCGCCCGCAGAAAAGCGCGCCCCGCCAGCACCCATCGCTCTGATAGCATCATATTGGCGACGGTCTTCTTCGTTACTCAGCACTTGGTAGGCCTCAGAGACTTCCTTGAATTTCTCTTCAGCCTTTTTATCTCCTGGGTTCTGATCAGGATGATATTGACGAGCGAGTTTTCGATACGCCTTTTTAATGTCATCTTGGGTGGCAGACTTGGCCACTCCCAGCGCTTGATAGAAATCTTTCGCTATCCAATCCTGACTCGCCATCAGTCCACCTCCTTATATATCTAGATTTTTCAAAGAGCTACAGATAGTCTCAAACAGCAGCGGGTGCGTGAACGCCGACGCATGGACGTCCACGTAAACATCCACCACATGAATGTCCACCCCGCGTCCACTACACAAACGTCCACGCGCACGCCGCTTTGGCTCGCGCATTTTAGCTAGCGCGCCCTTGCCGCTGCGAGTTCGTAACTGCAAGCTCGCTACTGTGGGCTCACCACACCCACGCGGGCTGGCCGCAACACCTTGTCGGCAGTGCGATACCCAGGCTGCATCACCACATTGACCTGCTCGGATTCCACATCTGCACTCGTGGAGTGCATAAGCGCCTCATGGATAGCGGGGTCGAAAGCATCCCCCACGGCCCCAAATCGTTCCATAGAGAAGTTCGTGGCGAGAATGTGCTCCAATTCGTCCACTACTTTCCCTGCAGGGCCGTCCAGCTCGCCGTGCTCACGCGCGAGGTGGGCGTTGTCTAGCACCGGAATGAGCCCCTCCAGCACCTTCGCTTTCCCCAGATCAAACTGGACGAGCGCCTCTGCTTTGGATCGTTTCACATAGCCGTTGTATTCCTGCTGCACGTTGTAGAGATCTGCGTTACGCCGCGCCAACTGTTCCTCCAGCTGCGCCACTTTCAACAGAGCCTCATCCAATTCACTTAGTTCCGGCACATCATCTATTGTATCGGCTGGCTCTGACTCCATCGAAGCTGGCTCGGCCGAAGTCTGCTCGGCTACAGAATGTGCCGAAGCTGAGTCTGCCGAAGTTGAGTCTGTCGATGTTGAGTCAGCAGATACTGAGGGATCACTTGCCGGCTCAGCTGAGGTCTGCTCGTTCACTGAAGGCAAATCGTCCCCCCGCTCTCCTTGCTGTGCAGACTCATCCGACTCGTTTGCGCTGGAGCCACTTTGGTGTGTGATGGTCTCGTCTGCCTTGAGGCCATCATCGCGCGCGGCATCTTTATCTTCTGCCATCACACTTTCCTCTCACGGGAGCCGGCGGGCAGCACCTTCACACCCGCCACGCCGACTCACACCTATATCGCTTAACGTCTGCGCTACTTGGATGGCCATACACCCAGCGCACGCATCAGCACTCACCGTCACACTGCGCTGCGTCACTTGGCGTCGTCGTCATCCACAATTTCTGCGTCTACCACGTCGTCGTCACCAGCACCAGCACCTGCGGCTTTGGCGGCATCCGTCCAGCCATCAGCACCAGCAGCTCCAGCACCCTGCTGCTCAGCAGCCTGAGCATAGAGCGCCTCACCAATCTTCTGAGCCTTAGTGTTGAGCTCCTCTTGCGCAGATTTAATCGCCTCAATGTCGTCACCCTCAAGAGCTTTACGTAGCTTCTCGTTGGCCTCTTTCACTTCATTCGAGACGGCATCATCGAGTTTGTCAGCGTTGTCTTTGAGCAGCTTCTCAATCGAATACACTTGCTGTTCGGCAAGGTTGCGCACATCAGCTTCTTCCTTGCGCTTTTCGTCCTCAGCGGCGTGCGCTTCGGCCTCCGCCACCATACGCTCGATGTCTTCCTTGGAGAGAGCAGAACCACCGGTAATCGTGATGCTCTGTTCCTTGCCGGTGCCACGATCTTTAGCGCTCACGTGCACGATACCGTTGGCGTCGATGTCGAAAGCAACCTCAATCTGTGGCATTCCGCGCGGAGCCGGAGCAATCCCCGTGAGTTCAAACGTGCCCAACAACTTGTTATCACGGGCAAACGAACGCTCACCCTGATAGACCTGAATGAGCACGCTCGGCTGATTGTCCTCGGCTGTGGAAAACACTTCGGAACGTTTAGTCGGAATGGCGGTGTTGCGCTCGATCAGCTTCGTCATCACGCCGCCTTTCGTCTCGATGCCAAGGCTCAGCGGAGTGACGTCGATCAGCAATACGTCCTTGCGGTCGCCGGTAATGACGCCAGCTTGCAGCGCAGCTCCTACAGCCACCACTTCATCCGGATTCACGCCTTTGTTGGGATCTTTGCCGCCCGTGAGACTCTTCACCACATCAGTGACGGCAGGCATACGAGTGGAGCCACCAACGAGCACCACGTGATCAATTTCGCTCACTTTGATTCCCGCATCAGCAATCACCTGTTGGAACGGGGTCTTAGTGCGTTCAAGTAAATCTTTCGTCATCTGCTCAAAACGCGCACGGGTAAGCGTCTCATCCAAGTGGATAGGGCCGTTTTCAGTCATCGAGAGATACTGCAGGGAAATGTTGGTCGAGCTGGCCGAGCTGAGTTCTTTCTTGGCCTGCTCAGCTGCCTCTTTCAAACGCTGCAGAGCCACCTTATCTTTGCTCAGATCCACACCATAGCCATTCTTCACCTGCTCAACGAGCCAGTTCACAATGCGTTGATCCCAGTCATCTCCACCGAGCTTATTGTCGCCGCTGGTAGCACGCACCTGAATGGTAGAGAAGCCGTCATCGTCTTTGCCAACTTCCAGAAGGCTGACGTCGAACGTGCCACCACCAAGGTCAAACACCAAGATCAGTTCGTCTTCGTTGCCTTTTTCAAGGCCATAAGCGAGAGCCGCTGCCGTCGGCTCATTCACGATACGCTGTACATTCAGCCCAGCAATCTGACCAGCATCTTTCGTGGCCTGGCGCTGCGCATCATTAAAGTAAGCCGGTACCGTAATCACAGCATCAGTCACCGGTTCACCAAGATAGGCCTCTGCGTCTTTCTTGAGTTTTTGCAAAATAAACGCCGAGATCTGCTGGGCATTGTAATCTTTATCGTCAATACGAACTTTCCAGGAATTATCCCCCATGTGCCGCTTAACCGACGAGATCGTGCGCTCCACATTCGTGACGGCCTGACGCTTAGCAATTTCCCCCACGAGCACTTCGCCCGTCTTGGAAAAACCAACTACAGATGGGGTGGTGCGAGCACCTTCCGCATTAGCGATAACGGTTGGTTCTCCACCTTCCAGGACAGTGACAACCGAGTTCGTCGTACCGAGGTCAATTCCAACTGCACGTGCCATAATATATGTCTCCTTTTATTTAGTGACGCCAGCACTATCTGAAACCCAGCGATTGACGTCACCCATGTTGAAGTTTGTATATCTCAAGTATGCATCACCCACTAGAGTTTCGTCCAATGGACTATCCATTTCTTGAGTCTATATCACTCAACTTTTGCTGATGGCTGATTATTCCAGCACGAAGAAATACAGAAAACTCCACCACCTCCTCTGGCGCAATCCGTAGCCTTACATAACAAAAAATGGGTGACTGCCGTCACCCACCGCACGCTGCCACGAATAATCTATTGAGATTCACAGCGCTTCACTAAACGCACGAGCATAAAATGTACCGACCCAAGCATCAGCATGGCTTTCACCACAGCCGCCGTCATCTCGCACAAGGGGCGCAACGTAGCCAAAGCTGAGATTCAGTGAGTCTCCCAAAGCTGCACACACGAAGACCCCCACACGGGAAGAAGAACCATAAAGACCGTCAGAACGATCCCAAAACTTTTAGCAGCTTGGCTATATGAGCGTTCACCAGCCTTGCAGAAGCTGAAAATCTATGCTGAAAATCTCCCCTAACCACCTGATTGAGATTGAGGGGAAGACGCCAGATAGCTGAGCTGTTTGATGCAACCGAAGGCGCATATATCCTGCCTGCTGCTGCGAAGGAGACGGCATAGGAGGAGGCGGTAGGGATTGTGGGAATTAATTCTGCTGCGGTATAGATTCAAAGTTTGGGCTGCTTTATATCTACTATGTGAGTATCTTCTAGGAGCACTTTTCTGTGCTCTTTTTGCAAGAGACCACCTGCGGGGCAGACCATCAGGCCAGAGTACTCAGAGATAAACCCGAGGCGGCCACACAACAACGAGCAAACCAGTAAATACGGCAAGCACTACACCAGCGACATGAGTAATTCTGCACACCACACCAGGACTGCAGCCCCCAAGCTCACCGTGATTAGTGAACGTCGAGCGAGAGCTAGGATGATCGCTCCCATCAATCCTATCGCCGCAGAAATTGGCGAACTAGTGGAGGTAAACACCGCCGGAATCACCATCGCCGTCAGCACCGCCCACGGGACATAATAAAAGAAAGATTCCAGCCAAGGGGAACGAATTTCATCGCGCAGCGCTACAAGCGGAAGAGCGCGCAAAGAATAGGTGACGATCGCCGTCACCGCAATCGCCCATGCCAAATAGCTCATTATTGTTCCCTCCCGTCTTCCTGTGAGATCGCCTCTCGCTCGCCAGATTCACTAAACAGCTCGCCAGATTCATTAATTTCTCCCAGTACACCCTGCTTTTTTGAGATGCGTGATTCATCGACAGATTCATTCGTACGAGCAGATTCATGTACATGAGCGGGATTATGTGGGAAAAACGTGGCTCCTAGGCCAGCTGCCACGAGCGTCGCAATAATCACCCTCCAACCGAAGGCTAAAGCGCTCACCCCAGGAGCGTATGCCAACACCACCGAGATAGCTGCCGCAATTGCCGCCACAATGGCCACTTTTGAGCTGCCCATAATCGGCGGGATCACAATCGCCACAAACATGGCATACAGCAAAATCCCAGCGGCTGCCTGTACCGAGGGTGGAATCACTTCCCCAACTACGGCTCCTAGGATGGTGCCCGCTATCCATCCCAAAATTGGCAGCAGCATCGACCCGAAATAGTGGGAAGCTGTAAGCCGTGTGCGCCCGATATTGACGGCATAGATTTCATCGGTGATTCCAAAAGCCAGCAAAAGTCGCGCTCCTGTACCGGCATTTCCAGCTAATCGTTGTGCAAGGGACGCACTCATCAAGATATAACGCATATTGACGAGCGCAGTGGTGAGAGCCAATTCAAAAAGTCCGCCGCGAGCAGCCATAATACTGAGCGCAGCAAACTCTCCGGTACTGCTCACATTCAGCGCAGAAAAAATTCCCGATGCAAATGGGGTAAAGCCGCTTTTCATCCAATACAGCCCCACAGCGAGAGACACCGCAAAATACCCTAAAGCAATTGGCACACCCACCTTGAGGCCAGCCATAAACTCTGTGCGCCAATCTTTGGAAGCGTGACGGGGAGATCTATTTTCCACAGTCTTAAGGGTACTGCACCTATGCGTCTTACCTCGAAGCGCTCCAGGCAAGCACCGAAGACCTCCGATTCAGTGCAGATGCGCCACTGCTAGCGTCGTCACGCCTCATCCGTGGGGGCGTATAGGCCAAACATGGCACGAAACCTACTAGCCCCCAGCAACACGATTTGGCCTATAAGCCTCCGTGGGGTCTTATTCTGGTCTGGGGTGAAAATTAAAAGTGGTGTGTCATTCTGAACTACTGCTCAAAATGACACACCACTAGAGGTTTAGTTGGTGGCGGTGTCTTACTCTCCCACACACTGGCGTGTGCAGTACCATCAGCGTGAGCAGGCTTAGCTTCCGTGTTCGGAAAGGGAACGGGCGTTTCCCTGCCACTATGACCACCACCAAAACTATGGAACAACCCATCAC
>JAQYTG010000001.1 GCA_028724905.1 Actinomycetaceae bacterium | reverse complement strand
GAGCAGCGCGATGAGAGCTGTGAGTCCTACGATCATGAGTGACTCGGCGGTGGCGGTGTGTGGGGGTTGTCCCAAAACGTACACCAGGACAGGGACGGCGAGAATTCTTCTCGGTGACGAGGCGTGCAAAAAATGTCGGAGGCCCGAATTATGCTGAGAGTTAGTTTCACCGACGTCGTGGAGGTATCTCATGGACATCGCAAATCGCGCAGAAACCTGGCTCAACAGCCTAAGCCCACAAGCTCATTCCCTGTGGGCAAAGTCCGGATGCGAGGATGCCTATCTTCCGCTTCCGCAACACCTCATCGATACAGCTTGCGTGGCGGAGTGGCTGTGGGACAACTGGGTCTCAGATTCGTTGAAGCGGACCCTGGTTGCGATCTGGAAACTCGACGAACAGGATGTGCGGCAGCTTTATATTTTCTTTGCCGGGGTTCACGACGTCGGTAAGGCGTCTGTCTCCTTTCAACGCATAGTTGAGCGGCGTCCAGATTCGTATTATCTACTTCGCTCGATTGAAGAGGCCGGGCTTTCACTTGATTGGCCACGAGGAGAGGGACCGGATATCAAGTTTCCCCACGGGTTAGCTTCTGCGGTATTCCTGAGGCGTTGGCTACTAGCCAACGGACTAAAGAAGCCGATTGTTTCCTCACTGATCTCGGTTGTGGATGCTCATCATGGGTTCACGTCAGACCCGGTTTTGCTCGAGAGAAAAATTAAAGAACTTGAGGGGCGCGAGTGCCGTTTCGACGACGTCGCCGCGGAGCTTATCGAGTCAATGACGGGTCTTACCGGGATCAGTGGAGTTCTTGGCAAACTGAAGAAGAAACCAGTAGCGGGTGCCCCTCAGCTTATGGTGGGACTTCTAATCATGGCAGATTGGATAGCATCGAATGAGAATGCGTTCCCTTACGGAGCGATCGCACCGCAGTCTGAGCGAGTAGCGGCGGGTATGGAGGCCATTAATCTCCCATTGCCCTGGACACCAGTTGATCCTCCTGCCAGCGTGCAAGAGCTTTTCAATCGCACATTTGCTTGGGATGATTCGGTACAGGTGCGTCCGATTCAGGCCGTTGCTGTTGAGACTGCTCAATCAGCCAAGGGCCCAATGTTGATGATCATTGAAGCTCCAACGGGTGAAGGCAAAACTGAGGCCGGTCTGGCTGCGGCTCACGTCCTCGGGCAGAATTCGGGTGCTCAGGGCGTATACGTTGCGGCTCCAACCATGGCCACCGCGAATGGGCTGTTTGAGCGTGTTGTGGACTGGGCGAGGCATTCCTCGCGCGGCGGCAGTGTGGCGTCCATGTATCTTGCGCATTCTAAGAATCGGCTTTCTGAGCAATTCCAGCGGCTACGGTTCGGCACAACGAAAGAAAATGCGGCGTCGTTAACGCGGGGCTCTGATAGCGAAGAAAACATGGGCGGGCTCGTCGCAAACCAGTGGCTATCGGGTTCTCGCAAAGGGTTGCTTTCTGATTTCGTGGTGGGCACAGTCGATCAAGTACTGATGATGGCTCTCAAGGTGCGCTTCTCCATGCTTCGGCACGTGGCGTTGGCTGGCAAAGTGATTCTCATAGATGAAGTCCATGCTTATGACGCCTACATGTCCCAATACCTATACCGGGTGTTGCAGTGGTGCGCTCGCTATGGCATGAGCGTGATTCTGATGTCCGCGACCCTTCCACCAGCCCAGCGGAAAAAGCTGGCGGCAGCTTATGGCTCAGCTGTCATGAGTGAATCGCAAGCTGCTTCGCAGGTGCTGGACGTCAGTTCATACCCACTCGTGAGCGTGGTTGATGCCAATGGGGTACGGGCAATCCCGACCCCACCGCGGCCGGACGACGCACAGATCGCCGTCCATCGGATTGGTGATGACCTAGGCGTGCTTCGCCAAACGCTCGGCGAGCTTCTCGACGACGGCGGGGTCGCGCTCGTCATCTGCAACACAATTCGGCGAGCGCAAGAGGCGTATCGAGAACTCTCTGCTGTTTTTCCGGGCGAGGTTGAATTGCACCACGCCGCTTTTATTGCGTCTGATCGCAGCGCGAAGGAAGATGCATTGCGGGAGCGGCTTGGTCCGCGTGCCCGGCGGGGAGCGGGCCGGCCGTGGCGGCAGATTATCGTGGCCACTCAGGTGGCGGAACAGAGTCTGGACATCGATGCTGATGTGCTGATTACTGATATTGCTCCGATAGATCTGATTATTCAGCGTGCTGGCCGTATTCATCGCCACGAACGCCCCCTGGGTGATCGTCCCGTGAAACTCCGGGAACCGATGGTTTTTGTTCGTGGGGTTTACGACGACGATACTGTGCCGAGGTTTGATTCGGGAACCCAGTTTATCTACGGGGAAGCGATACTCCTTTCAACTATGGCTCATTTACCGGAAGCGATTCGGCGGCCGTCGGACGTCCCAGAGCTGGTACGCAGAGTTTATGATGCCCAGCCGCACCTACCCGAGGGCTGGCAGGAGCGGTGGGACGTGGCTGTGAACGAGGATGCGAAGAAAAGGGGTCTATCGGTAGGGAGAGCCAAAACATTTCTTTTCCCCTGTTTGGCCGGAGCGTCGGAGCTACACGATCTATTCAACATCACCCACGATGATTCCCGCGGTTTGGGCGGTGAAGAGGCCGGTTCTGCTCAGGTGCGCGATACAGAGTTCAGCGTGGAGGTAATTGCCGTGCAGGACACGGCTTATGGTTACCGCGCATTCGGAAACGATGACGACGGGTCCGAAGTCCTCAAAGGCGTCGAACCTACCTATCAGCAGGCAATCAAACTTGCTGGCAGTTCGCTCAGGCTCCCAGTCCGAATGACGAAATGGGAGGGGGATTTCAATGCGGTCATGAGTGAGCTTGAAGCGCAGACGCCGGTGGAATGGTCTATCTCAGCTTTGCTTCGTGGCCAGGTAGCTCTTCGCTTTGATCGGTCTGGTCAGGCGCACGTGGGAAGGTTTGACCTGAGTTACGACAAGGAAGTGGGTCTAGTTGTGACTGATAAAGAAGCGGCCTCGTCCGCTGAACGCACAACGGACGAGGAATCATGACATGACACGCCGAGTTGAAGGGCAAGATGCCATGCATGGCGTGCATAGAAAGGAAAGCCCCGCCACGCGGGGAGGTGGAGCCAATCAAATTGTATTTGAATTACAGAAACGGCTCATCCCTGCAAGAGCAGGGAATTAACGGGATCAACTATATAGCTTTCGCTGGCTTAAGTCGAAGGCGGAGGGATGCAAGAGTGTTCTCGAGAACAGAAAGATTAAAATCAACTTTCTATAATTTAAATAAATGCTAATATCGTTGTAAACAGAAACCATCTCTGTAACTGAAAGGAGGTCTGATGTTTTCACTACTCGACGAACCTTGGATTAAGGCCGTCGACGCCGAGGGGAACCAAGTTATGGTTGGTATCCGCGACGTGTTCGACGGCTCAAATGAGATTTCTTTTATTCAAGGCGACTCTCCCGCCCAGAACTACGCGGTGACGCGCTTACTGCTTGCGATCTTCTGGCGGGCGCATCATCCCGACACCGAGGTAGATCCGGGCGAAGCATTCAACCACGCCGAGTGGTTCGAGGGTCTACGCGAGCATCTTCAAAATTCCGGTAGGGACGAAGCGGTTCTTAGCTACCTGAAGAATTATGAGGATCGCTTCGACCTTGTGGATGCCGAGCGTCCTTTCATGCAGGTCGCGGATCTTCATGTGAGTTCGGGCGAGGTCAAGCACGTGTCGACCATCGTCCCAGAGTCGCAAGATCCTTACTTCTCTATGAGGGCAGGCGTTGAACGTGACTCGCTGAGCATGGCCGAAGCTGCCCGTTGGCTCGTGTACGTACAGGCGTATGACTATTCAGGAATTAAATCCGGGGCCGTTGGGGATTCACGTGTCAAGGGAGGTAAGGGTTACCCGATCGGAATGGGCTGGTCTGGGATGACAGGCGGAACGCTCGTCGTCGGTGAGAATCTCCTAGACACCCTCATTCTCAATACCCCCAAAGAAGCAATTCTCAGCGTCGAGGATCGGCCCGTGTGGGAGCGACATCCCGATGGGCCAGATGAGCGATTAACCGTTGGGGAGCCCCCCTTCCCGCAAGGTGCGGCAGATCTGGCGACGTGGCAATCACGCCGGGTGCGCCTGCATGTTGAAGACGGCCGGGTGTGCGGCGTCGTCGTGTCGAACGGAGATGGTATCCCAGATGCCGGGGCGAACGTTTTTGGCGACCCAATGACACCGTACAGATACTCGGCGAACAAATCCAAGAAGGGTAAGGACGTTTACTATCCGCGCCCATACGACGTCGACCGGACGATGTGGAAAGCTTTTGACGCACTGGTCGTCGCTGAGACGGACGGCGGATACAGCGGAAAGGACAAGGCCCCGAAGCGTCCGAAGATTTTCGACAGCCTCGCATTACTTGCGCAGGAGGTGGACGGCGTTCCGCCTGTGTTGAATCTCGAGCTCGTTTCCATCGAGTATGGCCCCCAGGCGTCATCGGTTGCTACGACTTACGCGGCCCAGATGAGTATGCCGGTGATTGTGTTGATGGAAGGGTCAGAGGACTTGAGAATTCAAGTGCGCGAAGCTGCCGCCGTTACCACGAAGGCCGCGGTAGCACTCGGGCAGTTCGTAGGTAACTTGGGATTGGCTGCCGGTGGCGACTACCAATTCGGGGTAGCGGCTACGGATCGGGTACTTGCCGCGCTAGAACCTCGATTCAATACCTGGCTTCGGGAACTAGCTGAGCTCACCGCGGAGCAGGCGAGCGAGCCTAACGAGGAGCTCGATGAGCGGGTGACCAATTGGCAGAAGGTCGTACGTGACGCGATCGATGTTCAGGCGAAGATTGCTCTGCGTGGTGCGGGACCTCGAGCCTTTGTTGGCCGAGTTCTTGATCAATCGGAGGAGTCGAAAGGCCGTGTCGTCTCCGCCTACCACTATTACCAGCGCCTGCAGTGGGCGCTGGACAAGACCCTCCCTCGAACGCATAGCGATAAGGGAAAAGCTAATCAGGACGATATGAAGGAGAATGCGTCATGACGCAAGTACTTAGCGACGGCGCTAACGTGGCGCCCGAGAAAAACCATTTGAGATACGCGGTTCACGTGACATGCAAAAGGCTTCAGAGCGGGTATCTTGCGGACTCAAGCTCCCCGGAGCATCACAAGGCTCGCGCTGACCTTGCGCAGTTGCGTCGTTACGCCAGTCTCGATATATCGAATAATCCACTGGCTCTTGCCCAGGCACTCTTCGTGATGGAGGGTGAATTTGGTGAAAAGCTTGCAGGCCGTGGTGACGAGCCGTCACCATCTGAGCACGCGGCGTACATTGCGTTGACGCTATTCGCAATCCACATGCAGTCAGCCTCGCAGGAAGTTCATCTGAATGGTGTGAGTTTCGCGCAAGCTTGCGGCAATCTGTACCGAAAGCTAGAGGGATCTTCAGGTTCAATCAAGCCACGTATCGATGCTATGTTGCTCGCTGGAAGCGAGCGTGCACGCCTTGTTCACATCCGCTCGCTCATTACCTTGATGCGAGCGCAGGATATTGGCTTCGATTACGGTCGGCTTGCAGTGGATCTTCGCACGTTGGCAAATCCGAAGAAACGAGCCGGCGTCCAACTTCGCTGGGGAAGAGACTTTGTCCGTGGAAGTTATTCCGCAACACCGACACCTGACCAAAAACAATCCAATTAACCAACAACCTATAGGAGATAACAATGACACTCGTGATTGATGTTCACGCGCTACAGACAGTGCCACCGAGCCTCATCAACCGTGACGACACCGGAGCACCTAAGTCCGCCATTTTTGGTGGAGTTCCGCGCCAGCGGGTCTCATCTCAGGCCTGGAAGCGGGCGATTAGGCGGTATTTCGAGAATGAAATAGGTTCGGAGGCTGTCGGCGTGCGTTCGCGGAATATTCCTGAGGTTATCGCGAAAAGGGTCATCGAACTTTCGCCAGAGTTTGGGCTGGAAAAGGCCATTGAGGGTGTGCGCGATCTTTTTAAGGCTCCCGGTTCGAAGCAGGGGATCAAACTAGTTGAGCCCAAGGTTTCGAAAGATGGCGAGGACTCTGTGCAACAGTCGCCCTATCCCACAACGGCTGCGCTCTTGTACTTGAGCCCACATCAGATTGAACGAGCAGCTCAGGCAATCGTTGACGCTGATGGTGGAAAGATCACTAAAGCAGAGGCTACAGACATTCTTGACACTAAACATTCTATCGATATGGCGATGTTTGGTCGGATGCTGGCCGATGTGCCCGCCTTCAATGTCGACGCCTCGGTGCAAGTTGCGCATGCTATCGGCGTCCATGAGTCAGAACCGGAGTTTGACTACTACACGGCGGTCGACGACGTCCTCGAAGACGCCGAGGAGATCGGGGCGGGGATGATTGGCACCACCCAGATGATGTCGTCAACCCTGTACCGGTTTGCCACGGTCAACGTTGAAGGCCTTGCAACAAATCTTGGAAATGCGGATATGGCGAACAAGGCGGCAATTCTTTTCGTGAAGGCGTTTGTGGAGTCCATGCCCACCGGCAAACAGAATACGTTTGCGAACAATACGCTTCCCGAACTCGTCTACATCGCGGTCCGGAACACAAGATCCGTCTCGCTCGTTAACGCCTTTGAAGATCCGGTGGAACGGGAAGACTCCACCCGCCGTCGCGCTGCAGCCGAAGCTCTCGCTCAGGAAGCTCGCGACATCGAAGAAACGTATGGCATGAAACCTCTTGCCGCCTACGTTCTCGCAACGGGTGGATTGGGTGAGCCGTTCTCCGGGCTCGCGGAAAACGTGACATTCAAGGAGCTCTCCGAGAAGGTTGGCGAGGTTCTTGCTGCAGCTAAGGCGGAATAGCGAATGCAGTATTCTCTACTCTTACTCCTCAAAGGGCCTATGCAATCGTGGGGTGACGAGTCCCGATACAAGACTAGGGCAACAGGTTCCACGCCGAGCAAATCCGGTGTGATTGGTCTGTTAGCTTCTGCGCTTGGTCGAGAGCGGACCGCTCCGTTAGATGATCTCGGTCGGCTTGATTTCGCGGTGCGGGTCGACCAGCCAGGTACGTTATTGCGCGACTACCAGACGGCTCAGCCCTGGCAGAACAATCCGAATGATCCCGCCACATTAGTGACTCGATATTTCTTAGCAGACGCGGCTTTCGTAGCCGCGGTTGGTAGCGAAGATCGGAGTGAGCTGGAAGGGTTTCAGCGCGCCCTGCGTGAACCGGTGTATCCGCTATTCCTCGGCCGTCGATCATGCCCAGCACCAGCGCGGCTCGACCTTGGAATTATTGATGACCCGGTAGTCGAGGCCCTGCTTGAGCACGACGTCTGGCACGCAACCGCCGCATACAAGAAAGAATCTGCTCGGCAGGTGGAACTGCCTATCTACCGTGACGGCAAACCGGGTGAAATCGGCGTCGCGAGGCAAGATGTTCCCGTTTCGTTCGCTCAACGACGCCGAGAGTATGACTGGCGCACGGTGGTCTTCGCTGGTTCGAAAACTATCCAGAATGGAGAAAGTATGAACCGCGATCCGTTCTTCGATGAGGTGATTTCCTGATGCCTACCTTTACTCGAGTGCAACTCAATCCGGCACGCCGCCAAGGGCGAAAATACCTGACCAATCCACAAGCACTACATGCTGCGGTGCAAGCAAGTTTCCCCAGCGACGTCGTCGTCAAGAACGAACGTATCCTGTGGCGTCTCGATCAGCGGGGACATCAGCACACCCTTTATATCGTTGGCCCGGAAAAACCGACCGCTGCGCGCATCGTGGATGAAGCAGGCTGGGAAGCCCGTCCGCAGGAAACTGCCAACTACGATCGGTTGCTCGATCGAATTGGCGAAGGTCAAGAATGGAACTTCGAGCTCTTAGCTAATCCGACGAAGGCGATCAATCGGGGCCGGGGCAGGCGTGGCAAGGTTGTGGCACATCTCAGCATTCCAGAGCAGACGAAATGGTTGTTTGGAAAGGCTGAATCGCTAGGCGTCGATTTCGGCTCGGCGGAGCAACCCAGCTTTCAAGTCACAGAGAGCAAGACTCTTAACTTCGTTAAGCGGGCATCCGACGGGAATTCGCAGTACCACATACACTTGGTCACTGCTCGTTTTGCCGGAAGCTTGAAGATCGTCGACGCGAATAAACTGCGTTATGGCCTGGTCAACGGGATAGGCCGTGCCAAGGGATACGGCTGCGGTTTGCTCACACTCGCACGAGGCCGCGTGTAATCATGTCGGATAATCCGAGTAGCACACCTATAGATCGCCTCTTATTGACGAGGATGGAGAACAGGATCTCTTTTCTTTACGTCGAACGGGCGGTGATCAACAGGGATGGCAATGCTCTCACCATTCAGGATTCACGCGGAATCGCTCACGTTCCGGCGACCCAGATCGCCGTCGTACTTATGGATCCCGGAACAAAGGTGACCTATGCGGCGATGGCGCTTCTGGGCGACGCCGGGACGTCAGTGGTATGGGTGGGAGCGAAAGGCGTTCGCTACTATGCTCATGGTCGGCCGGCTGCGAAGACAGCAAAATTCGCTGAGGCACACGCGAAAGTCTGGTCGAACCAGCGCTCGCGATTAAGATGCGCTCGGCGAATGTATGCTAAGAGATTTCCTGACGAAGATGTCGAAGAGTTGACCATGGCGCAGCTTCGAGGCAGGGAGGGCGCACGGATGAAAACGATCTACTCCGTTGAGGCTCAACGCACGGGGGTTCAATGGACGCGACGGTCTTATGACCCGAACGATTTCGAAGCGGGTGATCCGATCAATCGGGCGTTAACTGAAGGGTCGGCGGCGTTGTATGGAATTGCCCATGCAGTGATCGTCGGGCTTGGTTTCATACCCGCACTCGGGATTATCCACTCGGGCACTGATCGTGCGTTCGTGTACGACGTCGCCGATCTTTATAAGGCAGAAATCTCTATTCCTGCTGCTTTTGAAGCGGTTGCGGAAAGCGCGAAAGGCGACGAACTCAACGTGCGCAAACGTATCCGAGACAAGGTGGTTTCTGCGCGGCTTATGCAACGGATGGTTCGCGATGTTCAAGAGGTTATGGATATCTCGGAAGATGACGCATATGTTGACGTTGACTTGTACCTCTGGAGCGATCTTGAAGTGATTCCTGCTGGAATCAATTGGGGGACGTGAGGTTGATAAGATGCTTGTTCTCACTGTGACCGCCGTACCCGCAGGTTTGCGGGGTGATCTCACGAAATGGCTGATGGAGATCGCGCCAGGAGTGTTCGTGGGAACTCCAAGCGCGCGGATACGAGAGCAGATCTGGGCGCGTACCGTCGCGCTTTGCAAAGACGGCCGGGCAATCATGGTCTGCTCTGCGAATAACGAGCAGGGAATGATGTTTCGAACCCATCGGCACGATTGGGATCCTACAGACTTTGATGGTTTGACCTTAATGATTCGGCCAGATGCTGGGCAGAAGCATTCAACCAGTCAGCGAAGAACTGGTTGGTCGACTGCGAGGCATCAGCGCAAAAAGTATCGATAACTGCTGAACTGTTCGGGCGTTCGAACCGGTGACAGCTCGCGCATCGTGGACTGTGTGCGATAGTGATGTGCAGATCAGATCGGGAAACGTTCGTTGGGTAACCTCCAGTTAGGCCGAAATAGGTTAGATGTATAATCGAGGAGCTGGCGGTAGACGCACTGGTCAGCAAGAGTGTTCCCCGCGCAGGCGGGGATGAGCCCGTTCAGGGCGATCCAAGAAGCACGAGACCGTAAGTGTTCCCCGCGCAGGCGGGGATGAGCCCGAACGCAGCCACCGCACGACACCTGATTAACTGTGTTCCCCGCGCAGGCGGGGATGAGCCCAAAATTCTTCAACAAGAACATTAACGAGGTGCGTGTTCCCCGCGCAGGCGGGGATGAGCCGGGCTTCTACTTGGCCTCGGCGCGGCGGGCTTGGTGTTCCCCGCGCAGGCGGGGATGAGCCGTGCTCTTCGTGGAGGCGTTTGATTTGGCCAGAGTGTTCCCCGCGCAGGCGGGGATGAGCCCGGGCATTTGAGCGCACGCTGGATTAGCAAGCGGTGTTCCCCGCGCAGGCGGGGATGAGCCCTCCCGCCTGGACGACCATTCAGACCGGCTCGCAGTGTTCCCCGCGCAGGCGGGGATGAGCCGAGAGTAAAGCTAGGATGAAATAAAGTCAAGCGGTGTTCCCCGCGCAGGCGGGGATGAGCCCACATGAAAGCACGCCGAGCAACCCAGATCGGCGTGTTCCCCGCGCAGGCGGGGATGAGCCTTATTTCCAGCGTGTTGGGGTCATTAAATCGAGTGTTCCCCGCGCAGGCGGGGATGAGCCGCATCGTAATCACCGGTGCTAGTGCGTCACCAAGTGTTCCCCGCGCAGGCGGGGATGAGCCCGCATGACCGCACTCAACCACCCTGCAGAAAAAGTGTTCCCCGCGCAGGCGGGGATGAGCCGTGGCTGATAGTGGCGACACCTGCGAGGCCATCGTGTTCCCCGCGCAGGCGGGGATGAGCCTTGCGAGCGTGTGCCATAGAGGAACACCTCTGCGTGTTCCCCGCGCAGGCGGGGATGAGCCCCCGATGGGCGGCTACCGTATCCCAACCATGCCGTGTTCCCCGCGCAGGCGGGGATGAGCCCAGCCAAGGTGGATACAGAACGCCATCTAAGCCGTGTTCCCCGCGCAGGCGGGGATGAGCCTCATCCACAAGCTCATATTTGGTGAGTTTATTGGTGTTCCCCGCGCAGGCGGGGATGAGCCGTGTTCCGCGAATCTCTGAAGCGGGTCAAGTCCGTTTGAGTGGTGTATCTGTTCTTTCGATTAGGGTGTCATGATTGCTTTAGTTGTTGTTGATGGTGGTTTGGGGGGATGGTGTGGGTTGTTTATTCGAGGACGGTCAGTGAGATGTAGCGTTTTTGCTGGCTCCATTCCTCGTTTTGTTCGGATAGGAAGGCTCCGATGAGCCTGGTGATTGCTTGGCGGTCGGGGAATATACCTACGACGTCACTGAGGCGACGGATTTCGCGGTTAAGTCGTTCGGTGGGGTTGTTGACCAGATCTTTGTCCAAACAGCTTTGGGGGCTGCGGTAAAGGCTAGAAGGTCATCGAGGGCTTGTTCGAGATAATCACCGACGTCGGGGTAACGGTTATGGCAGTGGGTTATGGCCTCGCGGGCTTGGTCCCAGGTTGCTTTGGCATCGGGCTGTTGAAAGATTGCATGGAAGATCCCTGATAGGGCTGGCCACTGTGTTTTCGAGACCATCTCTGATAAGTTCTTAGCGAAATGGGTCCGGCATCGTTGCCAAGACGCTGTTGGTAACACGGCAGCGATCGCGGCTTGGATACCCAGATGAGCATCAGAGGTGATCATGAAAGCCTGTGTAAGGCTGCGGGTGTGAAGATCGCCGAAGAATGCTGTCCAGGAAGCTTCGGACTCGCTGGTGGCTACCTGCATGCCTAGTAGTTCGCGGTAGCCTTCTTTGTTCACGCCGGTTGCTTATAAGACCGAGGTTTTCACCACTCGTCCGCCTTCGCGGACCTTCATCGTCAGTGCATCGCAGGCTAGGTAGTAGTACGGGCCGTTGTTTAAGAGCCAAGAGGGGAAGTATGTGCCCTTGCGTAGTTTTGGTATCTCGATATTCGGTGTGCCAAGGCGTGTATCGAGTTGGCGGTGGCGATACCCGTTACGCTGGTTGATCCTGTCCGTGGACACGGTTGCATAATCAGCCCCGCATTGGCTGTCAGCCTGAGCTGATAGCAACTGGTTAATGGAGGCTTGCAACATCGTTGCGAGCATGTCAGGGCAAGTAGTGACCAGTAAATCTGACAGGTAGGTCTGCGGGTCGATATCGTGGATGAGGATACGATCCGGTTCGTGTTCCGTGTTGCGAGGAAGTGAGCGTGCAGCTTTAGATCTGAGATGAAGATTCTGGCTCGTTCGTGCTTGAGTGCGCGGACGGGCTTTTCTCATGCCCAGAAAGCGGAACGGCGGGGGGAGGCATTAGAGCTCGGGAGCGTTTCCGCAGGTCAGGGCTAACGCGCTATACACTCGCTAACGCAAGCAGTTTTCTTGACCCCCTTAAGGCATACTCGCTAACGCAACCTGGCATTTATCATTCTCGATGTCATCCTTATCAAATGCGAGGTCATCGTTTCTTGACGACAGCGAGTAGGTTTCACGCCTGCTCGCTGTTGTCGTAGGTCGACACGCGGGAGTCGAACCCGGGATGCAATCGCGGATCAGAAAACGTGCACGAGCGTTTTCCTGCGATTGACGCGAAGCGCGAATGCGCCGATGCCGAGAAATGAGCCACTTCGGGGAGGGTACACGCAGTGAGGTCGTATGACTCTGGCGCGGAGCTAGCCGCAGAAATTGCCAAGCGTGGCAAACTTTTTATCGGCGAGTTCGCCGATATACCTGACGACGATTGGGATCGCCTCATTGATGGCCTGGATCGCACGCCGCGCCAGATGGTTGCCTATCAGCTTGGATGGATGGATCTGCTTCTCGGGTGGGAGCGCAGCGAACAAGCAGGCGCTAAGGTAGTGACTCCTGCACCAGGGTATAAATGGAATCAACTCGGCAGTCTATACGACGCGTTCTATCAGCGCTGGGAGGGCGCGTCCCCTACCGAACTCGTCGGCGCATTTCACTCTTTACTGAGCGACGTAATCGAACTGGTAGGTAGCTTTACACAAACTGAACTCTTCGACTCACACCAGCGGGCGTGGGCGTCGTCTACCCCCTCGGCTTGGCCAGTGTGGAAATGGGTGCACATCAACACCGTTGCACCATTTACTACCTTCCGTACGAAGATTAGGAAGTGGAAGAAACTCGCCGGATACTAGATCCTGCGAGCAGTCTCGGCAGATCTCCGCTTCGCCACCTCGCTCTACCAAGCACCATGCCACTCCCACCAGTAAGCGCCGTCATCAATTTCTCCTCGATGAGCACCCGTAACGCGCCGCTTATCGCGCGAGGCTGGACGCAAGCTCAGTACTTTCGTTTTACTGGTTTTGAGGCCAAACGAACTGATTGGCAGCAACCAAACTAGCCGATTGGCAATAACCAAACGAACCATCGAACGATAGACGAGAGCATGAAGCTGATTCTAAAGATCGATCCTGCTACGCCGGAGACTCAAGTAGTAGTGACGGCGAGCGAGATCGACGACGACGTGAGAGCTATCCAGGCGATAGCTTCTAAGCGCCATACGAACCGCCTTGTAGGTACCCGAAATCAAGAAGCCATCCCGCTCGACTTTCGTACAGTTTCAGCGGTCTTCACAAAAGACAAATCCGTGTATGCGCGCACACCCAGTGGAGATTGGCGAGTAAAAGCAAGGCTTTACGAGGTGGAAAACCTCCTTCCGCACGATCAATTCGTGCGTATATCGCAGTCAGAAATAGTGAATATCTCCGCCATCGATCGGCTCGATTTGTCTATCTCAGCCACGATTTCCGTGCATCTCAAAGACGGCTCTCGCTTCTTTGTGGCACGCCGTCACCTCAAGAATTTTAAGACGGCGTTTGGCCTATAGATTCCCTAGAAATAGCGCCTTCCTGGCGCCACGCATCCCCGCTACCCAGCAACACAAATAAGAAAACGAGGCAACTACCATGGCACGTACCATGACGACGAAACAGCTTATAGGGTTCACTATCACCGGAGCCGCCATCGGGGTAACGATCGGCACCACTATCGAGCTCATTTTCTCCTACATCTTCTCCTACATCGCCGGAGCCGGTTACTCTCCGGGCGTGCCTGCTTTCCTAGAGCAGTTCCAAAACAGCAACAATGCCGTGCTGATCGAAAGAATGATATATGCCCTTTATGGCGTAGTGTGTGCATTCGCAGGAATCCTTTACAAGAACCAAACGCGCCCACTGGTGCTTACCTCGGCTATGCATTTTGGAATCATTTTGATCACTGGTTTAGCCGCTGGGGCATACCTGAAATGGTGGACTAGCGGAATCGAGCTCCTTGGTATTATCGGCACGATCGCCGTCGTTTATCTTCTGATATGGCTTGGCATCTTCCTTTCAACTCGAGCTGAGGTGAAACGTATCAATAATCAACTGTCGTGATGTACCTTGGCGGCATCTTTTCTCGACGCGGAGTCTGATACTGGCTTCGACGCTTCCATCTCCACCCATGCTCATTTGATACATTGACGAAAGGACGGCGCTGCACCCCATCATCAGCATGGGGTGCAGCGTATTGATCAGGAGTTCGTATTAGTAATCCAGCTTGCGTGAATGCTAGTTCGCGTCTGCCACAGGCTTTGCACCTAACTGCACCACCCAGCGAGCATCTACATCAAGCACTCCCAGTCGGCGATGTATCAGAATGAACGTCTCTGTTTCCGAGCGATCCGGGGATATAGAATCTTTGAGCTTCTATACTTCTGAGGTGGGTGAGGAAGGTGGAAGCGAGTGCGACCCAGGGGTGGGAGCGCAGATCGCATAGATGCCTTTATCTTCGTACCTAAAGTGTAGACGCCTTTGCCGTTTGGCATACCCTTACCGCTCCTCGGCAAATACGTGCCCGCCGTACTATGCGATTCTCTTTATTTGTGCCGCATTATGCGATATATCTGTCTACGCTATCCTTAATAGAAAGCTGTAGGAGAAACACCGTTATAAAAACCGCAAGCGTACATATCCGCATCTCAGAAGAAGTGAAGGTGAAGGCCGAAGAAATCCTAGAGGCGATAGAGATTCCTCGAGCAACGGCTATCAGCACATTCTATTGCCAAATTGTTATGCGCAAAGGGATCCCTTTCTCCTCACCATTCCAAGCGGGCTCTCCGCCCGTGATTCCATAGGCGAAGCAGCTTTTAACTCATTTATGAGCACCGGATACTCTCAAGAACTTTCTGCTGATTCCGAAGATACAGACGACGTGTTTAATGCTCTGGAAGAAAGCTTTTAATGGCCGAATATTCAATACGTATCGCAGTTCAGGCACGAAAACATCTGTGTCTTATCGGTGACTGCGTGGTGACAACATATTCAGATAGCGCAACGTCTGTGCTCGGAATATGTCTGCTGTGCTCTTGCGGATGAAGTGTGAGTAGTTGAATGTGGACTTTTCTGTTACATTTTGCAGTGAATATGTAGACCCTCAAAGGTGAAGGTTGAAATCTGACATGAAGCAAGGCAACGGGCTCACGAACTCACGCACGAACTTGCTGACGAACACACTCACGAATCCGCTGACGCGCAGGCTGACGAACAAGTTTACGAACAGACTTGCAAACCCGCCGACAAACGCGCTGACAAACAAGCCTACAAACCCACTGACGCGCAGGCTGATGAGAATAGCGCTGAGTTGTGCGTGCGTGTTGTCTGTGGTGGCGGTGGGGCTAGTTACGCCAGTGGGGGCGATTCCAGCCAGAGCTGAAGAAAATCCCCTGGGTACCACAGTGATACTGAACAAGTGGTACGACGGCATAACCAAGGCAGCGCGCTACCGGATCCCGGCGCTCACGCAAGCGACAAATGGCGATTTGCTGGCTTTCTATGATATGCGCCCCAATATGGACGATCTGCCAGCGAATATCGGGGTGGTGATGCGCCGCTCCAAAGATGGTGGCCACACCTGGGGGCCAGTGCAAACTGTGCGCTATGAGGCTGGCAGAGCTGGCAATGGTGATCCCTCAGTGCTAGTAGACCGCGAGACTGGGCGGATTTTCGTATTTTATGCGGGCAGCGTCACTGCTGGATTCAGTGGTGCGAGTGCTAGCAACACCGAGGGCGACCCAAGCACGATGCAAGTGCTGTATTCCTATTCGGACGATAATGGCAGCACCTGGCGTCACAAAAACATCACTCAAGAAGCGAAAGATTCTAGCTGGGGCGGAATTTTCGCGGCCTCGGGCGAAGGAATCCAGCTGCGCAGTGAGCAGTATAAGGGCAGGCTTGTGCAACAATACGTGGTGAACGCCAGCGGCACTAAAGTGGTGAGCTTGTATTCTGATGATCATGGCGAGAATTGGCAATTTGGCACTCCCTCCACTGTGGCCGCAGATGAAAACAAAGCGGTGGAGCTCTCCGATGGGCGCTTGATGATGAGCGGGCGCGTGAGCGGTGCGGGTGGAATGCGCATGGTGGCGTTTTCTGATGACGGCGGTGCCACTTGGGGCGGCAGGCAACTTGACGGCCAGCAGATAGATCCCACCTCAAATGGCACGATCCTGCGCGTCTATCCAGATGCTGCCTTAGATGATCCCAAAGCTAAGATGCTCATGCTGCTCAATTCCGAGGATCCTAATATTCGGCGCAATGTGAGCGCGAAAATTTCTTGCGATAATGGAGCCACGTGGCCAGGCCGGCTCACTATTGATCCTGATGAAGCAGAATACGTGACGGGCACGCCCATCTTTGACGCTAGTGGGCAGGCCACCGGCAAGGTGGGAGTGCTCTATGAGCGCGCTGGCTACGTGGAGATTGCCTACACGTCGGTGGATACCACCAAGATGAATACGCTGTGTGCTCCGATTAGTGCGAAAAACGCTGGACAGGAGACGAGCGCCGCCAATCGCGGCACGTTTACCGCCGGAGCACGGGTGCAATATAGGGTAGACATCACTAATCAGACGGGTGCCCAGATCCCTGCGGGCACGCTTGCTATCACCGGCACCGATGGGGTGTGGACGCAGGTAGATACTGCTCAGGTGCCCGCGATTGAGGCAGGCGCTAGCTCGCGGGTGGCAGTGCCAATCACGATCCCTACTTCGGTGGCTGGTAATCGAATGCTGAAAGCCACTTACACTGCCGATGGCAAGACGTCACAGCAGTATCTGTTTCTTACTGTGACTGCTGCCCGTGGCGCTCGGGCGAATCCGCAGGTGAAAATTGAGCCGTATTTAGATGCTATTTATAACGACAAAAATGGAGATAGCGGATATTCTCCCGTGGGTGATAATGCAGTGGTGTGGGCGCGCGTCACCAACACTGGCAACGTGCCGATAACCAACACCCAAGTATCGGCAAATTCCTCTTTCACCAATATCGCTGCTTGCAAGTGGAGTGGAGCGATTCCTGCGGGTGAATCTCGAATGTGTGCGGGCAATCTATCTAGTGCATTGCTGCGCCACGTGTTTACGCAACAAGAAGTGAATAGTGGCTCGTGGCAGCCTACATTCACCGTGAGTGCAAACTCCAGCGCAGGGCAAGTGCGGCACACGAGCAATCGGCTGCGGGTGGATTTTGATACCACTTCCCCCGACCTATCGGGAATCTCAGGAACTGACGCGGCGGGCGCGAAAGTGTATGTGCCCACTGGTGATTTCCAGAGCTCTAGCTATCTGCGTATGCCCACTGAGCAGGTCAATAGCTGGCTGCTCCCAGATGGGCATGATCTGGGCTTGGAGATGGCGAAAGACAACCGCACTTCCGCTCAGCTGGTGGTGAACTTGCCCATGCCTGGCCAGCTCAGCGCCGAGGTGAGCGATGCTCCTGGCGTCACGTGGGAGATTAGCTATCCCAGTGAGATTAAAAACGGCAATAATGGCGCTTTAACTGGCGGCTCCACTATTGATCCGCTGCGCACAGCCGCCCCGCAGATCGAGGCAGGGAAGAATCAAAGCGTGTGGTTTGTGGCGCATGTGGCCCCAGATGCGCCCACGGGGATTATCGAGCAGATTATTACTCTCAAGCTCGATGGTGAGGTGATCGGCAGCTATCCGGTGCGCACATCAGTGCGTGATGTGCAGTTGCTGGCTCACGATAAGCGGCCATTTATTCTGGATTTGTGGTGGCACCCAGACGCCATTGCAGATTGGTATGGCGATGACTTGTGGAGCGATGAGCACTTCGAGCACATGAAACCATATTTACGTGAGCTAGCTGATGCCCAGCAAGACGTGATCAATATCGTCATCAACGACGATCCGTGGAAGCTGGAAAACGGCCATCCGCAGACCAATTCTCACTACAAACCAGCGGTGGAATGGAGTTTTGACGGCACAGACTATAGTTTCGACTTCACGGTGTTTGACAAGCTGGTGACGGCGCACGAAGAGGCAGGAATCAACGGGCCGATTCACCTTTTCTCGATGGTGAATTTCCGCCAGTTGGATCGCCTCACGTATCTCGACATTCGCACTGGCCAGCTGGTGGATAAGCGCGTGAACGTGGGGGATGCCGACTATAACAAAGCGTGGGGGCAGTTCTTGAATGCTCTCAAAGCTCACCTAGACGAAAAAGGCTGGTTTGATCGCACGTCACTGATGTTTGACGAGCAGAGCGAAGCGATTATGAATCGAGTGCACGCGATTCTGGAAGAAATCGCTCCGCAGTGGCAGGGTAAGTTGGCAGCGGCTGCAGATGCTGTGAATGAAGTAGACCTCACGCCGTATTCGGCTATTAGCTACCAAATCATTAACTCTGTGCCAGATAGCTTGATTAGAGAACGTCGAGAAGCGGGCGAGCAGACTCTGCTTTACACCTGGGCGCAGCCGCTCAAGCCAAACCTGATCACGCCGTCTCCACTGATGTCAGCGCGCAATCTGAGCTGGATCGTGGGCAAAAAAGATTTAGATGGCTTCTTGCGCTGGACTTTCAACTCTTGGCCAGAAGATGTGTATAGCAACCCCACGTTCATGTACACCCAAGGCGATGAATATGTAGTCTATCCAGGGGGTACCAAAGATTCTCCAGAAGCTGGGCCAGTATCAGCGATGCGCTGGGAAGTCTTCCAAGACGGCATTGACGACGCAGAGATCATCCGTGAAGCAAAGCGCACGATTGGTGTGGATATGGATGAAGTAAACCGCGTGATCGCCGGGGTGGGAGACACGAACACCGACAGCGCTCCGCACTGGGGAGCGATGGTGGGGGCTCGCTCGATTCTGCTCAACATGATCGGCGAGCAGGAAGATGATGACCCCACTATGACGGCGAGCGCTGAGTCCACGAAGGTCGTTCCAGGTAGTCCGGTAAAAATCACGGTGAAAGTGAAAGCGCCAATCTCGGCAGATCTGGATCCGCTGACGGTGACGCCGCAGCTGCCACCAGGCTGGCAGATTACTCCAGCTCCAGGCTCAACAGGGCCGATCCGAGCTGGGCAGACGGGCGTGCTCGAATTTTGGGTGGCCAATAATTATGGCAGTGGTGACGCCACGATCCGCTTTACTGCTGATGCTGGCGGCGATCAGCTCAGTGCAGAAGTCGGCTTAAATGCGGCGGTGAACGCCTGCGTGAGGGCCGGCCTCGATGGGCACAACTATGGAGCAAACTCTGAAGAGCCCACGCAAGGATTACCTAATGAGGGTCCGGTGCGCCTAGCTTTCGATGGGCAAACCAGCACCCATTGGCACTCGGCGTGGAACGGGCACGCTTATCCGATTGAAGCCTGGTGGAAGACGGATGCAGTTGCCGGCCAAGAGATCTGCTCGGTGCAGTATCAGCAGCGGCAAAGCGGCACCAATGGCAATGCCAGTGCGGCCAATATTTATACGTCGCCAGACGGCGTGAGCTGGACGAAAGTGGCGAGCGTGAATCCGCGCGACACTAGGGATGTGCAGAGCTTTGATCTGCCCGCTGGCACTACCGGCCCGTGGGTAAAGTTCTCAATCACCGCTGCCACCAGCACCGTGACTGGTAATAACTTCGGCTCAGCGGCGGAATTTGCAGCCATGAAACGGGTGGGAGCGACGCCAGGCATCACCATCACCGATGAGGTGGCTGCGGACGGCACTGCCACGCGCACCTACGAAATTCCTGATAATTCCATCTCCTACGTGGTCAATGGCGAAGCGAAAGCTCCTGGCACATATACCGCTCAGCCTGGCGAACAGATCTCGGTGGCGATGAATGGTTTGGCTGAGCACGGCTATGTGCTGCCTGAGGGTGCTGTGCCAGACTGGGAGCACACGTTCTTGGCTCCCAGTGTGAATGGCAATGATGCCAGCGTGGAGCCGGGCAGCCAGCTGCCTGCGGGGATGCGATTGACGTTAGCGGGCAACGGCGGGGCAGTCACCTATGCCTTGAGTGCGGGCGCTCCAGATTGGCTAAATCTGGCTGAAGATGGCACGCTCACTGGCACTGTGCCAGAAGATGCCGAGCTAGGAGCCATCACTGTGCCGTTTACCGTCACCGAAGTAGTGAGTGACGACGCAAATCTCCCAGCGGTTCCTGGCACCTTTAGCGCCCGTGGGCAGATCCTCATCAACGTGGTGGATCCAGCTGCTGATGCGCCAGCTGCCTTAGATCCATCTGTGGGCGCAGACGAGATTCCGGCTGAAGTGGGTAAAGCTAGCACTAGCGCGGCTGTGGGTTTCGTGATGGAAGCTGACGGCACGTCAGCGCAAAAGCCTGAGGGCGCGGTATTTGCGCTAGCACCAGATGCTCCCGCCCAAGCTCAGATAGATCCTGGCACTGGCGTGGTGACTTTTACTCCCAGCGAGGATCAATACGGGCAAAAGGTGTCAGTGAAAGTATTGGTGACTTATCCGCAGGAGTATGTAGAATCAGATCCAAGCGATGAATTCACCCTCATCTTTGCCGTGGCAGCTAGGCCAGTGGCTCCAGATGCGGTGATAGCTGACGTGGCAAATGTAGCTGCGAGCGTGGGAAGTGCTATCGCTGATATTGCGCTGAGCGTGGAAAATGGTGAGATTACTAGTGTTTCTGGCCTGCCAGCAGGATTGCAGTGGGCAGAGGGCAAGATCTCTGGCACGCCCACTGCTGCGGGTACTTTCACGGTGACGGTGAGTGCTAGAAACGCAGACGGGAAAGTGTCTACCATGACTTTCAATATCGTGGTGGAGCAGCGCCCCGTGGTGGATCCGGAGAATCCTGGCAGTTCTGGTGATCCGGAGCAACCGGTTGATCCAGTGCAACCTGGCGATCCAGAGGAGCCAGAGCAACCTGAGCAGCCGGTGGATCCTGAAACTCCTGGTAGTTCCGATGATCCCGAGGCGCCGGCTCCTGGGGAACCGTCCAGCGGTGGCAGTGGTGCTGGCACGTCGATCCTGAAGCCAGAAAAGCCAGCGGTGGCAGGCAATCTGGATGCAGATCCATCGCTGGCGCGTAGCGGTTCCACAACTGCAACGCTAGTGGGGCTTGCGGTACTGCTCATGCTTGTGGGGGCAGGATTCGCTGCTAGTGGCAAACGCGGTCAGCGCTGCTGAGACGACTAAGCGGATAGCTAAGCGGTCAGACAGCTAACCAGACTGGAGCTAGCAGGCAAAAGTTGTGGTGACGTGATCATGGGTTTCGCCTGTGGTGACGCGCAGAAGTCGTGGTGAAGTTGCTTTCCTGCTGGTGGCATGGGGTGAGTGTTGGTGGGTATAGGGTGAGTAAGAAAAGCTGCCCTAGCTGTGAGGTGATCGTGCGGTCAGGTTGATCCCCCGCATGAAAATTAGCCGACCTGTATAATCGCCTCGCCCGATGTTAAAAGCCCCGACGCTAAAAATAGTTAGCTGAGCATATCTCCCTAAGCGGTGCTCTAACTGACCGATCGTGCTAATCTGCGACGCTTAGGTGCGGCGACGGCTAGTCGCAAGATAGCGGCGGATCAGGGCTAGGGGGGGGAGGGGGCCAGGAGTGAAAAGTGGCTCATGTGCTCCTGCACATGAGCCACTTCCGGCCAAGGAAGGCCAAAGGTCTATTGAGTAGCCTTGAGGCGTATCAGTCACTCGTTGCCGATTGCCTGATCAATTTTGTCCGTCACATTCTTCACGGCTTCGTTGCCACCGGCGAGCTCATTCACTTTATTGAGAATGGAGTCGCTCACCTGTTCGGCTTTTTCGCTATGGATTGCTTCGTTTGCTTTATCGGCTACGTCGCCTGCGACGTCTTTTACCTTGTCAGCTGCATCTCCGGCCATTTCCTTGGCCTTATCTAAGAAACCCATACGCAGCCCCCTTTCTCTCTACTATCCGCATCAATGCGGCTCACTTCGAGTATACGGGCTTTGAAGTGCGTATGAATAGCTATGGCGAAAGATAATGTAAATTTGCCTTGGGTGTGGCGTCTTACTACGGGTATGGGTGTCGTGTTAAAGGTGTGGGCGTCTTGCTACGAGTGTGAGTGTCTTGCTACAGGTGTGAGTTTCTAGGTACGGGTGTGGGCGTGTTGCTAGCAGCGCCAGCTTTACTGACGTCGGATCTTCCCTCCCTGTGACTCCTGCCTCCTCGCAACTCCCACCGTCTTAGTAAACTCCCATCGTTGCAGTACTTTTGCCTCCGCAGTACTCCCGCTTTGTCGGTACTACGAGCCTTGCCGATATTTCCCTCATCGTCAGCGCAGAACTCCCCCATAGCCAGCGCTGGGGGTGGGAGCGCTGATACAGCTGTAAGAAGTTGCCTGATTCCTGATGCCTGCTTTGATCCGGCATTTCCTTTTCCTGCTCGCTCTCATTGCCTTGTCTACCCTCTTTGTCTCTCTCCTTCCCCTTTTTCTCATGTCCACTCCTTATCTATCTTTCTCCCTTCTCTTTTTCGCTTCTCTCATCCCCGCGATATCGCTTTCCTCTGCTTTTATTTGTGCCTTTACTTATGCTTTTACTCGGCAAAACATGGATGGTTCTTGATTCTTAAAGTTGCGTGGAATAGACTCAACTATAGCTGCGTTGAAGTAGCTGAACTTGGACAGATGAAATGCCAATGCCTAGGTGGTGGGTGCATCGGTGTGCTCAATGCTGCGATGCCCACTGCTGTGGTGTTGAGGTGTTGCGGCGTAGAAGTAGTGCCAGTGATGCTGGAGGTTATGATGGACAAATTGACGACGAAGAGCCAAGAAGCGCTGGCGCAGGCTATTCAAATGGCAACGACAGCGGGTAATCCTCAGCTCGAACCCGCGCATCTGCTCGCTGCGCTACTGCAGCAACGTGACGGTGTGGCTGTTGCTTTGCTTGACGCTGTGGGAGTGGACCGCGCAGTTATTATGCAGCGGGTGACGGCAGTGCTCGCCACGCTTCCAGGAGCGAGGGGATCTTCGGTGGGGCAGCCGCAAGTATCCCGCAACCTCTCACTAGTGCTAGCGGATGCGGGCAAAGAAGCCACTGCCTTAGGAGATTCCTATATCTCTACAGAGCACCTGTTGCTTGCCCTGAGCACGACGCAAGCGAGCGCTGGCGAGATTTTGCGCTCTGCTGGCGTCACGCACGATCAGCTGAAAGCTGCACTTCCAGGGGTGCGAGGATCCGGCAATGTCGATAGCCCTGATCCTGAGGGGACGTTTAAGGCGCTGGAAAAATATGGCACTGACCTCACCCAAATGGCTCGCGAGGGCAAGCTCGATCCGGTGATTGGACGCGATGGTGAAATTCGGCGGGTGGTGCAGGTGCTTAGCCGGCGTACCAAGAATAATCCAGTGTTGATCGGAGAGCCTGGTGTGGGTAAAACTGCCGTGGTGGAGGGGCTGGCTCAGCGTATTGTGGATGGAGATGTGCCAGCTAGTCTCAAAGGTAAACGTCTCATCTCGCTCGATATCTCTGGCATGGTGGCGGGAGCTAAATACCGAGGTGAATTTGAAGAGCGGCTCAAAGCAGTGCTGGCTGAGATCAAAGACAGCGACGGTGAGATCGTCACGTTCATCGACGAATTGCACACGGTGGTGGGAGCCGGAGCTGGCTCTGAGGGGGCGATGGATGCTGGCAATATGCTCAAACCGATGCTGGCTCGGGGGGAGCTACGCCTAGTGGGAGCCACCACGCTCGATGAATACCGTGAATACATTGAGAAAGATCCTGCTCTGGAGCGCCGCTTTCAGCAGATCTTTGTAGGGGAGCCAAGTGTGGAAGACACTGTGGCTATCTTGCGCGGTATTGCGCCAAAATACGAGGCGCATCACAAAGTGACGATCTCTGATGGGGCATTGGTGGCCGCAGCTCAGCTATCTGATCGCTATATTTCTGGGCGGCAACTTCCAGATAAGGCCATTGATTTGATCGACGAAGCAGCCTCGCGGCTGCGGATGGAGCTTGATTCTTCCCCAGAAGAAATTGATGTGCTGCGGCGGCAAGTAGATCGGCTCAAGATGGAAAAAGCCTATCTTGAGGAGACTGATTCCGACCATGACGATGCTGGCGCAGCGGATCGTCTGGAGAAAATCGAGGCGGAGTTGGCGGACAAATCCGAAGAACTCGCTGCCCTCAACGCCCGCTGGGAAGCCGAAAAAGCTGGGCGTAATAAAGTTGGTGATCTGCGTGTGCGGTTGGATGAATTGCGCACCGAGCTGGAAAAGGCCATCCGTGAGGGGCGGTATGAAGATGCTGGACGCATCCAGAATGGAGAAATCCCGCAAGTTGAGAGCCAAATTGCCGAGGGGGAGGAACACCAAGACCAAGCCCATGAGGCGGACGCTGTGCCGATGATTGCGGAAAAAGTGGATGCTGATGGTATTGCGGAGGTGGTTTCTTCCTGGACGGGCATTCCTGTGGGTCGCTTGTTGCAGGGGGAGACGGAGAAACTTTTGCATATGGAAGAGTACATCGGCAAGCGCCTGATCGGGCAGAAGAAAGCCGTTCAGGCGGTGGCGGATGCTGTGCGGCGCTCTCGGGCGGGTGTGGCAGACCCTAATCGTCCTACCGGCAGTTTTATGTTCCTCGGCCCCACGGGTGTGGGCAAGACGGAGTTGGCCAAGAGTCTTGCTGACTTCCTTTTTGACGATGAGCGGGCGATGGTGCGCATCGACATGAGCGAGTACTCGGAGAAACATTCAGTGGCTCGCCTGGTGGGGGCTCCTCCAGGATATGTCGGCTATGAAGAGGGTGGGCAGCTTACAGAAGCGGTACGCCGACGTCCATACGGCGTCATCTTGCTTGATGAAGTGGAGAAAGCTCATCCAGAAGTGTTTGACATTTTGTTGCAAGTGCTTGACGACGGGCGGCTGACTGACGGACAAGGGCGCACGGTAGATTTTCGCAATACAATCGTGATTCTCACGTCGAATTTGGGTTCGCAATTCCTCGCGGATCCTGATTTGGACGATGAGCAAAAGCGCGAGGGTGTCATGGGTCTGGTGCGAGCGGCGTTTAAGCCAGAATTTTTGAACCGACTTGACGACGTGATCTTCTTTGCGCCGCTGACGGTGAGCGAGATCGGGCAGATTGTGCAACTGCAAGTTGCTCAGCTGGAGAAGCGCCTGAAAGAGCGGCGTATTGATCTCGAGGTGACGAATGGTGCTCAAGCTCTGCTCGCCATGGATGGATACGATCCGGCATTCGGAGCCCGTCCGCTGCGCCGTCTGATTCAACACGAGATCGGCGATCAACTTGCGGCGATGATTCTCAGTGGCGAGGTGAAAGATGGGGCGCACGTGCTGGTAGATAGCGCAGATATTGATACCAGTTTCTTCGACGATGCCGTCTCGGGTGCTGGCACTGATGCTGCTTCTTCAGTGCATGACGTCGATAGAGCACACCGCTTGAGTTTGCGAGTAGTTTGATTTGGCGGTTGGTGAAGTGAAGTCGGCAGGCAACGAAAAGCAGCAAAAACATCAATAACTATTGTCCACTAGCCCCGTAATTATTAGCCCGCATCGTGATACTGAAAGTGATAGCAACAGGGGTTGCAGCTCTTTATCGCTGCAACCCCTGCCGAAGTCTAGGACACCGAACCTGATAGCGCCTGTCGGCGCGAAGGCCGCTCGTAGCGGCAAATTATTGGAGCCCGGGGCTTTCGCGATCCGGTGTCTTGGTAATAATCTAACGCATACGCGCGAGATTGTCACGCGTTTTTGCATCGTATTTTTGCCAGTTGAAAATATGGCCTGAAATGCACGGATGGGCTGCGGATGAGTGACGTCGGGTAGGAGCGATCCGCTCTGCAAGGGCAGGCATGGGGGCAAGCCACGGGCGGGCACATTTTTCAAAGCTGCCACGGCGTGCGAGAATTCCCCTATGAGCGAGAAAAACTATGTGCAAGCAAAAGAGATAGCTAGGCGCATAGCGGTTGGCGTCGGCGGAGCTTTGGTGCTGGTGTGTGGCGCGCTCGCAAATGAAGGAGTGGGGCTGGTCTGCGTCGCCATAGTGGTGGTGCTCTTGCTGCTGGGCTGGGGAAAGCTACTGGATGTGCCGCATCCCAACGCGGCGCGTTTAGTGATGGGGCTGGTTGCCCTAGTCGCTCTTGGGGTGGCTAATTGGGGCACGCTGACGGCGATGAGTTTCGTCCTCGGCCTGAGTGTGGCTGCTACGTTTGTTGCTGAAATGTTGCGCCGCGATGGGCGGCCGCAACTACTTGAGCAGGCAGCGGGCACATTCACTGGATGCGTGCTGATAGTGATGGCGACTCTGTGGATTTTTGTGTGGTGTACAGATTTGGGGCGCACTGAGACGATCCTAGTGGGCGTCGTCCTTGCCACTGTGGCCTTGGTGGAGTCCATTCCCGCACGTACGGCTCATGCACTGGCATTGTTTAACGGCGCCGTGGCGGGTCTGCTCATGGCCTGGCTGCTGTCGGTACAGCTGTGGCTAGGATTCTCACTCGGTATCGTGACGGCGCTGATCTACGTTTTGCTGGGGCGTGCCACCCGCAGGGTGTCGAGTGTCTCTCCGATGGCAGGTATTTCGAGGGATCTTATTGCGCATTGTATACTCGGGATGCTCGCTTATATGTTTAGCTGGCTGCTGGTATAGGTTGCCTGGTATAGGGTGCTCTGAGATACCTAGGTACTATGAGGCCTCGGCTCCTAGGCGTGGGGATCGGCGGGAAAGCTGGTGCTGGTATAGATTACTTTGAATAGCTCCGCCTCACGACCAATCGAATCTTGCCATGCGCTCACGTATGCTGGACGTATGATGATGGATATTCCAGATGATCTCGCTCCTGAAAACTATCCGCTCGCGTGGCTCGTTGGCTGCTGGCATGGAGGGGGAGTGCTCGAATATGAGAACGTACCTGCTGCGGCGTATCTGCATGAGCTACACATAGATGCGAGTGACGGCGGGCCTTATGTGTATATAAATTCGCGTATCTGGTTGGCCAACGAACCAGCTAGCGACGTGAATAAGGAGTGCTCAGGAATATCTACGTGGGAGCAGCTAGGGAAAAGAGAGCTGTGGAGCGCGGCAGCAGGCTATCTGCGCGTCAATCCCACAGTAGATCAGCAGTCGGATGGTTCGTATGCATTGGAGGCGATGCTGGCTTCGCCTGCAGGTACTAGCCAGATTTTAGTGGGGCTAGTTCGCGGAGGGCAGCTGCACGTCGTCACGGATGTACTAGCTCGATCCGCTGCGGGGGCGAACGTGAATAGCGCCGCCATTCGCGCTCGCCATATAGATTCAGATCTGCTTTACTCTTACGACATGGAAGCATTTGGATTCCCGATGAGTTCCTATATGGCAGGGCGGCTCACACGGCAGATGAACGCTGACGGCAGTAAAACACGATGCGGACGACAGTAAAACTTGATTCGACCGGCAGTAAAACTGGTAAAACCAGATGTGTACGGCAGTAAAATCCGATTCGCACGACGGTAGTGAGAGGCAAAGAGAAGCTGCTGGAAGCCATATGGAGCACACATCGTAATGGAGTGCACATAACGTATACGCGACGGTACGTGTGAGGTGTGCAGATGCCAGTGGAGATGCTGGTGTGGAGATACCGATATAGATACGGGGGCGACGTGAATACTTTGAATACCCACAAGGCTGCTAGTGCCAATCCGCTGGTGGAAGAAGCTCGGCTGCGAGATGGGCACGCATACGTGGAGTTTTCTGATCTTGAAACTGTGGTGGTGAGAGGGGAAGATCGCCTCACGTGGCTCAATAATCTCACGACCGCCCCGTTCACCCGTCTGCAACTCGGGGAAGATCTTGAGGGGCTTATTCTCGATTCCCAAGGGCACATCCTCCATGCTTTTGCGGTTAGCGAGGGGGCAGAAGAGACGTTCCTGCTCGCTGATGTGGGAGGGGCTAGACCGTTGGCGGAGTTTCTTGAATCTATGAAATTTATGATGCGGGTATCGGTATCGTTGCAGCCGGTGACGGCGTTTGTCACGCTCCTGGAAAAGCATCAGCTCCCTGGAAATGCGCTGGCCAGTGCGCTCTACACCTGGGAAGATCGCTGGCCTCAGGTGAGCTCTGGAGGTGCACATTATGGTCGTGACGACGCTACCCACCCTGCTCATGGCGTTCACCGCAGTCTGCTGGTAGCGGATACAGAACGTGCACCAGCGGTGGCGGATGCACTGGAGCAAGCAGGGCTGATAGCTGTGAGCGAGCAGGCGTGGGAGGCAGCGCGCGTTGTAGATCGACGCCCTCGGCCAAGTACTGAAATTCTCGAAGAGGGAGTGCTACCGCATGAACTCGATTGGTTGCGCACAGCCGTCTGGCTCAACAAAGGATGCTTCCCTGGGCAGGAGACGGTGGCCAAGATCGTCAATATGGGCAAACCGCCGCGCAGGCTAGTTTTTCTGTATCTTGAAGGCCCTGACGCCGATTTGCCTAAACGTGGGGCGGTGGTGAGCTTAGATGGCGAACCCGTGGGAGTGCTCACAAGTGTGGCACGCGACTACGAACAAGGGCCGGTGGCCTTGGCCTTAGTGAAACGCACAGTGCCGCTAGAAGCTGTGCTCACGATTGAGGGTGGAACGGGCATTGGTGAGGGAAGCGGGTTTGTGGCCTCACAAGATATGATTGTGGATCCGAGTGGAAAGTCATCGGCGTCGCCAACTGAAAATCCAGCGTTTGCGCTGCGCAGGGCGCGGGCAGCACTGGCGTCGGGGCAAAAACCTAAGCCGCGTCACGCGCATGACTGATGTAGGTGTAGGCCGCGAGATGTGAATCGGTATAATTCGATCGGTATAATCCAACTCAAGTGCTACGGCGTCACGCATGATATGGCGTCACGCATCGCACGGCGTCGCGCATGATGTGTAGCCTTGCGTGATACGGGGCGCACGCTGGTGGCGTGGGTACGGCACATAGAAGAGGGGCGAACAATGCGGGCTGTTATTCAGAGAGTGAAGCGGGCGAAAGTCACCGTGACTGACGATCCTAGCGGCGAGCCCGTCGTCACTGGTGATATTGGAGCGGGTCTGTGCGTATTAGTTGGCATTACCCACACTGATGGTGCGGTGCAAATCGAGAAAATTGCTCGTAAAATAGCACAGCTTAAACTTTTGCGTTCTCCCCAGGGGAGTGATGATCCGAGCGAACGGATGGGCGCCGAAGAAGTGAATGCTCCGGTGCTGATTATTTCGCAGTTCACGCTCTATGCGGATGTGCGCAAGGGAAAGAAACCAGGGTGGAGCCATGCTGCCCCAGGAGATGTGGCTGAGCCGATTTTTGATGAACTAGTGCAGGCGGTGCGCGATCATGGGCTGCACGTGGAGACGGGGCGTTTTGGGGCGATGATGGACGTGGAGATCGTGAACGACGGTCCGTTTACCATCATTGCCGAGGCCTGAGCCTTAGGTGTGCGCAAAGTGACGACGGGCGTGGGCTGAGGTGTAGTAACGATGGGTATGGGCTGAGGTGCGGATGCGAGACTGCCGGCCGATCACATCAACTCCTGATGCCCTTATAGCGCACCCGATCCCCTTATGACATCACCCGAATTGCTGGACCAGCCATGGAGTAGTAGCAATTCCTAGCCCGACATGATGATTGGCCGTGGGTATTAGCTCTGGTTCGCCCCGTCGGTACTAATCCTGGCTCGCCCTGTCGGTATTAGTTCTGGTTTGCCACCTGGCGGCCGGCAGTATCGAGTATCGTCCCCACGCGATAAGCCTGACTGGTAGATCACTTTACCGAGCGGCGAAATCTGAGTAATATCCTCCCTCGTACTAGCTAAAACAGCCTGCTAATAGTAGTACTCCTGATCGCTTCCCTGATCGCTACAATAACCCGCCGGCGATATTGCCCCTCTTCATGTAATTGCCCTCTTCATATAGCTGCAATTCGCAATCAATAACGTTCACCCAATAGCCCAGCTTTGGCATGGGAAATAATGCTTTTTGTGCAGGCGATAACGCCCTCGGCGAAATGGGGAAAGGCTTTGCGAGTGGTGCGGTTAGAGTGGATGAGTTGATAAGCGTGGCTGTGTGCTGTGCGGCGTCACACATCCTGATGTGCCACTGGCAGTCATGCCGGCATACGAGAATGTGGAGAGCGCCGTCTGGCAAGCAAGCACTTACGAGGAGAACGAATTGTTTGAGAGATTTACTGATCGTGCCCGACGTGTGATCGTGCTCGCTCAAGAAGAAGCTCGCGGGCTGAAACACAATTATCTTGGCACGGAGCACATCTTGCTCGGCTTGATAAAAGAGGGCGAGGGTGTGGCAGCGAAAGCTCTGGAGGCACTCAGCATTACGTTTGACGGTGTGCGCGAGCAAGTGGTGGAGATCATCGGCGAGGGGCAAGAGCATCCTAGTGGGCACATTCCGTTTACTCCGAGGGCTAAGAAAGTGCTGGAGTATGCGATGCGTGAGGGGCTACAGCTCGGCCATTCGTATATCGGCACCGAACATTTGCTGCTGGGCTTGTGCCGTGAACAAGAGGGCGTGGCGGCGCAAGTGTTGGTGAAACTCGGAGCAGACTTGCCACAGGTACGCCAGCAGGTGACACAGCTACTATCGGGCTATCAAGGTAAAGAGACTGTGGGCGTGGGCGTTGGGAGCCAGCGCGAGAGCGGTATTAAGGCGGGATCGTCGGTGCTTGATCAGTTCGGACGCAACCTCACGTCGCAGGCTCGTGAGGGCAAGCTCGATCCGGTGATTGGCCGTTACAACGAAACTCAACGTGTGATGCAGGTGCTCAGTCGGCGTACCAAGAATAATCCGGTGCTGATTGGAGAACCTGGCGTAGGTAAAACTGCTGTGGTGGAGGGGCTGGCGCAAAACATTGCCAGCGGTAAGGTGCCTCAGACGCTGCGCGATAAACAGCTCTATTCGCTCGATATGGGGTCGTTGGTGGCGGGTTCGCGCTACCGCGGAGATTTTGAAGAGCGTATGAAGAAAATTTTGAAAGAGATCAAGAATCGTGGAGATATCGTTCTCTTTATTGACGAGATTCACACACTGGTAGGAGCGGGGGCTGCTGAGGGTGCTCTCGATGCGGCGTCACTGCTCAAACCAATGATGGCTCGCGGCGAACTGCAAGTGATCGGAGCTACCACGCTTGATGAATACCGCAAGTACATCGAGAAAGATGCAGCTCTTGAGCGGCGTTTCCAGCCGATTCAGGTGGAACAGCCAAGCGTGAAAGAGACGATTGCAATTCTTGAGGGGTTGCGAGATCGCTATGAGGCGTTCCATCACGTGACGATCACAGATGAGGCTCTTGAGGCTGCAGCGACGCTCGCTGATCGCTATATCAACGATCGTTTCTTGCCGGATAAGGCTATTGACCTCATTGATGAAGCTGGTGCTCGCTTGGCTATCCAAAAGATGACGGCTCCTCCTGAGCTGCGCGAACTGGAGGAAGAACTGGCGCAGGTGAGAGCGGAGAAAGATGCCGCCATTGCTGGGCAAGATTTTGAGAAAGCCGCCGCTTTGCGTGATAAAGAGCAGCAGATTTCTCAGCAGCGTGACGAAAAAGAGCGTGCGTGGAAAGCTGGCGAACTCAATGTGGAAGCTGTGGTGGATGAGGAGCTCATCGCCCAAGTACTCTCCATGAGTACCGGCATTCCAGTCTTCAAGCTCACCGAGGCAGAGTCGGCCAAACTGCTGCGAATGGAAGACGAACTGCACAAGCGGGTGATCGGGCAGACGGAAGCCGTGAAAGCTGTGAGCCAGGCCATTCGCCGTTCGCGCTCCGGTTTGAAAGACCCCAACCGGCCAGGTGGTTCGTTTATTTTTGCCGGCCCTACGGGCGTGGGCAAGACGGAGTTGGCTAAAGCATTGGCAGAGTTCCTCTTTGGGGACGAAGATTCGCTCATCACCCTAGATATGAGTGAATACCAAGAGAAGCATACCGTCTCGCGGCTCTTCGGTGCCCCTCCAGGATATGTGGGCTATGACGAGGGCGGGCAGCTCACTGAAAAGGTTCGCCGCAAGCCGTTCTCTGTGGTGCTCTTTGATGAGATTGAAAAGGCGCACGCAGATCTGTTTAACTCCCTGCTGCAGATCTTGGAAGAAGGACGGCTCACGGATTCGCAAGGGCGAGTGGTGGACTTCAAGAACACCATTATTATTATGACGACGAACTTGGGCACCAAGGATATCGCCAAGGGTGTACAGACAGGCTTCCAGTTCGATCAAGATGAAGTGGCATCTTATGATCGGATGAAAACACGAGTGAGCGAGGAGCTGAAGAATCATTTCCGCCCAGAGTTCCTCAACCGCGTGGACGAAATGATCGTTTTCCCGCAGCTCAACCGTGATGAGATTCTGCAGATCGTGGATCTGATGATCTCCAAGCTGGATAAGCGTCTGCAGGAGAAAGGCATGAGCTTAGCGCTCTCGGATAAGGCGAAGCAGCTACTCGCTGATCGCGGTTTTGATCCAGTGCTGGGGGCACGTCCGCTCCGCCGTGCTATTCAGCGCGATATCGAGGATGCACTCTCTGAGAAGTTGCTCTTTGGTGATTTCCATGAGGGGCAGACCATCGTGGTGGATGTGGATGAAGAGAACGTCCCGATGAGCTTTACGTTTAGCGGCCACGATTCGGATTATCAACTTCCTGAGGGGGTCAATCCGGCTGAAGACGTGGAGGCGATCGTTGGCTTGCAGGATAACGCGAGCTAGCCAGGATGTGAGCAGGGTGTAGCCAGGGCGCAGCCAAGACGCGCAGCCCTGGCTATGCCGGCCAGCTAGCTCGGCCATTGAGCCTGATGCTGCCAGTTGGGTTTGTTCTGCTGGGTTTGTGCTGCTGGGTTTGTGCTGGCCGGCGGATCTTGTGCTGCTGGTGCCGAGTGGTCTAATGCTATCGCTTGAGTGTCTGCTTGGGGTGGTATTGCTGGCGCTCAGCTCATCACGTCGGGTGGGTTGATGTGATCGGGCAAGGGCGCATTGCTGGGGATTTGCTGGCGGAGCAGTTCATTTTCTCAGCCAGCTGCAGCGGATGTGATTGCTGAGAACAGTTGAGATTTTATGTGAATTTATCGAGATGGGCTGAGATTGGCCGAAATTCGCTGAGCTTTCATACGGATTGATTTGGGGTGAACTGAAAGTGTTCTGCGCTGGAAGCATTGCACCTGGCTCTTTAGACTATGCCCTATGAAGATTCTTGCAGCGATGAGTGGGGGAGTGGATTCCTCGGTGGCAACGGCGAGAGCCGTGGAAGCGGGGCATGAGGTAACGGGCGTCTATCTCGCCCTGCACGCGAATCTCGCCTCCACCGATGTGCCAACGGGTCCAGTTCGCGGGTGTGGTAACCCTCAAGACCAGCGAGATGCTGCTCATATTGCCGAGCTACTGGGCGTGGATTTCCATGTGTGGGATTATGCACAGGAGTTTTCTGCCATCGTGATTCAGGAGTTTCTCAATCGTTACGCCGCTGGGCAGACGCCGAATCCCTGTGTGTTTTGCAACGAACACGTAAAATTCGCGGTGCTGCAAAAATATGCTCTTGAGCATGGTTTTGACGCCGTGGCCACCGGTCACTATGCACGGCTTTTACCCCACACCGGAGGGGGCAGCGAGAAAGTAGAGCTGCATCGGGCGGCCTATCGAGACAAAGACCAAAGCTACGTGCTCAGCGCCATTGGTAACGATATGCTCTCGCACGCCCTCTTCCCGCTGGGTGAGATTCCCTCGAAAGAAGCCGTGCGTGAAGAAGCAGCTCGGCGAGGTTTACCGGTGAGCTCAAAGCCGGATTCCTTTGATATTTGTTTTATTCCTGACGGCGATACCCTCGGATTCTTGCGGGCTCGCTTAGGCTCTGAGCCAGGGGAAATCCGTGACGAAGAAGGCCGCGTGCTGGGGGAACACCAGGGAGCGATCGGCTACACCATCGGGCAGCGCAAAGGTTTGGGGCTGACGGTGCCAGCTGCAGATGGGCGTCCGCGATACGTGCTAGATGTGAATGCGGCTAGCAACGTGATCACCGTAGGCCCTAAAGAGGCTCTGGCATTGACCCATATTGAAGGGGAAAGCCCCGTGTGGTTGGCACAAGAGATGGATCCGAGTGCTGGCGTGGAAGCCGCCGTGCAGGTGCGTGCCCACGGGCGTGAAGTGCCGGCCACGGTGACGATGACGGGCGAGGGTACAGGTGAAGAGCGGCGGATGCTCGTAGATCTGCATGAAGAAATACGCGGACTGCCGCGGGGGCAGTCTGTCGTGGTGTACAGCGGTTCGCGGGTAATAGGGCAGTCCGTAGTGGCGCGCACCTGGCGGTGAAAGAAAATTTCGTCATTATTTCCCTAAGGCGGCTTCTACACTGGTGAGTGACGCGATAGCAGTGAGCAAAGAAACGAGCCCAGGAGGGCTCAGGACGTCCTGCGAGCTGAAGCCTACTGAGAGCGCGGGGTACACCGCGGGGTTAAGGTGGCTTCGTGTATGTCGAGAGCTGAGGAGGAGATAGTCTGTGGAATCTATGCAGCCTGACCTGTTGGCGGCACTCGATCCTGACCAACGCGCAGTAGCTGAAGCTGTGCGAGGATTCGTATGCGTGCGGGCAGGTGCGGGCACCGGAAAAACGCGCGCAATCACATATCGGATTGCGAATGCCGTGCGCACCGGAGCTGTACGGCCACAGCAGGTGCTCGCCGTCACCTTTACGGCTCGTGCTGCTGGAGAAATGCGCTCGCGGCTGCGTGATCTGGGGATTCGCGGGGTGCAGGCGCGTACTTTTCACTCTGCTGCGCTCTCTCAGCTGCGCTATTTTTGGCCGAACGCTATTGGCGGCAATGCGCCAGAAATCAAGGAGTCGAAAGCGGCCTTTGTAGCGGCTGCTGCTGCCCAGTTGGGAATGCCGACCGACCTCCCTACCGTGAGGGATATCGCCGCCGAGATCGAGTGGGCGAAAGTCTCGCTCATCACCGCCGATGATTATCCGGTGCAGGCTCGAAAAGCCGAGAGAGTGGGAGTAGCTGCTCGAACCCCTGAAGAAATTGCCCAGCTCATCAAGGTGTACGAAGATCTTAAAGCTGAGCGTGGAGTTATTGATTTTGAAGATGTCATTCTCATTCTGATTGGATTGATGATTGATCGCCCAGATATAGCGCGCAATATCCGCGAACAGTATTCGTATTTTGTGGTGGACGAATATCAGGACGTCTCTCCGATGCAACACCGGCTTTTGCAGCTGTGGCTAGGGGATCGCCACGATCTGTGCGTGGTGGGAGACAGCGCGCAGACTATTTACTCGTTTACGGGGGCGCGCTCGGAATACCTTGAGCACTTCACTAGAGAACATCCGCGTGCGCAAGAGATCGTATTGGCACGAAACTACCGATCGACGCCGGAGATTATTGCGCTCGCCAACTCTGTATTGGCTGGTGCAACGGACGTGCACCCCGTACAGCTACGGGCTATGTCTCACTCTGGCAAAGCCGTGGAATGTGCTAGCTATGCTCACGGCTCCCAAGAGGCTCAAAAGATCGCGGCCGCGATTAAAGCACTGGCAGCCCAAGGGGAGAAGCTCAGTAATGTGGCTATTCTCTATCGCACTAATGCACAGTCGGCGGAGTTTGAGCGGGCTTTGGGTGACGCCGGACTACCTTTCGTCTTGCAAGGGCAAGAGAGCTTTTTTAGGCGCCGAGAAGTGCGCGAAGCGATGGTGGTTTTGCGGGCGTTGGCCAGAGAAGAATCGGGCGCTCGCGGTTTGGGAAACGTCCGTGGTTTGGGAGATGTCGATGTGGCTGCTCCGGCGCAAACGGGATTTGACACAGATTCGGCTCCATTGCCAGAACTTGTGGAAGGGGCGCTGCGCAACATGGGATGGCGGCCTGAAGGCCCCTCAGCGCGCGGTGCGAGCCGAGAACGCTGGGAATCTTTGGAAGCGTTACGGGCGCTGGCGCAGGAGCTATGGGATCGGCGTCACGCAGGGATAGGGCAGTTTGTGGCTGAATTGGAAGAGCGCGCCGAGCTGCACAACGTGCCGCTCACCAACGCCGTCACGCTCTCATCGTTGCACGGTGCGAAAGGGCTCGAATGGGACGTCGTTTTTTTGGCTGGGATAGCAGAGGGGCTGATACCGATCTCGTATGCGCAGACGCCGCAGGCAGTGGCAGAAGAGCGGAGACTGCTCTACGTGGGAATTACCCGTGCGCGTCAGCAGCTCTATGTGAGCTATGCTCGCTCGTATGGGACGCGCTCGCAGGGTAAAGTTTCGCGGTTTCTCGCAGATCTTTGGCCGCGCGAAGATTCGCGGGCAACTCAAGTGCGCCGTCGCAGCACTGCGGATATACGGAGTTTTCAGGAAGAATCTCCGCAGGCTTTGGAGCTCTTTGAGCGCTTACGACAGTGGCGTGCCGAAGTAGCCAGTAGTGTGGGGAAACCTGCGTACGTGATTTTTCACGATACAACGCTGCGGATGATAGCTCGGGTGCGCCCAGAGAATCTGGCGCAGCTTGGCGATATTCGAGGGGTGGGGAAGACGAAACTCGCCGCTTACGGTGAGCAGGTGTTGCAGATCGTGCGCTCAGGCTCTAGCTAGCTCCGGCTACTTCTGCTCGATCTGGGGTTGGCTTGCTCGGGGCATGGTTTGCTTGTGAGCTGGTTTGATCTGGGCGTGGCTTGCCTGGGGCTGAATTGTTTTGGCTTTTCCTAGCTCGGGTTTCGCGTAGCTTTGACTCCGCCTTGCTCTGGCATTGCCCAGTGCTGACTTCGGTTTGGCCTAGCTCTGGAACTGGATCGCTTGGTTCGTCCTAACGTTGCTGCGCCCTGACGCTGCCTACATATACTTTGCCTAAATGTGTGTTTTCTCCCGAGAGGCCAGGGGCTTCTGGTGAGGAATATTTGGTGGGTCTGAAACGGAGGCTGAGCGGAGCACTGGAGCAGACGCCGACGGGTACGCCGACGGGTTGGGCGGCGAAAAGACTGCCTGCTGACGATCTGCTGTGCAGCCGCAGCGGACATGAAAAATGACGGTGAGTAGCTCGGCCGGTTCGGGGTATGGCGGTATGCGATAGATACATTCGCGCAGCGGTGAGGCATGGCCGTCTAGTTCAGCAAGAATCTCGCGGGTACACAGCGTAGCGAGTAGCGACGTGGTGGTGCTTTCAACTACGAGTGGGCGTGCGGCAAAGGCTTGAGGAGCCAGCAGAGCCCAATCTGGCTCGGCATCTATGCGGTGTAGATTGACGCACATAGCGCAAGGAGTTTCGTGGGCAATGGTCAGTGGGCCGAGATAGCTATCCACCTCCTCAACCCAAGCGTGCAATACCCGAATGCCTTGCGCGCTATACATCGCTGAGGCGTGCGGGTCAATGCCGTAAGAGCCAGTGAGTACCACCATATCGGGGAGTTGAGAAGAGGCAGTGTTCACAGCAGGATTCTCTTCTCGAAGCGCCGTGGTGAGTGCCAAATGTTTCCGCATACCGAGGTGTCTACGAGCGAGAGCGCCGTGATCGCTGGGCGAGACGATGGCAGTATCGGCAGTGGTGATGATGCCGATCCCTGCGCGTGCACAAGATATAGCAGTTGCCACGCCCACGTTGTCAAGCACTGGAATGTGTACGTGAGCAGCAGCTCTGTGAGTGGGGACGGCGTGACGAATACGCCAGTAGGCGGCGCAATCTGGTAGATGCGGCAGATCAGTGCTCAGCAAGCCGGCGCTATCGAGGAGCGCCAGAATTTGTTGGGCGCGCGATCGCGGGATTTTAAGCGCGCGAGCCCGCTGCCAATACTCAACATCTGTGTGCGGTTGCGTGAGTGCATCGACGAGATTGATTTCCGCAGCCGAAAATCCCTCCAGTGTGGCTCCAGTGCGCGGATCGAGGCCAATCTGCGCGCGATCAACAGCCGGCCAAAACACGCCCAATCCCTCATTGATGTGCATAGTCTCTTCCACCCTGCTAGCTGTGCGCGAGCTATCGCGCTATCTGACTTGCGGTAGCAGCATCGTAAATCACGGACGCTGGACAGCAGCGGAGTTTTCCACAGCTGTGGAAAACCGTAAAACTGTGATGGGTGGTTGGTTACTATTAATTGGCTAATTTTTCCAATACGGGCTGCACCCCAAGTCGAGAGAATTGCCATTCGATAGTGGCAACCCTGCGCAGAAAATCGGCGACCGGCATCATCTGCTGACGGAAAGCAGGTTTCGGGCATGGAGTGACTGGCAGGCAGGCTAGTGGTATCAGCTGTGCGTGGGAAGTGCGCAGGTGACTGCGAACGCAGCCGTCACCGCAGCCACACCGCCAGCTGGTTGCGCCAGTTCCGTTCTTAGCTATGCCGCGAGGTTGTCTAGCGTTCTTCTCTGCGGCTCCGCTATGTCCTCGTCGTCACTCCCACCACCAGCTAGGCCTCTAGTACCGCTGTGAGCAGTTTCACCGGCGAGTTTACTGTTCGTCGCCGCTCTCGTCGCCAACTTCGTCAGCTGCGCCGCCATCACCACCGCTAGCAGCAGCACCACTGTCTTCACTGCCGTCACCAGAAACTCTGTTGCTCTCGGCTTGTGAGTTATCTGCGGCTTGGGAGTCGTCCGCTGCTTGGGAGCTGTCGTCACTAACGCCGCTGCTGCTCTCAGCTTGGGAGAGGAGGTCTTCGAGGAAAGAATCTAGCTCCGCTTCGATAGCGCTGGGTTCTTTCGCTGTGAAGAACTGCTCGGGATTCTTCAAATCTGCTGCCGTTGGAAGCAGATCCGGATGTGCCCAGAGGGCTTCGCGCCCGTCGATCCCTAAGCGCGTAGAGGCCATGTCCCAAAAAGTAATCGCCTCGCGCAGCGAACGAGGGGTGAGCTGCATTCCGAGCTGCCCCTCCCACACGGCTTTAGCGGGGTTGTCTGTGGCGTAACGCCGCAGCAGCATCTCTTTCAGCGCCACGGCATTAGGCAAATGCGGAGCTACAGCAGCTGACGTGACGTGCGATACCCATCCCTCTGCCAGCGAGAGCAACAGTTCCAGGCGAGCCAGCAGCTCTTGTTGATACTCAGTAAGTTCCAGCGTGAAAATGCTGGAGAGATCAAGCTGGGTGACGGGGTTTTGGCTCATCAGAGAGGAACGCAGCTGCTCTTCGATAGCATCTGTGTCGATAGCAATATGGCCGGCAAAAGCGCTCACAGTATCCAGGATGCGCGCTCGCAGCCAGGGCACGCGCGAATAAAGCCGTGAAGCGGCATTTTCACGAGCCGCCACATAGAGCAAAACTTCGTCTCTTTCTGCTTTTAGCCCTTCGGCAAAATCTGCCACGTTAGAGGGCACAAGAGCACAGCTAGAACCCTCCATCAGCGGCAGACCTGTATCGGAACTACCAAATGAGTGGGCTGCCAGCTCCGCCAGAGCAGAGCCGTATTGCACGCCGATCATTGTGCCGGTGATTTTGCCAATGAAATGTGCCGGATTGCCCAGCATTCCACGCATCTGCTCTGGCATATCCTCTAGCTGCGCGGTGAAAGAATCGTAAAAGGCGCGCGAAATATGTGCGCCGACGGGTTCGAGTAGTTTGCGGAACGTAGGCAGGGCGTGAGCGACGAAATCAAGGCGCGTCCAAGCCATACTCGGCCCGTTACTCGGATCGAATCCGGTAGCAACATCAAGCCAGAGCGAAGCTGTGCGCAGAGCGTTGCGAGCTTTCTCCCCGTCGTGTGAACTGAGACGATCTAGGTGTTTGCTGGTAATAGTTTCCCGAGCCACCTGTTCGGCAATTTTCCAGTTCACTGGCCCGTCTCCGGCAGAGCCGAGCATATCTTGGATCTGCTGCGTGATTAGAGTGAAATTTTTGCCGCTGAGCACTCCGCCAAGGTTGCCGCGGGGGTCAATTCCTTGAGATTTCAAAGCGTCGGCGATGTCGTCGGCTGCGGCATCGCCGAAAACTGCCCGTAGCATCTCCTGCCAGTCGTCGTCTGAACCGCCAGATGCGGCAAAGCCGAAGCCATTAGGGGGAGTGGTGTTGTCGCTCATCGAGCCCTCCTTATTCAGATTCATACAGTAGTATATCCGCGTGCAAGGTCTTGATTCCTCTTCAGCTGATGCGTTCGCTGCGCGGCCAAATCGCTCGATGGTGAGGCGGCGCCACGCTGCTGGGCGACGGTTTGCTTCAGATGTTTCGGACACCTCGGGTGCTCGGTCTGTGCCCGAGCCTAGGTCTGTGCCCGAACCGCACGCTACAAGCGAACCGCGCTCTACCCGTGATCCACGGTCTGCTGCGGGGCGTGTGCGCGTGACGGCGATGCTCCTCGTAGCTCTGGTGGCTCTTGCGCTGTTGATGCCCACCGGATTCGGCATGGAGGGAGCGGGGCCGGCGCTCAACGTCAATGGTCAGGTGGAGAAGAAACCAGTGGTGGCGGTGAGTGGCGTCTCCACGTACCCCAGCGATTCAGAGATTTTCTTGACGACGGTGAGTTCGTGGGGTACCCCGAGCGAGGGCATTACAGGATTCGAGGCGCTGTGGGCATTGATGCGCTCTGATTACCAACTATTTCCGGTGCGTGCGCTCTATCCTGCTGACGTCACCGCAGATGACGTCGAGCAGCGTAATAAGCAGCAGATGGCATCCTCGCAGGATTCAGCGGCAGCGGTAGCCTTTCATCTCGCCGGTTTTCCAGTGCGTGAAAAGCTCACGGTGGTGCAAGTAAGCAAAGAATATCCCTCCGGATCCGTGCTGCGCGTGGGAGATGTGCTCACAGGTATTCGGCGAGTTGGGCGCGGAGCAGACTATACGCCGGTGGCAAATTTTATGGAGTTGGCAGAGTTCCTAGCTGCGGTGAATCCTGGCCAGCAAGTGCAACTGCGAATCGTGCGTGATGGGCGTGAACAAGAAGTTTCGGTGACGACGGTGGCGCAGCGTCCGGATCAGCACGGCGCTTTGCAGGTGGGAGCGATGCTTGGGGTGGCGATGAGCGTCACGGATGTGCGCTTGCCTGGGAAAGCGAGCTATGGCTTGAAAGATATTGGGGGTCCAAGCGCCGGATTGATGTTTACGCTTGGCATTTACGATCAGCTCACAGAGGGTTCGCTAGCTGGGAAAGCCGTGATCGGCGGTACAGGGACGATGGGATGGGACGGCAAGATCGGCCCAATAGGCGGTATTGTGCACAAAATGCGTGGGGCAGCAGAACACGGCGTGAGTGATTTTCTGGCTCCACGCGGCAACTGTGCCGAAACGATCGGCCACGAACCAGCCCATATGCGGGTGTGGGCGGTGAGCACAGCTGAGGAAGCAGTGACGGTAGCGCAGGCTATTGGCGCTGGCGATACCACTGATCTCACGCTGTGTTCAGCTCTGGAAACTGTGGGATAGGCATCCAGGTTTGCCGTGAGCTTCATCGGTAGTTTCCGCGGCGGCATCGGGGTGCTGTGCGCGCATTCGCAACAGCGAGGGATGCTTTGCGCGCGTTCGCAAGCGCGAGAGATGATCCAGATTCAGAATTATTCAGCTTAGCCGCGGTGATTCAGCTGCGGTGATGTAGGCCGTGATGCAGACTGTACTGATTCGGCCGCGGTGACCACCCTGATGATGTGTCTATGCTGATTCAACCACAATGATGTAGCTCAGCTCCGATCATCTGATTGCGGCCATGTAGCCGTAAGGCACTCAGTGAGGGGTGGTCCATGTGCGGGCATTCTGCGAGGAGCCATGTAGAGTCATTTAGCGTGGAGGATGATGCTGACTGCGGTGATTCAGCTGCGAGAAATAATGAGCGGGTAGAGGATTCTTCGGTGAAAGCTAAAGTTGGCTGGAGAATAAAGATGAAGCTAGCTGAAGAATTTTGATAGCGTGGGAGGTATGTCTAGCACAACCTTTGCTCAGTGGCGGCCTGAACGCCCGAAGAAGCCTCGTAGCTCTGCCAAAACAGGAGCTTTTATCCCCACGCTCATAGTGTTAGCTGTGCTGTTGGCGGCGCTGGTGGTACTAGCTTCGTTTTACACCGAGTGGAGATGGTTCGGCCAGATCAAAGCTGCCCGAGTCTTCTGGACTCAGTATGGCGCGTTTATTGCCGTGGGGCTCGTCGCTTTTGCACTCACGCTCGCCGTGGTGGAACTCAATCTCTGGATTGCCACTCGCGGCGGTGCGCTCGGAAAGTCCGCACGCAAGCGCGCATCTTCGGCTACCTCTGCCGGTGGTGACGCCAGCGCAGACTCTGTTCGTGCGGATTCTGCCAGTGGTGGCAAGCCGTCTTTTGGCGGAAGTTTTGCGGAAGGATTTGATCCGCAGGCTGCGGCGAAGCTGTTCTCGAAGATGGCCGGAGAGGCCGACTATCGTGGCGCTTTGTCAGGCAGAAAGTGGGTAGTCTTTGGGCTATTTCCGGCGTTGCTGGCAGTGGTGATGGGTGCGCGGTTCGCTCCTCAATGGAGCACATTCTTGCTGTGGATCACCGGCGGAGCATTTCAGGCTCAAGATCCTGAATATAGTCTCAATGTGAGCTTCTACATGTTTACGCTGCCAGCTTTGCATGAGCTCGTTGGATTCTTCCTCATACTTATGGTGCTCAGTGCCGTTGCCGCCGTGGTGGGATACTGGCTCGTCGGTGCGATCACGAATGTGAAAGGCAAGCTCAAGGCCAGCAAGAAAGTGCATCTGCATATAGGTATTTTGGCGGCGCTCATCACGCTTGGTGTGGCCGTAAATTTGTGGCTCAGCCGTTATGATCTGCTTTTAGGCAACAACGCCCGCTTCTCGGGAGCCACCTTTACCGACATCAATGCTTCTAAACCAGGGCTGACGATCCTCGCTATTGTGGTGGCCTTGGTGGCGCTGCTCTTTGTGTGGGCAGGGGTGTCGCGCAAGTGGAAACTCGTCTTGATTGGGATTGTTTCTACTGTGGCAGTGGGCATGGTGCTCACGATGCTCTATCCGTTCTTGATGCAGAAGTTCAAGGTGGATCCAAATGCTGCCGAGTTAGAATCTACGTATATTCAGCGCAATATCGACGCTACGCTCAATGCTTATGGCCTCGATGAGGTGCAGACTCAGCAGTATGCTGCTCGCACTACTGCCGAGCCAGGGCAGTTGCGCCAGGATTCTGAAACGGCTGCACAGATTCGTCTGCTCGATCCAAATATCGTGGCGCCCTCGTACAACCAGTTGCAGCAAAACCGGCAGTACTATGAATTCCTCGATCCGCTAACGGTGGATCGCTACACAATCGACGGGCAGCTGCGCGATACCGTGATTGGCGTTCGTGAACTTAACCTCCAAGGTCTTTCCACAGAGCGGCGTTCGTGGGTGAACGATCACACAGTGTACACTCACGGGTTCGGGGTGGCTACGGGCTATGGCAACACCGTGACGACAAAGGGCGATCCGAGCTTCTGGGAGGCGGGCATCCCCTCCACTGGTGAGCTAGGGGAGTATGAGCCGCGTGTCTATTTTGGCCAGCAGAGCCCCAGTTACTCGATTGTTGGTGCGCCAGATGGAGCCGATCCGTGGGAGTTAGATTACCCTGACGACAAGGCAGAAAACGGCCAGGTAAACACCACCTATAAAGGTGACGGTGGGCCGCGAATTGCAAATATCTGGGACAAGCTCATGTATGCGATTCGTTTCCGTTCTACGGAGCTCTTCTTCTCAGATCGCGTGACGAACGAATCTCAGATTCTCTTTGATCGCAATCCGCATTTGCGTGTGGAAAAAGTAGCTCCATACCTCACCCTCGATTCCAAAGCTGTGCCTGCCGTCGTGGATATGGACGATAATCCCGATACTCCGAAACAGCTGGTGTGGATTATTGACGGCTATACCACGTCTAATAACTATCCATACTCCGCGCGCGAGACGCTGAGGGAAGCAACCTCGGATTTCCTCAATTCCAATGGTTTGGTGATTGGAGGCGGAGAAATCAACTACATTCGCAACTCCGTCAAAGCCGTGGTGAACGCTTACGATGGTTCCGTCACGCTTTATCAATGGGATCAGGAAGACCCGATTATTAATGCGTGGTCAAAGATCTTCCCAGGGCAGATCACGCCGCTAGCTAAGATGCCTGGCGATCTGATTGCGCACGTGCGTTATCCAGAGGATCTGTTCAAAGTGCAGCGCACCCTGCTTGCGCGCTACCACGTCACAGATGCTAAGAGCTTCTACTCTGGTGGCGATTTCTGGCAGGTGCCTCGTGAGCCCACCTCTCGTATTGTTGAGCAACAGAGCGAGGCAGGGATGGGTCCGGCGCAGCCGCCGTACTACCTCACGCTGCAAATGCCAGGCATGGATTCTGCGAGTTTCTCACTCACGACCTCATATATCCCTGGCGGCAACACCAACCGCAACGTGATGACGGGCTTCTTGGCTGCCGATTCCAACGCGGGGAGCACCACCGGCAAGATTGCAGATTCGTATGGCAAACTCCGATTGCTTGAAGCTCCACGTGACCTCACGGTGAGCGGGCCTGGCCAGGCGCAAAACACTATGCTGGCAGCTCAAAACGTCTCGACGGTGTTGAACTTGCTGCGCACCGGCGGCACGCAAGTGATTCAAGGCAATCTGCTATCTTTGCCGATTGGTGGCGGTTTGCTCTACGTACAGCCAATTTACGTGCAGGCCTCAAGCGGTACGCAGTATCCAACGCTGCAGTATGTATTGACGCTCTTCGGAGATCAAGTGGGCTTTGCGCCTACCCTGAATGAGGCGCTTGATCAGGTGTTTGGCGGTGACTCTGGTGTGAAAGCTGGTGACGCCGAAATAGCAGGGACGAAAGAGGCGCCGGTACCTGAGGGCGCCGGAGCATCTGGAGCTGGCGCAACCAGTGGTGCTTCTGGCACCGCCACTCCAGCTCCTGAAACGCCAACGCCTGCTGCGCCGAGCGACACTCCTCCTGCTGCGCCTGTTCCAACGCCGAACATTCCGGCTACCGGCACCGCGCAAGAGCAACTGCAGAATGCCTTGAACGATGCTCAGGCTGCCGTCAAAGAAGCTGAGAGCGCTCGCCAGAAAGGTGATTGGGCGGCCTTTGGTGCGGCTCAAGACAAACTCTCCAAAGCTGTGCAGCAGGCCGTGCAGGCTCAGCAGCAAGCACAGCAGTAACGCCGCAGAGAAGATATAAAGAGCTGCGGTTGATATCGACGCTGGTTGCGTCTTGCTCCAATGGGGTGAGACGCAACCAGCTTTTTATGAGCTAACGGGTAATAGTTGTTAATCATGTGTGGCTTATGAAGGTGGCGAGGTGGCAAAACCTGACCGATAAGATCAACCCCGATAGCTCAACGGCCAGGCGATCTCATCGCGGTGCTCTTGCTGATAGGTATCGCGGTTCCTGTGCTGATAGATATCGTGGTCTCCGTGCTGATAGATACCCTGATGCCCGCGTTGTGGTGGTGAAGAGAGTCGTAATCAAACTGTTACGCTTTCTCTATTTGCACCAACTTGTCAGACAGGTTAAGCTAAGGGTGTCCGATTTGATTGATCGGGTGTAATTTTTTGTTTCTCAAAGGGGAGGACACATGATGCGTTCTACAAAGCGATGGGCTAAAGTTGGTGCAGTTCTTGCAGCTGCAGCCCTGGCTCTTTCTGCTTGCGGGGGGGGGAGCTCAGGTAGCAATAGCAAGGGCGGTACGGCTAAATCCGGCGGTCCTACTGGCACTCTCAACGTAGCTGCTGCTTATAAGACCACAAACTTCCATCCATCAAACACTTCTTCAGCATTTGCAGTCGGCACAAATATGCACGTAGTTGAGGGTCTGTATGAGTTAGACTACACAAACTTCACTGCGCACAAAGCATTGGCTGCAGAAGATGAGCCCACCAAAATTTCGGATCTTGAATATGAGGTCAAGCTCCGCGATGGTGCAAAGTTCTCCGATGGCACCGCTGTGACTGCAAAAGATGTGGTTGCCTCCTATAAGCGTATTGTTGAAGGTGAAAAAGATGCTACGGGAGCCGTCGTCACCTCCTCCTATGCAGCTTTCATTTCTTTCATTAAATCGATTGAAGCAAAAGACGACAGCACCGTCACCATCAAACTCACCGCACCTCAGCAGTATCTCAAAGAGCGTCTCGCAGACATTAAGGTGCTAAAAGCAGATTCTACTTTCGACCAGAACACGAAAATGCCAATTGGTACTGGTCCATATATGTACACCGCAATTGATCCTGATAAGTCTGCCACTGCCGTTCCAAACCCGAACTACAACGGCGATAATCCAGCCACTGTTGAGAAAATCTTCTGGACTTCCGAAACTGACGATACTGCTCGCTTGACAGCTGCTCTTGGTGGCACAGTTGATATCGTGGAAAACGTGGATCCAGCTGGTGCAAAGAAGCTTGAGGATAAGGGTTGGAAAGTGGAGCAGGCCACTGGCTATGGCATTGCAATGGCGATGTTTAACACTGCTAAGGCTCCATTCGACAAGAAAGAAGTTCGCCGAGCCGTGCTCACAGGTATCGATACTAAGACCATCATCGATACCACTCTTTCTGGTATGGGTGTAGAGGCTACCTCTCCACTTCCTGACATCAACCCGAACTACAAGAAAGCAGCCGTACAGTTTGATTACGATGAAGCTGCTGCTAAAGCAGAGCTTGCTAAAGCTGGGGTAGCTGAGGGCACTACGATCAGTGTTCTCACCACAGACCATACGTGGATTGCTAGCATGGGGCCACAGATCCAGCAAAACCTCGAGGCTCTTGGGTTCAAGGTAAATCTCCAGGCACTTGCTTCGGGAGATGTGTGGAACAACAAGGTGGCAAACAGTGATTTCGACTTGGTCATCGCTCCTGGTGATCCATCCACCTTCGGTGCCGACCCTGGTATCATCCTCAAGGGCTGGTTCTATGCTGATCTCTTTATGAAGGATCGCTTCCGCTTGGCTGAATCCGATCCAGCCGCATACGACGCACTCGTTGCTGCTATGAACGATGCTGATGCTTTGACTGGTGATAAAGGCAAGGCAAAGTGGGGCGAAGTCCAGGATATGATTGCTGAGCAGGCTCCGCTCTATCCGCTCTTCTATCACACCATTCTGACCGCTTATAACCCTGAAAAGGTGGAGAACGTCACCCCAATTGGTGTCACTGGTCTCCAGCTTCTAGGCACCACGGTCAAGTGAGTTCAACGAAGTAAAACTCGTTAATCACATTTCGTTAAATTAATTGGCGTGGGGGGTGGTGCTTACTTTACAGAGTAAGCACCACCCCCTGTCATTCCTTGCGAAGTGGCTAGCGAGTAAGGAGATGTTCTATGAACAACTTGATAAGATTGATTGGCCGGCGTTTGATTGCTTTGCCGCTGATGGCAATCGGGGTGACGGCACTCGTCTTCTTCTTGATGGAGTTGAGCCCTATTGATCCAGCATGGATGGCTTTGGGCGATAATGCTTCTGATCAGGCGCAGGTCACGGCATACCGTATTTCTCACGGCTACGCCTACCCGGATGGGACCCCGATTCCGGTGCTGATTCGTTATTGGAATTACATCACGGGGCTTATAGTTGGAGACTTCGGTAACTATGGCGTGGGTGTTGGTTCGCCAATTATTGATTTGATTGCTGCAGCTCTTCCCGTCACCTTGCAACTCACAGCATACGGCTTGGTAATCGCAGTTATCTTTGCTTTCCCACTAGGCGTGATTGCTGCTATTTATCGTGATCGTTGGCCAGATCAGATTATTCGCGTGCTCTCCGTGATTTTTATTGGCACTCCGTCTTTCTGGCTCGCTGCAATGCTCGTATTGCTCGGTTTGAATTTCCTTCCAGGCGTGCCAGTTGCTGGAGCACTACCAAAGTTCTCAGAAGACATCGGAGGGTGGACACTTCGCCTTTTCCTACCAGCTATTGCTCTGGCAACCCCAGTGATTGGGCAGATGACGCGCGTGGTACGCACATCCGTGGTAGAAGAACTTGATCGTGATTATGTGCGTACTGCAATTGGCGCTGGCATCCCTCGCCCTGTCGTGATCGGACGCAATGTGTTGCGCAATGCGTTGATTACCCCCGTCACCGTTCTTGGCCTGCGCGTGGGGTATCTGATGGGTGGCGCTGTCGTGATTGAGATTATTTTCGGTCTCAACGGTATGGGTAAAGTGCTGGTCGATGGTGTGAAGAGTAACTATGTGGAAGTGGTGCAAGCTGCTGCGCTTGTGGTGGCACTTGCATTTATCGTGGTGAACATTATCGTGGATATGCTCTACCTGCTCATCAACCCGCGTATTAGGTCGGTGTAATTATGATGAAAACGAAAAAAGAAAAGCTAGACATCGTGATTAAACCTCGTGCTCGATTCTCTCGAGTGCGCAACATGAGTATCGGCGCGAGAATTTCGATAGTGGTCATTGTCCTTTTAGTGATACTTTCTTTTGCCGCCCCTCTTATTGCGCCATATCAACCTGAACGAGTGTTTACCGATGCAATCGAAGCTCCGCCTAGCGGCGAACACATTTTCGGCACCGACTATGCAGGACGTGATATTTTGTCGCGTTTGCTTTACGGCGGACGCTTCTCCATGGCAATCGGTTTATTCGCCACTCTTGTCGCACTAATTGGGGGCTCTGTCATCGGAGCTATTGCTGCTGTTGTGCGTAAATCATTGTCTGAAGTGATTATGCGTATTCTCGATGTGATCATGGCAGTGCCAGGTATTGCTATGGCTGCTGTAACGGTGCTCGTATTCAGTGGCATTTCGAAAGGCAACCGGATTGGCCTGGTGGTCGTCATTATCTTCTCCCTCGCATTCGTCTACACTCCGCAGTTGGCTCGTATCGTGCGCGCCAACGTAATGGCTGCATACGGAGAAGACTACGTGCGTGCCGTCATCGTCTCCGGTGCTCGCGCCCCCTGGATTCTGGTGAAACACGTGATTCGCAATACTGCAGCTCCAGTGCTCGTCTTTGCAACGGTGCTGGTGGCCGACGCGATCATCTTGGAGGCGTCTTTGACCTTTATTGGTTCTGGTCTGCAATCCACGATGGTGCCCACCTGGGGTAACGTCCTCTCAGATGCTTCCTCCAATGGCTCTATTATCCTCGGTGCATGGTGGACGGCGCTCTTCCCAGGGCTGTTGATTATGATCACCGTGCTGTGCCTCAATATCCTCTCGGAGGGTATTACCGATGCGATGGTGGCGGCTCCAGCTTCGGCTCCCGTGAAAGTGGAGCAAAATACGGCAGACCGCGAAGCAGACGCGCTGCTTCTCGATCCGCGCCGTGCTTATAAGGAGCAGGCGGCGTCACTACAGGCTCGTCTCGATGCTCTGAAGAGTGTGGAATCTCGGCGCACGGATCGCTTCGATGATTCCCAGTTTACAGGCGAGGCGCCGCTGCTCGAAGTGAAAAACCTCAGCATCAAGTTCCCACGTCACGGTGATGTAAACGTGGTGGATAAAGTGAGTTTCACGGTTCGCCCGGGCGAGACGATGGGCTTGGTAGGTGAATCCGGCTGCGGTAAGTCGATCACGGCACTCACAATTATGGGTTTGATTGATCCACGTGCGCAGTTTGAGGGAGAAATTCTCTACCAGGGCAAAAATCTGCTCACGATGCCAGCCAAGGAGCGCCAGGCACTTCTGGGCAATGAAATGGCTATGATCTATCAGGATGCGTTGAGCTCACTCAATCCGGCGATGCTCATTAAAGCCCAGATGAAGCAGCTCACGAGGCGTGGGGGTACTCGCAGCGCTGAGGAGCTCTTGGAACTCGTAGGCTTGGATCCGAAGCGTACGCTGGAATCCTATCCACACGAGCTCTCTGGCGGGCAGCGTCAGCGAGTCTTGATCGCTATGGCACTCACCCGTGATCCTAAGCTGGTGATCGCCGATGAGCCGACGACGGCGCTCGACGTCACGGTACAGAAACAGGTGATCGCACTGCTCAATGATCTACGTGAGAAGCTGGGATTTGCCATGGTGTTCGTGAGCCATGATCTCGCACTCGTGGCCGAAGTAGCACACAAGATTACCGTGATGTATGCAGGGCAAGTAGTGGAGCAAGCTCCGACGAGTGAACTCCTGGAGCATCCGACACACGAATATACGCGCGGCCTACTTGGCGCTGTGCTCTCGATCGAATCCGGCTCCGGACGGCTCCACCAGGTTCCTGGCACGGTGCCCAGCCCGAAAGATTTCCCAGTTGGAGATCGCTTCGCACCGCGCTCATCGCACCCAGATTACGGCGCCGATATTCCGCTGGAATTTGAGCTCGTGGGGCCGGAGCACGTCTATGCTGCACTGCCCACCAAGGAGGGCGTCTACCAGCGTGCACCCCGCTACGTACCGGCAGGAAAGGAGGCTTGATCGTGGCAGAAGAGACGACGATCGCGCCAAATGCGCTAGTTGCGGATCCAGATATGCCGATTATTGAGTTGAAAGGGGTAGAGGTCACTTTCAAAGCTCGTACCGGTTCCATTTTCAAGCCCAATCATGTGCACGCTGTGCGCGGCGTAGATATGAAAATTATGCCTGGCAAAGTGCTCGGTATTGTGGGCGAATCGGGCTGCGGGAAATCGACGACCGCCAACGTGATGTGCGGCCTCCAGGTGGCCACGAAAGGCAAAGTCTATTTCATGGGCAAAGACGTGACGAAGCGAACCGCTGAGGATCGCCGTCACATCGGCAAGGTAGTATCCGTGGTCTTCCAGGATCCTGCCACCGCGCTGAACCCGCGTATGACGGTACAAGATCAGCTCGCAGACCCGCTTCGGGTGCACAAAATCGGCGATGAAGCCTCCCGCGAAAAGCGGGTTCGGGAGCTGCTCGGGCTGGTGGGTTTACCGCTTTCAGCTCTGGGCGCTCTGCCCGGGCAGCTCTCGGGCGGGCAGCGCCAGCGCGTGGCCATTGCCCGCGCCCTCTCGCTCGGGCCGAAAGCCATTATTGCCGATGAACCGACCTCTGCACTCGACGTCTCGGTGCGTGCCCAGATCCTCAACCTTTTGAGTGATCTGCGCGAAGAGCTGGGTCTAGCCATGGTATTTATCTCCCACGATATTCAGACCGTGCGTTACATCTCAGATCGTATTGCCGTGATGAATAAAGGTGTGGTGGTGGAAGAAGGCCCTGCACACGAGCTGCTCAGCAACCCGCAAGATCCTTATACCCGCAAGCTCCTGGGGGCAGCTCCGAGCTTGCTTCATCCAAACCTCAGCTGAGGAACAATCAGCGTGACAGCGATGCGCGCTGCTGATGCATAGCGCAGGCTGCGCACTGGGCGCGCCTCGCATTGCACGCAACTCGCGGCAGACGAAACGTGCATCACATTATATGTGCGTGCCGTCGTCACAGATACACAACGCTTCTCTAAAGGAGAGAATAAATAATGGCTAAGCCAATTCGCGGCGTAGTTCCGCCGCTATCCATTCCACTCAAAAACGGTGAGCTCGATGTGCCTTCGCTTGAGCGCCATATCAACCGCATGATCGAAGCCGGCATTCATGGCTTATTTGCACTCGGCTCAAGCGGGGAAGTGGTGTTTTCTACCAGTGATCGCCGAGAAAAAATTCTGCGCGAGACGAAACGCATCGTGGCTGGGCGTATCCCGATTCTGGCTGGCGTGATCGACACCGAGACTGATCGCGTGATCGAACATATCCGGCAGGCCGAAGAAATTGGGGTGGATGCTGTGGTGGCCACTGCCCCGTTCTATGCGCTGCAGGGAGTGACTGAGATTCGCAAGCACTTCGAGTTGCTGCGCGAAGCCACCGAACTGCCAATTTGGGCTTACGACATTCCCGTGTGCGTGCACTGGAAACTACCCAATGATCTGATTATTGATTTGGCCAAAGCAGGTGTGCTGCAGGGCGTGAAAGATTCCTCTGGTGACGACGTTGGCTTCCGATTCCTCACTCGACTCAACGAGGAAGCTGGCCATCCGCTACAGCTACTCACCGGCCATGAAGTAGTGGTAGATGGAGCCTATATGAGCGGCGCAGATGGCTGCGTGCCAGGGCTGGGCAACGTGGATCCCACCGGCTATGTGCGTCAATGGGACGCATTCCAGGCAGGGGATTGGGAGGCCGTGCGTAAAGAGCAGGATCGCCTCGCTGATTTGATGACTATTGTGCAGGTGACGGGAGTGCAAGGCTTCGGAGCTGGCATCGGCTCATTCAAGACTGCGCTGCAGCTGCTGGGTGTATTTGACACGAACGAGATGCCGCGTCCGGTGGCTGCGCTGACGGGCGAGAACGTGGAGCACGTCGCTAGCGTGCTGCGCAAAGTCGGCCTGCTGAGCTGATAAAAGTTGGTGCCACGTGCGCCCGCGCGGCTGATAAAAGCTGGCTGGTTTCACTAGTTTGCGTGCTGGCAACTCTGGCCTTGCTGGGGCTAGAGCTGCTGGTGCGGCCGCGTATATGCGGCCGATACAGCTCGCGCTCGATATAAAAACTCGTTTGCTCGATAAAGCCTTGTGGACGCCCGCGCCGGTTTTGGGGCGCAATCGGTGCACAATCTGGGTGCGCGTGAGGACATCTGCACTCACGCATGGCGGCAGTACGCACGAATATGACGGCATTCGCACACACGCACTGCCGCCGTTGCAACGAACAAACAATCAGACGATCCAATGATTACGAATGATCATGAACGATCACGAAAAGGAGTGCCAGTGGTAGCAACGGCGATTGCCGTCGATATCGGCGGAACAAAAATGGCTGCGGCCTTGATCAGTTCATCTGGGCAGCAGCTGAGCGAGAAGATCACAGCCCCCACGCCATCTCAGATTGGCCGAGATGCCATTCTCGACACGCTTGCACAGCTCATTGGGCGTGCGTACGACCTGCTAGGCGACGTGCCTGCTGGGATCGGGATTGGTGCTGCCGGAGCAATTGACGCCGAGCGCGGAGTGGTGGTGCATTCGTCGGGGACGATCCTCAACTGGGTGGGAACCGATATTGTTCACGGATTGCGTGAACGCTTGGAGTGGGCGCAGGCAGTGCCGATAAAGGTGATTAATGATGCCAATGCCCACGCCGTCGGTGAATCTTGGATAGGTGCAGCCAAAGATGCACGTTCCATGCTCATGGTGGCCGTGGGCACAGGTATTGGTTGCGCGTTTTGCCTCGATGGCACCGTGCTGGAGGGCGCACACCACATGGCTGGAGAGATCGGGATGGCGAGAATTTCATTTGCCGATGAGCCGCGGGTGGAAGACGGACAGTTACCGGCAAAATTCGAGCAAAACTCTGCTGGGCCAGCAATGGTGAATTTTTATCGCCAGGCCAATGGCCCTGCAGCAACCGATGAGGTACGCAGACAGCTCGTGATGGATCTCGCCGCTGAGGGAGATCCGGTGGCGCTTGACGTCACGCGAGCTTTAGGGCGTCGCCTTGGCGAAGTGGTGAGCTGGTATGTGATGATGCTCGATCCTGAGGTGATTGTGCTCGGGGGTGGAGTCTCCAGAGTCGGCAGTGCGTGGTGGGAAGCGATGGAAACGCGACTGCGCGAACTATTGCCGGCCTACCTTGAGCAGTCTCTGGATCTGCGCCGTGCACAGCTGGGAAACAACGCAGCGCTTCTCGGAGCTGCGCGTGAAGCATTCCGCCTCGCTGGCGTCACCGCATCATAACGGTCTCGTGCGGCGCGTCGGCTCGTGCAATGGTATCAGCTGTGCAGCGAGCGGTGCCGGCTCGTGCAGTGCGTCGGCACATAAAGGCCTAGAGATATAAAAGACTAGAGACAGAGAAAAAGGCCTGAAGCTAAAGAGAAACAAGACTGAAGCTAAAGGGAAACAAAATAATTTTGAGGGCTGAGAGCCAGATAAGGGTAGAAGATGACGATAAAGAGTGACGTACTTGATGCGATTCGTGGGACGTTAATCGTCTCATGCCAGGCGTATCCTGGGGAGCCATTGCGCACCCCAGAGACGATGGCTCAGATGGCTCGTGCAGCTGAGATCGGCGGAGCTGGAGCTATCCGGTGTCAGGGGCTTTCGGATATTGCGGCTATCAAAGGCCGAGTGGAGATTCCCGTGATTGGAATCTGGAAAGAGGGGCATGAGGGAGTGTTTATCACCCCCACGCTGCGCCATGCGCGTGCCTGCGTGATGGCGGGCGCTGATATTGTGGCGCTCGATGCTACGGGGCGCCCTCGTCCAGACGGTTTGAGCTATCGGGAAACCGTGGAACAGCTGCACAGCGAGGGTGCCATTTTGATGGCCGACTGTGGCTCCTTCGAGGATGCGCAACGCGCCGTTGAAGCTGGCACGGATATCATCTCCACCACGCTCGCTGGATACACAGGAGATCGGCCAAAAACTGACGGCCCCGATATTGAACTGCTCTCCGAGATGGTGACGGCATTCCCCGACGTGCCGGTGATCTGCGAGGGTCGAGTGCACACCCCTGAGCAGGCAGCTGCAGTGATGGATGCGGGCGCTTACGCCGTTGTCGTCGGTACGGCAATCACTCACCCTACGAGCATCACCACCTGGTTTAAGGCGGCTGTGGAGCGCTAATGACGCGCAATCACTTCTGTGGCGGGCCTATGTGCGCTTGCAGCTGCTTGCGGCACTTCGAGCCTGAGTGTGCTCGGTATGGGTTGTGCGCTGCGCGGCTATAGCGGTGCGTCAAGCCTGGCCGCTCCTAGTGAGAGGCGGTACAGAAAGCGTTGCTCGCCCAGTTGCCAAGCTACGCGAGCTAGGCAGGAAAACTCTAGGACTTGAGCTGCGCGATCGCTAGGACTGAGCAGCGTGGTGCGCAATCACTTCTGCCACGAATGGGCGTAGATCGCGGCGTACCCGTTCCCAGGTGTGGGTGCCACTGGCTGATAACCAGCCGTGCAATGTACCTGGATACGAGTGAATTTGTACATTCGCCCCCAGATCAGCCAAGTGCGTAAACCAGGCGATACCCTCATCGCGCAACGTATCTGCAGGATTGATCACGATGAGCGTAGCGGGGAAGTTCGGGCTGAGATGAGTGATTGGCGGCTCCACCTCTTCCAGCCCGACTGAGCCAATCGGGGGAGTGGGCAGGCCATAGCCCTGCTCAGCTGCGCGGACGCTATCCATGCCAGCTTCGCGCAGCCGAGCTACGGCTGCGCGAGCTCCGGTCATGCCGTAGGCTTCCCAAGCATTTTCTGCCGATTCTTTCGTCCACGAGAGGGCGTTTCGGTAGGCGGCGAAAGATGCAGTGTCCATGCGCGGGCTCAGGCAAGGCTCTAAAGCTATCACGCCGGAAATAGCGGCCAGCTCGCCCTCGTCCAAGTGGTGTAGGAGCTGGCGGATCATGCCCGAACCGGCAGAATCTCCGTAGAGGATCACGGGCAGGTGAGGAAACTCTGCGAACGTCCATCGCAGAGCCGTGAGTGTATCGCGTAGCCCCGCCGGATGTGGAAATTCAGGAGCTAAAGCGTAGTCTGGGGTGACGCTCAGGAACGTTTTTGCTGCCGTGTCTGATGTAGCGTCGCCCTCGGGCCACACGTACGCGGAAAAATCGTGAATAAGCTCAACGCATCGGATATCTTCACCCTTGGCGGTGCCAGCCACGTATCCTCCGCCGTGGACGACGAAAAGCACAGCTCCCACGTTTCCTTCCCCGCAGATAAGACGGGTCTCAAAGCTGCGCGAAGAATCCGAACTGAGCTGCTGAATGCGCATACTGAAGCCCTGCGGTAACTCCACCGGCTGATAAAACTGCTCGGAGCGTTCGCGTGCCTGCCCAATCGTGATGTGGGCGGGAGTGGGAGACTGGCGAATAATATCCAGAAGCTCTGGTTCGATGTATGGCTGCGCCTCGCGGCTTTCGGGGTATACGGCATCAAGGAAACGAACGACGGCGGCGGCATCGAGATGATCCTCGCTGACGAGAGCAGAATCGGGGGTGACGGCAGAGCTGGCCGTTGGAATGGCGGTAGGAGTCACTCCTGAGTCGGTGTCTGAATAAGCGACTGGATGAGGGCTTGAATGAGCGTCTGAACTCGCCAGTGCGGCGGCATCGGTGGCATGAGTGCCAATAGGGGTCTTCGTCGTGGCAGCGGTTTTGACGGCAGTAGCATCCGTCGTGCCAAGAACGCTGAAAACTCGTGCGGGAGCACAATCCAGTACGAGAGCGATGATGGCTTGCGGAATGCGCTGTGCTACCCGTGCGGCGAGTTCCGCTCCACGCCCGCTCCCCATGAGCACCACGCCGTGATCGTGTGTTTGCTCGATTCGGGCAATGGCAAAGTGCAGTGCCCGCTCCACCTCATCTGCGGATATATCCGGCGAGGTTTGACCTAGCTTGAGGGGGCTACTGTACAGCTCGGGGGAGGCTCTATGCGGCTCTGTCCTGTGCGGCGGCTCTGTCCTGCGTGGCTCTGGCAGAGCATTGTGCGAATCCGAAGATGAGGCAGGGCAGCTGTGCGGCGCCACGTCGATGATGCTGCCTGCGCCCAGGGTGTCCACCGTGACGATCTGCCAATCTAATGCCAGCTCCGAACAGAGATGATCGACGCTGCCGTCAGCTCCTGCGAAAGCCACAATAGTGCCACGGATGGGAGTTCCTGCTACCGTGTATCGAACGTCGTTCATGCGCTATGCCTCATTCCTATCTGTTCTCTCTGCGCGGCGGATTCCTCGCTGCCTGTGCTCTTCAACCTCTGTTCAACGGAAAGCACACTGCGTCGCTGTGAGCGTCTGCCAGATCGTGCACCGGCGTCACCACAGCATCTTGGCGCACTAGAGTCGGGCGGCGCCACACTGACGTCAGGCTTGGCGGAGCACGTATGACGCTCACGCTTAGCGCCCACACTGACGTCACGCTTGGCACTCACACTGGCGTCACGCATGGTGCGCACGCTTGGCTACTACAGTAAACTGCACGCAGCTACAGGTGGCTGCGTGCGGCTCACGGCGTCACGCGTGATGCCGACTGCTGAACTGGTAGAACCGAAAATCCCGCAGTGCTTTGAATCCGCTGGAGTTTGTTGGCGCAACCGCAGAGATTGTACCGGCTTTTCCATACGTTTCCTGTATAATCGAGAGTATGTTGTCTGACAAGTCATTTCAAGCAATGATGGAAAAATACCCTGCGGATTTTTTTCCAGGAGAAGCGAAACGGCTTGCTCCGCAAAATCGTTCAACGGCGACGATGGACGCTATCAAACTCTATATTCTTTCGCATCACCTCAGCCCTGGAGATGCTCTTCCGAGCGAAGCGGAGCTATGTGCTCTCCTGGGGGTTTCTCGCTCATCTGTGCGGGAGGCGCTGCGGAAACTAGAGGCTCTTGACATTGTGGTAGTGCAGCGCGGGCGTGGGAGTTTCGTGGGGAATATGTCGCTGCATCCGCTCGTGGATACGCTCGTGATCCGCAATGCTTTAGAAGATCCCGATACTGTGCATGGGCAAAAAGTATTCGAGGAGGTTGTAGCCACGCGCTACGCGATTGACTGCGGGGTGGCTCCAGGGCTGGTGAACGCCCTGCGCGGCACGCATCAGGAAAAGCTGCACGCTATAGTAGAGCGAATGCTTGAACTCTCTGGGCAAGGAAAACAGTATTTAGAAGAGGATATTGCTTTTCATCTGGGGATTTTTGAATGTCTAGGCAACGATCTGCTGCGCCAACTCACCGGCGCAATGTGGCTCGTGCATCAGACGATCATCCCAACTCTCAGTGAGCCGAGTAGCCCCGAACTCAAGGAGACGGCAATGGCGCATCAGCATATGCTCGCCGCTGCTGAGCAGGGGGATCTGGGCGGATATTTAGAAGCTGTGGAGCAGCACTATGCCCCGTTGAGAAGTATTATCGGCCGCTCTGAGCTGCGAAAAGATACTGCAGCTGACGATCGACAATAGCGTAGAAAGATTCGGGGGCGTCGAGCCGAACCCCGTGTCCGGCGTCAGGGATCATCTCCACGCTGAGAACTGGATTGGCGAGCTGGGCGATAGCAGCAGCTCCGGCTTCTCCTACGAGCACTCTATCCGTATTAGAGGTGATGACGACGGTAGGCACGGTGATGGCCGCGGCCACATCCTCCCAGGCGTCGGGGAAGCTGACCACTCCAGTGGCGATTAAATTCGGATCCACGAGCGTTTTTCCGTATGCCCACGCGGTGTGAGAAGTGCTGCTCCAATGCGGGCGCTCTAGGGTGTTGTTGCGCAGGTTTTCCACTGGATCGTTGCGCCACATATTGCTCAGCTCAACCTGCTCGGCGCTGCGGTTGAGGTAACCAGCTCGCTGCTGATCGTTCAGCCAAGCGGGATCTTCTAGGATGAGGCCTGTGAATAATTCGGGGCGGTGCACTGCGAGCTTGGAGCTGATCGCAGCGCCCATTGAGTGGGCAATCACGGCGGCGCGTTTGCCGTGCAGTTTTTCTTGGTATTCGAGCGCTTCGGCGAGGGCGGCCATAGCGGCATCCGCGGGGGAGGCAAGATCCTCCTGTGTATATCGCTCAGATAGGCCGTGCCCGAGGGAGTCGAAAGCGATGAGGAAGTAGCGGTCTGCGAGATGTTGCATAAGCTCTGCCCACTGCGCGCCGACGTCGCACACCCCATGTACAAATGCCACCATAGGATTGCTAGGGTTTCCTGCTTCGTAGTGTGCGAGCATCGTCTCTCCCCGTTCTCGGCTTGGTTTATTTCACCTTGTTTGAAGTTTGTTTGGCTGTGTTGTGCTTTTTAGCTTTGTTTCGCTTGAATGTGGGGTAGCTGGTACCATCAACGGTCAATTCTAGCAATTCAGAGCGCAGCCCGCCGTGAACCGGTGTGAGCCCTTGCAGCTCATCGTGAACCTTTGCAGCTCATCGTGATCGTCGCGAACCGCCGCGGGCCCGTTGTGGGCCCGCATTGATAAAATCGGCCTTGGCTAATGGCTGCGGAGTGTGCTATCTTAGAGAGGCTTCATTGTGGTGCGGCTTTGCAGTGCGATGGAAGCAATGCCAGCAGTGCATCACTGCATGGATTGTGATGTGATGGTGGCATGGTCGGCGCGCGGTAGAGCAGCTCGGTAGCTCGTCGGGCTCATAACCCGGAGGTCGTCGGTTCGAATCCGGCCCGCGCAACTAGTAAAGTCCCTGATTCTGTGCAGTCAGGGACTTTCGCATACCCAGGTTTGCGGATTTCGCAGTCGAGGTCTAGGTGAAGTCGACGTCCTCCACTTTGGGGAGCACCACCTTTTGATCATCTTCCGGATATACCTCCAGGCACGAGGGTAGGTCATCATCAATGAAGAGGATGATCCCTGCGTTTTGTGTTGGATCATAAGCCTCCACATAGAGCCGCGTTGCAGGCTCATAGTCTTCGGTGAAGTTAATCGTCGGACATAAACCACACCCACACGTCCCGATGACCCGCAGCCTCGGAATCTGGGAACACCAACGTTCGCGGTCTGCGACAGTTGCCGTTTTTCCGTCACATATTGCACCGTGCTGAAGCATAGCGGTCACAAGATCGCGTTCATCGGTAGTAAGTTCTCGATTCATGGCAGCAATTCTACAAACTCTACAATCCCGAAACTCTAAGATTCTCGCCCATTAGTGAACATTGGCGGGCAGTGCAGGGCCGAGAGCGAGTCACCCACTTCCGTCTTCCATACCACAGTGCCATAAGCAAGCCGAAGCTCGCGCCTCAAGGCCACATAGTCTCTTGTGCTCAGGTGTCACTGAGAATGAGTTGATTGGGAGCAAGCACCACCGTAAGCGGCTGCCGTCTCAATCGGTGTGGTACCTCATTTGCCTTAGCTGATGTGGATTTTTCTGCCGTGCCAGTGCTCGATGAGCCAGTGGTCGTGGCTGGCGATGATGAGCGTGCCTGTCCAGCTATCTAGCGCTTCTTCTAGTACTTGCATGGTGTCTAGGTCGAGGTAGTTGGTTGGTTCGTCAATGATCAGTATGGCTGGTGTTGATGCAATTGCTAGTGCGATCTGTGCTCGGCGTTGGTTTCCGGCTGACAGCTGCGCGATCGGGGTTGCCCACATGGACGGGTGCAAAATCCCTTTTCCCGCTTGTCCGATTCCGTTTTGCCACACGTCTGCACTAACACCAGATCCGCTGCCACCAGATGTAGCAGAACCAGGGTCATCTGCTGTGGGCAAATGCTGGGGGACGATGCTCACTGCTTTGCTGCGGCTCATCGTTCCGCTTGCCTGCCCGTCAGCCGGCGGTGCTCCCGTATAGATCCAGTTCAAGAGCGTGGTTTTCCCCGAGCCGTTAGCACCGGTGACGAGCAGGTGCTCACCATGAGCGAGATCGAAGCTGACGGGAGCCAGGCGCCCTTTCACGCCAGCTTGCCTGACGGATACCGCTATTCCCGAGCGTCTTACGGGTTGCGCGAACCGAAACGATAGTTCATAACTGCGAGGTTTACGTACCTCGTGACTGGTTAAAATATCTAATCGTTTGTCGTCGTTTCGTATCCGCCGCTGGGCTGTTGATGCGGCGCGGTCGGCGAAAAACTTTTTCGCTTTGCCTGAAGCGGTGGCGACTCTTACTCCGCCCCGAGCAATTGTGCTGGCAGCGTGCCGATGTTGTGCTAGCTTGCGTTTTTCGGCCTGCTGCGTGGCGTGCAGCTCAGCGTATTTACACCAAGCGCCGGTCTTTTCGGCCAAATAATCCGAATATGTGCCCGCACACCGATAAAGACCGGCTACCTCGCTGTTGCCCCCAGCTTTCGCCAACTCATTCCACACCTGGACGTCCATGTCGTATACAACTGTGGCGGTGTCCTCGATGAACGCCCGATCGTGGCTCGCCATCAGCACTGGCCCGTCCCAACCTTTCACTGCGTGAGTGAGGAAGCTGATGGCGTCACTATCGAGATGGTTGGTGGGTTCATCAAGAATCAGCACTCCAGGTTTCATAATGAGCGTCATGGCTAACTGCAGTCGAGCGCGTTGCCCAGGAGACAGCGTGCTCACATCCCTGCCCCGCTCTGAACCGATAAAAGCCTCCAAGCTAAGGCCAGCCATCACTTCGGCCATTCGCGCGTCGAGTGCCCAGATATCTAAGTACACCATTTGAGCCAGTAGCTGATCATAATCCTCACTGGTAGCGCTAAGAGCTGAAGTGTCCCCACTGATGCGGGTGGTGACGTTATCAAACTGGGTGGCGATACTTCGCAGTGGATGTAACGCCGCCGTGAGGTAATCATCGACGCTCCCACTCAAGCGCTCAACGTTCGGCAGCTGAAATAGCCTAGGCGTCACTGCACTCACTGTGACTGTGCCCTGATCTGGTGATAGATCCCCTGAGGCGATTCGCAGCAGCGTGGTTTTACCGCACCCATTTGGTCCAACCAAGCAGGCGCGCTCGCCGTCACCCACATACAGGCTAATGCGATCTAACACTGGAATAGTAGAGTAAGAAAAAGAAACGTTATTAATGCTAATCGCGGGCATAGTGATCTCCAAGGCATAAGAACTAACTGGCAGCATCTCAGCCAAGCTGAGTGGAGATCACATCTTCATCGGAAAAACAACTCCTCACAGAATAAAGCTGGCGAGCGAAGCAATATCGCTCTCTTAGATGATACCCAAATACCGCAATGAAACCACTACATTATTGCGGGAATCACCGCTCGTTTTCCTACCGGATCTGGTGCACTTGCTCAGATTTACCCCAAGCCTTATCTGCCGTGAGTACGGGCACCGAGAGACGCTCTCCTAGGGCAAGGCATAGCCTGTCAGCAAGAGATAGACCTGAACCTCGTTGCCATAGCGACGCGGCAACTTCGGCATCTTGTTGTGACACTGGTTCTATCGTCAATCCGTAACTGTGCAACAATGTTGCCGTCAGCTGCCAATCAGCGTCTCTAGCGAGTACTTTCTGTGCAACTTCTGACCAGTTCGCCGCGCTTACGTACCCGTCTAGAAGCGCAGCCTCGACGCGATCTGCACCCTCCTCTCCCTGCAGGAACGCGAGCAGAGCAGAGGCATCAAGAACCATCATTGTCGTCTCCAAGTGCTTCGTGATGGCGTTGAGCGATGAGTTCATCAACTAATGATTCACCTGCGAGTTGTTTTCTCAGCAAAGATTTTGCCTGTTCGCGCGAGGTGAGAAAAGCGCCGGATTGAGTCTCTATAAAGATCAAATTGGTGCCCTGTGACCATTCTTGCTTGGTGCGCAAAGAAAGCGGGACGACGACTCGACCCCGATCTCCCATTGAAATGGCATAAGTGGTACTCATACTTTGACGATACCACTTAACTACTGCTCAAGCTATGGTTCGGGATAAAATGGCAGGGGAGGTGCACACGGTGAGATCGTATGAATCTGGCGCAGAATTAGCTGCCGAGATCGCTAAGCGTGGCGGTCTTTTTATTGGCGAGTTCAAAGCTGTGCCCGATGATGGCTGGGATCGCTTGCTTGATGGTGTGGATCGTACGCCCCGCCAGATGATCGCCTATCAGCTTGGCTGGATGGAGCTGCTGCTCGGTTGGGAACGAGGCGAACAAGCAGGGCGCGCTGTGGTGACGCCAGCGCCTGGCTTTAAGTGGAATCAGCTGGGTGGTTTGTATGAGTCGTTCTATCAACACTGGGAGAGGGCAACTCCCACCGAGTTGATCGACGCATTCGGCCGCTTGCTTGGTGAGGTGGTCCACATGGTTGGAAACTTCACCGACGCCGAATTGTTCGGCGCAAAGCAGCGGGCGTGGGCATCATCTACGCCCTCAGCGTGGCCGGTGTGGAAATGGGTGCACATCAATACGGTGGCGCCATTTACCACGTTTCGCACCAAGATCAGAAAGTGGAAGAAACTAGCTGGCTGCTAGCCGATTGGCTGGCAGCTGGGTAAGAGAGTAGTTCTCTGCTAGGTGGGAGAGTAGCTTGCTGCTAGGCCTGTGGCGCGCTGTTTTATTTGCGTTCGTACCAGGCTTCCACAATGATCACCAGCACCACGAAGACTAGCGCGGCCACGGGCCAGATGATCCAGCTTTTCTCCCAGTTGTTGGTGCTCAAACTGTATCCCAGAAAGACTGCAGTGGTAGCCACCCAAAACGTTCCTGCGACTGGTTCGATGATCTTGTTTTTGGCTTTATTGCTAGCAGTGAAGTCGCCCTCTTGAAGCAGTTGTGCCATCGCACCCCACGGGATGCCGACGGAGACGAACAAATAGACTGCGATAGCGACCAGCGGTAAGCCAGCCACCAGAAATAAAGTGGTATGTGAGGATGCGTTATCGGCGTCACCGCTCAACACAGATCCCACAATGATGAGCATGAGGGTAAAGAGACAGAGGACGACACCGACGATGACTTTCCACGTGAACTGAGGGAGGAACTTCTCTTTCCGTTGTTTGACCATGCCCGTGACGCCATAGGCCGTTTCAAAAACTTCCTCTTCTAAGTATTCAAAACGCTTCGTTTGCATCCCGAAGAAAATGAATATCACCACCGCGATAGTGATCAGAATCAGCATACTCAGCACGCCAATGATTGCAGATACGTTCTCCGATAACGGCAACATTTTTAAGTCAGACAGCGTGGTGAAAGTGATCAGGATATCGACACCGAGGATGCATAGAGCTACGCCAAGCGCGATGAGCTGGGCAGAGCGAGTCTTTGCGTCCAGGAAAGCCACGGCTTCTTCCATAGAAACTTGCCGTTTAGTGACGCCAGAGGCTTCGATGGGCGATGTGCCAGGATCAAGCGGTACGGATGGCGACATCTCCATCTCGTCTTTAATCAGGAAATCGGTAGAGACTGCGAAAATTTCGCTCATTTCTAGAATCCTAGAGATGTCTGGAATGGATTGAGCGCTCTCCCACTTCGATATGGCTTGCCGGCTCACTCCCAGTTCGGCAGCAAGCTGTTCTTGAGACCAGCCATTCTTCTTACGTAGCTCAATGATTTTATCTGCGAGTATCACACCTGCTCCTTTTCTACCTCCGTGCGTACGTGCTGCGCACGTCAATTCTGCTATGAGCTGTGCACGCTGATGGGGCAGCCTGCGCTTCTATGTGTGCGTGCGCTGACTTTGCCATGCGTGTGCTCACGCTATGTGTGGCTTGTGCTGTGTTCCGCCCGTGCTTGTGCGGTTTGTGTCGCGTCCTGCCCGCGCTGTGCGACGCGTGGAAGCAAAGCCGCCAAAATCATTATGGGAAAATCCTCGGTTGCAATCTACCAACTGTGCCTTGAACTTTGGCCCGTTTCTGCAACCACTAGTTGCATCATCAGGTCTAACTGTGGCAAGAGGCTCTCCAGAGAAGGTGTCGATGCTGCTGGCACGGTGTTGGGTGATGTGGTTGAGCAACACGGTTGGGTGATGTGGGTTAGTGATCTGGCTGAGCAATACGGTTGAGCTTTTGTGCATGGCTCAGCAAAAAAACTCGATGTGCACGGCTCAGTAAAGACTCATGCGCCCGCTTGGCAAGTACTCGTGCACCTGTTTGGTAAAGGCTCGTGCGCGTCTCGGCAAAGGCTCGTGTACCCGCTTGGCATGAGAATCATGCCGCTTAGCGTGCGCAGCTGGACGCGGGCTGCCCGTTGATACATTGGGACTAATCGTTCAGCCCACTGTGACCTCTAGTTACAGATGGGCTGGATTTCTTTGTCAAGACAGGGAAGGAGGAACGCGCGTCGTAGACCGATGTTTATGATTACTGTTCGTTGCTTCCTTCTAAAACAAATCCAAAAACTGCCGTGGCGTCACGATGTAAGGTTTTGCGGCCAAACGAGCTGCTTGCCATTGGCGAATGCCCTAATTGGATGGTAAACGAGAATATGAAACTGATTCTTCACATTGATCCTGCTGTAGCCGAAACTGAAATAGTGGTGACGGCACGCGAGATGGACGACGATGTGCAGGTTATTCAGGCATTGGCTTCAAAGCAGTATGCACATCTACCAGAGCTGAGGTCAAACGCATCAACCGTCACCTCTCCTGATGCGCGCAGAGCGCCGGCAGTTAGTGCTAGTTCACGGCTCGCCCCACGCGGCATCGTCAATGCTGATCTTTGTGGCGTACATTCGTATCGCGCATAGCGCGTCGTGTGCATGATCAGATGGGAGGCTTCAGTACAACGTAGACGGCGCTTCGGAGCTAGGGAGGGTGCTAGTGGGGGCTGCTAGCGGAGTTTCATGCAGCGCTTCGTCTACGGATTGTGCCCAGGCAGATCAGCCGTATCGAATCTGCCAACAAATCGTGAGACTTCTGCGCGGGTGGGTATGGATTGTGCTGCTCCTGAGCGGGAAACGGCAATGGCGGCAGCAGCGGAGGCGAACTGAAGCGCGCGATCGAGGCTCGTCTGTAAGCTCACTTGTGGGCTAGCTTGTAAGCCCACTTGAGCATCTGCGGGAGAACTTGCCCGAGCATCTACGGCAGGATTCGCTCCAGTTTGAGAACCCATTTGAGCATTCGTTTGAGTATCCATTTGAGAGCCTGTTTGGGAGTTCTCGTGGGGATTCGCCTGGGTGAGGATCTCTGCCATGAAGTACCCCAAGAATGTGTCTCCAGCGCCGGTCGAATCCACCACTGATGTAGGCAGGGCTTTCGCAAACTCGAGTGTGGAATCGCCGCAGTAGTATGCACCTCGCGCTCCAAGGGTGAGAATCACGTGGAGGTGTGGATAGCGCTCCCTGAGGTTTGCCAGAATCTCTTTGGGGTCTCGCGCCCCTGCTGAGGCTGCCCCTTCCAGTTTGGCTAGGGCTGCCCCTTCTAGCTCGGCTAGGGCTGCCCCTTCCAGTTTGGCTAGGGCTGCCCCCTCTAGCTCATTGACGAAAAGATAATCGACATTCTCCAGCTTAACCTCTGATATCGCGGCATCGCAGGGGGATGGATTGAGCACCACAGTGGCGCCGCGCAGTTTTGCCCTGTCGATGGTTGATGGTACGTCGTTTATCTCGTTTTGGAAGACAACCACGTCGCCAGCACTCACGTTCGTGAGTACATCGTCAATTTCTTGGCTGGTGAGATTTCTGTTCTCTCCAGGGTATAGCAGAATGGAGTTCTCTCCTGCGTCATCGACTTGAATCATTGCGTAGCCGGTGACGCCGTCAGTGATGCGCACCAAAGATGTATCTATCCCCTCTGCATTGAGGTACTCGATCAGGGGAAGGCCATCGCGGCCAACTTTCCCTGCCATATACACATCCATCCCTGCGCGGCGAAGCGCGACTGCCTGATTGAGGCCTTTCCCGCCAGGGAAGACGGCTCGGTGCGTGGAGGTCAAGGTCTCTCCTGGCAACGCTATATGAGGAACCCGATGAGTAATATCGAGATTCAAAGATCCAAATGAAATAACTTTCATGTGCACGTTCTCTTATAGGTACCTGATCATCGCCATTGTAAACATGAAAATGACGCCTACGAGCATCGGAAACCATGTGCGTTTGACGATATTGAGCGGACTTTCTTTAGTGGCTCCTGCCACGATGACGATCACGGCTGCCACTGGGGAACAGGCCCGCAAAAGATTACCTGCCATGCCCATAGGGACCGTCACCGCAAAAGCGTCGATTCCGGCTGCTGCGGCAAGGCCGTACATGAGTGGAACCATAGCGTAGAACAGTGCCGTTCCAGATCCCGATAGCAGTACGATGAGAGCGGTCAATCCGACGAGAATCAGCGGCAAGACCCACCCTGCAACGGTGGCCGATTCCATAGTGGATTGAAGTGAAGAAATCACCCCTACAGAGGAGATGCCGCGCACAAACACCGTTGCTGCCACGAGAAGTGCGACGATATCAACGGCGTCACCCATTCCTTTGAAAAAGGTTGCACCGCGATCCATGAATCCGCGGCCGTCTCGCTTCACAATGAGGTCAAGGATAAGGGCGACGAGCCAACACACAAGAACGGCGATCTGTACTGATAAGGAGAAACTCGATCGGCTGGCCGTCGTCACCGCATAAACGGCAATGAGCAGGATAATGGGCAGGAGTGGGAGTAAAGCGTATATGCTGCGGATCCATGCGTTGGCGAATGTGGGCACGTCTGCTGAAGTTGTCTGCTCGCCCTCAGGGCTGATGTATCCGCGCTTGACGTCTCGCATATCCATAAAACGTTGCCAAAAGAAGTGCGCGACGGCCATCACTAGTAAAGTCGGGATGGCGATAGGCGCCATTTGCTCAAATACATAGTTGGAGACGCTGAGGTCTGCGTATTCGGGGTACTGAGCCAGCTCGGTGGAAATAGCGACGTTGTCGGCGCCGAGCGGGGTGGGCATGATGGTGGCAGTAGTTGCGATAACTCCTGCAGAACTCAGCACGGAGAGCTTGGCAGCCCGTAAGACGGGATAGAGCGTTGCGAGTAGAATAATCGCCAAATTCGACGCAGAAGGCACGACGATCGAGAGTAGATTCCCAATAAGAAATACGAATGGCACAAGTATCCACGGCGAGGTGATTCGTTTAAGTGGGCGGGTCAAAAGTTCCACCGTGGCTGCATTAGCTCCGATGTGGTTCATGTAGGCGGCATATCCTCCGAGTAGCAAAATCACTAAGCCAGAACCAGAGAGGATGCTGACGAACGAATCCACCACCACCTGAAAAGGCTGAACGAGTGGTGGAGTTTTTTCGACCAGCTCGGAGCCGAAAGCTACTGCGAGGTACAGCAGGGAAAGGCCAGCACCTAGCAGCGTCAGTTTGATATCGACTTTTTTAATGAGCATGAAGACTACGAGAGCGACTGCTATGATCGCAGCGATAATTTCCAGAGGATTCACGTTGTTTGGCCTTTCTCGTCCTCATTAGATGCAACGTGTCAGTTGCTCAATGAGTATGCGGGTGAATGTTTCGGGATTGACGTCGAGCGCGACGGTAGCTCGGGAGGTGAATCTGCTCGGGAATCGCGTTATATTGATGCTTTCCTCAACCAGCGCGTCGATGGGCTGATTCTCGTTGGCGTCACAGACACCGCAAACCTGCGCATTTTAGAAGCGCAAGATTTTCCCGTGGTCGTTCTTGACCGTGAGGCCGCTGACTGCAATGTGAGAGCTGTGTTCTCGGATCATTATCGTGGAGCCCTGGAGGCAGTTGGGTATCTTATTTCCTTAGGGCATCGTGAGATTGGCATTATTTCAGGGCCGCAAGATCTCAATGTTTCGATTGAACGGATTCGCGGATGGTCCGATGCCTTGCTGCACAATGGCCTCACGCCGGATAGGGGCAAAGCAGTGTTTGCGCCGTTTACTGCGCAGGGCGGATATCTGGCGACGCATGAATTGCTGGCGCGTGCTCCTATCTCGGCAATTTTCGTTTCCACAGATATTCAGGCTGCGGGGCTTTTGCGCGCCTGCCGCGAAGCTGGAGTTTTCATACCGAGCGATCTCAGTGTTGTCACCTTTGACGGTTCGGATATGGCTGAGTTCTCTGCGCCGCCGCTCACGTCTGTGACTCAGAATGTGGAGCAACTCGCAGCTCTAGCGGTGACGTCAGTCCTGGATCCTGAGTGTGGTGGCGCAGGTAAAGGCGAAAATGTGCGTGAAAGTGAGAGGGTGGATGGGGGTGCGCGCCAGGGCGGGCGCGTGCGTGAAAGTGGGAGCGATCAGGGCGGCGATGTATCGCAGCCGCGAGCAATGATCGTTCCGACTCGGCTCACTGTGCGAGAATCGACGAAAGAAATCTAGTAGATAAAAGAGCTAGATGCGTGAAAAGCCTGTGGATATGCCTAGTGGTGAGCGGCCGCAGGTTTGATGATGCCGGTCAGGTCTCTCCCTTGGGGTTACGGGGCTATGAGGTTATGTGACTGCGGGGCTAGAGATCGAGAATAGCGCTCCGAGAGAAAGTGCTTCTGGGTTGATACTGTGTGTGACCGGTGATCAAAGAGCGAATGGCGTATCGAATAGTGAATGGCGCTGAGGGGGAACTGGGGGTCGAGGAGGAACTTGGACGCTGGGGTGAACTGGAGGGTGCTGAGGGTGATGCGAGGGTGGTGGGTACTTGTACGGCAGTGATGTGGAGTAAGGGGTGGGTATAGCAAAAGCAGATAGATATGAAAAGTAAACTCTGTTATATTTATTTTATAAATCATACAAATCATATTTTTACGCTGGTGGGGAATGGTGGATTCTGTACGTACTGGACACGGGAAATACGCCTGGACGGTGAAAGTGGGGGAGCGTGGCCAATTCGTGATCCCCAAAGAGGCCCGCGAAGTTTTCGATATTCATCCTGGAGATACTCTGATCGTGTTGGGAGATGTCAATCAGGGTCTAGCTATCCCGCCTAAGCCTATGCTTACCGGCATTATTGACAAGTTGTTTAGCGGTAAAGCGTCAGACGAGAGCACTCAAAGTGAGAGCATCCCACGCGGTGATGACGGGCTCGATAGTGCTGAGACGTCTGGTAGCGACGGTACGCCCGACGGTGGCGGCACACTCAATGGTGACGACGCACGTGATGGTAGGAGCAGCCCGCGCGGCGGTAGTGGCGGCAAGAAACGCGAGGGGAGAAAATGAGCGCTATCGTCACTGAGCAGCTTACGAAAAAATATGGTGGCGTCAGCGCAGTGGATCGTCTCGATCTGAATGTGAAAGAGGGGGAGTTGTTCGCCCTGCTCGGGGTCAATGGCGCGGGGAAAACTACCACGATCAAGATGCTGTCGTGCCTGATCAAACCTACGAGCGGAGATGCTGTACTGCTGGGTAAAAGCGTCGTCTCCTGCCCTGGAGAGATCAAACGCACTATTAATATCTCCCCGCAAGAGACGGCGGTGGCTGCCAATTTATCGGTGTATGAAAACCTGCAGTTGATCGCCAGGATCTATGGGCAGGATGCGGCTGCAGCCAAACACAACGCTCGGGACATTGCGCAGCGCTTCGGGCTGGAACATGAGCTGCGCAAACAGGCCAAACACCTCTCTGGCGGGATGCAGCGGAGGCTCTCCATTGCGATGGCGCTCATTTCGCGTCCGCGTATTTTATTTCTCGACGAGCCGACGCTAGGGCTCGACGTATTAGCTCGCCGCGAGCTGTGGGCAGCTATCAAAGCCTTGAAAGGGAAAGTGACGATTATTCTCACCACGCATTATATGGATGAAGTGGAAACGCTCTCGGATCGCGTTGGGATAATGGCGCACGGAAAATTGACGGCGGTGGGCACGGTGGCTCAACTCACTGAGCAAACTGGCACGTCTACGCTTGAGGATGCCTTCGTGCTACTCTCGGGAGGTGCGCTATGAGAATGCTGGTCTTCGCACGGCGCAATGTGAAAGAAATCCTGCGAGATCCTATTAATTTCTTTTTCGGCTTAGGTTTTCCGCTGGTGCTACTGGTGCTGCTCTCCATCATCAACTCTGCCATTCCGCCGGAAGCGGGCAATACCATGTTTGCCATCGAAAATCTTGCCCCAGGTATAGCGATGTTTGGCAGCGTATTTATGGCGTTGTTTGCTGGGATTCTGCTGGCGAAAGATCGCACGTCGTCTTATCTGACGCGGCTCTTTACATCCCCGATGACGGCGGTGGATTTTATTGCGGGCTATACCCTGCCGATGCTCGTGATGACGGCAGTGCAGGCGGCGATCACTCTGGTAGCGGCGAGCGCCTTCGGGCTTGAGCTGACGATCAATATCCTGTTTGCGCTGATGGCGACGGTGGCAACATCTGGGCTATTTGTGGGCATCGGTTTACTGTGTGGCAGTGTGATGAGTGATAAAGCCGTCGGTGGTGTGTGTGGGGCGCTGCTGACGAATGTGGCTGGATGGCTCTCAGGGGTATTCGTCCCGATTGACCTCATTGGTGGCGCGTTCAAAACGATCACGGACGTTTTGCCTTTCTATCACAGCGTGGAAATAATACGGCTGAGCCTCAGCGGTAATGCTGAAGGAATCGGCACTCATGTGCTCATTGTGTGTGGGTATACTGTCGTTATTTTTACTCTTGCCATCATTGCATTCCGCCGCAGAATGAGAGCCGCAGCGTGAGGCTGAGAGAGGGTAGTTGATCTCAGCTAGCGTCCTGCGGCGACAAAAGCACGTCGAGGCAATAAAATTTTGGCCATGCATACAGCCAAGCCATTTCTCTTCGTGCAATGCCGTCCAGCAGGCAGCATTGCCAGCGATGAGCGGCAGACGATCTCTGAGGTGGCGGGGCTTACTCTCGGAAAAGATCTCCATGCACACCTCTTACTGGATGAGCCTGATCTGGATCCGGTGCGGGATCTCAACCTCAAAGACGATTACTCTGGCGTCATCCTGTCTGGTTCGCCGTTCAAAGCCCGCCACCGTGCCGTCACGACGCCTGGTTTTGCTCTAGCGCCGACTACTTCCGGCGTCACGCCGCATACATCCGACGCGGTGACGCACGCTCCCGATATCTCAGATGATCATGATCTTTTGCATCTGTATGCGCGGGTCTCCTCTCTTGTGACGTATCTACTCGATAACGATCTGCCCACCTTGGGGCTGTGCTATGGATTGCAGATGCTGGCTCTCGCTAGTGGGACGCCCCTCACGGATCAGGCCAGTGAAGACTTGCAAACCGTGGAGGTCACATTGACGCCTGAGGGGCGCAGCGATCCTGTGACTGGCCAGTTGGATGCGACCATCTATGCCTACACTGGCCACGAAGATTCGCTCGCCGCATTGCCTGAGGGGGCTACGCTGCTGGGGGTTGGCGCCCACTGCCGCTACCAACTTGTGCGTTTTAGTGGCAACATCTACGGCACCCAATTTCATCCTGAAATCACCACCGCAGGAATGCGCATCCGTATTGACCACTACGGAGGCACATATTACGACGTCGATACCCGAGAGGCCGTCATAGCGCGGTGTATGGAGAAAGACGTGACCAGTTCACACCAATTGCTTTCTGCTTTTGTTGATTACTACCGCCGTTAGGAGCGATACATGGGAATTACCTTTGCCCGTTCGGCTCGTTCAACTATCGGGATGGAGTGGGAGCTGCAACTCTTAGATAAAGATTCGCTGGATCTGCGCCAGTGCGCGCCGACGGTTCTCGAAGAAGCTGAGCGTGTGCATCCTGGAAATGGCCTGGTGCACAAAGAGATGTTGCTCAATACTGTGGAGGTCATTTCCAAACCTCGGCGTACTGTGCATGAGTGCATATCTGATCTACGCGATGGGGTGGAGTTGTTGCGGCCTATCACGGATGATTTGCGGGTGGAGCTCGCCTCATCCGGATCTCACCCCTTTGCCAACCCTAGCTATCAGCAGGTGACGGATAACGAACGCTACAGAGAACTGGTCAATCGTACCCAGTGGTGGGGGCGCCAAATGCTGCTCTTCGGCACCCATGTGCACGTGGGTATAGAGAGCCGCGATAAAGTGCTGCCTATCCAGAATTATCTGTGCACCAAGTTAGGGCACATACAGGCTCTGTTTGCATCTTCTCCATACTGGGCGGGTATCGACACCGGATACACCGACAACCGCGCTATGGTGTTTCAGCAGTTACCAACAGCCGGAAAGCCCTACCAGTTTGACACCTGGCATCAGCTTGAGGAGTTTACAGATGGGATGCGTAAGACCGGCGTGATCAAATCGTTTGATGGGGTGCGCTGGGATATTCGCCCTTCGCCAAAGTTTGGCACGATCGAAGTGCGGGTGGCCGATGCATCCTCGAACGAAAAAGAGGTGGCCGCGTGCGGCGCTTTAGTTCATGCTCTTATCGAAACGGCGTCACGGCGCTTAGATAGAGGTGAAGAGTTGGAGCGGATACCCGATTGGTTTGTGCGGGAAAATAGGTGGCGCGCCGCACGCTATGGCATGGATGCAATTTTGATTGACGACGCCAGCGGGGAAGAAAGTCCGATCTCCGAATCGCTGCCGCTTTTGCTGGAAGAGCTCTCGGGCGCCGCTGAGGATTTGGGGTGTGACGAGGAATTATGGTTTATCGACGAGCTGGTGCGGATGGGGGTAGGCTACCAACGGCAGCGGGAAGTGTTTAGCCGGACGCATTCGTATGACAGCGTGGTGGGGCACATGATTGCGGAGATGAAAGCTGCTGAACCGATCAGGCCGGAGGCTTTTATTTCCAAATGCGGCCCGTCCCCTTGGGCCAAGGGGCATCTGACATATTTGCGCTGAGGAGCGGTGAGAGGTGTCAGTGCGGTTGCTCGTATCGGCGCGGCCAGCCGTATGAGTGTCAGGGCGTGACGCCAAGGGGTTGATAGCGCTGGGAAGCGTAGCAGTTGGCACTCGTTGTGTGGGACTGATGGTGTCAGCTGGCTGGGTGCGAACTGGCGGCCGGTGCTGTCGGGTGGCTGGTGCGGTACGGGAGCTGGGTGTGGTGCATCGTTGTGCCAATGTGCCCTGTCAGATAGTTGGTTGCGCTATGTAGGGCTGATGGTGTCAGGTGGTTGATCTTATTGGTGTGGCTAATAATATCAACCTCAATGGCGCAACTGACTGACCGACGTATCAGCTACCCGATGACGTAATTGGCTGATGTGCGCCGCACCCCGAGCCAAGCAGACCTGATCGGCAATATCACCCCTGAGAGATCATGGCCGTTGGTATGATCAATGGCGGGACAACCGTTATAGTGGATATATCCTTAAAGAAGACTTATCGCGTGCAAAGGAGCTCCCGATGAGCACAGCAGATACACATTCAGATATGCATGATTCGCCGCACGCGCAGACGTCTGGCTCGCCAGATGCGCGTGGCAAATCGGGAACCTCGAATACGGCTAGCACTGAGCGCGACGCACGCGCCTTGGCGTCAAGCGAACCCCATTACGACGCTAAAAATCTCATTCGAGATGTTTCGGTGCACGTCACGAAAATCTCCGATGAACTCTACGAATCTGAGCTCTACCGCCTGCAAGGCGAACTCGTGAAAATGCAAAAGTGGGTGAAAACTACTGGCGCGCGCGTCGTTATTATCTTTGAGGGGCGTGACGCTGCAGGCAAGGGCGGCACGATCAAGCGGATCACCGAGTATCTTTCACCGCGTGTGGCGCGAGTGGTGGCGCTTCCCACTCCCACGGAGCGCGAGAGTACGCAATGGTACTTCCAGCGTTATATTCAGCATCTACCCGCTGCCGGTGAGATCGTGCTGTTTGATCGCTCGTGGTACAACAGAGCTGGTGTGGAAAAAGTGATGGGCTTTGCCACCCCTGCTCAGGTGCAGCAGTTTATGCGTCAGTGCCCGATTTTTGAGCAGATGCTCGTGGATGATGGCATCCTTTTGCGTAAATACTGGTTTAGTGTGAGTGACGACGTGCAGTATAAACGCTTCCAGTCGCGTCTTGACGATCCGCTGCGGCAGTGGAAACTCTCTCCGATGGATCTGGAGTCGATCACCCGCTGGGAAGATTACTCGCGGGCGAAAGACGAAATGATGGTGCATACAGATACGCCATTCGCCCCGTGGTTTCATGTGCTCTCAGATTCTAAGAAGCAGGCGCGCCTCAATATGATATCGCATCTGCTCGATTCACTCCCGTGGTACGAGGTGGAGGATCCGCGCGGAGAACATATTGTGCTGCCGGAGCGGCCGGCACCTAGCGGGTATGTGCGTCCAGCTGTAGGGGTCTCTCGCTATGTGCCCGATCATACGGCAGACGTTGTGCGCGAAGCTGAGCAGGTGGATGCGAAGAAAGATAAAAAGGGGAAAAAGTCGAAGTCTAAAAAGTCTAACGCTAAAAAACAGAAGCAGGGCGAAAAGGCAAAACCTAAAAGTAAAGACGCAGAAGATTAGCGCTTGGGTGAGGAGCTAGCTAGGGTGTGATCGGGGGAAGTCTTTTGGCCGGTTTTTAAGTGGTATGGATTGCTGGCCGGTTTTTAAATGCACAGATTGCGCGGCTTTTACTGTGCAACCTCACCGCTCGTTTATACTGAAACCATGCTTCTTTCAGACCACTCTATCCGTGAGTACGTGGCCGCTGGCCATATCGTCCTCGATCCGTGGGATCCGCAGATGGTGCAGCCGAGTTCCGTGGACATCCATCTCGACCGCTTTTTTCGGCTTTTCAACAATCACCGTTACGACGTGATTGACCCTGCGGCTATGCAGGACGATCTCACCTCGATGGTGGAGGTGCCGGCAGACGGGTGCTTCGTCTTGCACCCAGGAGAGTTTGTGCTCGGTAGTACGTTTGAGCAGGTGACGCTCGGTGACGGCGTTGCAGCGCGGCTTGAGGGGAAAAGCTCACTAGGTCGGCTCGGGTTGCTCACACATTCCACTGCGGGGTTTATTGACCCTGGATTTTCGGGGCACGTGACGTTAGAGCTGTCGAATACGGCGACTATGCCCATTAAACTTTACCCTGGCATGAAAGTAGGGCAGCTGTGCTTCTTTGAGCTCTCCACGCCAGCTGATGCCCCCTACGGTGCGGGAGCTGCAGGTTCTCGCTATCAGGGGCAGCGCGGTCCCACGGCGAGCCGTTCGTATCTCAACTTTCACCGTATTGACGTCACGCGCGAATGATCGTGAATGATGCCGCGCGGTGTTTCAGAGCTGAGAAGGTTGGTCAGAGCAGTTTTATCGACCAGTTTTCATGGCCTCCACGTTCGGCGTATATCTGCTGGGCTGAAAAGATCGGGCAAAGCGGTTTTATTGACGGCGTAGATCAGGCATCTTGGGCGTGGATCGGGCATCTTGCATCGAGAGGCGTTGGCTCGCTGAGAGAGTTGGTTTGACGGATTTTCTTCGCTGATCTTTTCGATTCGCTACCACTCAAGATTTTGCACAATTGAGCTAAATGATGAGCATAAATCTGAGGATATTTCAGATATTGCGCATATCTGCTCATTGTTCGCCGTAAAATAGCTGTGCAGATAGCAAAATCATCGCATTACTCTGCGGAGAGCAAACCTGCGCTGAGTGGGTGGGCTCGCAGCGGGCGCATCTACGATGGGTGGGGTGCTCGGGGCTTGACGGCCGGCAGGGTTTCGCGGTGAGCAATCTAGGATAATCTAGAGCAATCTAGGCAAAGGAGCAGACAGTGGATATCGGAATTTTCAAGGGTGAACAGGAAGTGGCAGACGTTGCTGCGCGCTGCGTGATAACGGCGATGAATACCGCCAGCCGCAAAGTGCTAGGAGTGGCCACCGGATCTACGCCGCTACCGCTCTATGAGCGTTTGCGTGCTGCTCACGCCGCAGGAGAATTCACCTTGGAAGATGCTCAGGCTTTTGCCCTCGACGAATATGTGGGCATTGACCCCGACCATGAGCAACGATATCGCAATGTGCTGCGTACTGAGCTGGTGGGTGCGCAGAGCACCGGACTCACTGACGAAAATCTGCACACACCTGATGGCAACGCCGCCGATCTTGAGGCTGCCGCGCGTGAGTACGACGCCGCAATTGAGCAAGCTGGCGGAGTGGAACTGCAGATCCTCGGGATTGGGGCAGATGGCCACATTGGGTTCAACGAGCCAGGGATCTCCCTCGTGTCTCGCACTCATGTGGATGCTTTGACGGCAAAAACTCGCAGTGACAACGCACGCTTCTTTGATGACGACATTTCCCACGTCCCCAGCAAGTGCATCACTCAAGGCCTGGGCACGATCATGCAGGCGCGGCAGGTGCTGTTGATCGCCACCGGAGCGAACAAAGCAGCAGCAGTGCGAGAGCTAGTAGAGGGCGCAGTGAGCGCACATTGGCCGGCCACGATTTTGCAGATGCATCCGCAGGCGATTGTGCTCGTGGATGAGGAAGCAGCAGCTGAGCTGAAGCTGAAAGACTTCTATCAGGAGCGGTGGGAAGCGGCATACGGCGCCTGAGTGGGATGAACTCCTACAACTTGATGCTTATGTAGCTTGGTAGACGGCGGCGTCACACGTGGTGACGTCACAGGTCGTGACGTCACCACAATAGGGTGTACCTCTAGGGCAGATACTGGGCGCAGACAACTGTGAAGAAAACGGTGATTGCGTTGCAGTGAATATCACGTGCAGTGGACATCGGCGTCACAACTGAAGACAGACAGCGAAAAAAAGCGTGCTAGCCGCAGATAAATCGGCTTGCTATCAACAAAAGGAGATGTGATGAACTCGTATCGGGGGAAAGTGCTCAATGGCCGTGGTGAGCTGATCGGCTGGGGGCTGGAGTTGGATAACGACGGCGCGGTGCTGGAGGTCAAGCCAGTTGATGCCGCAGGTGAGGGCGAGCCAGAGGGCTGGATTATTCCAGGACTCATCGACATTCATTGCCACGGCGGAGGAGGTGCTTCGTTCCCTGATGCCACCACCGAAGATGAAGTACACACTGCTATTGCTGCCCATCGCAATCTCGGCACCACGGGGATGATTGCGTCCTTGGTCTCAATGATTGATCCGCTGCCGCAAATTAAGCTGCTGGCGTCGTTCTGTGAGCGCGGTGAGCTGCTGGGCATTCACCTCGAAGGGCCGTATGTGTCGTTAGCTCATGTGGGTGCTCAGAATCCGGCAGCCGTGCGCAATCCCAACCTCGATGAGTTGCGTACCTGGCTTGAGGCTGGCAAGGGTTGGATTAAAACGATGACTATTGCCCCAGAGTTGCCAGGAGCGAAAGAAGCTGCGCAATTGTTACTTGACTACGGTGCGCTCCCGAGCTGGGGGCACACAGATGCCACGATGATGCAGACCCGTGAGAGCGAAAAAGCTACCTGGCAGTATGCTCAGCAGATTGAGTATCCGCGCGTGCCGCAAACAGCGACACATTTATTTAACGGGATGCCGTTGATGGCTCATCGGGAGCCAGGGCCAGTGCGAGAACTCGTCCAAGCGGCACGCCGCGGTGAGGTAGTTGTGGAACTCATTGCCGATGGAGTGCACGTCAACCTCGACCTCGTGGGAGATGTGGTGAACTACGTGCAAGACGCTGGTGACGGTTTAGGTTTGGCTCTGATTACGGATGCAATGGCGGCTGCGGGGCTTTCCGACGGCTCTTATGAGCTTGGTGGACTTCCAGTTACGGTAAAAGGCGGGGTGGCGACACTCACCCAGGGTAGCTCCATTGCTGGAGGCACCTCGCGGCTGGTGGAGCAGCTTCAACGCACCGTCTTCGCGGGAGTGCTCACGCTTGCACAGGGCGTGCGAGCTGCCGTGGCAGCTCCGGCAAAGCTTTTGGGGCTCAGTGATGAAACCCCAGGAGTGAGCGTCGAATTTACTGCAGGGCAACTAGCTAACTTCATCGCGCTCAACGAATCTCTGGACATTCAAACCGTTGTGCGAGAGGGTGCTGCGGTGAAAGCCTGAGAGTCACGCTCAACGTTTGCATTGACGCTGCCAGGCGGAGAGTCGATTGAGCGGTTGATGCCCTCGGTCAGTTGTGTTGGCGCTGTGAGTTGATCATGCCGGTTCGCAGCGGGCACTCTGCGGGCTGATACCGCTGGTCGGCTGACTCGCTTACAGGTGGATGCTGCCGGCTGGCATTCCTATCGGCTGGCCACTCTAGCTATCGGAGTGGCCAGCCGATAGCGTCACCACCCAAAATGATCAACACAGCCGATAGTATCGGCGCCCGCCAACATTGACGGATCGCCTGCAGCAAATCTGCGTGGGGAGACCTGGCCGGTGGCGCCCGCCGAGCAGCACACATCAATGAACGCGAGGCATACTCCACGCCACGATACTCCCACAACACCTGACAACACTTCTTTCCACACCAGGTGTTGCTTCGATCCCTAGATTCCAAGGACGCAATCCGCTCGAGCGGGGGGGGGAAGTCGGCCAGGTGGCATCGTCACCACTCCGTGCAATAATTACTGCCGATATGACACACCTTGGGCGGGGGAGGCCTGGCTGGTGGCGTCACCGCTCAACACTGAAAATAGCGTCATACCGACGCGGCTGATCAGCGTCAAACGCGCTCAATCTCCCGCCAGGATGCTCATTATTTCGTTGATTGTTTGGCTTTCACGCTAAGCTAGAGGCGATGGTAGAACAATTAATACGCGCAGATGCGCATGAGAGTGACAGAGAACGTGCTGCTCGGTTCGAGCAGGACGCGATTCCATACGTCGATCAACTCTATGGCGCAGCCATGCGGCTCACCCGCTCTCCTCAAGATGCAGAAGACCTCGTACAAGAGACGTACGTGAAAGCTTTTGCTGCGTTTAAGCAGTATAAGCCAGGCACAAATCTCAAGGCTTGGCTGTATAGGATTCTTAACAATACGTTTATTTCTAACTATCGAAAAGCTCAGCGCCGCCCGAAAGAGGCAGATGCAGCTCAGGTGGAGGATTGGCAGGAATATAAAGCGGCCTCTCATCATTCCACTGGTATGCTTTCCGCCGAGGCGGAAGCGCTCGAAAATTTACCCGATTCTGAGATTCGTGATGCTCTCGAAGCGTTGCCTGACGATCGGCGCACCGCGGTGTATCTAGCGGATGTGGAGGGATTCTCCTATCAAGAGATCGCCGAGATTATGGGCACGCCGATTGGCACGGTTATGAGCCGACTGCACCGTGGGCGTGCGCAGCTGCGGGAGATGCTCGCAGATTACGCGAAAGAGCTGGGCTACAAGGTGAAGGAGAAGAAATGAGCGAACGTGATGAGCACATACATACTCCAGAAGTTGGCTCGCGCGAGTATTTTGAGCAGCTGATGGATCAGCTGGAGGCGTGTGGCTGTGGCCCAGCTGGTGCTGCAGCAGTGGCGAATGGTGACATGAGCATTGATGATATCCCCTCGGCCTGCGGGCCAGTGTTGGATAATTTGTTCGAGCTCGTCGATCATGTGATGCCTGAAGAACTAGAGCAGATGATGATGGAGCATTCCGAGCATTGTGATCACTGCGGGCCTGCCGTGGATGCGGAGATAAAATTTCGCCAGGTGCTCAAGCGCAGCTGCTCAGAGCAGGCTCCTGATGCTTTGCGGGTGAAAATCACTGCGCTTGCGGCGAAGTTCTCAGCATAGCTAGGTCTAGGCTTGGCCTAGAATGCTTGCGGATGCCACTGTTGGCTTGCTGCTATCAGGGCGCTGCTCGGGTGCTTCCATCGGGGTCTTCTATTGGTCAGTGCGCTGCGTTTAGACCCTTGTCTTCAGCATATTGCGTGCGGATGTGTTGCCTGCTGGCGCAGATTATGTGTGTACGTTATGTGTGTAGATTCGGCAATATCGCGCGTTGCCAGTAGAATGTGAACGATAGTTGTGATCTTCTGTGGAGGTTGGTATGTCTACTCGTGGAAATAAGCGCCGCGCGCGCAAAGGTAAAGCTGCAAATCACGGCAAACGCCCGAACGCCTGAAAGCGTTGTCATGGAAAGAGCTGGGCTGCGTGCTCAGCTCTTTTTGCATATATCAGGTGTCTTTTTGCATATATCAGGCGCACGTCTGAGATGTGCGCCTTAAGTGCGCGAGCGTTTGAGGTGGCGTTTGTGGTGCACGTCTTGCATATATCAGGTGTGCGTTTTAAGTGTGCACAGAGAAAATTTAGGCACACGTCGGGAAAAGAGGCTCACTTTCCTTGTATGTCGGCATTGTTCGCCTAAACTAGTAGTGGCGTCTCGCGCTGATAACGTGATGTCGTCTCTCGCTGTCCTCGCTTCTCAGCCTGCAGGCTCTGAGCCAGTGTGCGGCGTCACGCACTGTGACGTCACGAGAACGGTTAGTGAGAGCGCGGTGCCGTCACGAAAGTGCGGTGCTACGAAAGTGTGGCATCGCACAAAAAGGTGGCGTTGTCACGAAAGTGTGGCGTCTTACAAAACGCGGCATCGCGGAAAGAACGTCACGACAACATAGCGAGAGACTACGGGATAAATGCAGCACACACGGCAGTGCGCGAGTGAAGAGAAAGGTACTCGGATGGCATTTGAAGCGGCTCGGAAGAAGATGATCGAGGCTGGCGCCAGCCCGCTGGCAATTGAGGTGTTCACTCGTTACGCCCAGCAGGTAGCCGAGGGGGCTACGGGGCTTATTCCTGAGGAAACGATTGAGCCCATCACTGAGGTGGAGAGCGCCGAAGAGTTTGCCACGAGCGTCTCGCCAGAGGCTGCGCGCGAGGCACTGAGCAAAACCGTGATGCTCAAACTCAATGGCGGTCTGGGCACCTCGATGGGGCTCGACCATGCAAAATCTTTGATTTCGGTGCGGTCTGGAAAAACTTTCCTAGATATCATTTGCGCTCAGGTGCAGGCTGCGCGGGAAAAATATGGCGTGCGACTGCCGCTGATTTTTATGAATTCTTTCCGTACTCGTGCAGACACTCTCGCGGCGTTGCCTGAGGGGATGGGCGTGGAAGGCTTACCCATTGACTTCCTGCAAGGCAAAGAGCCGAAATTGCTCGTCGATAGTTTAGAGCCGGTGAGCTGGCCTGCTGATCCTAGCTTGGAGTGGTGCCCGCCAGGGCATGGCGATATCTTTACCACCCTCTCCGATATGGGGCTGGTGGATACGCTGCTTGAGCAGGGTTTTGAATATATGATGACCTCGAATGCCGACAATTTGGGTGCTACTCCGAGTGCGGAAATTGCCGCCTGGTTTGCCCAGAGCGGAGCTCCCTACGCGCCGGAAGTATGCGTGCGCACTGCGGCTGATCGCAAAGGTGGGCATCTTGCGCGACGCAAGAGCGACGGGCGCGTGATTCTACGTGATACCGCACAGACTCCAGAAGATCAGATGGACTATTTCACCGATGAACATCGCCATCCGTTCTTCCACACGAACAATTTGTGGTTCAACCTCAAGGCGCTTTCGCAGCTCTTGCATGAGACGGGCGGCCTGGTTGGTCTGCCGCTGATTCGCAATCGTAAACATGTTGATCCCACAGACAAGACCTCTCCGGAGGTATATCAGCTAGAGTGCGCTATGGGTGCAATCGTGGCGAGTTTTGATGGCTCGCAGCCAGTGCTGGTGCCGCGTAGTCGCTTCCTGCCAGTGAAAACCACGAACGATCTACTCACGCTGCGCTCCGATGCATATGAACTGACGCCGCAGGCGCATCTGAAACTCGTGGTGCCGGCCGCTCCAGTCGTAGATTTGGATAAGCAGTACTTCCAGTTTGTGGCTGATTTTGAACAGCGCTTCCCCACGGTGCCGTCACTCAAAGATACGCGTACGTTTACAGTGCATGGGGATTGGCACTTCACAGATGGGGTGGCTTTCAGCGGTGACGTCGAGCTCAACGGCGCTGGCACGGTGCGCGGGGTCGAAGCCAGTCGATAGCCGCTCCCGCCTGGCGGCTCTGCGTTTGCATCTGGCGTGCGGGTTGCCGAGAAGTGCGCGTTTTCCGCGGCGGTCTATGCAGCTATCTATGGGCTACGCACCTGCTGTGTGGATCCGTTTGACCTCTCCTAGCCACCAGGTGAGATACTACCTGTGAAAGCGCAGTGGCACACGTGTCGGCACCAACCAACTAACTAATGTCTATCAACCTCTACTAACCACACACATAACTACAAACCTGTGAAAGGAACGTCATGGCTGAAAAAACCTCTGGTAGGGTCACCATCCCCACTGATCTCGACGTCATCGAACAAACTCTTGAGATTGCGAAACGTTGGGGTGCAGATGCAGTGCGTGACGCCGACGGCACTGAGTTTCCTCCAGAACTCGCAGACGCGGGGATGAAAGTCTATTCCACGTACTACACCACTCGTAAAGACAACGCCTGGGCAAAAGCTCATCCGGAAGAAGTCCAGCAGTGCTACATTATGACAGGTTTCCACACCGCAGCAGAGGATGCTAGCCCGTTGGTGATTGAGCTGATGTCTGGTATCAGTGATGAGCTATTGCAGGTTAATACTCGTGACGACATCACGCGGTGGTGGGAAGTAATCGACCGCACGACGGGGGACGTTGTGCCACCGGAGCAGTGGAGTTACGACGAGAGTCGCGGCGCCGTCGTTATTGCCGATCCGCAGGCGTTCCATGAATATACGGTCTCATTCTTGGCCTATATCATCTGGGATCCGGTACATATGTACAACGCGGTGACGAACGATTGGAAAGACTTCGAGCATCAGATCACTTTTGATGTGCGGCAGCCGGCTACACGCGAATGGAGTATGCGCCGCCTGCGTACGTTCATTGAGGAGCATCCGTACGTAGATGTGATTCGCTACACCACATTTTTCCACCAGTTCACGCTGATTTTCGATGAGCTTCGGCGGGAAAAGTACGTGGATTGGTACGGCTATTCGGCCTCCGTTTCTCCCTATATTCTGGAACAGTTCGAGGCTGAGGTGGGCTATAAGTTCCGCCCTGAATTTATCATTGACCAGGGGTATTACAACAATCAGTACCGCGTGCCCTCCAAAGAGTTCCGCGATTTCATGGCATTCCAGCGCCGAGAGGTAGCCGCTCTGGCAAAAGAGATGGTGGATATCACGCACGAGATGGGCAAAGAGGCAATGATGTTCCTCGGGGATCATTTCATCGGCACAGAGCCTTATATGCCGGAATTTGCCAGTATTGGGCTTGACGCCGTGGTGGGATCGGTGGGCAATGGCTCCACGCTACGTCTCATCTCTGATATTCCTGGCGTGGACTACACAGAGGGGCGGTTGCTGCCGTACTTCTTCCCAGATGTGTTCCATGAGGGTGGCGATCCACTCAAAGAAGCGAAAGTGAATTGGGTGACGGCGCGGCGTGCGATTTTGCGCAAACCTATTGACCGCATCGGCTACGGTGGCTATTTGAAGCTCGCCCTCGATTTTCCCGAGTTCGTCGATTATGTGGCAGATGTGACGGCGGAGTTCCGCGAACTATACGAGAACGTGCGGGGTACTACTCCGTGGTGTGCCAAGCGCGTGGCGGTTCTCAATTCGTGGGGCAAGATGCGCTCGTGGGGTGCACACATGGTGCACCACGCGCTCTACCAGAAGCAGAATTACTCGTATGCTGGCGTGATTGAGGCGCTCTCTGGCGCTCCGTTTGATGTGTCGTTCATTGATTTTGAGGACGTCCGAGCAGGGGCGTTGGATGGTGTGGACGTGGTGATCAATGTGGGCGACGGCGATACTGCCCACACTGGCGCCGAGGTGTGGGAAGATCCGGAGATCTCGGCAGCTGTGCGGCGTTTTGTGGCTCTCGGCGGAGGTTTTATCGGCGTGGGTGAGCCGGCAGGGCACCAGTACCAAGGCCGTTATTTGCAGGTAGCTCCCATCTTGGGGGTGGAGAAAGAGACGGGTTTCACGCTTGGCTACGACAAATACAATTGGCAGGCGCATCCAGATCACTTCATCCTCGCCGATGTGGCCGGCGCAGGCGCCGACGATCCAGCTGTGCCTCAGATGGATTTTGGCGAGGGAAAGAAAGGCGTGTATGCCCTTTCTGGTGGTCAAATCTTGGTGGAGCGGGAGCATGAAGTGCAGATGGCCATCAATGAGTATGGCCAGGGCCGAGGCGTGTATATCTCGGGGTTGCCGTATTCTGCGCAGAATGCGAGGGTACTGCTGCGTGCTGTGCTGTGGGCTGCTCATTCGGAGCAGATGTTGCACGAATGGTTCTCCACGAATGTGGACGTGGATGTGCACGCGTATGTGGCCAACGGTAAATACTGCGTGGTCAACAACACCTACGAGCCAGTCAGCACCACGGTCTATCGTGGCGATGGCACCAGTTTCGACCTCGATCTAGCAGCCAACGAGATCCGCTGGTTTGTGATTGAGTAAGAGCAATGCTGGGCAGTTCGACGCGATGGATAATGGCGTCGAACAGGGAAAGTAGCTGAGGGCGGGCGGAAGAGTGCCGTTGAGCACAACGGCGTCACCGCAGTAGTTAAGTGGCTGCGGTGACGCCGTAGACGCTCGTCCTCGTGGTGCTTCTTACCGCTATCGGGGCTAGTGTGTTCCTCACTGTGCTCCTCATTAGGGCGGTATTCGTATAGAATTCAGCATAGAGAGATCCGAAGCGTGAGAAACGAATCGGCAGTCAGTAAACGGGCATGATGTAGCTACATGGTGCGTCGGCATATCGAAGTGCTGGCGGGTCATGCGCTCACGAGGTTGAGCAATGAACAGACAAGAGCGCTTGACGAAGCTCCTCGACTTAGTGGTGGAGCACAAGATGCTTCGCGTGGAAGATATCGTACGCGAGCTCCACATATCCCCAGCTACGGCACGCCGTGATTTAGATTATTTGGCCACTCAACAGCTCGTGACTCGCACCCGTGGCGGTGTGATGACGAATCCTACGAGTGGCGAAATGCCGATGCGCTTTCGCACTGTGCGCAACAACGACCAAAAGTCGGCCATTGCGCGGCTTGCAGTGGATTTGGTGCATCCTGGAAATGTGGTGGCGCTCAACGGCGGCACTACCACTACGGCGATTGGGGTGGAACTCGGGCAGCGGGTTGCGGCGGATTATTCTTTCGGGCGCCGCCCGGTGACGGTGGTGACGAATGCCGTCAATATCGCCAACGATCTGATCGTGCGCCCACAAATACGAGTAGTCGTGACCGGCGGTGTGGCGCGGGCGCGCTCGTATGAGCTAGTGGGGCCGTTGGCCTCGTTGATCTATCCGCACATCAATGTGGATATTGCATTCCTCGGCGCGGTAGGGGTTTCGGTGCCGGACGGCGTTTTTACAGACAATGAGAGCGAGGCGGCCGCCAACCGCGCTCTGGTGGCCGTGGCTCGAAAAGCCTATGTGGTGGTGGATTCGTCGAAAATTGGAGTGGGGGCTTTCGCCAAAATCTGCGCCCTTGAGCAGGTCTCGGGTGTGATCACCGATTCTGATATCTCCAGTTCTGACCGGCAGGCGTTAGCAGCGGCTGGCGTGAGCGTCATAACTGACTGATGAATCATGTCGTCACCGGCTGAGGCAGGAAGAGGAGGCCGTGCAAGCCGTAGGATGCTCAGGGCACAGCAGATGAAGCTGCGGTAGGGGCTTGGGAGAGTAGGGGATCGTCGAGAGAAAAGTGGGCGTACTGAGCGGTTGGTGTCCATCGCGCATCTGCAATTATTAGCTGCACTCATCTGTCAGTCTGTGGCTTCGCTTTTGAACGTACTGTGGAGGCGCTGTGGCTTCGCTTTTGGGTGTGCTATGAAGACGCGCGGCTGTCTCTGACTATGATGAAGGCAGAGACCGAACATTCTGGTGAGGCGCGTGCGCGGGAGTCTGTGAACGTATATGAATGTGAGCAGATGTGCGTATATGCGCGGAAAGGGGAGCGGGTGAACCGTCAAGAACGACTCGCAGCGCTGCTGGATCTAGTGATGAAACGCAAGACTCTTCGTGTTGATGAAATCGTGCAGCTGCTCGGAGTTTCGCCTGCTACTGCGCGCCGTGATCTGGATTTTCTCGCTAATCAGCAGCTCGTAAGCCGCACCCGTGGGGGAGTGATGGCCAATCCTACGAGCGGAGAAATCCCCATGCGTTTCCGGATGGTGCGCTTTAGTGACGCGAAGACGCGGGTGGCTCGCAAAGCCGTGAGGCTCATCAACCCAGGAGATGTGGTAGCCCTCAACGGAGGGACGACGACGACTGAGATTAGTGCAGAAATTGGAGCTGTGATGGCTTCGGATTTTGCCTTTGCCAACGATGTGATCACCGTGGTGACGAATGCCGTCAATATCGCCAACGATCTAGCTATCAGACCGCAGGTGCGGGTGGTGGTCAGCGGCGGCGTGGTGCGGGCGCGTTCGTATGAGCTGGTGGGGCCGCTGGCTGCACTGATTTTGCCGCATATATCCGTGGATAAATTGTTCCTCGGCGTCACCGGAATAGACGTGGAATTGGGCATCTACACTGAAGACGAAGATGAGGCTGCAGTAAACCAGGCACTGGTACACATGGCGCGACAGACCTACGTGGTGGCAGATTCCTCAAAAGTGAGAACCACAGCCTTTGCGAAAATTGCCGGCTGGGATAGCATTTCGGCACTCATTACTGATGCCAACATTGCGCCAGCAGATATCGCTGCTATCGAACGGCGGGGCGTCAGCGTCATTCTCGCCTAAGTCGTTCTTGGTTAAGTCATTCTCACATAAATGCCACCCAAAAGCCCGCCTTATTGATCGTTTCTGCGATATAATGGCGTTGAGTAATCAAAAACAATCAAAAGGAGTATGTTATGGCGGATATGAGCCTAACTGAGCAAGAGATTAATTCGCAGCCGGATCTGTGGGTGCGCGCTGCACAGATGGGCGATCAAGCGGCAGATGTGATGCCGCGTGACGGCGAAAAAGTTGCCGTGATTGGCTGCGGAACATCGTGGTTTATGGCACAGGCGTATTGCCGTGCCCGTGAAGTGGCCGGCAAAGGCATATCAGATGCATTCACGGCCACCGAATTTCCGATTGATCGCCCTTATGATCGGGTGATTTGCCTATCTCGCTCTGGCACCACCACTGAGATTGTGGATGTACTGGAAAAACTGCATCAAAAAGGCACGCCAAATGTTCTGGTGACGGCGGTGAGCCCAGGGCCAGCTACGCCGTTTACGGATCATGAAGTGATCCTTGATTTTGCTGATGAAAAATCCGTGGTGCAAACCCGTTTCGCGACGAGCGCTTTAGCTTTCTTCCGTGCCTCGCTGGGAGAAGACCTTACTGCTGCTGTGGACGATTGCCGCAGCGTCATTGCAGCTGATATCCCGCAGCGGTGGGTGGATGCCACTGAGATTACGTTCCTGGGCACTGGCTGGACGATTGGCTTGGCAAACGAAGCAGGCCTCAAGTGCCGCGAAGCCTCACAGAGCTGGACGGAATCCTACCCCGCTATGGAATATCGCCACGGCCCGATGGCCATTACTGAGCCTGGCCGTCTCGTGTGGGTCTTCGGGCAGGTGCCAGAGGGTATGGCTGCTCAGGTAGAGAGCTTTGGTGGGGAGCTGTGTACGTTTGACGGCGATCCGATGGCTCATCTAGTGCTCGCACAACGAGTGGCGCTCGCTCGTGCTTTAGCGCGTGGCTTGAATCCAGATACGCCGCGGCATCTCACCCGTTCGGTGATTCTCGAAGAAGGACAGCACTGAGAGACGTGCCGTTACGCTGAAGCTGCGCCAGATGGTACGCCGCATAGCTGCGGTTCTGGCTCCCCAGCGGATGTACGTAACGGATCTGCATAAGGAGAAAATATATGCTAGTGACCTCTGCCGAACTCGCCCGTGACGCCGCTGCTCGTGGTGTTGGGTTGGGAGCTTTCAACGTTGTGCTGCTTGAGCATGGCGAAGCTTTTGTGCGCGCCGCTGAGGCAACTGGGCTGCCGGTGATCTTGCAGCTGAGCCAGAATGCCGTCAAATATCACGGCGGACAGTTGCGTCCGCTGGGCTCGGCGTTGCTGGAACTGGCTGCAGCCTCACAGGCGCCAGTGTGCGTGCACCTGGATCATGCAGAGAGCGTTGATCTGTGCCGTGAAGCAGTGGATATGGGATTTTCGTCGATCATGTATGACGGCTCGAAACTGCCTGATGCCGACAACCGTGCGAGCACGGCAGAGATTTCTGCCTATGCACATAGCAAAGGCGTGAGCGTCGAGGCGGAGCTTGGTGAGGTAGGCGGTAAAGATGGCGTCCACAGTGCCACTGCGCGTACAGATCCAGATGATGCGGCACAGTTCGTGGCGGATACGGGGGTTGATTTACTTGCCGTGGCCGTGGGATCCTCGCACGCAATGGCTACCCGTGAGGCGGTGCTCGATAATGATTTGATTGCCCGCATTAAAGCTGCTGTGCCAGTGCCGCTGGTGTTGCATGGCTCATCAGGGGTGCCGGATGAGGGTATGGTGGCTGCCATCAAAGCTGGTATGACGAAAATCAACGTCTCCACACACTTGAATGTGGTCTTCACTGGAAAAGTGCGTAACGTACTTGCCGGCGATGAGCGCATCGTCGATCCGCGCAAATATATGGGGCCAGGTACTGCTGTAGTGCAAACTGAGGCAGAACGGCTGCTCAGGCTCTATTCACTGCAGTGACGTCAGATGGCGTTGGCACAGACCGTCAGCGCAGATGTAGCGCAATAGATACAGTGACGGGAGAATAAGCCGGTGGGGATGGCGTATGGACATCATCCCCACCGGCTTATTTAACGCGCGGCTTATTTAACGTGTGCGAGCAGGCTTATCTCCTTGTATGGAGGCCAGTATGGCGGCTAGTGAGCTTTTCCAGCTCTGGTGTTCTATTGCACTGTGCCTGCTGGCTCTGCGTCTGGTGCTTCTACGTCCACTGCTTCTGTGCTCGCCGGTGCTCCTGCCTAATGGTGCTCGTCCGATGTTTGCCTTGGCTGATGTTTTGCCTTGCCCGATGTTTGCCTTGGCTTGTCTCGTCACTCATTGTGCTTCTTCGCTGAGCAATTCTCGGTAGGTGGCTTCGTCGAACTCGCCAGCTACTGGTGCGGCCACCGTGGCTGCGGAGAGAGCGATGGCATCGGCTACCCAGGCGCGCAGCACATCCGGTTGGTGAGCGGCGTCAAGCCCATCTCGGACGATGGAGCGTGCCAACGAAGCCACTACCGAATCACCAGCACCCGTGGGATTGCCCACTACGAATTTCGCTGCTGGGACTTCCACGGCTTCTCCACCGCGCACTTGAGCAATCATGCCTTGAGATCCTCGGGACGCTACCACGAAGTGCACGTGTTCGAGCAGACGAGTGATAGATGTACGCACATCTTCAGTGTCGGATCCTACTAAATCAGCGAGCTCGTGTTGATTGGGTTTGACGGCATGCACCCCCTCTTCAATAGCCCAGCGCAGCGGATCGTGAGAGGTGTCTACCAGCACTGTGGTTCCGGTGGCAAGTAGCTCCCGATAAAGATGGCGCACCGTCTCTTCTGAGGTGCCTGGTGGGAAAGAGCCATTGACTGTAAAGAGATCTGGGGTCTCCATATCCTTGAGTAGCTCGATAAGCTCGTTCCATTCGTGTGGGGTGCGCTCTTTGCCAGGCTCGTTGAAGAGGGTGGCTCCGTTTACAGGGTCGATAATTGAGACAGTGCGACGGGTGGGGTGCATCGCTTGCACAAAAGAATGCGGTACACGATCCTGATCGAGGAGCTGAATCATGTCTTCCCCGTTTGCCCCACCGGAAAAACCAGTGGCTACAGCTTGCTCTCCAAGTTGGGTGAGTACCTTTGCGGTGTTGATTCCCTTACCCCCTGGACGCACATACATATGCTGTACTCGGTGCTCCCCGCCAGGGGTGAGCGAAGGAACGTGATAAGTGACGTCAAGCGCTGGGTTCGGTGTGATAGTAACGATCATAAAAGCCTGCGATTCTTTGTTTTAGGTGGGGAAAGTACTGTTACATCCGGAGGATGTTAGAGAGAAAATGTTAGAAGTCTTTATCGAGTGCCACAGCTACTGTACCAAGTGCCTGGCTCAGAGAGCCACGCGAGGCCGTGAGGATGGGAGATGGCGTGTAGCAGCGCTCGGCCAGTAAAGCAGTGAGTTCGGCGACGAGTGGAGCACCCTCTTTGCCCAAGCCTCCGCCAATCACTACGGGGATAGGGCCAACGAGGGCGCTCCATCCGGCGATAGCATCAGCGAGGGCGGCAAGCCCGCTCTCAATCACATACCTGGCTTCTTCGCTTCCCTCGCCGCCTGATTCGCGCAGCCGAAATACTTCGTTTGCCCCTGCTCCGGCGGGGAGGAACTGTGGTTTTATCTCCTCAAAACGGGCGGCGAAAGCCCGAGCGCTGCAGATTTTCTCTAGAGCTACCCGCTCGCCAGGATGATCGGGATCAGGGGTGGGCACTTGCCCCACTTCGCCAGTCCACAGATGAGGGGAGAAGATCTCGCCGTCAATGAGGATGGCGCTGGCTATTCCGGTGCCAATTGGCAGATAGATACAAGTGGCTGGTGCGGCGCCAAAGCGGGCTTCGCCGTATGCGCCTGCGCGGGCATCTTGCATCACGTACGTTGGCATTTGTAAAGATTCGGTGAGCTGATCTCGCATGGGATAGTTTTCCCAGCCCACATTGACGGCGAGCACTGCCGTTCCGGATTTCTCATCCACGATGCCAGGCACATCCACGCAGATGCGACTGTGCAAAGGCACAGCGGTTTCTGTGCGTACCGTATCGACAAGCTCAGTGATGGCACGTACCACAGCTGCTCCGCCGCGCGGAGTGGGGGCATTCCAGGTGCTATGTACATTGCCGGCGCTGTCGGCCACGATTGCTTTGATACTTGTGCCGCCGACGTCAATTCCGCAGATGAAAGAAGAAGTATCCATAACTTTCATCATATCGGTTTTTGCGCAAAAATGATTGGAATATCCGCGAATACGCTGGTTTTGGCAGGTTGGGAATTCATGCCAGTTGATAGCAGCGGGCAGATGGGGTGGAAGCAATCTGGGTGGATGCCAATCTGGGGATCTACGCCACGTCACGATTAAGTTTGAGATGGATGAGGAATCTGGGTAGATAGCAATCGGGTGGAAGCAATCTGGGTGGATGCCAATCTGGGGTTGATAATATCAACCCGTCTGGCAGGCAACCGGTTGTGCTGAAACCGCGGCGGCCGACCGTTAGTGAACGAAGCGCGGGCAAAGGGCGGCAGCGAGAACTTAGCGGGCAAAGGGCGGCAGCGAGAGCTTAACTGCTAAAAGGAGAGTTTCGGCAACTCGCGGCTTAAAACTCGTGGCTTAAAACATCAAAATGATCGAGACAATCAGAATTTTTACCACTATTCCCAGAGCAAAGATCGTTGCATAGCCAGATTCGATGCGCTCATCGGTCGCTTTTGACTGTGCAAAAGCGAGGAGCGCCGGCTGCCCGAGAATGCCAGCCATAGTGCCGGCCGTGCGCCTGGCAGACATCCCAAGCAATCGTCCGGCGAGAGCCATCGCTCCCATTGCCACGGCTGCCACGGCCACCCCTAAACCTATAGAACGGATGCCGGTGGCGGTGAATGCAGTCTGTGCGAAGGCTGGTCCTGAGGCGATGCCAACCGATGCCAAGAAAAGCAGCAGCCCCATTTGCCGTACGGTGAGGTTAGCCCCTTGGGGAAGCTGCCACACGAGTGGGCCGGTGCGCTGCAAATATCCCAGTATCATGCCCACTACCAACGGGCCGGCAGCAGAGCCGAGAGCAAACGTAGCGCCGCCAGGCAGCGAAAACTCCACCATGCCGAGCAGTACACCTGCCACAATCCCGAGCCCAAGGCCAATGGCGTCCACTTCTGCCACTCTGTTGTGTGAGTTGCCGAAAAATTCTGCAAGTCGGTGGGATTCGTCGCGTGGGTAGGCTACCCACAGGCGATCTCCGAGCTCTACGTGAGCGTCGTCAGCCGCGAGTACCTCCAGATCGCCACGGGTGATGCGGGTGACGACGGCGCCATAGCGAGCTGCGAGATTCAGTTCGGCAATTGTTTTGCCTGCTATTTCTGGGCGTGATGCTAGAAACTGACGAAAATCTACGCTGGAGCGGTCGTCGGCCAGATGTTCGGGCAAGGCGTAGCCGATTTCACCCACGGCAGCATTGACGTCATCGGGCAGCCCCACCACAACCACTTGATCGTTCGCGTGCAGCATTTCGCCTGGGGCGATCACGCGAGTGACGTTACCGGAACGAATGTAACTCATTTTGATCCGTTGATCGAGCCACCCTGGAATGGAGCGGGTCATGACGTCGCGGGTGACGAATGCCGTCACAGCTTTTAACTGCTGTCCAGCTAAAGAGGGGGTATCGTGCCTACCTGGCCACGGTCTATTCACGATCATAGCTACGATCAGGATTCCCACGATGACGCCAGTGGGATAGCTCAGAGAGTATCCCACGGCAGGGGCAGCTGTGCCGGTGATGGAACTGGCAGCTGCGAGGGCAGGAGTGGTAGTGAGGGCACCAGCGTAAACTCCGGAGGTAAGGTCGATAGGCATTTTCAGAAGTAGTGCCCCTCCGACGGCTACGGCAGCTGCGAGGGCGAGGGCGCCAAGGGAGGCGAGCATAATAGAGCGCTGGCTTTTGAGGTCTTTGAAAAAGCTTTGACCTGCAGTGAGTCCTACGGTGTAAACGAAAAGTGCCAAGCCGATTTGTTGAACGAGGGCCATCTGCCCACCTAAATCTGGCGCAAAAAATCCTGCGACAAGCCCCACGAAAAGCGCTCCGGCAGCGCCGAATCTTAACGGTCCGAAAGGTATTGCTCCGAGAATTGCTCCAAGGGCTACGACGAGGAAAATCGTCATCAATGGGGATGCTGATAGCAGTGCTGTCATGATGGGCTTTCTTCTCAAGTCAAAATTATGTGCAGATCCGATACGCAGCTTAAAACGAGCGGCTTCCTGGGGTTATTTCTGGTGGAGGTTAAATGTGTGCTAGCTGACGGCACTTTACTGACCTGCGCTCTACAGCAAAACGTGTGCTTCACGGCTTCACGGCAGGATTTACTACACAGGTATGGCGCGTTTTCTTAGCTCAACGATGTTAGACTGTGGGACATGAGTCCCAAGATGCCTGTAAGTCACGAAGAAGTCGCCCAGAATGGCGCCAAAAAAGCTTCTGAAAACAAAAACGCTTCTGTGGATACACGTCTCTCTGGCAATAAGCACAAAAAAGAAAACTTCGTTAATCAAGCGATGGGGTTTTTGGCTTCCCGCAAAGCGGTACCGCTGCGCATAGTGCTATTGCTTCTGTGGCTGGCAGCCCTGGCTTTTGGGGGCATGGCGCAGGGCAAGATCAGCACTGTATCTGAAAACGATCAGGCGATATTTCTTCCGAAGACGGCTGAATCCACGCTGGCTAAAGAAGCGGCGAGCCAGTTCAATGATTCGGCAGTGATTCCAGCGCTCATTGTGATCTCCTCTCAAGATGGCGAGGCGCTCACTGAGGAGCAACTGAATTGGGCAAAAGAAGTGGCTCAAAATCTTCCCCAAAGCCAGATTCCAGGCGATCTAAAAATCTCTGAGCTGCTCTCCTCTCAAGAGATCATCCCTGTAATCCCCAGCGAGGTGGGAGATGCTGCACTCCTACCATTGAGTTTAGATGCTCAAAAGCTCGGTGATCTTGATGCCAATGACGTCAAACGTATGAATAGTGCCGTAGAGGCGATGCGCACCACTATTAGCAATGCTGGTCCGGCTGGAGTCGGGTTAGTAGTGCAAGTGAGTGGTCCCGTGGGGCTCGCCGCTGACCTGGGGGGAGCTTTCACTGGAATTGATTTGACGCTGCTCTTGGTAGCTCTGGGGCTGGTGTTCGTGATTCTCGTGGTGGTGTACCGCTCGATTTTGATGCCATTAGCCGTGCTGGCCACTGCTATGGCGGCGCTGTGTGCGGCAGTGTTTATCGTCTTCCAGTTGGCCAAGGCCGACTGGCTGAGCCTGAACGGGCAGACCCAAGGGATTTTGGCCATTCTCGTGGTAGGAGCTACCACGGATTACTGTTTGCTGATGATTGCCCGTTATCGCGAAGAGATGATGGTGAAGAGCACGCCGATTGCGGCGATGGCGGCTGCGCTCAAAGGGTCATGGGAGCCCATTGCTGCTTCGGCGGGCACGGTGATGGCCGGATTGCTTACGCTCATGCTCTCGGATCTTTCCTCGACGGCTTCGCTTGGCCCGATCGCGGCGCTAGGGATTTTCTTCGCTATGCTTGCAGCGCTCACCCTGCTGCCAGGGATATTGATGCTGCCAGGTAAACACGCCAAGATACTTTTCTGGCCAGCAAAACTTAAGCATTACGACACTGAAGAAGAGGCCATCGAGAAGAGCCACGGTCTGTGGAATCGAGTAGCGCAGTTTGTGACGAAACATGATCGCCCAGTGTGGGTGGGCACGCTCGTGCTCCTCGGCATCTGTTCTATTTTCTACTTCAGCTTCCCCACTTCCGGCACGTCTACCACTGAGCAGTTCACCTCAAACCCTGAGGCGGTGGCCGGATTTGAGGTCTTGCAAGAGAAGTTCGACGCGGGATCTTCTCAGCCTACCACCCTGGTGATAGCTGAGACCGAAGCGGCGGCTGTGAAAGAAAAAATTGATGCTCTTGAGGGCGTGGCCTCTAGCGTATTCGCTACTGATGCACCCACCTCTGGTATGCCTGCTGGTGTGGGAGGAGCGCCTGGAAGTGACGCCCAAAAGCCGCAGGATCTGCCTGCTGATGCTGTGCAAGGAATGCCGCAGGGCGCGATGGAAAGCACGGGCGAGGGAGGAATGCCGCCAGCCGCCATAGCTGGCGGAGCTGCTGGAGAATCAGGCGATGCGCCCTCTGCTGGTATTCCTGCCGAAGTAGCAGCCATGATACAAGCCGCCCAGGCTGGGCCGAAAGTAATTGACGGCAAGGTGCTGCTCAACGTCACCACCACTATGCCGAACGAAGATAAAGCAGCAGGTGACGTCGTATCAGAGATCCGCACGATCGCCCATGGAGCAGACGCTGAGGCTCTTGTCGGTGGGCCTGCCGCTGAAACGCTCGATACGCAAACCACCGCTGCGAACGACTTCAAAAAGATTTTCCCCGCTGTGCTGGCTGTGATTGCCCTACTGCTGATTCTCCTGCTGCGTGCGCTGGTGGCGCCTATGATCGTGCTGGCGGTGAATATCGTGAGTTTTGCCGCCGCAATGGGGATCTCGGATGTTGTGTTTTTCGAGATTCTCAAGCAGCCTGGAGCTGATGCGTCAATCCCTATCTATGCGTTCGTGTTCTTAGTGGCGCTCGGGGTAGATTACACGATCTTCTTGCTGTCTCGGGCACGCGAAGAATCGCTGAAACACGGCACTCGTGAAGGGATCCAGCGCGCTGCCGCCCTCACCGGCGGGGTGATTACGTCAGCAGGAATCGTGCTCGCTGCTACGTTCGCTGCGCTGGTGGTGGTGCCGTTGCTGTTTATGTTCCAGCTGGCAGTGATCGTGGCGCTAGGGATCTTGATCGACACCTTTATCGTGCGCACACTCACTATCGTGGGCATCACGCACGATATGGGCAGGCCTTTCTGGCTTCCGTGGACGGCCAAGCGCGTAGCACGAGACTAACGCGTAGCCCACAGATCATTAGCGTGCTTGGTACGGTGGGCAGCTCGCTCTGCCGAACGGATAAGTGGGCTTTCGTGGGCGGCGCATCGGTAGGAGATGTATCGGTAGGTGATAACCTCGTTACTCGAAAATACCCGCTTTGATAGCGGTAATGGCTAGTTCGCCGCGGCTGCTCATTCCTGTTTGAAACAAGATATGGGAAGCGTACGTTCGTACGGAGCTTTCCGTTAAGCCCCGTTTCTTTGCGATCAGTTTATTGCCATCCCCTGGATCATAAGAGAAAAACTGGCGCAAGCGGCCAGGGGGGGGGATTGACGGCGTCAATAAAGTCGTTGAGTTCTTCAGCGCTGTGAGTGCTCGCAAGGTATGCTGCAGTGAGCATCTGAGTGGGGCGTACTCCAGCACAGTTTCCCCTGCATAGGCATCTCTCATGCGCTGTGCTAGGGGATCGATGCCCCAAGTTTCTTCCGTTTGAGTGGGTGGGAGAATTTGGTTGTATCGAAATCTGGATGCTGCGCGTTCCACGCTGTTTGAAGCTTGTACTGCGCTCCACGAGAAACAGAAAGTGTACGCGATTTCGTTGTCGTCACAGGTTCACAAGCCCGAACGCTCTGTATGCCGTCGGACTCCTCGGTGGAGCATAGGGGATTCAGACCCACCATTGAATTATCAATGGAAACTCAAGAATAGCATGAAACGTCCTGGATTTTGTTCCTACCGGTTTTGAGAGGATGGGGGCATGGTGAAGAGGTATTCGCAGGAGTTTAAGGATCGTGTGGTGCGGATGGTCACTGACCGTTTGGATGATGATCGATCGTGTATGCAGTGGAGGGCGATCAACGATATCGCCTCGCGGCTGGAGACTGGAAATGGGCGAGCATGGACATACGCAAGTTCGTCGCTTCTCTGACGCCCGCCACAGGCTATTGACTATCTGGACACCGTTGATCCGACACAGATCATTCCGCCTGGGATATTGATATTATTTCCGGTTTGGCACATTATCCTTGTGTGTGAAGTTTCCTCTTTCTTATTTGTCCCATGTTGGTGGGGTTATTGGTGTTGGTGGTTGTGGGCGCCACGCCCAAAATAATCGTCTATAGGTATTAACTTATTCAGTAAAGAACTGTATACTATGTATATGAAGCGGCGAGATCTCATCAAAAAGCTCAACCAGATAGCTAAGGCAAAAGGTGAGACTCTTGTACTTACTGAGGGTGGGAACCACACCAAAGCTACGATTGGCTGTTGGGCTGAGCCAATCCCGAGGCACAATGAGATACGCGAACATCTTGCGCAAGCAATCATCAGGAGGGCAAGCAAATGACAACACGCATTAATGCCACAGCAATCCGTGACGGCTCGTGGTGGATCGCTGAATTTACACTCAACGGGCGCGAATATGGTACTCAGGCTAAACGTCTTGATCAGCTCGAAAGCATGGTGAAAGATGCAGCTGCTCTGATGAGTGGAGAGCCGGAAGATTCGTTTAGTGTTTCTTTCGTTATTGATATGCCGCAATACATGGATGCCGTCAATGCCTATAAAGAGGCGGCGATGCGTGCGCGTGAAGCTGACGAGGCTGCCGCGCAAGCATCACGTGCTGCTGTGCGTATGTTGCGTGACACTCAGCTACCTATGCGTGATATCGGCACGCTGATGGGGATCTCTGCACAACGTGTTTCCCAACTTGCCAGAGCCTAACACAAATAAATCTAGTCCTGTCTGCTGTAGGTTTTGGCGGTTCGGTGGAAGGCTTCGCAGATACGTATCTATTCGCGGGTGTAGTGCTCCCTGAGTGATGTCCCACAGTCGAAGGTGTTGTGAGTACTGAGTACTGATGGCGATGAAGCCACTTACGCTCAGACACATCTAACTCGCGAAGAGCTTTAGTATCACATCCATTCAGATAACGTGTCAGGAGATATCCCTAATTCCCGAGAAAGCACCCTGATCGGATTACCGCTCGTTTGCTACCAGCACACCGAGACCCCTGCCAGCCCCGCACACATCCTCGAGACCACAATCACCGACCAACAGATCATTGACCTGTTCGAGACAGCCAACCACCGAGCTAGAGCACAAACCGAAATCGAACGCTGGGGCACCGGCGTGAACTGGACCGACTTCCACCACGACGGAACA